>JBHICG010000043.1:0-29469 GCA_046759445.1 Candidatus Scalinduaceae bacterium
TATCAAAATTGTATAAACATTAGAACGTTTCTTCATATGAAGATATTTAAAATATAGTAAAAGTGATTTGTAACTATATTATTGACTTAAATATTATAAAAGAGTGGGTTTGTTTTGCAATATAAAACATTATTCACCGCAGAACGCAAAGGAAAAAGGGGGATAGTTATGACGTGTTTAAGATATTTATGTTTAATAATCTACAGATAGGCTCAAAATCTTTTGGGTTAGATGTTATTATTTGTGCGCCTATTTTCCCGGTTAACACTGTTATTAATACATCATTTGATCTTTTAGATGCAGGCCATTCTAATTGTGATAAAACATCGCCTGCTTTAACAAAATCTTTCAACCCAGGATTTACTATTCTATTGTGCTTAATAAATGGATCTATTGTTGATTTTATTGTTTTTTTAGAATATTTATCTCTAGCACCAGCCAATAATTCCATTATAACAACAGATGGCATATAAACCATTCTCCCATGTATCAATTTAAGACTCTCTTCATTTTTTCCTCTAGCCCAATCAACCCAAACTGGTGTATCTATAACTATCGGCTTCATTTTGTCTCAAAATTTGGCATGGATCCAAATAAATTCTTAATAGCTTTCTCAATTTCTTTATTTGCAATTACCATAGACAAAGCCTCATCAACTGCCTTGGTATCATTTTTTGCCCCTAAAATTTTTTTTGCCACAGCCAATTTATGTTTACTTATTTCCATTGTTTTGCGCATATCGTCTCTCCCTTATACATATTTTTTCTTTAATCTTATGCATTAGCTTATAAATGTCAACTATAACCTTGTAAACGGGGTTCGTCACCCTTGCTCCGTACGAAACAGACGTCTTAACTGCAACCTATCGACTTTGCCGAACCTGGCTCTGTTACTGTATCCGTTTGCCAATAATTAAATGTGGACTTTAAATATATAGTATAGTATTATTACTCTAAAATAATCTTTGATAAACAGTATGCTTAATAAAACATTCAAAAATTAACTGTATTTACACTATTTTATTTTTTTACTGAAGGAAGGGGGCCGTTATGTTAGCAAAAGAAATAATGAATAAGATAGTAACCGCTGCAGCAAAAAAAACGAATGGTAGAGATTTGGCTATAAAATTACTATCTGGTATGTACAGTGGACTTCCTGTTGTCGACGATGGCAAGGTGGTCGGTGTTATAAGTGAGTTTGATCTCCTTAAGGCAGTAAAGGAAGGCAAAGATTTACAAAAGGTTTGTGCTGAAGATATTATGACAAAGGATCCTATTTGTGTAGAAGAGGAAACCAATGTTGAAGAAATAATCAAATTAATGACTGAACATAACATTATTAGAGTGCCAGTAGTAAGAAAAGGGAATTTAATTGGTGTAATTTCAAGATGTGACATACTCAGTAGTTTAATTCAACCTGAGTTTATGACGTTTTACGGGGATTAAGATGCTTAAGACAATACTTGTACCAGTAGACGGTTCAGATACAAGCCTTGTAGCAGTTGAATATGCAATCGAACTGTCAAGGTCATTTAATTCAGAAATAATTGGTATTTCAATTATGGACATAAAAAAGCTGGCTGGACCTTTTATGAGAGATTTAGGTACAAGTATTGGTGGGATGGTGCCGTACGGCGACTTCCAGCAGAAAGTAAGAAAACTTATGGAAGACATTGCAAATGCCGCATTGGATGAGCTTGAGGGAAAATGTAATACTGCAAATATTCCTTGTGTTCGAGGAATAAAAGAAGGAATTGTAAGCAAAGAAATAGTTAAATCTGCCGAAAGATGTGATATGATTTCAATGGGGATGTCAGGCGAACATGCTTTGTGGCGTGATTCCCTACTGGGCTCAAACCTTGAATCAGTAGCAAGGCAGACACATAAACCCATAATGGTTACCCCTGGAAAGTATAAGATAATTACAAAAATGCTCATTGCATATGATGGAAGCCCTTTTTCGACTAAGGCATTACATACAGGCGCAGAGATCTCTCAACGAATGTGTTTGCCCCTGACCGTTATAAATGCCTGCGATGATAATGGCAAAGGAAAAGAGATCATGTCCGAAGCTATTGGATATTTGAGAGAAAACAACATAACTCATAACACCATTCTTGAAAGTGGTGATCCTGTAGAGGTTATTTCAGAACTTTGCGAAAAGGACTCCTATGACTTACTTGTGATGGGCGCCTATGGTCATTCAAAAATAAGAGACCTAATCCTTGGAAGCACTACCATACGACTGATGAGAAAAGCAAATTACCCTTTACTGCTCTGTAGATAAATTAGCTCCTTTTGTCTCTAATTTATGGCATTACGGCAATTCGGTGACAGCGAATTGACATTTGCCTTCTCAAAATGAATTTACCATTAAAGTATTCAGGTTCTGTAGGGTGGGCAATGTCCACCAAGAAATTAATAAATTCACGCTAGCAGGAGTAATAACATGATAAATCTTAAAAAGATACTCTGTCCCATTGATCATTCAGAGGGTTCAAAAGAGGCGCTTAGGTATGCTGTGTCATTTGCCATAAAAGAGAAGGCGAAGCTATATTTGTTACACGTTATTGACATACGGACTTTTGATGAAAGTATAGATATGATGGCAAAACAAGTACCAGATGACGAAACAATTAAACAGCTAAAAACAAAACTCATTGAATGTATACCAGAAGAAATTAGAAATGATATGGAGATAGAGTCCATGGTTGTGCAGGGAATACCTTTTGCCGAAATTATAAGCGTAGCAAAGAAAGACAAGATAGATATGATAGTAATTGGCACCCATGGCAGGACAGGTCTCGCACATATAATGATTGGAAGTGTATCTGAAAAGGTAGTAAGAAAAGCGCCTTGTCCTGTATTGACAGTTAGACAATCCGGTCACAAATTTGTCATGCCTTAAAGATTTTTCCACTAAATAATAAAACTGAATTTATGGATAGCATGATAAGATTACAGAAAATCTTGTGTTCAGTTGACTTTTCTGAGAGTTCCCTTGAAGCGCTAAAGTATGCTACTCACCTTGCATTAAATGAGGGTGCCACACTATACCTGATCCATATAGTTGATAGCAGGATATATGATTATGGTGGTCCTATTTACGAACCAGAGACATCTACTATAGCACCAGTGATCGATCAAACTTCTATGGATCGCTTAAAGGATAAATTACTGGAGGAAGTTGCAAAAGAGTTACAAGATAAGGTTGAAACGATAATATCATTTGGTGTTCCTTTTGTTGAAATCATAAAAGCAGCAAAGGACAATGATATAGATTTAATTGTAATGGGCACACACGGAAGGAGTGGGATTGCACACATAATGCTTGGAAGTGTATCTGAAAAGGTAGTAAGAAAAGCGCCTTGTCCTGTATTAACAGTTAGACAATCCGGTCACAAATTTGTCATGCCTTAAAGATTTTTTCACTAAATAATAAAACTGAATTTATGGATAGCATGATAAGATTACAGAAAATCTTGTGTTCAGTTGACTTTTCTGAGAGTTCCCTCGAAGCGTTAAAGCATGCTACCCACCTTGCATTAAATGATAGTGCCATACTATACCTGATACTTACAGTTGATAGCAATACATATGATTATGGTGAGATCTTATATAAATCAGAGATGTCAGATGCGGAATCAATGACTGAACAATCACTTATAAACCTTTTAAAGGGTAAATTACTGGAAGAAGTTCCAAAAGTTATACAAGATAAGGTTGAGATGTTAATATCATATGGTGTTCCTTTTGTTGAAATCATAAAAGCAGCAAAGGACAATGATATAGATTTAATTGTAATGGGCACCCATGGCAGGAGTGGGATCTTACGTTTATTGATCGGGAGCGTAGCAGAAAAGGTTATAAGAAATGCGCCTTGCCCAGTCTTGACTGTAAAAACTGAAGAAAATTTTTTTGATCAATAGTATTATAAAGAGTGAAACGTATTATAAAAAGGTGGAAGATTCTAACAAAAAATATTAGAGTTACAAACAATTAAAAAAATGAAAGTTGAAAAAAATATTGGTCTTGTTGGCCTCGGTTATTGGGGAAAGAACATACATCGCAATCTCTACGAATTGGGAGTTATTCATACAGCCTGTGATTCCGAACCGCGAATTATTTCAGAACGACAGGAGAAAATCCAAGATATTAACTATACAACTTCTTTTGACGATATGCTAAAAGAGCCTGACATAAAGGCAGTTGCTATTGCAACTCCAGCTGCAACTCACTATGAGCTAGTAAAGCAATCAATGCTGGCAGACAAGGATGTCTTTGTCGAAAAGCCACTTGCCCTAACAGTTAAAGAAGGAGAAGAGCTTGTAGAGCTTGCTGAGAAAAAAAATAGGATTTTGATGATAGGGCATATTTTGCAATACCATCCAGCAGTTATAAGATTAAAGGAGCTTATATCATCAGGTGAGCTTGGCAAGATTCAGTACGTCTATTCAAATCGTCTCAATATCGGAAAACTCAGAACTGAGGAAAACATTCTCTGGAGTTTTGCACCACACGATATATCCGTAATCTTAATGATTATTAATGAAAAACCTATAAGAGTGTCAGCTTTAGGAGGGGATTATCTAAACAAAGGGATTTATGATACTACCTTGACTACTATAGAATTCAGAAATGGGATAAAGGGCCATATCTTTGTTAGCTGGCTTCATCCGTATAAAGAGCAAAGGTTAATCGTTGTTGGTTCAAAGGCTATGGCAGTTTTTGATGATGTGAGTGAAGAAAAGTTATTTATATACCCACACAGAATAGAATGGAAGGATGGCAAAATTCCTGTTGCTCATAAGGCTGATTTTGATATTGTTCAGATAGATAAGGGAGAGCCCTTAAAACAAGAATTAAAGCATTTCGTAGAATGTGTTATGGAAAGGAAAAGACCCATAACAGATGGCTTCGAGGGTTTAAGGGTATTAAAAATCCTTGAACTAGCAGAGAAGGAACTAATAAGAGGTAAAGATACAAAAGCAGGACAAGATAGCCAAAACTATAATATTCATGAAAGCACCTATATAGATAAAGACGCTAAAATAGGCGAAGGAACGAAAATATGGCATTTTTCTCATATTTTGAAAGGCTCATACATAGGAAAAAACTGTATTATTGGACAGAATGTTGCGGTTGGCCCAGATGTAGTAATAGGTGATAAATGTAAGATTCAGAACAATGTGTCTGTATATAAGGGTGTTATCCTAGAGGATGAGGTTTTCTGTGGACCCTCGTGTGTGTTCACGAATGTTTATAATCCAAGGGCATTTATAGAGAGAAAACGTGAATTCAGAAAGACTCTTATTAAAAAAGGTACTACTATAGGAGCAAATGCAACAATCATCTGTGGAGTTACAATTGGACAATACGCTATGGTAGGAGCAGGTGCCGTTGTAAAGGTAGATGTGCCAGATTACGCCATTGTCGCCGGCGTTCCTGCCAGACAAATAGGATGGTCATGCAAATGTGGAACAACATTAAGATTTGATGAAAAAAATGAGGCTAATTGTGAATATTGTAAAGACACGTATCAACTGAGAGACGGAAAGCTAAACATAGATAAACGAAGGTAAAATCTCTCTATTAATGGGGCTGTAGGTTTATGGTTTTTGATAATGCTATATTGCTAACGTTCTTAACATGGTCTTGAAGGGGAATATATTCCGAAGCAAACCCAAAAGGTGATTCTTCTTGTTGTTTTACCTCACTGATATAACTTCAGAAACCAAAACCAAAAAGATGTACTTTGATGTATGATTAACAATTTATAAGGAAGTATCTTATGAAAGCCGTAATTCTTGCAGGAGGCGTTGGTGCACGTCTATCCGAGGAAACTGCCGTACGTCCCAAACCAATGGTAGAAATTGGTGGCAAACCAATCCTCTGGCATATCATGAAGATATATTCTGCCTATGGAATTAAAGAATTCATAATCTGTTGTGGGTATAAAGGGTATATGATTAAAGAATATTTTGCTAATTATTTTTTGCATATGTCTGACATAACATTTGACATTAAAAATAATAGTATGAAAGTCCTACAAAACAGCGCTGAACCATGGACGGTAACACTCGTTGATACTGGTGAAAAAACCATGACTGGTGGGCGTCTTAGAAGAGTTAAAGATTTTATTGGTAATGAAACTTTCTGTTGTACGTATGGAGATGGTGTAAGCAATGTGAATATTAGCCAGTTGATTGATTTTCATTTATCTCAAAATACTCTGGCTACCTTAACAGTAGTCCAACCACCAGGGCGATATGGAGCCATAAGTTTTAGGAAAGATCAAAATAAAGTACTAAGTTTCAGGGAAAAACCTAAGGATAATAGTAGAACATGGATAAATGCTGGTTTTTTTATTCTGGAACCAGGAATTATGGATTATATCTCTAATGACATGACTATATGGGAACTAGAACCATTACAAAGTTTAGCAAACAATGAGTTGTTATCTGTTTACAAACATTATGGATTTTGGCAGTCCATGGATACATTACGTGACAAAAACGTTCTTGAAGATTTTTGGAATAGTGGCAAGATTCCCTGGAAGGTTTGGGAATGAACAAAACTTTTTGGAAAGAAAAGAAAATATTAGTTACAGGAAATACTGGATTCAAAGGAAGCTGGTTATCTTTATGGTTACAGTGTCTTGGCGCAAACGTAATAGGCTATTCATTACCATCGCCAACTAAGCCGAGTTTATTTGAATCAGCTGATGTGGCAAAGGGGATGGATTGTATCGTAGGAGATGTCCGGGACTTAGAACAACTGAAAGCCGTAATCGCAAAATATCAGCCTGAAATCATAATTCATATGGCAGCACAATCATTGGTGCATTATTCTTATAATAACCCAGTAGAAACATATTCTACCAATGTCATGGGTACCGTAAATATACTAGAAATAGTTCGCCATTTGAGATGTGCGCGTGTAGTAATTATTGTTACCAGTGACAAGTGTTATGAGAACAAAGAGTGGTTTTGGGGTTACAGAGAAAATGACCCCATGGGCGGGAGAGATCCTTATTCAAGCAGTAAAGGGTGTGCAGAATTGGTCACAACGGCTTATCGTAATTCGTATTTATCGGGAAAGGATCTTGAACATCATGGTGTGACAGTAGCAAGCGTAAGGGCCGGTAATGTAATCGCAGGTGGAGATTGGTCTAAAGACCGGCTAATCCCTGATATCATGAAAGCGTTTATAGAAAATCAGCCTGTGATTATCCGCAACCCGAATTATATTCGTCCTTGGCAACATGTACTGGAACCATTGAATGGCTATCTTTGCTTGATTGAACATCTCTGGGAACAAGGACCAAAGTTTGCCGATGCTTGGAACTTTGGCCCAAACGATGAAGATGCTAGACCTGTCTCCTGGATTGTAGAAACTTTAATCAGTCTATGGGGAGGGAATGCTAGCTGGAAACTGTCTTCAGATAAATATCCTCACGAGTCCAATTATCTGAAACTGGACTGCTCCAAAGCGAGACGGCTGTTAAAATGGTCACCAAAATTAAATATTGCAACAACTCTGAAGTGGATTGCTGAATGGTATCAATACTACCAACAAAATAAGGATATGCGTAATCTCACGGTAGCTGAAATTGTGCGTTTTGAGAATCTTCGAGAAGGGAGACAAGAAACAGTGGAATAATATAATGAATCAGAGATAACATTTCTTTTAAATTTATCGGAAAAGCAAATATTTAACATGGAAAACTTCAATGAGTTGCTTTCTTATATCAAATCTGGAAGAATAAATATTAAGACACACAGGGATATAGAAAATGAGATGTGGTTTGGGGTAGATTATATATGAATGTATAATTATTGTATACTTTCTTGATTGTTACAAAGTAAAAAAGGTTTGTACTTATGACTTAAATACAAGCCTTTTTTCAATACTTGACCCCATGGGGATTTGAACCCCAGTTGCCGGGATGAAAACCCGGTGTCCTAGGCCAGACTAGACGATGGGGCCATAATTTACTATTACTATATTTCAGTGAGGGCAGAAGGACTCGAACCTTCGACACCCGCCTTAAAAGGGCGGTGCTCTACCAGCTGAGCTATGCCCCCTGAATTGAACTACATCTTTAATATTTCTTCTGATTTCTTAGCTAACTTTTCATCTAGCTTGGCTTCATGGTCATTTGTAAGCTTTTGAATTCTGTTCTTTGCTTTTTTTGCTTCGTCCTCAGTAAGTAGTGAGTTTTTTTCCTCTACATCTATATGTTTATTAGCCTCACGCCTTACATTTCTAATAGCTATCTTATTTTCTTCTACCATATCTTTTATTTGAACAACAATTTTCTTTCTTCTCTCTTCACTTAATGGTGGTATGGAGATACGAATGACTTTTCCATCAGTATTAGTTGTAAGGCCTAGTTCGGATTGCGAAATAGCCTTCTCCATTTCTTTAATAATAGAGGGATCAAAAGGTTTTATAACGATTAATTGAGCTTCTGGTGTAGTTATGTTTGCAAGTTGTTTAAATGGAGTATGAGAACCATAATAGTTAATTTTGATATTTTCGACAAGGCCCGGGGTGGCACGACCAGTTCTTATACTTTTCAACTCTTCCTGCATTATTTCTAGAGTTTTCTCCATCTTCCTTTTTGCTTCATCTTGTATAACTTCAGAAGTCATTTCTTATTTCCTATATGCGTGCCGATTTTATTACCAATTATAACCTTCTCTATGTTGTGTGCTTTTCGAAGATTAAAAACAATTATGGGAAGATTATTTTCCATACTCAATGATATGGCAGTAGAATCCATTATGCCAAGGTTTTTTTCTAACACATCCATATATTTCAATCTTATATACTTTTTAGCCTTTGGATTGGTAAGTGGATCATCAGAGTATACACCATCTACCTTTGTTCCCTTAAGAAAAATATCAGCATTAATTTCTATTGCCCTTAGTGCTGCACCTGTATCTGTTGTAAAACAAGGACTTCCAGTCCCCCCCGCAATAATAACCACATCACCCTTTTCGAGGCGGTTCAAGCATTCTTGCACACTATATGGTTCTACAATATTCTGAATTTGTATTGCACTCAGGACACATGCTGATATCTTTAATTTCTCAAGCGAATCCTTAAGGATGATTGCATTAATGACTGTTGCAATCATACCTAAGTAATCGGCCTGTGTTCGATCAATACCTGATTTACTTAATCTTGCACCCCTAATAATATTGCCACCACCAACGACTATGGCGATTTCAACTCCAGCGTTTCTCCCGTTCTTAATTTCTCTTGCTACGGAAGCGAACTTTGCATTATCTATGCCAGATGAATTCTCAGAACAAAAACCTTCTCCACTAATTTTTAAAAGAACACGTTTATATTTCTTTTTAACTCTGGACATTTATTAAGTTACGAAGGTTATCACAAAATCGCAAGGCAATAAATATTGATAGACAAATATGTGGGAAAGGAAATACCTCAACTTCGTTCTTTGACTAATTAAACAACCGAAGGTTTATTAAAAGAAATACTTAACATAACTATCCTTTTGAAAGAAATGTTTATACAAAGTTATCCATAATATTAAGTAATAGTATTAATCTCCTACCTTGAATCTTACAAAACGATTAATCCTAATATTTTCACCCAATTTTGCAATTGCGTTATTTAATAAGTCTTTTATGGACAGATTATTGTCTTTTATGAACGTTTGTTCTAGTAAACATTTTTCTTTATAAATATTCTCCATTTTTCCGTCAATAATTTTTTCCCTTATGTCCAGGGGTTTCTCCTGATACTCTTCCATATAAGCTTTTCTTTGATTCTCTATAAATTCTTGAGGAATATCTTCTCTACTTATAGATATAGGATCAATTGCTGCTACTTGCATGCAAATGTCTTTTACTAAGTTATTAAATACGTCGTTTTTGGCTACAAAATCTGTCTCACAATTCACTTCAACTAAAACACCTATCTTACCATTCGTGTGAATATACGAACCTATTTTACCTTCCGGAGTGCCACGTGAATCTTTTTTGGCCGCCTTGGCTAGTCCTTTCTTTCTCAGAAATTCTGCTGCCTGTTCAAAATTTCCATTTGATGTTTCAAGCGCATTTTTGCAATCTAAAACACCTGCTCCCGTTTGGTCTCTTAATTCCTTAATGCTCGATGCATCTATAGCCATTATAGTAACTCCATATGAATGTTTTCTCAAAATTTATAGATAAAAAAAAGGTTTTTTTAAGGAAGGATTTGTAATTTTTAATAGATGTTATTTCGTGGAGAAACTAAACAATTTAAGCGCTTTCTTGCGAAACCTTGTTGTCTTCTTCTACCTCTTCTACCTTAATTGAAGGTTGTCCCTCTAATATAGCATCAGATATTTTGCCCAAGAAGAGTCTTATGGATTTGATAGCGTCATCGTTTCCGGGTATACATATGTCTATCAAATCGGGATCACAATCTGTATCAGCCAAAGCTATTGTTGAAATCCCCATTTTGTTTGCTTCTTTAACGGCTATATGTTCTCTTTTAGGATCCACGACAACTAATACAGATGGGAGTTTGTCCATTCTTTTTATACCTTCAAGGTTTTTGTTAATTTTTCTCTTTTCTCGATTAATAGATGAAATTATTTTCTTACTGTATCTTTGGTTAAAACCATTATTCCCGATTTCTTCTAACTCTTCTAATCGTTTCAATCGCTTACGAATCGTTTCATAATTTGTTAATGTCCCACCGAGCCATCTTTCACTAATATAATGCATGTTGCAACGCTTTGCTTCCGAAACAATCGCATCTTTTGCCTGCCACTTTGTACCTACAAAAAGGACTCCTTCTTTATTATTGGAAAGTTTCATAAGAAACTTGCAGCTAGTAAGTAATCCTCTGACAGTTTCTTTTAAGTTGATTATGTGGATTAGGTTACGTTTCCCAAAAATAAATGGCTTCATCTTAGGATTCCAACGACTAGTTCTATGTCCAAAATGAAACCCTGCATCTATTAATTCTTGAATGTTAACAATCGACAATCATTCCTCCTTTATTTACAAAAAAACACATATATCAAAAAAATGACATATAAGTCAAGAATATTTATTACAAAACCTTTATAAATAACTTATGAGCAACCAACTAATGATGTTTCCTCTGATATGTTATCATACATTTCAATTGCTACAGGCAATTTAACATCAAGTGGAAGTGGATCTATATATTTCCTTCTGTAAGCCTTGCTTTGCATACGACATGTAGGATGACGTTTACTAAAATCTGGATGAGAGACCATTTTTTTCCATATGGCTTGTATTGGCATATCTCGTACATTCCCAAAGTTTATTGGATTGAAATCGCAAGGATTAACATCCCCATAAGCAGTCATATAAAATTGAGATTGTGCGCCGTAACATCCGACACCTTTTGGAGAATTAATTAAGGCCATAGCATTTATGCCCATAGGATAATCCATGTCATGGTATCTCTTTGCTAATGTAATAAGCTGTTTCCTGTCTTCAGAACTAAGAATTTTAGATGCATCCTTTAAAAAACGTCCTGAAGGTATACAATCAAAAATTGTAACTTCTGAAAAACCTTCACTCTGCGCGATTTTCAGTAATTTTTCAACATAGCCTTTTTCAATTCCTTCAGAAGTCGCATAAGTTGAAATACCCGTCAAGATTCCCGCTTCTCTACACCTGGCTGCACCCTCAAATGCTTTCTCGTAACATTTAGGTACGGCTCTGAATTCATTGTGTAAAGCTGGTTCGCTACTATCAATAGATATATTTAGTGAGGCTAGCCCAGCCTTTGCAAGTCTTTTAACATTGTTGTCTGTCAGTAAAAGGCCGTTGGTGAAGATCATGGCAATAGCTTTTGATTTGTCTACATATTCGATTAGGTCGAAGAGCTCTTCACGTAATAATGGCTCACCCCCAACTAAAATTATTAGGCTGGCACCGAGGTCTAAAGAACCATCTATTACAGTTTTGATCTCTTCTACAGTAAGCTCTCTTCTGGTATGATCGATAAATGGGTCTGCGCTACAATGTATGCATTGACATTGACACTTGTGGGTTATAGCTAAATTAGCCGTCACAGGAAAGGCCATTTTATTTAGCATCATTCTAATTTTTCTGGTTAGGAAGCGCATTCCGGCTTCACTAGGGAATGGAGGATTATAAATATTATAAACGTGACCTCCATTTACCTTTGCTATTACCTTTAATGTATTAAGTTTGTTAAAAAACTGGTTAACAAAAGGTTGCATCATTTCTCCCAAAGCACCACCAGCTTTTCCCGCTAACTTGCCGTTCTCGATATTGGCATCTATATGCAGAAAATCAAAAGTGGTCATACGTTTCCCTCCGAAACACTTACGTTTGCTAATTCTAGATTTTTTTTGATTTCATTTTTTATAATAGTGGCCGTTCTTATTGCCTTTATACCTTCTTCGCCTGAAACAACAGGGATTTTACCATTCTTAATACATCCTATGAATGATTCAAGCTCTTTTTTTAATGGTTCCTGGTTATCCATCTTTATTCTTTCAATTTTTAACAAATCCCCAAATGCAAAGTTTTTGAGATCTTTGATTGTTGAGACTTCTGAATCTTCCATATTAATGGATTTAAGGGTTAGTTTAGGAGACTTTTTATAAATAATAGCTTCTTGTTTTTGATAATCAAGCGAAATATATGAATCTTCTGAAAACAAGCGGATCTTCCTCATCGGCCCAAAAGAGACCCTGCTTGCGGTTATATTTGCCACACAACCATTTTCAAATTGAATGCGGGCATTTGCAATATCCTCTTTGTCGGATATTACACTTACACCAACGGCATCTATCTTTTTAACATTAGACTTAGATAGATAAAGTATAATATCTATATCATGAATCATCAAGTCCAAAACAACACCTATATCGGCAGATCGGAAGGTAAAAGGGCTTAATCTGTGACACTCTATGAATTTCGGTAATACGTTAAGTTTTTGAATCGCCTGTATAGCAGGATTGAATCTTTCGATATAACCTGGTTGCAAAACTATATTGTTTTTTTTGCTTAATCTTATTAATTCTTCTGCCTCAGATATTGTTCCTGTCATAGGTTTTTCTACTAATACGTGAATACCATTTCTAAGTATCTCCTTCGTAATTTCATAATGAAGCTTAGTAGGCACAACGACACTAACGGCATCCACTTTGTCCAGGATTTCATTATATGAGCTATAATATTTAGTGTTATAACGTTGAGCAATCGCCTCTCCTTGTTTTTTATCACTATCTACAATCCCGATAAGATTTACATCTGACATGTCTGAATAAATGCGAGTATGTTCTTTACCAATATGACCAACTCCTATGACGGCAATTTTTAATTTTTCTGTATTCATTGATTTTTTATAATATGTTGCTTATGTAGGCCTTAAGGACTCTCTATACCTGCCAGATTTTCCTTTATCAACATTTTTAAAGAAATCGATCAGTACTTTTACTTCAGGTAATAAGTTCTCCTGCCTTTCTAATTCAGATAGTATTTGGCTTCTATTCAAAGTTTCTGAACGGAAGAGCTGTTTGAATGCCTCCTTTATGGAATTAATCTTATCTTGTGAGAAACCTGCTCTTTCTAACCCAATTGTATTTACCTGTCGTACTTTAGCGGGATTGCCTTCTACTATCATATAGGGAGATACATCTTGGACAATTCTAGTGTGTCCACCGACGTATGAATATTGACCAATAGTTACAAATGGTTGCACACCTGCAAGCCCCATCAGCTTCGCATATTTTTCTATCTTTACATGGCCTCCTAAGAGAACATCATTAGCTACAAGGGCATTGTCTTCAATAATACAATCATGTGCTATATGAGAGCATGCCATGAAAAAATTATTGTTGCCAATAATTGTTTCTCCTCCTCCATTTTCTGTCCCTGTATTGATTGTAACGCATTCACGGATAATATTATTACTTCCAATTATAAGTTTTGTCTGTTCTCCATGATACTTTAAATCTTGAGGTTCAGAACCTACCACAGAATTAGGAAATATTATGTTATTCTTGGCTATTGTAGTGTTGCCCGTAATCGTAACGTTATTTCTAATAATGTTATAATTATCAATTTTTACGTTTTTGTCTATTACCGAGAAAGGTCCTATCTCAACATCTTCACCGATCTCCGCCTTTGGGTGAATTATGGCTGTTGAATGTATTTTCATTTGTTATGTACTTTCTGGTCAAATTCATTATAAAATTTATTTTTTAAATTTGCTTAAGAGCAAAATACATCTACAGATTTTTTGATAAGCTCGAGCAATTGAGTTTAATTACTGTTGGTGGGATTGTCAAGCTAAACAAGTTATTCTGTAATATTGTTTAAACCAATATATTTAGCTCAATTGTTTGTTAAATTTTCAGAGGTTCTGATGATTTCCTTGGCCATAAGAGCATTTAGACGGTGCCCCGATCTAGTTGCAATTATACGTGCATGCAAAGCTAGATTCGTTAAAAACAAGTCACCTACAATGTCCAGTATTTTATGCCTAATACATTCATCCGGAAATCTTAATTTGGCAGGTGTCATGGATATTGGTTTTGTTATTGTGCCATCTTCGTTTAATATAAGGCTATTATCATCAGTTACTCCCTTTCCTATTCCGAGCTTTTTAAACTCTTCAATAAAGATATTTAAGCCAAACGTTCTGGCGGGTGCTATTTGAGTGCTAAAGTTATTTTTAGTCATTTCAATTTCAAAGCATTGCCTATTTAAGTATGAACCGTTAAAATCAAGGATGTAAGAAAGGGATAGTCCTTTGTCATAAGGTAAGGCAATAATACTTGCGTCACCGTTACTTACTTTTAGTTTGTTCTTTAGAAAGAAAGTCTTTTTGGGCCTTCCCTGCTGAATTATTCCAGCACCTTTTAACAATTGTGTAAATAAGAGAGAACTTCCGTCTCCTGCAGGAACCTCATTGCCATTAATTTCTATTTCCAAATTATTGATATCAAGTCCAGCTAAAGTAGCCATCAAATGTTCTACACTTTTTATTACAACACCATCTTTTTTCAGCGATATTTGCCGGTTACAATCAGAGATTGTTTTAACATTTGCTGGTACTCTTGGACGTTCTTTAATGTCAGTGCGCACAAAATATATACCTGTATCTACAGAGGAAGGGTTGAAACAAAGTTTAACTTTTTCACCAGTAAACAATCCTATTCCGGTATATTCTATAGTTCTTGCAATAGTTTTCTGTTGATTTTCCGAGATTATTTTTTCCCCTTTTCTTTTTTGTAACTACTATTTAAACTCTCAATTACTTTTGATGTAATATCAACGGTTTTCGAATGATATAACACCGTTCGAATTCCTATTTTAAATTGTAAGTCAGTTATCTGTCCACCCTGTAAATCCAGTTCTTCTTTTTTAATAATAAGATCAAATTTTCCTTGTTCCCCGATCCTTTCTACTCCTTTTATCACTTCATCATATATTAACTGAAAGAAACCTTTGTATTTCTTTAGTAATTGCCTTTCTGCAAATTTCGCATAACCTTCGAGTTCTACATTTTTTCTCTCCAACATGTCTTCGCTCTTACTTCTGCTTTCACTGCCTAAATCTAATAATTGTGTTTCTTCATCTAAATCTATTATTTCTTTTCTTTTTTTGTTCATTTCATTTTGAAGATTCTTTTCTACCTCCTTTAGTTCCTCGTCTTTATCTTTTCTCTTTTCATACTTCTCAAATACTTTGCTTATATCAACTACACCAACCTTAATGTCTCCTGCAACGGAATTTGCAGGAACTATTTTTAAGAAAGAGAGACTTACTAGAAAAGAGAGAAAAAAGACGATAATATTTTTTCTTAAAAACAAAATTTTCATAATTGCTAATTCCTTTCCTGATTTTTTAAATAAAATGGCGTAAAAACTTTTTATTAAAGCCCACTTCCACCAAAATTAAACGTTATTGTTTGTTCGTCATCCTCGCTTTTCTTTATAAATGGAAAACCAAAATCTACAGATATTGTAGAATTTCCAAGAAACGGCACACGCACCCTAAAACCAAAACCTAGAGTGGCACGCAGATTATTAAAGTTTAAGTCATTTGTATCAGTATCAGCTTTTCCTGCATCAATAAAAAATGCGCTTCTTACTGTATCACCATAAACGGGCATTGTGTATTCAACAGTTCCAATGATTAATACCTTACCACCAATTTGTTCATTTGAAACTGGATCAACCGGACTCACACCTCTAAAGCTAAAACCTCGAATTGAACCGGAGCCGCCAGCAAAAAGGCGTTCAAAGATTGGGACCTCTTCGCCTGTAGTTGCTTCTACTATACCAAAAGTCCCACCATAAAAAAATACATGTTTACCCCAATTTGTAAAGTCTAAAATTGTTTTATATTTTTTTGCCTTTGCAATAAATTTAATTATGTCAACATCAAGGCCAGCAACCTCTAAAGACAACTCAGCCTCATAACCTTTTGTAGGAAAAAAGGGATTATCACGTCTATCAAGGGTTGCTCTTAATTCTAAACTTAATTTAGAACTACTCCCTTCGCTTTCCTTTACTACTTGTGGTGCATTGGCATCTACATTTTGGACTCCAATAACTTCATAGTTTGGAGTAAGTCTTAGGAATAGTCCTCTGCGTATTTGTTTTCCTATACTTGTCTTGGCCCCCTTTCTTTCCTCATCAAAATCCTCCCTGGCACGCCTGAAGACAAAACCACTTAATCCTAAGCTGTATCCTGTATCATAAATAGATGGATTTTGAAATGAAAACAAGCCTTCAGTTCTTTCTAACCCGGGGCTGAATCTTAAAGATACTACATGACCTGCACCACGAAAGGCATTACCTGAGATAAAATCCTTCAAGTCCTTAGGAAAATCAAATATGTCGAAGTTTTTGTCTGTATAAGAAACATCTGCAAATGGTCCAACATTTGCTCCAAAGCCTCCACCGAATCTCAATAATCCTGTTCTTCCCTCCTTAACGTTAAGCATTACGTTTCTGGTATTGGGTTTTGTACCTGGTTCAAAGTTTATGTCAGTTGGTGCACCAGACTGGCTATCGAAGTATCCAGTGTTTACCAATCTTTGTTGGCTAATGCGAATCTTTTCAGTATCAAGTCTTTCCCCTGGGAAAAAAAGTAATTCTCTTCGTATAACATTATCCTTTGTTTTATCATTACCAGAAATTATGATCTTTTCTATAAAAATTCTTTCATTTTCCTGGATGTTGTAAATTAAATCCACCTTAGGTTCAATTTGTTTATAAGTATGGGTTGCTTTTACTTTTGCATTAATATAACCCTGCCTTCCATAAGCTAAACGTAAGTTTTGAGAATCTTTTTGGAGGGTACTTAGCAGAAAAGCATTTCCTTTTTTCATCTCAAGCACATCTCTTATTTCAGCATCAGTATAAAGCTTATTCCCGTTTATGGTTATAGTATCAACATAGTAACGCTCGCCCTCTTCTATTTTTACGTTAATATACATTTTTGATTTATCTGGACTATATTGTACATCTCCTTTTACATCAGCATCTAACCACCCTCCACTTATATAAAACGATTTCAATTTTTCTATGTCTTCATTAAATTTGTTTTTATCAAATATGCCAGGAAATAAAAATCTTGGAAACTTTCTTCTTTTAGTAGAAATAATTTTATAAAGCCTTTTATTGGTAAAGGTCTTATTTCCTATAAAATTTATTTCTTTTATATAAACCTTCGAACCTTCATCAATATTATATATTACATCAACATATCCATTTGTTTTTTTCGTACTGCTTTTGATATCAACAACATGATATCCCTTTTGTTTGTAAATTTGTCGTATTTTATCTTCGCCTTCTTTTTGTAAATAATGTTTAAGATAATCTCCCTTTCTTAATTCTATAGTTTCTTCAAGTTTCTTTGTTCTTATTTTCCTGTTACCTATAAATATTACGTCTCTTATTACTGAACGTTCGGTTACAAGGAAAATCATTTTAATTCCATCTTCATACGGTTCTAATTCAATCTCTATATTATCAAAAAACCCTAGTAACCAGATAGCATCCACATCCTGACTTACTACTTGAGAATCGTATACATCTCCTTCTCTAATCTTTATTGCCGCTTTTATCGTGGCAGTACTTATTCTCTGATTTCCTTTGACTTCTATTTTATTTATGTTTGGTTTGAGTTCTTCAGTTTCCTGTGCATTGAGAGGTATATTGCTCCTTAACAGAAAAATAATAATAATAAATGTAATAGCTAAAATCACATTTTTGCATGACATAATTAGTACATATCTAATGAATTACTCTTTTGATAGTTTTCAAATCTCAGAATTTCACGCCGAAAAGTAAGAGTTACGTTACCAGTAGGACCATTTCTTTGTTTTGCTATATTAAGTTCAACTTCTCCTGGTTTTTTGTTTTGGTCATAATAATCTTCTCTATGCAACAAAATAATTACGTCGGCATCTTGTTCTATAGAGCCAGATTCTCGAAGATCAGACATCCTAGGTCTATGTCCTTCACGAGCCTCTACTGAGCGGTTTAGCTGTGAAACGGCAATTACTGGTATTTTTAATTCCCTCGCTAGGGATTTTAAACCTCTTGTGATCATAGAAATTTCATTCTGTCTGTTTTCTGCACCTTTTGCCTCCATTAGTTGTAGATAATCAACAATTACCAATTGAACATCATGCTGTGATTTTAGTCGTCTGGCTTTAGCGCGTAGTTCAAGAATACTAAGTCCTGGAGTATCATCAATGAAAATTGCAGCCTCTGATAATTCACCCATCGCTAATGGGAGTTTTGACCATTGGTTATCGTCAAGTTTGCCTGTACGCATCAAATGTGCATTAATCCTTGCATTCGAACACAACATGTTTTGTGCTACTTGCTGAGCCGCCATTTCCATGGAAAAAATTAATGTGGGTTTTTTATTCTCGCCGCCACCTATATTTTCGGCAATATTTAATACCATACTTGTTTTCCCCATACTAGGTCTTGCAGCTATAACTATTAACTCAGATTTTTGTAGTCCGGATGTTATATCATCAAGATCAAAAAAACCAGTTGATAATCCAGTTATTCTACCTTCTCTATTATTTAAATTTTCTATATGGTCAAATGTTTCCTTTAGTATTTCGTATATTTTTATAGTTGGAGTAGAAAATTTGCGTTGTGTTATATCGAATATTGTTCTCTCAGCATTATCTAAAAGTTCATCAGATTCTAATGAGTCATTATACGCTTCTTGTTGAATTCTTATACAGACAGCTATCAAATCTCTTTTTATTGCCCTTTCTCGAACAATCTTTGCATAATATTCTACATTTGAAGCGATTGGAACAGATTCTTCCAATTCCATTAGATATTCAACACCACCAACCTTTTCAAGAAGAGAAAGTTTTTTAAGTTCGTCTTTCAAAATAACAAGATCAACACCTTTTTGTTTATCATATAAATCTATGATAGTTTGAAATATATGTTGATGAGCAGTTTTGTAAAAACTGTCTTTATTTAAAATCTGGGCAATAAGATCAATTGAGTCATTATCTATTATCATTGAACCCAAAACACTTATTTCTGCTTCCAAATCAATGGGTTGTAGTTTTTCTTGTATTAATTCTGTTGGCATTTTTTCGAGTTTAATTAATTTACAATGTTAAGATGTGTATTAAATCGGGTAATTCTTGTGGATATTTTTCATCTTTTCTGGGTTGTTTTGAGAAGACTATTCTGATGGTTCCTTCTGGGGATCTCCTGGTTTTTCTGATTCACTAACAATCCATACTCTGCATTGTGTTTTAATCTCTGGATGCAGAACCACGGTTACATTATAGAGGTCACATTTTTTGATTGGCGTCTCAAGAATCACCATATTTTCATCCACTTCAAATCCCTTTTCAGAGAGTACATTGGCAATATGATGAGCGGTTATTGAACCAAAAAGTTTTCCTTCTTTATTTGTTTTAACGGTGATTGTACATGATACATTTGAAATTTCTTTTGCTAGTGCTTGCAGCTTTTCTATCTCATCTTTTAGCTTTTCCTCTTGTTTTTTTCTTAAAAGCTTTGCTTGCTCAATGCTTCCAGGAGTTGCTATTATCGCAAACTTTTTAGGTAAAAGATAATTTCTTGCATAACCATTAGCGACATTCACTATATCACCAATCTTACCTAGTTTTTGAATTTCTTTTACCAGTAATATTCTCATTTTAAAAACTTCTTATTAAAATTGATAAATAAGAAAGCAATATTTGACTTATGCAGTGTAAGGTAATAATGCCATATATCTAGCCCTTTTTAAGGCAACCTTTACCAAACCTTGGTGTGCAGTGCAGTTCCCTGATCGCTTCTTTGAAAGCAATCTTCCCTGCCCCCCTATAAGTTTTTGCAGATATTGTGTGTCTTTATAATCAATGTCCTCTATTCGCCTCCGGCAAAAACGACACTTAGTAGTAAATTCCGCATATTTCTTTTTAGTTTGTTCTGAATATCTATTTTTTGCTTGGACTAATTTTCTTTTTTTATTCCTTTTCATTAAAGTGTTCTCCTTAGAGCTGCCTGTTAATCTGTTTCTAAAAAGGTATTTCTTCTTCTCTAATATCAGGTGGTTCTATAGACGGCTTGTCGTTTATATCGGTTCCTTCAAGGTTTTCTGTACCTCGTTTTGCGGTACCACCAATAAATTGAAAATTTTCCGCAACTACACGCAAAGTATTGCGCTTTTGACCGTCTTTTGTTTCCCATTGGTTAAATTGTAAGCGTCCTTCGATAAAGATGGGCTTACCTTTACTAAGAAACTCATTTATGACTTCAGCGCGCTTACCAAATGTATTAATGTCTACAAAACATACTTCCTCTCTCTTTTCCCCATTTTGACCTGTCCATGTTCTGTTTACGGCAATCCCAAAACTGGCAACTGCCGTACCGTTGGGTGTATAACGTAATTCTGGATCTCTAGTAAGATTTCCCATTAAGAAAACCTTGTTAAGATTTGCCATATTTTATCTTCTTTATTCTCCGTGTTTCTATTCCGATACAACTGGAGCCTGTTCTTTTTCAGGTTGTTCAGTTTCTTCAGGTGTAGGTTCCTTAATTTTTTCTACCTTAACTATCAAAGTTCTTAAAACATTTTCTGAAAGCTGCAGATCTCTTTTGATAGATGTAATTGAGTCGCCTGGGGCTTTAAAATATGTAAGTAGATAAGTCCCTCGCTGATGCCCTTTCAGTCTGTATGTAAGTTTCCTCTCATCCCATTTTTCACTTTTAAGGATTTCGCCACCCCTATTTACCAAAACATCATTGACTTGTTTGACGACGGTATCCCAATCTGAGTTAGCAATAGCACTGTCAATTATGAACATACCTTCATATAATCTCAATTTTATATTTCCTCCTAATTAAACATGTTCATGCAATTGTTTGTTCCTTTTGTGATCCAAATGTTTACGGCCTTACACGCTTTATCTAAGGCGCCTTCAATAGTGTTAATTTCTTCCTTTGTAAAACGTGATAGAACAGTATCACTTATATCCCCTGTAAAACAATTTCCAATACCGATTCTTAATCTTGGGAAACATGTGGTTTGTAAATGATCAGACACTGATTGCAATCCTTTATGTCCTCCACTGCTTCCTTTTTTCCTTATTTTAATCTTTCCTAATGGGAGGTTAATATCATCTAAAATTGTAAGCATATCATCTAAATTATTATCATATATTTCCACAATCTTTTTTACCGGTATCCCACTTGCATTCATAAACGTTTGAGGTTTTACAAAGAGTGTTTTTTCTCCCTCAATATAACATTCGCTAATAATAGAATCGTAACGCTTTTTGGCAAGACTTACTTTATGTTCTTTAATGAATTTATCAACTACCATAAACCCTACATTATGTCTAGTCTTTGCGTATTTTCTACCTGGATTTCCAAGCCCAATAACAATTTTCATCAATCCTTATTTTCTGCTTCTTCAACTTCAGCCTCACGAGTAGTTATTACCTCCGGTTCTGAAACTAATTCTTCTTCTAGCACTTCTTTTTCTTCCACAGCAAAATGGACTGATGCGACAATAGCATCTGGATTTTCCAAAATCTTAATATTGGAAGGAAGTTCAATATCTTTTATATGAATGGGTTTTCCAATATTCAGTTCTGAAATATCAACGCGTATATTGTTTAGGATTTCAGTTGGAAGACATTCAATCTCAATCTCTTTCATTGTATGCTCTAAAATACCCCCTTCCTTTACACCAGGCGAAGTTCCGTGCAATACAACGGAAACATGGGTAGTAATTATTTCTGTCAAATCAACTCTAATAAAGTCAACGTGCAAAATTTCTTTACCGAAGGTATCGAATTGTACATTTTTTACGAGTGATATTTCCTCAGAACCATCCCATTTTAAATTAACCATTTTTGCCCCAGAGTTAAGTATTTTAATGAATTCTTTCCCATTTAGTAAGAGTTTTTGGTTTTCTTGTTTATGTCCATATAATATAGCAGGAATTAATCCGGACTTTCTGTAGTTGCGAGCTTTTCGAGAGCCACTATCTTTTTTTATTTCTACCTGTAACGATTTTTTTTCCATTATGACACGTTTAATATATACTCTGAAACTAATTAAATTATGGTTCGATGTTGTAAAAACATTGAACTAATAGAACTGTTAGTATGAGTTCTCTTAATAGCCTCGCCTAAAAGACTTGAGATAGATAATACCTTAATTTTTGCACCAAGACTTCTGGCATGTTCATTCAAGGGGATAGTGTCTGTTACTGCTATCTCCTTTATTGGTGAACACGCTAATTTTTCAGCGGCATTGCTACATAAAACTGGATGTGTAGTTCCCACATATATATCCTTGGCACCCTTTTCCTTTAATATCTTTGCTGCCTGGCATATGGAACCACCTGTAGCTATTAGATCATCAATTATCATTGCAGTTTTATCTTTTACATCTCCTATAACAAAACCGACTTCCGTTTCTTCGGGTCCAACTCTTCTTTTGTCTACCACTGCCAATCTGATATGCAGGGCACTTGAATATGATCTTGCTATCTTTATGCCACCTACATCTGGTGATACCACTACAAGGTCTGGTATTTCTTTCTTTTTATAATAATTTGCAAGGACAGGGAACGCAAGAAGATGATCCACTGGTATATCAAAAAACCCTTGTATTTGCGCAGCATGTAAATCTATAGTAAGCAGCCTATCCGCACCGGCTTCAGTTATAAGGTTTGCAATCAGCTTTGCCGTAATTGGCACCCTGCCTTCATCTTTTCTATCTTTTCTGGCATAACCATAATACGGTAAAACAGCCGTTATTCTTGCAGAGGATGCCCTTTTAAAACAATCTATTAAGATTAGTAATTCAGCAAGGTTTTCGTTTACGGGTGGACATGTAGGTTGAATAATAAAAACATCTGCCCCACGAACGTCTTCATTAACCTTTACGTCTATTTCACCATCTGGAAATCTCCCTACATTAGCATTGCCAAGTGGTATTGAAAGATATTCGCAAACTTTTTTAGCAAGAGCTAGATTTGCATTCCCAGAAAAAACTTTTATGTTATTTAACGTATCTATACGGTTTTTTTCGTCCATACTAAATATTAAGGATTAGAATTTGGCGCTATTATAATATGTTTTTATTCCCGTATGCTCAATATCTACTATTATGGACTTTCTAAGCTAATCAAAAACATCATGCACTTTTATTCTGTTATCTGCTACACTTCTATATGCGCCACCGTACAGATAAGCGTTCCTTATACAGAAAAACTAAATATTGGAATGTGCTTCTTTAAAGCAGTTTCACATTTGTGAATATATTCAAAATTATAGGAGGGATAAAACTTCTTTGCGCCCATGCACTGTACGCTCATAGATATATATAACCCATAATCCTATTATTCCATACATCCCAATTGATAAAGCCTCAAGTTCCTAATTGAGCCTTGACTTCAAACCTGTTCCTCATCCACCCCATTAAGTTTTAATACGAACACTTTTAACTGCAGGTAACAGTATGACTACAGTTTTCTTACTTGGGCATTTTTATTATGACGGCCAACAACTATGCCTAAGTCTTTATAGCAAAAAGGTTTAAGGTTATATATTTTCAAGGCTATAATGTCAAAGGATGTTATCAAAAAAAAGTATTTAATGCAAGAAAAAACTAATTACCACGAAAAATTGACTAAATTATTATTATTTAGGGTAAAGTTAATGTAACATTGTCTTATAGTATTTCGATAGATATGCTTATTTTACTTTTCAAAATGTGAATACAAACTAAAGATGCTAAATTGCTTTAAAACGGATTATTTGCTCTGTATAATTACTAAAATATTTTTGTCTCGTTTATATTAGGAAAGGAGTAAAAGATGACAATTTTTAGCGATATATTTATGTTTGATATTAGCACTGTATTTGGAAAGTTATTTATTTCTGCGATCTTGGGAGGATTGATAGGGTGGGAAAGAGAAAGACGAGGAAGGCCTGCGGGACTAAGGACGCACTTATTAGTATGTGTTGGTGTAACCTTGATTATGCTGGTATCAGAACATATTTTTGTTCATTACCAATCTTATAAACAAGATTCAGTCCTCAGAATAGACCCGGCGAGAATTGCTGCTCAGGTTGTAACGGGTATAGGTTTTTTGGGCGCAGGTACTATTATGAGATTTAAGACAACTGTAAGGGGTTTGACCACCGCCGCTTCTCTTTGGGTTGTAGCAGCTATTGGCTTGGCAATAGGTAGTGGATTTATTTTGCCTGCTATCTTCACCACCTTTTTAGCAATTGTGACCTTAATTTTACTTCCAAGAGTTGAAGATGAAATTAAGACAGACAAATATGGGACACTTAAAATGTTAATTGTTGGACAGGAACATTTCCTGGACAGTATAAGGAGTGTTCTGGAAAGATATTCCTTAAGGTTACAAACATATAAATTTGAAAGGGATATGCAAAAAAACGAGATAATGTATGACATAAATGTAAAATACAAAGATGAAGAGACTTTAATGCTTGCCACAAACGACATGACAAAATCAATCAAAGACATAAAAAAATTATGTTGGGAATGATTCCTATTAAAAATAAGGAGGCAATAAATTATCATGAAAGGCTTTCTAATATTTCTTATTTTCTGTTTTATACCTTCATTTTTTTTACTGGGTGCTTCAGAACCGCAACAAGTTATTGAAAAACTGGATTCTCTGGAACGGACTATTTCTGAGTTGTCACTCAGAATCCTTGCTTTAGAGAAAAGGATTATCTCACTTGAAGAAAAAATTTTGCTGCAGGCTGCCAAAGGAAAAGATCAAACCAGAAAGGTTCCTGAAAACCTTGAACAGTTTGAAGACGATTTTTCCGTCGTAAACGTTACTTACGAAACCGATTATAATGATACAATTTTTAAGGGTGATATTTCAAACAGAGCAAATAAGGATTTCAGATATGCCCTTTTCAAAATAAGTGTTTACGATAAAAAGGGTTCTGTTATAGCAAGTAACGATTTCTATATATTGAATATGGATAGGGGAACAAAGAGATCGTTTGAAGTAAAATTACGTGGCGTTAAGGCAAATGAGTTTGAAAGGTATACGATTGAATTTAATAAGGGATCTTAAAAGTTTTTTGATTTGATTCCCGTATCGCTTGAAGTTATATTTACTTTTTTTTACTCATATGAGGTTAAGGTATTGTTAATAATTTTTGCTTCCAAGGAGGGTATTTGATGAAACTTAAACACTTGTTTGAACCAATAGACATAAAAGGTTTTTTGCTGAGAAATCGTATTACAATGTCAGCAATGCCAACGGGTTTTAGTTGTACGAAAGGTTATGTTACCAAGAAGATGGTTTCTTATTATGCAAGAAGGGCTAAGGGCGGTGCATCGTTAATTGTGGTCGAGGGAGCCGCTGTTGAAGACAGAGGAAAATTATATCTATTACAGCTTTCGGCTAGTGATGAAATATACCTATCAGGTTTGTGCGAATTAGCAGAAAGCATTAAGAAAAATGGAGCGCTGGCAGTATTACAGCTTCAACATGGCGGAAGGTTTGCAATGGGCTCAAACCCAGTATCAGCTTCAGATGTTTCTTTTTCGTGTCCATGCACTAGAAAGAACATAGTTCCTTCGTCTATGACTGAGGACGACATAAATACAACGATGATGTCATTCACAAATGCAGCCGTTTTGGCAAAAATGGCAGGTTTTGATATGGTTGAAATTAATGGAGGATATGGGCATCTTTTGAGCCAGTTTCTATCTCCAAAAACAAACAAGAGAGATGATAAATATGGTAGCAACCTTCACGGAAGGATGAAGTTTCCTTTAGAGATAATAGAATCAATAAAAGAAGACTTAGGAGAGGACTTTCCTATAGGATATCAATTAATGGCAGATGAATTACTTCCTGATGGATTTTCTTTAGATGAGGCAAAGACATTTGCCCGTAAACTTGAGGAAAACGGCGTTGCTTATATTACGGTTACTTCCGGGACTCCCGAGTCTTTTTTCAATGGAGAAGGCCTCTTTGCAATGAGGTCTCCTGATGGTGGCACCTCTCAACTGAGTAAGGAGATTAAAGGGGAAGTGTCTATTCCCGTCTTCGCCACAGGAAAGATAACAAATGTGCAAATGATTGAGGATATTCTTGTTTCAGAAAATGCAGATGCACTGGCGCTTGATAGACCGCTATTTTGTGATCCGGATATTGCAATAAAGGCACGTTTAGAAAAAATCCATGAAATAATCGAATGTGTTTCCTGCGCAAATTGTAATGATCGTGTTATGAGAGGACTTGACGCTGATTGTACCGTAAACCCGACAGTCGGACGGGAGAGCGACGTAATCAGTGCAAGAGCTCCTATAAAAAGGAAAGTCCTTATCGCAGGTAGTGGTCCTGGTGGGATTATGGCGGCCCTTACAGCCTCAGAAAGAGGCCATGATGTCACTTTGATAGAGAAGGGGCCAAAGCTTGGAGGACATTTAAAGGCTGCGCCAAAGGCTCCAGGGAAAAAATCATGGATGACATTCTTAGATTATCTACAAAACCAGCTTAAAGAATCCAGGGTTGATGTTAAAATGGAATGTGCGATAGACGAGGAGTACTTAAAAGATAACCTGCCTGACGTGCTCATTATAGCAACTGGAGTTAAGCTCAAGAAAATAACCGTACCTGTTAGTGAAGGGAGAGAGGTGGATGGGCCAGGTGTTGTATTATTCGGAAAGAAGGAACCTGGTGAAAACAACGTAATCATTGGCGCAGGTTTTATAGGATCAGAGATTGCAGAATGCATAGCAGAAAAAGGTAAAAACGCAACTCTCATAGAAAAACTCCCTTCAGTGGCACAAGATATGGACGTCGTTAACAGGACAATCTTGCTAAGGAAACTTGACGAATATGGTGTTCAATTTTGCCTTAACAGTAAACTTGTCGAGATAACTAAAGCTGAGGTAATAATTGAGGACAGCGCTGGAAAGAGGGTGGAGATCAAAGCAGATTTAGTCATAAATGCAAGTGGTTTTAATCCAGCGAATGATTTCTATCCTAAAGCAAAGGATTTAGTAAGTGAAGTCCATCTTATAGGTGATGCAAAAATACCGAGAAACATTCATGATGCAGTGCATGAGGGATATCAGATAGGTTTAAATATTTAGGGTAAATATATTAATATCAGACTATATATTTGGGGTTTATGACTATCCTTTAATCCCTCCTTGTAAAGAGGCTGTGTCATAATTGCGAAAACACGTAATATGTCATTCTGAACTTGTTTCAGAATCTAATGATTTCAATAACTTAAAAACCTATGAGATCCCGAAACAAGTTCGGGATGACAATTATGACTCAGCCTCAAAGGAGAGATTAAGGGGAGACATTATTATTAAAAATTGAAAGAATCCCAATTAGTCTAAATAGCCCCCTATATTATCCAGTTGCACATTGCTTACGGCGATTTCTGGTGCAATCACTACTTCCTCAGCCCCCCATACCAGCATGGATTTTTTTTCTTCTGTAATTCCAATTATGTTATTGAGTATTGTTTTTATGTTAGTATTTATCCTGATAGTGTTAGGCTTAAAAGGAGCACCTATCTTTCCGTCCTTTATTAAAAAAGAATCAGCTATTATAGTACTCGTAAAGTCGCCCATCGCTAACCCGTTTATTGGGTAAGTGTACCATATCCTTCCTATATATACACCATCACCTACTTGATTAAGTAATTCTTCTTTAGATGTTTCGTTGTTTCCTTCTACTATCACGTTTGTTGGAGATATACCGGCCTTCAAATTATACTGTCTGCCCCCAGTCGAAAATCTGAAACCATTCCTTGGTTTTGGGTTATACAGATTGTTTTTAAATTTTTTTGCAAAATAATTATTTGCAAGAAAACCAACAAGGGTACCATTCATGATTAAATCCGTCCTCCCGGTTGGCAGACCCTCACAGGTAATTTTTTTACTCCCTATCTCTCCTCTTATTGACCCATCATCGTAAATATTTAAGTTGGAAGAGGATATTTTTTGTCCGAGCATCCCCAGGAATGGCGTATTGGAAGCATTAACCGACATTAGATTTAAGGACGGCAGTAGAACGTGTGAAGCAATATCTGTGAGAGGTTGTCTTCCAAAGATGACATTGTGTCTTCCTGATTTAATTCTTTTTCCTCCGATAGTCCTTATTGCGCTTGAGGCAGCTTCTCTTCCAGCCTCTTCAGGCTTAAAAGATGCCAGGTGTGTGCTTGTATCACATCCAGCACCCTTAACATTTTCTTTCTCAACCATAGTAGTTATGTTTGCAGTAAGGACAGTAGACTCATCAAAGCTGTGTATTCCCCTTGTATTCTTTATTGCCATCCTTTCCTTTAGAATAGTGATATCTCCACCTATGATGATCGATTCCATATATCCACCATTAATAAAAGTATCAAGAGAACCCTCAAGCGCTTGCCATCCCAGATTGATGGTATCTTCTGGACTGATTTCCATAACTTTACTGTCATGATAGTTTTCTAAGGTTGGTTTATCCATTGGTTCTGGTAACATTCTGAAATCTGGATCGTATACCTTATTTCTTTTCGCCTTCATAAGGGCTTCAAGGACACCTTTTCTTGTCAGGTCGTTTGTAACAGACCCGAATCCCACATTGATTCTCTTGCCAGTCTTGAATAAGGCAAGTACTCCAAGACCATGGGATTGTGTAGATTTTGGTTCCTGTATTCCATTACAGGGAATGTCTGATGTGTAATTGATTCTTATTATGATTTGTTCGTTCCATGATGCAAAGACCTCAACATCTATCACATCCTTCATGCCCTCTACGCATTTTAGGGCATCATCAACGGCAGTTTGTAAGTCTTCTATACTTACCATTTTTTATAAATTTGTGTAAAATCAGCATATCATTCTGAGGGAGTTTACGACCGAAGAATCTATAGGTCTATGAACAAGAGATTC
>JBHICG010000044.1:0-27762 GCA_046759445.1 Candidatus Scalinduaceae bacterium
ACACAATATACTACATCTTGCATCTACGGCAGTCAACCGGATAAGCCTATAAAATAATATTAAATACAAACATACTAAGGCAATTAATGCTAGAAAAATTTAACCCTCCCACTTAATACCTTCCAGTTTTTTATTTCCCACATATAGCGTCTTAATATCTCATGTGAATGAAGATAATGTCTCATTCGAATTTTATATATTACTATATATAGTAAAAAAACAAGAAAAATATACAATATTTTGTATATTATTCTTGACAAATAGTTTTGTTTTTGTTATACGATGCAAGTAAAGGCAAGGTAAGTCAAAGTAAATTGATTAGATTTGAAAGGTAAGAAATGGGTAAATGTTTGCAGATATACTATGATGAAAAAAGGGATGGAGACATCAAAGGATTGATTCAAGAATTAAGGAAAACCAAAAATTCTCCTTATTACAAGCGTAGGTCAGATAGCGAGGTAGCTCTGATATTATTAAGTAAGGCACTAAAAAGTGAGGTTAAAAAGTTTAGGGATACATAAAATTATGATAAAAGAACACAAAAACAACCAAGAATATCAAGCTAACATTTGGTTTTTTCAAAAATTAATTGAGTACGGGGGTAAATGTGACCGGAGCCTTCATCTCCGCGACTTCAAGCCTCGCCCTCCCGTGTGCTGTCACAGTGTAATCGGGCTTTGCCGTACTCATTTCGGCGGGGGTCTTTCTCCTTTCCCCCCTCGCCAACTGACGGCAGAAGGGCTTTTGAAAGTTAATCTTATGCAAAAAGTCCTTTTCTGCCGTCGATAAACATCTTATGCTTTGTTTTGATCAATACAAAATCCACTAAGCATAAGGACTTACTATGGTTTAATCTTTACTTTTTGAATCCTATTTGGAGTATTGTGTTATGCTTTTTTAGTAAATTACTTCTATAGAAAAAAACTCTCCAATTTACACATATTCTTAAAATGGAATATTTTAAAAACCAGTCAAAACACAAGTTTAGAAAGGACAAAAAATGGCAAAAAAGATAAGTAAAAAAACCAGCCCCAAAGCAAAAACTCCCCTCAAGAAAAAAACCAAACCGAATACAAAAATTAAGAAGAAAACTCAGAAAACAAAGCCATTTATAGATTTAAAACAGAATGTATAAGGTTTGAGGCTCCTTATCAGTTTCAAGAAAAATATTTACTTAACAAATCCAAATCTCCTATTCTATAGAGTCTTAGTTTCCGTATCGGTAATTTTCCAGTACCAAAAACAACCACAGACAACTCCACTCACCCACAACTTTACGATAATATCGAATGACTAATGAGCCAACCAAGAATAACACTTACAACCCTTCTTATTACAACGAGTTAAAAATCAGTTAAGCAAATATAAGCTATCAACGCATATGGTACCAGAAAATTATATATTCTATTCTTCTTATAATATGTCAAGCCTATTAATTATATTATTTTTTCTATACTGCTTCCATTTAAAGCAAAAACCTTTTGATTTTTTACAGAAATTAATTATCTTTAATCCCAATTTGTTTAGTTAAAATTAAGTTTATTGTAAAATAGATTGGAGGTAAAGATGTTACTTAATAAATTAGTTTTAGTTGTTCATTGGCTTCATCTTTCTGCTTCTGCCCTATTGATAGGAGGTATGGTATTTCTTGTAACTGTATTAAGTCCTATACTGAGAAGAAATTCTTCTGCTTCTGGAATAGGAACTTTAGCATATGAAATTCATGAAAGATTTCGCAAATATGTTGGTATATTAATAGGAGTAATTATTCTTACGGGAATCATTAATTCTTTTAACAGTATTATAACTGGTATAGAAACCAGCTTAGGTGCAGGATATATAACTATTATAAGAATAAAGGTTTTTTTAGCAATTTGTCTTTTTATAATCTACGGTGTTAATGCTTTTTTGATAAAAGAACAGAAAGGGGACGAAGATGAAAGTTGCTCTTGTATAGTCCATCCCCCACTTTATAAGAAGATTTTACAGATAATTGCATTGTTATTAGTTTTTGCAATACTTTTTCTAGCCGTTATATTAAGATTTTTGTAAATTAATCAGCAACTATAAGTAAATAATTTATGTCAGTCAACCGATTTCGCAAAAAATTTAAATAACCACAATTTTTCTTAAGTACTTTTTTTGCTCATCCATTAAATTTTTTAGACAAAATTTTACATTTCCTATTAATTTATCAAGGTTTAACAGATTTAAAAAACCCTTGACTTTTATAATATGCAAAGTAGAATTAATTCAAGGTTTTTGAGATATTTCCGATAAAGAAAGTAATGTATGAACTAGTAGTGCAAAAATCATTTGCAGGTGCGCACTCCTTGCGTGATTACGATGGAGAATGTGAAAAGTTACATGGACATAACTGGAAGGTAGAAGTAACACTTAAGGCTAGAACATTAAATAAGCAAGGTATGGTTGTTGATTTCAAAATTGTTAAAAAGACACTTGAAGAGATACTTTCTCGTTTTGATCATTCCTATTTAAATGAACTTAAAGAATTTTATCAAGATAATCCTACGACTGAAAATGTTTCAAAAATAGTGTACGATAATTTAAACAAAAAGTTGCCACCTGAAGTATCAGTTGCAAAAGTAAGAACCTGGGAATCTGAAAATTGTGCTGCAGCGTATTATGCATGAACTGTTCTTTTACAAGTTATTGTGAAAACCAATCTTGACTCTCCAATCCTTCAAGTAGCTTTAGATTTTATAAACTTAAAACGTGCTGTAAACATAGCTAAAGAAGCTATAGATGCAGGAGCCGATTGGCTTGAAGCAGGTACGCCTTTAATTAAAAGTGAAGGGTTGGATTCTGTCAGAGTCCTTAAAAAAGAATTCCCATCCACAACAATAGTTGCTGATATGAAGACGATGGATGCAGGACGTATTGAAATGGAAACGGCAGCAAAGGCGGGTGCAGATATTGCTGTTGTACTGGGCGAAGCATCAGACGGAACAATAAAGGAATGTATTAATGCAGGAAGAAATTATGGTATAAAAATATTGGTAGATTTTCTTTCTGCCACTGATTGTACTGATCGAGCTATAATGGTTGAAAAATGGGGAGCTGATTTCATAGGTGTTCACACTGCTATTGACGACCAAATGTTGGGATGCTATCCGTTCGAAAGACTTTCAAGAATTTGCTCTAAAGTTAATATACCTGTTGCTGTTGCGGGAGGAATTAATTCAGAAACGTCATTGTATGCAATAAAATCAGGCGCAAGAATTATAATAGTGGGTGGTGCAATATGCAAGGCAACTGACATAAAAGTTGCTACTGCTAATTTGAAAAAGGCAATCCAAGATAAGAAGAGGATAACCTCTAGCCTTTTTAAAAGGGTTTCAAATGGGGATATCCGTAAGATATTAGAGAAGGTTTCAACAGCAAATATATCAAATGGGAGTCATCGTAAAAAAGGCATAACGGGATTCCAATGCATAAGCCTTAAAAATAAGATGATTGGACAAGCTGTAACAGTCCGTACATATCCTGGTGATTGGGCAAAACCAGTTGAAGCAATAGATAAAGCCGAAAAAGGGGACGTAATAGTAATTGATTCTGGAGGTGTTGGACCCGCTGTTTGGGGCGAACTTGCAACACACAGTGCTATACAGCGGGAGATCTCTGGTGTTATAGTAAACGGAGCAATTCGAGATAGTAATGAAATAAAGAGCTTGAGTTTTCCTGCTTTCGCAAAATTAGTAATGCCAAATGCAGGGGAACCCAAAGGCTTTGGCGAAATTGGCATACCCATAAACATTTCAGGAATTACAATCAATCATGGCGATTGGATTGTTGGTGACAATGACGGCATAATAGTAATACCAAAGCAGGAAGCAAAAGAAATGGCCAACCATGCAATGGATTGTTTAGAAAGGGAAAACCGCATACGCAAGGAAATATCACAAGGAAAAACTTCTCTTGGAGAAGCAATGGAGTTGTTGAAGTGGGAAAAAAAATAAAAACTTTAAGGATTTAATATAAATGAAATGTGAATCGTGTAACAAAAAACTTGCGACCGTACATCTTACTGAAATAATAGGAAATGAAAAAAAAGAGAAGCATTTCTGCGAGGATTGTGCTCAAAATGTTACAAATCATTTCCCAAAAGCTCCTTCCCCATCAGATATCTTGACAAGTATTATTAACCAAGTATCTCCAGAAATTAGAGAAATGTCTAAAACAACTTGTCCCGTTTGTGGTCTTTCTTACTTAGAGTTCAGGTCTCAGGGACGCTTAGGTTGTCCCATGGATTACAATATATTTAAGAAGGGCCTTTTGCCTCTTATCGAAAAGATGCACAGTGGTACTCAACATGTAGGCAAAATACCTTCAAATGCAAGCACAGAAGTTATTAAGAAAAATGAACTGATACAATTACGTAAAGAGTTGAACGAAGCTGTTGGAAAAGAGGATTACGAGAGAGCAGCACAAATAAGAGATAAAATTTATGAACTTTCAGGGAACATTGACGATGGAGATTAAAGACCTTTCAGATAAAACTGGTGAATGGCTTAGAGGAAGTGGCAAAGAATCCGACATTGTAATAAGCAGCAGAATTCGTTTAGCAAGGAATATCACAGGATTTCCTTTCCTTTCGAGGTCTAACTTAAAACAAAAAAGAGAAATAGAATCCCTACTAAAAGAAACAATAAACAAATCAGACATAACAAAAGAGTTATCTTATATCAATCTAAAAAATACTAATGTAGTCGACAAATTGTTTTTGGTTGAAAGACATTTAATCAGCAAAGAACACGCTGAGGGTGAGGGAGAAAGGGGAGTTGCTTTTGGGAAATCTGAAACCATCAGCTTGATGATAAACGAAGAAGACCACCTTAGAATACAGGTCATTCGTTCAGGCTTTGAGCTAAAAAACATCTGGACAATAATAGATGAAATTGACAACAATATTGGGGAAAATTTAAACTTTGCTTTTTCTTCAAGGTTTGGCTACTTAACTGCATGTCCAACAAATGTGGGAACAGGGATGAGAGCTTCAGTAATGTTGCATCTGCCAGCACTCGGCATGACAAAACACATAGAAAAAGTCTTTAATGCAGTAGGTAAACTTGGGTTAGTGGTAAGAGGCTTATATGGAGAAGGAACAAAGGTCTCTGGGGATCTGTATCAAATTTCAAATCAATTTACCTTAGGCAAATCAGAGAATGAGATATTGGAAATAATAGAAAGCGTGATACCGCGTATTACAAGCTATGAAAGAATGGCTAGAAAAGCACTAATCTTAGAAAGTAAAGATCAATTAGAAGATAGAATTTGGCGTTCTTATGGTATGCTCAAGGTGGCGAGAATGATTACGTCTGAAGAAATATTACAATTACTTTCGCAAGTTAGAATGGGAGTTAATCTAGGTTTGATAAACGATATTGAAATTAAAACACTAAATGAACTTTTTATTTTAACACTTCCAGGGCATCTGCAAAAATTGCAGGGTCGGGAACTGGATTCCACACAAAGGAATATCATTAGGGCTTCTTATGTAAGAAAGAGGCTTGAAGATTTATAAAAAAGGTGAATAAAAATGTTTGATAAATTTACTGATAGAGCAAGAAAGGTAATGGCACTTGCCAGGGAAGAAGCAAAAAGGTTCAATCATGAATATATAGGAACTGAACACATTTTACTTGGTCTGGTGAAAGAAGGCAGTGGCGTTGCTGCAAATGTCTTGCAAAACATGGATATAGATTTGAAAAAAATACGTCTAGAGGTCGAAAAGATAGTTCAAGCAGGACCAGACTTAGTTTCTGTTGGACAATTACCTTTTACCCCAAGGGTAAAGAAAGTATTGGAATATGCTATGGAAGAGGCAAGGGCTATGGGGCACAATTATATAGGCACTGAACATCAACTGCTCGGATTACTAAGGGAACAGGAAGGAGTAGCTGCACAGGTATTATTAAACTTGGGTGTAAAGCTGGAGGATGTGAGAGAAGAAGTTGTTGAGCTTCTGGGAGCAGAAGTAGCTCAAGGGAATAAAGAGGAAAAGAGGGGAAAGTCAAAGACTCCTGCTCTAGATTCTTTTGGGCGTGATTTAACACAGCAAGCAAAAGAACAAGATCTAGATCCAGTAATTGGCAGAAAGTCAATAATTGAACGTTTGATTCAAATTCTTAGCCGACGAACAAAGAACAACCCAGTATTACTGGGAGAGGCCGGAGTCGGAAAGACTGCTATTGTGGAAGGATTGGCACAATCAGTAATAAGCGGAAATATTCCAGAACTTTTACGTGACAAGAGAATAGTGGCCCTAGATCTGGCAATGATGGTAGCAGGTACAAAGTATCGTGGCCAATTTGAAGAAAGAATTAAAGCTGTAATGGCAGAAGTTCGTAGATCAAAAAACATAATTATTTTTATAGACGAGCTACATACATTAGTAGGTGCAGGAGGAGCAGAAGGTGCAATAGATGCTTCTAATGTCTTAAAGCCTGCCCTTTCCAGAGGAGAAATACAATGCATTGGTGCAACCACACTTGATGAATACAGGAAGTATATCGAGAAAGATGGTGCCCTTGAAAGAAGGTTTCAAACAATAATTGTTGACCAACCCACAAAAGAGGAAACAGTTGAAATATTAAAAGGTTTAAGAGATAGATACGAAGCTCACCATAAAGTTCAAATATCAGACAATGCATTGAAGGCTGCTGCGGAGCTTGCGACAAGATATATTACTGGAAGATTTTTACCAGACAAGGCAATAGATATTATAGATGAGGCCGGTGCACGTGTGAGATTAAAAGCTACCACACACCCTCCGGATCTAAGACATATAGAGGAGGAGATAGAAAAACTTGAAAAGGAAAAAGATGAATCAGTAGCGGTGCAGGACTTTGAGAGAGCGGCAAAACAAAGGGACAAAACGGACAAATTAAAAAAGAAGAAGAATAACATAGAAAAAGAATGGCGCGAAAAACATACAGAAATAGAAGGTGTGGTAGATGAAGATGTAATCACAGAAGTTGTCTCAACCATGACGGGAATACCGCTCAAACGTATGGAGGCAGAGGAAGCAAAAAAATTACTCAATCTTGAACAAGAGTTACAAAAAACTGTTGTTGGACAGAACGAGGCAACTAGTGTAGTAGCTAAGGCTGTCAGAAGATCAAGAGCTGGCCTGAAAGATCCAAATAAGCCAATTGCCAGTTTTATTTTCATAGGGCTCTCAGGTGTAGGAAAAACCCTTCTATCAAAGGCTTTAGCGAAGTTTATGTTCGGAGAAGAAGACTCACTAGTTCAAATAGATATGTCTGAATATATGGAGAAACATAATGTATCAAGATTAATAGGCGCACCTCCCGGTTATATCGGTTTTGAGGAAGGAGGCCAACTGACTGAAAAGATACGAAGGCGTCCCTATGCTGTGGTACTTCTTGATGAAATAGAAAAGGCACATCCTGATGTATTTAACATGTTGTTACAAGTTATGGAGGAAGGAAGATTAACGGATAGTTTTGGTCGTCATATCGATTTTCGTAACGTAATTTTAATAATGACTTCAAACATTGGTGGAGAAATAATCAAAGATATATCAAATTTAGGTTTCAAAAAAACTTCTGATGAACAATCGTATGAATCTATGCGTGAACAATTGATACAGGCCGTAGAAAAACACTTTCGTCCAGAATTCCTTAACAGGGTAAATGATATTGCCGTGTTTAGGAATCTTACAAAAGAGAACTTAAGAAAAATTGTTGAGATTGAACTAGAAGGTATACGTTCAAGGCTCAACAACTATAAGATAACACTCTCAATAACTAAGGAAGCAATAGATTTCCTAATTAATAAAAGCTATAAACCGCGTTTTGGTGCTCGTCCACTTCACAGAGCCATTGAAAATCTAATAGAAGACCCTCTCTCCGAAGAAATACTTAAGGGGAAATTCAAGGAAAAAGATTCTATTAGGGTAAAGTTGCGTGAAGGAAAACTGTTTTTTGAAGAAATGGCAATTGAGGGAGAATTAGTAACAACCCATTCAAATGACAAGTAATTAGTATCTGCAGAAACACTCTATATTGTCACCACAAACTCGTTTTCAGGGTCTTTTAACATCTTGACATACAAAGATCCTGAATTGAATTCAGGACACTGTTCAAGTGTGATTTTACTCAGCGAGTAAAATCACATAAGCAATTTTACTGTTGCGAAATTGTCAATGACATTTTTAGGCATTTTAAGCTTTCCACAAGAGATACTAATTAGTAAATTGAAAAAATTGAATGGTTTTTAAAGGGGTAAAATACATCTTTTTTATTCAACTCAAAGGAATATTTGTTTGCAAGTCACTCCTTCTTACCAGTTTCTTTATACTTTCCATAAAATTACTTGCTCAAACCTGATTCTCAGCTGTAAAACACTAGCCTTACTAACTTACATCCCAAAATATTTTTAAATTTTAAGATTTTCAAAAAACTGCATTTAAAGGCATAAAAACGTCTACCTTATGTTAATCCGTAAATCATATCGTGTTGTCTTAGTCATCAGTCCATCGCCTAAAGAGAAAGGCATATACCACCTTCCATTTTATTGCCGAATTGCTATTGACAGATAACCTCATTAGATACTGGTAATTAACCCACTCTCTTGTTATTGACCTAAAATTAGTTTCCTCAGCTAAGATGTACTCATCGTTAAACTGATATGTAAACTTACCATAAATGTCACTCCCCGTGCTAATTCATCTTCTTCTATCCATGGTTACAGCATCTAAAATAGCCTTTTTTCATATCAACTTAGAGCATATAAGACATTTTCTTGGAATCATTATATGCCAGTATCTACTGTTTTTATTCCAAAGTCAAATTGCATTAAAACTTACGGTAAAATAACGTTTTCACATGAAAAGGAAAAAATAAACATTATATGCAAAAATTACTCATTAAATTTTTGCAATATGTCAAGACATGTATTTTGTTATTTCTATAAATATATATTAATCAAAAACTTAAACCAAATCTAAAAATAATAAATTATTGGCATAAATGTTGCTACTTTCAAACGTTAATGGAGGCTATTATGTTTATGACAGAAAAAGAATTTGAAAGAAGAAATTTTCTAGACTGGTATTGCAGGTATGCCACTCAAGAAGAAATTAAAAAAGCAAAAAAGATTAATAAAAAAGCAATAGAAAGATTAATTGCCGAATATGAAGATGAAATAGAAAAGATAAACAAGTCTAAACACATTTATGAATTAGTATTGAATTCGAAACAAACAATAAATGAATTCGGTCTGCATAAATAATTAGAGAGCGACCCTTCAAGTTACTAACCTTAACCCTTGGAGCTAGTACAAGAGCATCTGCTTTGCCATCAGAATTTACCCATAAAACTGGCAAATCGTCCAAGTGGCCCTCCAGATAGGATCCTAAATGTTTTCCTGTAATTGCTGGATCGTAGTGGCTGCCTACTCCTAATCCCGGAATCATTTTCCCACCTTTTTCTTTTGGGCTACAGTCAGGATTCTGATGAACATGAAATCCATGGAGACCTGTAATGGTCCTTTCAAGAGATGGACTTAACAGTAACCAATCGGGAGTATCTTCCGCAATTATGTAACCAATCTGTTTATCATAAACTATAGTTTCAGATAATTTAAAAACTGGGATTTCAACTATTCTGCATACGACAAAGGTGTCAAAAAAATTGAAACAAACACACATGTTCCTAATTTATTAAAAAGAATCAATATATAGCCTCCATTTTAAAATATTTTATTGGTTTATTCAGTCTTTAGTAAGTTGCCACAGCCTGTACCCTTTGTACCCATGCCACAAATTGGGCACATCTCATGAACTGGTTCACCAACAGGTTGTTTCCACTCGTCACCATAGCATCCACAAAAATATACATTCATTTTACCTTTAGTTTCCTTTTCTTCCACAGTTGTTTCTTCAGCTTTTGATTTCTCGGCATTATCCAGCTTAAAAATATACAACGTTTCAGCATTTATACCGTAATATTGTTCTCCAGCAGAAGTATCTAAAGCAATTGATGTATTAGCGGAAAAGAATAAATTACATGAGAGAAAAAGAGCAACAAATATATAAGTCCTTAGATTCACAAACATTTTATTAACCCTCCTTTAACTTATCTTTTTTCTTGCCTGGTACTCAGGTTTATTTTATTTATACTTTTACATATTACTTAAGTAAAGCGCAATGCTTATACCAATAAACGATAAAAATACAAGATTATAGTACAATATAAAGTAAGTATTGTTATAAAAAAAGATCATGACATATTATGCTATACTATAGAATAACTATTAATAAAATGTTTGCACCATTAATAAATTGTTAAATTCAAAAAATTGGAAAACTATTCTAATACATTAGAATTAGAAGATATGGAACTTGGCAATCATTCCACTGCTATCAACAAAGTTACAGAAGTAGGTAAGAACAGTGCAGTGCAAGAGCCAGCCTAGATGACACTACACCAGTTGCCTGTTGTGCATTTTGTTTATCTATTTTATTTTTTGCTGATAATGCGTTACAATATTAATATATTGCTATAATTTATTAAAATTTTTTTTACAAGATACTAATAACTTAATATTTCTTAATCTTTTTATTTTACATATTTAATTTATAACAACATCGTCTTAAAACATTAATGCTTTTCTTTCCAATACGAGTTTAAATAAACAGATAGTCACAATTCCAAATACATAGATTTTAATTCTAATAAATTTGAAAAAATAGACATTTATATAGGGCCGACATCCGTTCGTTGACATATAGAATATCCAATTCTAAGTTTTAAAATGCTGGAGAATAGTAAATTAATAAATTTAAAACTATTTTCTAATAAACCTATGTATACTTTGTGACTATAATTGTGTTAAGGTTTCAACAAAAACATGATACGCTGGGTGAGGGAGTAAACTTTTTACTACTAGCTTATTAATAAGGAGTACATTTATTAATTTCTGTTTTTTTGGCACGTTAATTGATTTACTATCTAAACATACGAAAAACCATATACATTTCTAATTCATTAGATAAAAGGAAGGTAAATATGCTAAAAAAACTTCTAAAGATGAATCTATTTTTAATAATAATTTTATTTTTTACAAGCGCTATAACAACTGCAAAGGAATCTCCAAGTGACGAGGATATAGATCGAGCTAGAAAGATGGTGAAGTTGCTTGATGATTTATATAAGACATTTATTGAACTTATCACAGAAGAATATGTCAAAAACCCAGCTCTATTGCCCGCGGCAACCCTGTCTAAAAGGGTTTTTGAGGTGATGGAAGAAAAGGGGTGGCATAAGGCTAGACTACTGGATGCAACTGGCACTCCATTTAACCCAGATAATAATCCTAAGGATGCATTTGAAAGAGATGCAATTAACGCCTTTGCTTGGGGAAATTCATATATTGAAAGGGTAGAGAATATCGAAGGTAAAGATTATTTAAGGGCGGCTACAAGTTTAACTGCCGTTACAGAAGGATGTACGATTTGTCATCCAGGCAAAAAGGTTGGTGATTTACTAGGAGCAATTTCGTATACCATTCCTTTGCAGGAATAAAACAATTAATTATCGTAAGAGGAAAATAAAGCTTTTATAAATTTTTTTATGGAGGGTAAAAAGAAATGACATTATTTTGTAAGTTAAATAAACCTGAAGATGTGGAGGCAGATTCTCCATTAGTCAAGAAACATGTACCCGTCATTACTATACCTCAGGTCTTAAAGGCTGGTGAATTTCACGAAGCAAAGATTAAGGTCGGAGAGATAGAGCATCCAAATGAAAATGAGCATTTTATACAATGGATTGAATTTTATGTCGGAAATGTATATCTGGGTAGATTTGATTTTGCACCAGTAATGACAAAACCTGAGGTAACCATACCCATTCAATTAGGACATCCTGGACTTGATTCGACATTAAGGGCAATAAGTCGTTGCAATCTTCATGGACTTTGGGAAGGCACGGTTCAAATAAAAACTGAATAAAGACAGTTAACTATTTTCAAGCAAAAGGAATATAATCACCTAACATATCATACAACCATATGTATAGTAAATTATGATCCTTTGCAAAATAAAAACGTTGATTAGCATAACAAACAAACAATATCGTATAGAGAAAGACACTTTAGGTGAAATAAATGTACCTAAGGAAGTGTATTATGGTGCTCAAACTGTCAGGGCACTAGAAAACTTTCCAATAAGTGGCATAAAGCCACATCCAATATTTGCCAAGTCTATGGTATACATAAAAAAAGCTGCAGCAACTGTAAATAAGGAACTTGGGTGCCTTAGTAATGATAAGGGCGAATCGATTATAAAGGCTACAGACTTGATAATTGATGGTGAATTCCAAGATCAATTTGTTGTAGATGTTTATCAGGCTGGTGCTGGCACATCTTTTAATATGAATGTAAATGAGGTAATAGCTAACATTGCGATAGAGTCTTTAGGTGGAGGAAAAGGTGACTATTCTGTAATTCACCCAAATGACCACGTCAATTTTGGGCAATCAACAAACGACGTATTTCCAACAGCTATGAGGATTTCGGGATTGTTGCTGTTAAAGGAATTATTCCCTGTGGTGGATGAGCTTGTAGATTTACTCAACGAAAAGGCAGAGGAATTTGACAAGATTGTTAAGTCAGGAAGAACACATTTACAAGACGCAGCACCAATAAGACTTGGCCAAGAATTTTCTGGCTATGCGGACGCTGTTTCTAAAACAGTAGAGAAGATAGAAAAAGCAAGTGATGCATTAAAAGAATTAGGCATTGGTGGCACCGCAGTAGGAACAGGACTTAACACACACCAGGACTATACAAAAAAGATTATAAAAGAACTTCAGAAAATCACAACTTTGGATTTAAGAGCAGCTTCTAACCGTTTTGAGGCTATGCAAAGTAATGCGCCTATTGCAGAAGTTTCAAGTGCCTTAAAGGTGTTCGCAATAGAGTTAATAAGGATTGCAAATGACATACGTCTGATGAGTTCAGGACCTAAGACTGGTCTGGCAGAGATAAATTTGCCAGCAGTACAGCCGGGTTCTTCAATCATGCCCGGTAAAGTTAACCCTGTTATAGCAGAAATGTTGAACATGGTTTGCTTTTCAATCATAGGAAACGACCTCACAATCACTATGGCCTCTCAGGCAGGTCAACTTGAATTAAATGTAATGATGCCCGTTATGCAATATAAACTTCTAGATTCTATTTCAATGATAACAAATGCACTAAAGGTTTTTATAGCCAAGTGTGTAAAAGGGATTAGGGCAAATGAGGATAAATGTTACCAATATGCCATTAATAGCATGGGTATCGTAACAGCTTTAAATCCTTTTATTGGATATTCAAATGCAGCAGAGGTAGCAAAGGAATCTCTGTTAAAGGGTGAATCTATAAGGGAAATTGTATTAAAAAAAGGTTTAATATCCGAAGAAATGATCGATAAAATACTTTCACCTGCATCAATGACTGAACCTGGTGTCACTCAAACTAGCAATTTAAAAACCTAATTTTTTTTTAAATATTAAGTAGTTCATCAAACAAGGTTAAAGATTAATATTTTTTTAATCGGTTGATTACTGTATAAAAATACTTTAAGCTAAAAAGCAGGATGAGTAAGGCATTAGGAATAGCTGGCAGTCCAAGAAAAAATGGGAATACTGAATTACTTTTAAAAGAATTTTTACGAGGTGCTAAAACCAGTGACATTTATACTGAGTTGTATATTTTAAGTGAACTTAATATATCACCATGTACGTCTTGCGATTCCTGTCAGAAGGATGGACAGTGTGTAATCGATGACGATATGCAATTGATGTATTGTAAACTTTTAGAAGCAGATTATGTTGTTTTAGCGTCTCCTATTTATTTCAAAGGCGTCAGTTCACAGATGAAGGCATTTATCGACCGTTGCCAGGCACTCTGGTCAAGAAAATATATTCTAAAACAGAAATTAATTGGCCCTGATAGGTCAACGCGCATAGGGTATTTTATTGCCACTGCAGGATCAACAGGTGACAGTAATGTTTTTAGAGGGGCAATAACTACAATAAAGGCTATCTTTCATGTACTTGACATAGAATACAAAGGCGAGCTATTATTTCACGGTATGGAAAAGAAGGGAGATATTATCAAACATCCCAACGCATTACAGATAGCGTTTGAGACGGGAATATCTTTAAAAAAAGATACTTAATAAGAATTTTCAGAATTTGTTAAACAAATAAAGTAGTAAAATGGTGAAATATATAAAAAATATCAATATTATAAGTTTTGTTTTTATTCTTGTTCTCTTGTTGGGTACATTGGAAGCCGAGCAATTTGACCTTCAAAGAAACGAATCAAAGTTACAACCAGAATTAGAAGCTACAGAGCCTGATGTATTACAAGAAACCTATTTAAGGGGAAATAGAGAAGAAAAAGGTCAACAATGCAGTAGTGAGGTTGCTTCTCCATTGGGAGAAGAATGTTCTTACTGCCACAATGACGAGGCAACAGTCTTTACGGAAAAAGGAGAGAAGACAAAAGAGATGATGAAGGCGTCGGTGGCAATTGGCGTACGGTGCGATTACTGCCATGCTGGAAAAGAACAGTTTACTGAGAAAAAAGAAATATCAGATAAAATGTTTGAATTGTCAGAAATGATGGGCACAGAATGTAAATACTGTCATGCGGGAAAGGACATTCTTACACTTGAGGGAAAAACTGCCAAGACAGCAATGATATTACAAGAATGGGCCAAGAATGGTAATAAGAAGTGCCTGGAATGTCATGTGGAAAAGAAACAATTTGAACTGAATTTCCATGGATGGGAAGTATTAAATACCCAGAAAGGACTACTTGGCCTGTAAAAAGAGACTGTTTTTCCCTTTATGTTTCAAGATAAGGAGGTAGTGAAGAAAGTTGTGTTTATATTTATTTTTGAAACAAAAACTTTTATATTTTATGGAGGAGTTATTTTTATGATAAAAGTAAAAACGTTCGGTTCACAGCTCAGAATATTTCATGTAAAAGAAGAGTTAGAAACACTTGACAAGACTGTTAATGAATTTATAAAGAAAAACAAAATAAAAAAGGTTATATCTGTGAGCGATTCAACAACAGCTAATGTTGACGGTGGAACGATAGGGATGATACGTGTAATTGCCTACGAATAGAAAATAAGTAACTAAGAAGGGAGAAAAAAACAATGATGTTTTCAAGGATATTTATAATATTAATCATACTAGTTGCCACAGGTTATTTTGTATTACCAAAAATAATAGCTGATGAGATTGATGCACAAGCATTGTTCAAAAAGCACTGTAAAATATGTTATGGAGAAGATGGTAAGGGGAAAACTGATCTGGGAGAAGGACTTGGTGCACGGGATTTTACTGATAAAGAGTTCCAGGATTCTATTACTGATGAAGAGATTATAGAGCAGATTACAAATGGAACACCGGAAAAGATGTTTCCCTTTAAGGATAAACTTACACCAGAAGAGATGAAGGCATTGGTTCCTTTTATAAGGGCATTTAAAGGAAAATAACTTAATCAAAGATTAAATTACGAGTACCGATTTTAAAAGCCATTTATATAGTAAGATGCAAATTAAGTGAATGTTGAAATTCGGAAATGATTAAATATAATTGTATGGAGGAATTGAAGAAATGAAGAGAGCAATTATTTATAGTTTTGTAATTACATTGATCTTATCTTTAACGCACTTTAATTTATCAAGTGCCTTTGGCGAGAGAATAGATTACAAAAAGTTATACAGAAAACATAAATGTATTAAATGCCATGGCTGGGATGGGAAAGGGACTAAAAGAGGCAAGAAACTAGGCGCTCAAGATTTTACAGATGCTGAATGGCAGGCTTCTGTAACGGATGAGCAATTAATCAATTCTATAACTAACGGAAAGAAAAAAATGCCAAAACAGGGAGGTAGTAAAATGACCCCGGAAGAGATTAAGGCGATGGTAAAATATGTAAGATACTTTGCCCCGAAAAAGAAACGCAGATAAATTTTCTTTATCGAGATTAAGAAAATTATTTAGTAAGAAAGGTGAGAAGAAATTGAATGTACATAGTAAATTTAGATTTTTTCATAGTTATTCTTTTCTCGCTTTTTATTTCGAACCATATAGTGTGCAGATAGACAGGTTATAATAGACTAAATTAACCTCAATGACCAAAAAAGAAAAGTATTCGGAATATGAGCAAAAATATTGAAACGGATATAAATAATTTAAAAAAGGCATTAGAAAAGAAGGAACATTCAATTGAACGTTATTCAGACCAGATAAAGGTTTTTGATGACTCTTCAATTAATTCTCTCCTGGAGGGCATTTTACATAATGAGATAATCCATAAATCAGAAATTGAGGAAGCAATTAAGCGGTTAGGTGGATAACCTTTGGCATATTACCTGGTTCCTATAACAAAGATGTTTTACACTTAAACAAAATGAAATATACAAAAATAAGATACTTATGACAACTAATAATGGAGGATGAAATGCGAGAAGGATTTAAGACCGTTTTAGAATTCTTAGAGAGTAATATAGAAGTAGAAGAAGAACAAGGGCATCTTTACAATCAATGTGTAAATGAATCAAATGATGCAAAGGTTAAAAGAATTTTTTATAATCTTGCAAGGGCTGCAAGAGGGCATAAAGACGCTTTAAAAAAAATTATAACTAATATTGAAGCAGATGATCATACGATAAGTCATTACTGCTTGGTGTGTGGTTGGGCGGTTGATTTTGGGAAAAGTCCATCCATAGGCAATGAAGAAAGATGTCCTCTATGTTGCCAGAAATTTGCATTAGTGGAAACAGATGGTGATTATGCATTAAAGGCTTTACCTCAATAAAGCTAATGAATTCTACAATTATCAAATATTTTTTTTAAACTTGCAATTATAAAGGAGAAAAAGCGATGGCGAACGAAAAAGATTTATTATCAGGCGTCAATATTCCAGAAGACATTAACAATCTCACAGACACAGAAAAAAAACATCTCCCTGTTATTGATGCGCCTGCTTCAGCTAGTATAGGCCAACCAATCAATGTTACTATAGAAGTGGGCAAACAGCTTAACCATCCTAATGAACCAGCTCACCATATCGAATGGTTAGATCTTTATGAAGACAAACTATACCTTTCGAGAGCAGACTTTACTGGTGGCAAGGTTAATCCAAAGGTTACTTTTGAAATAAGTCTCAAGAAAAGCGGTACCCTTCGTGCGTTTGCATGCTGTAATCTGCATGGAATATGGGAAAGTAGGAAAGACATTAATATAGTATAAAAAGATTCAGGAACAGACACACAAGTTATTGACAAGCTTACATAACCGAGCGTTCACACTTCTTATTAATTTACCGTTCTTCCTTTTAACATTAATATGACAATTATTAGATATATAGTTACTGCTTGAAGAAGAAGCAATAAAGCATCTATTAATCTACCATTTTTCAATACTAATGCACTCAATCCTAATGAAGCGACAAGAAAGTAAATAAAGAAAATTGTTTGCTTACTACTTAAACCTAGATTTACAAGTCTGTGATGAAGATGGTCCTTTCCTGTGTATCCCAACCATTCCCAGAAATTGGCAACTTTTTTAGAAGCAATCCTTAAAACAGTAGTATACGTCATGTCAAAAATAAAAATACCCATTATAAGTATGGGCATGGCATACGCTTTTATGGGATCTTGAGTACCCCAATCTCCCATGATAACCATGCCAGCCAGCATAAATCCCATAAAAGTACTTCCTGTGTCTCCAAGAAAAATAACAGCTGGTTTTTTATACCTTAGATTATACGGCAGAAAACCAAGGCAGCTACCCACTAATGCAATTGACAGAAACATCAAAAAAGGTTGGCTTGTCTGAATAGCAAGTATGCTTAGAAACATAGAACTTATAACGGTAAGACCTGTAGCGAGTCCATCCATTCCATCAAAGAAGTTTAAAGAATTTGTTATTCCAAGCATCCATATGACAGTTATGAAAATTTCCAATAACCTACCCCACCAAACATTTGGCAAAAAGTCTGCAACCACACCATAATAAATCATAATAAACACAGCTATTATCTGAACAAACAACTTTGACGTTGCAGAGAGGTGTCTTATATCGTCAATGAGTCCTATGAAAAATACTATTGTGGCACCAATTGCAATACCCTTCAATTCTAATGAAAAAACGTCGTTATAAATTATTGCACTTGCAAATGCTATATATACGACTACACCTCCAAGAAGAGGAGTAGGTTTTTCATGCATTTTTCGTTTATCTGGACTGTCAACAATATTTAATCTTAGCGAAATACTCATAACTACAGGGGTACACAAAAAGACAACCAGAAACGAAAAGGAAAGTATATACAACCATGTCAGATTATAATTGATAAATCAGTCTCTTACCCCTGGAAATATAAGGAGAAGGAATATTAAGAAAAATATTGCTATATACTGTTTATAAGGAATAATGCTTTTAGCTTGGAGATAATTAAGCAAATTTTTCAATTAAAACCTCATTTTTTTAGATACTGTTTTAACACATCTAAAACCATGCATATTTCCTCATCTTTTATGGATGGATATATTGGTATAGATATAGCATTGTTCCAGGCTGCATTAGTATTTGGAAATCCACGAAGTGGAATGTATTTATGAAGTGGCCTATAAACTGGTCGCATGCAGGCCACACCTCTTTTAGAAAAAAATCGAGAGCTTTTGAAACGTTTCCACTAACCTGAACAACAAAGCGATAAAAAACATGTTTCCTGTCCTTATAGTAAATGGCCGGTGTGTTACAAATACCGCGTAGTTCTGAGGAATACTTTTTTGCAATGTTAATTCTTTTAAGTAAAAATGAATTTAACTTTTTAAATTGGGACAGGCCCATTGCCGCATGAATATCCGTCATTTTATAATTGTATCGAATTGCGTAGTTTTTTCTATTATCGTATTCTCTGATATCTCTTATTTTTTTTAACAAATTCTCAGAATCAGAGATTACCATTCCGCCTTCCCCCGTGGATAGAACCTTTGTTGTATAGAACGAGAAACATGAAAGCCTGCCAAAGCTACCAACTTTTTTCCCTTTATAAACCGCCCCAACTGCTTGTGCGCAATCTTCAATAACCGGTACACCAAGAGACATTATTTCATCAATATCTGCTGGCAAGCCAAATTGATGTGGGAGAATTATTGCTTTAGTAGATTTAGTTATTTTTTTTTGAGGTCACAGATGTCTATATTATATGTCTCATGATTTAGATCAACCAAAGTTGGATGTGCGCCAACGTACTTTATCACATTTAGTAAAGCGGAACACACAAAACTGGGTATCGCTACGTTGTCGTTCCTTCCAATTCCCATTGCAATAAGAGCTAGATGTAGCGCAGACGTTCCCGAATTTGTTGCCACTGCGCCATGCATCCCTATATATCTCGCCATCTTTCTCTCAAATTTCTCCACCATTTTTCCCTGAATGATTTGTCCCGAATGTATTACTTTCGATACAGAAGATACATCGCTTTCATCTAATAAAGGTTTTGAATGAGGGATAATAGTTTTCTGTACCATCAATACATTTAATACAGGTGAAGGGTTAACCTATATATTTACAAATAAGCGTAATGATTGGAACGCTTCAGCGTATTTTACTCTGCCTTGAATACCTCTAAAATTTGCTGCTGATTTAGCAACCTCTATAATGGATAGGTCTTTAATATTTGTCTTTGAAACTCGAGAAACATGTGCCTTCAGACACTCCAATTTTTTATTTAGAACAGTCTCAATATCTACAAACACATTAGGTATAAAATTTTTGTTGTAGGCACTTCATAAAAAAGTACATTTTTAATATACCTCGTTGCAGACATTGCCGATCTAGCCAGGTTTCTATGGCCTTGATGGGTATCATCTATATAGTTAACAAAAATAAAATCTGGTTTTACTTCATTCAATACATTTTCTATTTTGATTATAAGTTCTCGGTTCTGTACAATTTCTGTATCCACGTAATCACCAAAGTACAATTATTCTACTTTTATTATGTGAGCTGAGGCCTCTTGTTCCTTACACCTGATTTCAGTATCTCCTCCTTTTCCCCCTTTTGAAAATACTAGTAGATATATCTTATGCCCCCTCTCACTATATTTCAGTAGAGCACCCCCACACCCAAATTCAATGTCATCCGGATGAGCGCCAATGGCAAGTATGTTCATCAGAAAGTATTCCTCTTAATTATATTTTCTTAGAATCTACACAACTTATTTTACATTATCTATAAAAATATATATAATATTTCATGGTTTTTTAAAAAAGTTCACAAGTAAACATTAACAGCCTATTTTAATAAAATTTATCTATTGAAAGTTATGCAACCTGATTTTATATTAGATTGCTATGGTTTGCTATGTCCGATGCCTATATTTAAGGCTTCTCAAAAAATAAAAGAAATGGATATCGGACAAATCTTAGAAATCATCTCAACCGATGATGGAATAAAGACTGACATAAAAGCATGGTGTAAAAAAACTGGAAATGAATTGCTAAAAATAGATGAGATCGATGGAGAATATCACACCTACGTGCGTAAGCTAACATCACCTGACTAGATATTTTTAGTTAGCAGAAACACATGGAATGCTTTATATATGTTTCTCATAATGGTTCGATAGTCAGCCCTTAATAAACCTATACCTGACAATTTGGCACATACAGTTAAGAAGTAATTAAAAATTTAGTAATACTTCTGCTTTCAAATATAAAGAAAACCACTTAAAAGCTTTTTGCGAAAAGCGGAGACAAAATGTATTATGTCAAAATTTAGCACGATTTACATCTGCCAGCAATGCGGGTGGAATTCTAATAAATGGGTAGGAAGATGTTCAAATTGTGGTGAGTGGGATTCTATGGTAGAAGAAAAATATGAACCCACGTACACAAATACATTTCCAAAATTTGATACAGAAACGCCCATCTGCATATCAGACGTAAAGCCTATAAAGAAACTTAGAATAGAAACAAATATAAGCGAATTTGATAGAATCTTAGGTGGTGGTATTGTAGCAGGTTCGGCAGTTTTGATTGGAGGCACGCCGGGAATTGGAAAATCAACCATTCTTTTGCAAGTATGCCAAAAATTTAGCGAACAGGGACATTTATCATTGTATGTAACAGGAGAAGAATCAACTTCACAAATAAAATTACGCGCAGATAGGCTTTTTATCTCGTCAAAAAACATTTTTTTGGTTGCCGAAAACAATTTAAATGTTATCCTTGAATACATAAAAAATTTGAATCCTAAACTTATTATAATCGATTCAATACAGGCGGTGTTCAAGCCAGATCTTGAATCGTCACCAGGTACAGTTACCCAAGTAAGGCAATGTGCGAACGAATTAATTTATTTGTCAAAGAAGACTGAATCTTCTGTATTTTTAGCGGGACATGTCACAAAACAAGGTATAATTGCAGGACCAAAGGTACTGGAACACTTAGTCGACACAGTATTGTACTTTGAAGGTGAAAAATTCATGTTATTCAGGATAATAAGGGTAGTTAAGAATCGTTTTGGATCCACAAATGAGATAGGAATTTTCGAAATGAGCAAAAATGGGCTTAAAGAGATAAAAAATCCTTCAGAAATATTCCTTTCAAGAACACGAAGACTAAATTCTGGTTCTGCCATAATTTCATGTATTGAAGGCACAAGGGCTTTTCTTGTGGAAGTACAAGCACTTGTAACTAAATCAAATTATGGCATGCCGGAACGCAAAGTCAGCGGTGTTGACTACAACCGTGTTGCTATGACAATAGCTGTGTTACAAAAAAGGGTTGGACTTCTTTTGGGTGGACACGATATTTTTGTAAATGTTGTCGGCGGTGTAAAGGTAGATGAACCCGCAGCAGATCTCGGGATTGCAGTTGCAATTGCGTCCAGTTTTAAGGACAAAATAATACCAAGCGAAATGATAATGATAGGTGAGTTAGGTCTGGGTGGTGAAGTCAGAGGGGTAAACCAATTCGATATTAGAGTGAGAGAAGCTGGGAGATTAGGATTTAAAAGTGTAATTATCCCAAAAAATAATAATAGAGATGGTTCCGGAATAAAATCACTCAAAATGATTGAATTCTCTTCTCTTGCAGAAGCAATTGATAAGATCCTGTAAAGAAAGGTATTTTCATGTTTATAAAACAATCTATTTTTTTAAGATTAGCCATTACTTTTTTCCTGTTTATTTCCACAAACGTTGGTTGTTTGTTCAACAAACCATATAAAAAAAGCAACATAGTAGGATCCACAATTAACGATCAAGATACATCTGTTGAAATCAGAGAAGAATTAGATCAAGACGGAAAACTAACAAAAAAAGGTTTTAACCATCCGTACTATTTTACAAAAGAAGGATTGTCCCATATTTTTTCTTCTATTTACTATAAAGAGAGGGCGTTTTTTGCGGGTGAAGGCAAAAGAAAGTTATTTAGACACGAGGAATTACAGAAGATTATACCTCCAATAATAAATGCATTTTCTATGGCTACTGATTCTCAAGATATCTTGGTTTTTTCTACGTCACATAAAGTTCTCTTATCTGACAAACAAAGTTACTTTAGCATGTTTGTATTAGATAACGAACTTCACATTGTCTTCAGCACAATTAAACGTAAAAAGAGCTATAAGGACGGAAGGACATATAAACTAATAAATAAGAATAAATTAAAAGACCCATTGGATGTAAAGAGAAGATCTTCCTGGAATCTCATCCCCATGGGGGGACAAAGGTTTGCAAAAGGGCATCATAATTGGCTTATTATTGACTTAAGTAGCGACTTGTATGGCATTGCAAGTAATGCCAGTATCAATACTAATACAATAGGCACAGGTAGTAGGATAAAAGCCATGGAAGATCGAGTGATTACGAATAGGAGTTTTATTAAGGAAAAGGAAAAATACCAGAGTGTTCGAGAAAAACTGAGAGAATTAAAAAACTTAAAAGATGAGGGGCTAATTTCAGAAAAAGATTTTGAAGAGAAAAAAAAGGACCTTTTGAACGAATTCTAAAATCTATAGGATGGATAAGCAAAAATGCCATGTAAAAAATTAAGTTCTATTTTACTATTTTCCTTTTTCTTTGGAACGGTTGGATGCTTTAACCTTAATTATTTTACCGGGGGTAGTCCAGCTCAAAGTCAAAGCGCTTATAGCATATATAACAAGGGCAAGACGTATGTTAAACTTGAGGAAATGAAGGGTATAAAAGGAACATCAAAAACTTTTTTCGATCACCCTAAATATTTAAGAAACGATATATTATCAAGTGCAATTTCCTCCATCTATTTTAAAGAAAAAGTCATAAAAGGATGGGGAAAAGAGCAGAACGTTTTTCAAGAAAGCGAACTGCTGAATTTAGTGCCACATATAGTAGATGCATTTTCAAGGGCAACTCCATCACAGTATGTGTTAGTAAATTCTAATTATACAAAGGGCAAAAAGAAGTTCTTTTCATCAGAATTGTATACAATATTTGCTATGTTTATTTCAAATGACACTTTGACTGTTAGGTTTTCAAGAATTCAATATATACCCATAATAGAAAAAGGCGAAAGCAGTATATTTACAAATCCTGAGGACGTATTTACCGATCCATTCAGTATTAAGAGAAATCCTTCTTGGAAATTAATTCCCCACCCTGGTCAACGATTTAAGGAAGGATACGACAATTGGCTTATAATAGATTTAGAAAAAGATGCATTTGTGAAAAAAGAAGACCACGGCAAAGAAGTAACTTTGAATAGTAGATTAGAGGATTCTAATACTCATCAAAAACAAGAAGTAGCCAAAGATTATGGTACCGCAGAAACATCATACCGTTCTCCTGAAACGTCAAAAGCAAGAAAGAGCATAAAGGAACAGCTTTTAGAGCTAAAGGAGTTAGAAACTACAGGACTTATTACCAAAGAAGATTATGAGCGTAGAAAGGCAGAAATTTTGGTTGGCGAACAAGAAAAGAGCATAAAAGCCAAATTTGTTGAACTTCGTAACCTTAAAGAAGAAGGGTTTATTAGCGATATGGACTACAACATAAAAAAACGAGAACTCTTAGACGAAAATGAAGAAATGGAAAGAGAAAGAAATATTAAAGAAGTTCTTGCAGAGTATCTTGAATTGAGAGATGAAGGTTTTATAACAGACAAAGATTATGACTACAAAAAAAAGAAATTATTAAGAGAATTTTAAATACCACATGCCTTTCTTATTTGCTCAATTTATATAGAGATTCTGCTAATTGTAAATCTTCAAGTGTTGTAATCTTAATATTATCATATTTCCCCAAAATTACTTTCACCGTATACCCATCTTTTTCTACTACCTCAGAATCATCCGTAAATTCTACATCTGTATCTTTAATCTTTTCGTAAGCCTCTACTATTATATCCCTTTTAAAGCCTTGTGGTGTTTGTGCCATCCAAAGGTCATATCTAGGAATTGTTTTAATTATACAATGATTTGTGTCAACTTTTTTTACTGTTTGCTTCATTGGGGTTGCTACAATGGCAGCACCACTCTCATCTGTACTTTCGATAACGGCCTCTATTATTTCGTTATTTACAAAAGGCCTCACTGCATCATGTATTAAAACTATTTTTGTGTCAGAGTTTAAATGACAAAGACCATTATAAACACTATCTTGCCTTCTTTTACCCCCAGCAATAATTGTAACTACCTTGTAAGTTTTGAGCTCATCAGACCATTTTCCAACAACTGTAGACAAATCCTCTTTATTTACTACAAGAATAATTTCTTTTATGCGTTTTAGCTTGCAAAACTTTTCTAACGTATAAAAAATGATAGGCTTTTTGCCTATCATTATAAATGGCTTTCTTATATTACCACCCATACGTAGACTCAGTCCCGCAGCTGGAATAATCACAGAAACGTCTTCTTTCACTATACCCTTTCATACGGATAAAAAAGCTTTATATACTCGTCTTGCGCATATCTATCCGTCATTCCTGCAATATAATCACAAACTCCCTGATAAAGGCCTGCCTCTTCAATCCACTTCTGATATTCAGGGGGAAGTTGCATAGGATTCCTAATAAACACTTTAAATAACTCTTCAACGAACCGTTTTGCTTTATCAGCCATTCGTATAACTCTATAATGATTGTACACATTTTGTTGTAATGTTTCCTGCATTTCGTGTTTCTTTTTAGCAATATCAGCCGAAAAACATACCAGCCTTTTTTCGCACTGTTTTACGTCGTTGGTTGTTTTTATTCCCATCTTTTTAATCATTAACTGAGTGTTCTCTATAATGTCTGTAACCTCTAAATCAATTAAATTTTTTATGGCATGTGTCTTTTCCATATCAATGCTGAGATTACCATATTGTTTCTTAACTTTCTCTTTTGCATGCCTCCATAATTCAATTTTTTCTAAATCAAATTCTGTGATTAAACCTGCTTTTAAACTATCATCTATGTCATGATTATCATACGCTATAGAATCAGCAATATCTACTATTTGCGCCTCAAGAAGAGGTTGTTTATCTACCTCAAATTGAGAAATACTCGGATTGTCATAAAGTGTCTTATGCTTGGCGATTGATTCTCTAACTTCCCACGAAAGGTTCAGACCAGGAAATTTTGAATACTGTTTCTCTAGTATGTCAACGACTCGCAATCCTTGAATATTATGTTCAAAGCCACCATGGTCCTTCATCAACTCTCTAAGGACATCTTCTCCTGAATGGCCAAAAGGTGTATGTCCGAGGTCATGAGTTAAGGCAATTGCTTCTACAAGGTCTTCATTTAGATTTAATGCCCTCGATATACACCTGGATATCTGAGCAACTTCCAGAGTGTGAGTGAGTCGTGTGCGATAGTAATCTCCTTCATGATTTACAAAAACCTGTGTCTTGTATTCCAATCGCCTGAAAGCTGTTGAGTGGATAACCCTGTCCTTGTCCCTCTGGTAAACACTTCTGTAAGGATGTTCATCCTCTGGATGTACCCTCCCGTGAGTATACATACTCTTCATAGCATAAGGAGCCAATAATATTTCTTCCCTTTTCTCTAAATCTTCTCTTGTTATCATCGAATATATTTGTATTTGTTGCGGAATTGTTTAGGTGATTCTAATACCTGAACCAGGCCCTGAATAATCCTGAACTAATTTCAGTACAGGATCTCTGGTTTCAGAATCTATATATCAAGATGTTAAGAGACTCTGAAATGAGTTTAGGGTGATAAGATAGTGTCTCCACAATAGATACTAATATTAAACCAAAAATGATTACAAATAGTTTTTCAATTCCAAATACAAGTCATCTAGTGATTGAGGTATTACCTTTGTCTCGGCTACAACTGGCATAAAGTTTGTGTCTCCTCTCCATCTCGGTACAATATGTATGTGTATATGGTCTTCAACCCCAGCTCCGGCAACCTTTCCAAGATTGATTCCTATATTGAAACCGTCAGGTTTCATCTTTTTAGTCAGGATATTTTTTACGTCTCTTGTCAATGTTAAGAGTTCCAACATCTCTGCATTATTTAACTTAGACAAGTCATCCTTATGTTTTTTTGGTGCCACCATTAAATGACCGTTATTATAAGGATATTTGTTTAGAATACAAAAACACTCTTTACCCCTATGTAAAACCAGATTCTTACGATCCTGATTGCCATTTATAGCTTCACAGAAAAAACAATTTCCCCCCTTTTTGCTTAGTATAAACTCTTTACGCCAGGGCGCCCATATGTTTTTCATAATTAATTTATTAGCAGAAAAGATTCAATTATTTTATTTCGTTCTGTCACACTATGGAAATATTCTTCAAGCTTAGGCTACACCTGTTCCATTGATATCCTTACATAGGCATTTTACTGCAAATAATATGATGGGTTTACGGGAACTCCGTGCAAGAATATTTTAAAGTGAAGTTTGTTCTGCTTTGCTCTCCCTGTGCTTCCAGCCCTTGCAATTATCTGTCCCTGCTTAACTTTATCTCCCTTTTTGACGAGTATCTTGGAATTATAAGCATACCACGTATAAGAACCGTCACTATGTTGGAGAATAACAACCTTGCCCCATCCATCTGGTGTGTCAGATGTCAATGCAACTATCCCTCCTTTTGACGCATGTACACTCTGCCCTTTAACGGCTTGTATATCGATGCCCTTGTTTTTGTCGCCACCTATCCATTGCTCAAAGTCAGTCAGTGTTTTACCCCGCAAAGGCCATGTAAAAGACTCATTGGATTTATTTGTTAATGTTAAGGCCGTCGTCTCTATAGGTATTTTTTTCGTGCCCGTAATACCTGGTGGTATATTCAGTCGTTGTCCCGGCTTTATATTCGTAACATCTTTGATGTGATTAAGTTTTATTATATTATCAGGAGAAACACCATAATTATAAGCTATCCTCCATATAGTTTCACCCTTTCTAACCGTATGCCTTGTAGTTTTAGCATATTTATTTTTTGAAATTTTTGTGCCAGAGTTTAATGCGTCTAATTCCTCTTTAAATCTTTGAGGTGGCACTACGCTTGGTTGATGTATTGCACATCCTATAAAAGTATTTACAATAAAAAAAATAGCTACAATGCAAACAAAATTATTTGAAGCAGGAAACTTCATTATTTCGCTTTTTATTTATCTTAATTAGAACTTGATATTAAGCGGGCGATGGGATTCGAACCCACGACACCCAGCTTGGGAAGCTGGTATTCTAC
>JBHICG010000045.1:0-27734 GCA_046759445.1 Candidatus Scalinduaceae bacterium
TCCAATCTGGGCAAACATGGCTGAGAGGCTTGCCCCCAGTCCAAATCCGACAAGCATATGTACAGCCTCCGGGTTGGACGGTCCTACTCCAAATAGAATATATAGTGAGCATATCCCTAACAGGATGAGACTTACAACCGAAAACCCCATGATTGCGCCTCCTCGAAAGGCCAAAACCAGGGCTCTTCCAGGGGAGGTACGCGCAGCATTTGCCGTTCGAACATTTGCTATCACTGCACCACTCATACCTGTTATTATTGCTATTATTGAAAAGAGAGCTCCCAGAAAAAAACCGAATGCTATTTCCCAACCTAGAATAAAGAAGAAAACTATTGCAAAAGGAATTATGACATAAAAAATTGTACTAACTTCCCTCTTCAAAAAGGCATATGCTCCCTCTTGAATATAACCTGCTATTTCCTTCATTCGGGGAGTTCCGGCACTTTCCCTGGTGATCCACCAAAAGAGCCAGACAATAATGGGCACTCCAACAAATCCGCCAATAAGAGGAATCAGTATTGAATTCATTTTTAAATAGAAATTAATGTTTTAAATTGTACATCTCACACTTATAGATTTAGAATTTAAATGAGTTTCGATCTTTATAGATTATTGCATCTCAATTTTACCGTCATTATATAGGAAAGGTGAGGTGATAGGAAATTTTTTTTTTACCCCGTAGGAATACTCAGTGCGCCCGTCCCCGCCAGAACAGCCTTGTCGGGCTGGCAACCGGCACGGGAGGGGAAGCACGGGTCTGATAAATTAGATAACTTCCGCTTTTTCGCACGTGTTTTAATGCGTCATGTGAAATTCCAACGGAGTTTACTTTAAAGGTTGGTATATTAAACATCTCCTGCTTTTGCGAGGGAGTAACGCGTTGCTATGGGGCCTAGGATTTCATAAACAACTGTTGTTGCGACAATCGTGTTAAATATGGCGCCTCCAATATCGGGCAGATTCACCTTTGCTAACATGGCAAGCCCAAGTGCTACTCCGGCTTGAGGCATAAGTGCTAGCCCCATGTATTTTTTTATGTTCTTCTCAGTTCCAGCAATTATCCCTCCCACATAAGCGCCTCCCATTTTACTACAACCCTTAGGGTAATATAAACTGAACCGATGAGACCCAGAGGAAGGCATACCTTCATGATGTCCTCAGAATTTACAACTCCCAGAACATTTTTCTTTTCATCTATGACTGGCAGGGTGTGAAAATTATGTTTACGTAATTTGGCTATAAGCTTGACCAGGGTCTCATCCCTGGTTACGGTTATTACATCTCTGCTCATTACGTCTTTTACTATCATTATTATCTTTCCTCAGAAACATTATTGCTAAGATAGGATTAAAATTTTTCGTTAAATATATAGAATTATGAGATTATGGCAAGTCTTAACTTTTTATAAACTTACACTATTTTGCTTGCTCAAACCATTTGACATTAATAGAATAGGTTTTTTTATAACGTAAATATACTAATTTAAAATGAAGGCATTGGTAATTGGCAGTGGTGGAAGAGAGCACAGCCTTGTTTGGAAGATAGCTCAATCTCCACAGGTAAATAAGATATTTTGTGCACCCGGGAATCCGGGTATTTCAGAAATGGCGGAATGTATAGATATAGCTCCAGAGCAAACAGATTTACTTTGTGAATTTGCCGTTAAAGAAGGCATAGACCTTACCGTTGTAGGCCCGGAAGCGCCATTAGCAAACGGGATTGTTGATGATTTTAGCAAACATAATCTAAATGTCTTTGGGCCCAGCAAAAGAGCGGCATTTTTGGAAACCAGCAAGGTCTTTGCAAAATATCTTATGAGGAAACACAGCATACCCACGTCAGATTTTAGATATTTTGATAACCATGACGAGGCTAGAAGTTTCATTCTCTCAAAAGGAGCGCCAATAGTCGTAAAGGCAGATGGGTTAAGCAAAGGCAAGGGGGTATTTGTTTGTAATACTGAAAATGATGCTATACGGGCAATAGATTCCATAATGAAGGACAAGGCATTTGGAAATGCCGGCGATAAGGTAATAATTGAAGAATATCTTAAAGGAGAAGAGGTTACGCTTCTGGCATTTACGGATGGGAAGACTATCGTTTCCCTGGAAAGTTCCCAGGACCACAAAACGATTTATGACGGTGATAAAGGACCGAATACGGGAGGTATGGGCGCTTACTCACCTGTACCCCTAATGACGACCGATTTATATCATCGTGTAGAAAAAGAAATACTGGTGCCAGTAGTTCATGCCATGAATAAAGAAGGAAGACCTTATAAAGGTGTTCTTTATGTTGGTTTGATGATTACGTCCTCAGGGCCCAAGGTGTTGGAATTCAATGCCCGCTTCGGAGATCCAGAGGCACAGGTATTACTCGTTCGTATGAAAAGTGATATAGTGTCAATTATGATGTCTACAGTTTCCGGGGAATTGAATACTATCGATTTAGAATGGCTCCCGCAGGCATCAGTATGCGTTGTGATTGCTTCGGGCGGTTACCCCGGTCATTACTCCAAAGGAATGGAAATTAAAGGATTGGATTTATTAAAAAATCGAGATGACATACACGTTTTTCATGCTGGCACTAAACTTGAGAATGGAAAGATATTAACTGATGGCGGTCGTGTGCTAAATGTCGTCGCCATTGGAGACAGTATTAAGGAAGCACAAAGGAAGGCGTATGAGGCCGTTAGCAAGATATCGTTTGAAGGTGCTTATTGCCGTAAGGATATTGCCTATAAGGCAATAGAATAATTTTTCATTTTTTGTTCGTTTTATAAATGGGAACTCGCATAATAAGCTTTCGCAAAATAGAATGCATATCTTTTTCTATCATTATGCAACTCCTGTACATGGGATAATTGTACAAGACTTTTAAGTGTGTATAAACGCGAGGAATAAAGAGATTAGAATAAAACACACCAAAATCCCTATCAAAGACATAGCAAAGAAACTAAGTAAAGGTGTAAAGTCTGTTTCAGAAGACATAAAGGGAAGAATTCCTCTTTATGTCGAATTTTTAAAATCCCTTGCCAGCATAGGTAAGAATGTATCACTCGACCCAGATAGGGGGCTTATAAAAATCAAGGAAGATTTTATCAACGATTACCTAAAGGATGAATCTGTCGAAGATAAAGGTTTGAAGTCAATCAAAATTTCCTGCAAAGATAGAAATGCATCTTTCTTTATAGAGTTGGAAAAGCTCCTTTTTGGAGGCATAATCGAGATCCCATTTACGGTTGAATGTTTTGAATTCAGCAAGGAAGAGAGGACAATTACCTTTAAATTCGGTGATAAAAAAATAAACAAAGCAAGGAATTATTATTCACAGATTATGTTCTGGTTTATGTTGTCAATACTCAGTATATTTTATGGAAAGGAGACGTTGTTAAAGAGCAGCCTTCTTTATCCAAATTCACTCATCGTTAATACTGATGGCACATATACGATAGACCTTAACTTAATCCCTGCACTTGAAGAAATTTTTAATAAAGATATGGTTAATATAAAATACTGGGACTTGATCTCAATGGACAAATTGTCGTTTGAAGAAGGCATGGTAATACTCAGACTTTCGCATAAACTCGCAACAATAACAAAGATATCAATCGGGGTCTTAGAAATTTTACCTGCTGGTCGATTAATCAGACCTTTGATCAATAGGTTTTAAGGCTACGGCCGGGTTTGACATCCTAATCGATATCTCAGCTTTCCTGATACAATGAATATTGTACATTCCATTTGCCAGAAACAAAATAACCATAAACAAGATATTTTTGTTTCAATTAGTTTCTGTTGTGGAAAACAAATTAGTATTTCAAAATAACGAAACCTAAATAACAGAAAGACGCATAATCGGGTGAAGGCGGTTGTCAAAACTAAATGTACCAGGGGTATGGAATTTCTGAATGTCCCTACTCCGAAAACAGGATCAAGAGACGTACTCATAAAAGTCAAGCTGGCTTCGATCTGTGGCACCGATGTGCACATATACGACTGGACACGCTGGGCTCAACACCGTATTACCCCACCCTGCATTGTAGGTCATGAGTTTGTTGGAAATGTGGTAAAGATCGGGGATGAAGTGACAAAAGTAAAAGTGGGAGACTGTGTTTCTGCCGAAAGTCATATTTTCTGCGGGCACTGCTATCAATGTCAAAACGGATATACCGAGGTGTGCAGAAACTGTAAATTGTTAGGAGTGGACTTTGATGGCACCCTGGCTGAATTCATCGTCTTACCCGAACATGTTCTGTGGAAAAACGATCCAAACATCGCGGACGAATGGGCCACTGTCCAGGAACCCTTTGGAAATGCCATTGATACAGTCATGTCGGAAGATGTCTCTGCAAAGACGGTCTTGATCCTCGGTGCAGGCCCTATCGGGCTTTTCGCTACAGGTATTACCAGGGCTTGCGGCGCTTCATTGGTCATCGTCTCAGATCCAAATAATTATCGATTGGCTATTAGCAAAAAGATGGGCGCCCACATAGCCCTTAATCCCAGGAGACAAGATGTAACTCAACTAGTCCTTGAAGCCACAAAAAATAATGGCGTTGACGTTGTCCTGGAATTTTCTGGTAGTAACCAGGCGCTGAACCACGGCCTAAAGGTCGTCACTCCGGGTGGTAGAATCTCCATTCTGGGAATTTATGAGAGACGTGTCACTATCGACCTGAACAAGGAGGTCATCTTCAAGAAAATCCGTATTTATGGTGTAACAGGACGCAAGATATTTTCCACATGGTACAAGACTTCGCATTTCTTATCCTCTGATCTCGTTGATCCAGGCCCAATCATCACACATCAGTTTTCATTAAAGGACTATGAAAAAGGCATGAAACTCATGAAGGACGGAAAGTGTGGAAAGGTTATTTTAAAAGTTTAGATTTGTTGTCATTCTGAAGGAGCCCCCACTTCTTGCTTTCGCAAGAAAGCAGTGGGGGCGACTGAAGAATCTTGCTCGGGACAGGTGTATCGCGAAAATCTTGCTTTTGATGCCTTAGGATAAATTCCGTAAATCTAATTAAGGGAAAAATACAATGAACAAACTAAATTTTATCACCGAAGAACTAGAAAGACTTGAGGAAACAGGGCTATTAATACATACTCGTACAATTCAAGGACCACAGGGTGCATGGATTGTTGTGGATGGAAAAAAGGTACTTAATCTCTGTTCCAACAATTATCTGGGATTTGCCGATAATCCTCAACTTAAATCAGCCTCTCAAAAGGCCATTGAAACGTATGGCGTAGGTCCTGCAGCGGTAAGGACTATTGCCGGAACAACGACCCTGCACAAAGAGCTGGAACGAAAACTAGCACTCTTTAAGGAAGTTGATAGTACTATATCATTTCAATCTGGATTTTGTGCAAACCTGGCGGTTATACCCGCAATCGTTGGAGAAGGAGACGTTATCTTTTCAGATGAACTCAACCATGCAAGTATCATTGATGGATGTCGTCTTTCTAAAGCCAGGGTAGTTAGATATGGACACTGTAATCCTGAAGACCTTCAGGCAAAAATTATTTCTGAAAAAGATGCAAGACGCAGGCTTATCATTACCGACGGTGTTTTCAGCATGGAGGGAGACATTGCGCCATTACCAGAAATCGTAAACATTGCCGAAAAATACGAAGCCATTACAATGGTGGACGATGCACATGGAGAGGGCGTATTGGGACGAGGGGGCAGGGGTATTGTAGATCACTACAACCTGGACTATAAAGTTGATATCGAGATGGGTACCATGTCAAAGGCATTCGGTGTTGTGGGTGGATATATTGCAGGAAGCAAAATATTAACGGATTATCTGGAACAAAAAGGACGTCCTTTCCTCTTTTCAAGCGCCGTAACGGCGGCTGACGTGGCAGCCTGTATCGCTGCGGTGGACACTCTTAACGCATCAGACACTCTTTTCAGACAGCTCTGGGCAAATACTACATTCTTCCAGGAAAAGATTAAGCAGGTAGGGTTCGATCTTGGTAATACAAAAACGCCTATTACGCCTATTATGATAGGTGGCGCTGAGATAGCCAAAGATTTCAGTCAGAGGTTATTTGAGGAGGACATCTTTGCTCAGGCCATTGGTTACCCCACGGTGCCAATTGGCAAGGCACGCATACGTGTAATGATTTCGGCCACACACAATGAGGATGACCTTGAATGGGCTATAGAGCGTTTTGAAAAGATCGGAAAAGACTTGAGAATCCTGTAACGAAAAATATATTCACAACATACTATAATGTGTTAAAATAAGGAATTCATTTATGAATCTAAATAGTATTTGTTGCGGAAAGCTTAAGTACCCAAAAATTTAAAAAATGGGAAAGGAGTATTGCATTATGAAAAAAACCGTTATCATAATTTCAGTTATTTTGGCAATATTGATAGGGCTTTATTTTGGCAAGAATATTATAGCCAAGACTTCCGTTTCAGCCGGGGTTAGGGCGATGACGGGTCTTAAGTTAAGTATAAGGAGTATGAATGTTGGGATACTTAAAACCTTAATCGGCATCAAGGAGTTGCAGTTGTATAATCCACCAGGGTTCGTAGATGAATTAATGGTGGATATACCAGAAATTTATGTAGATTATAACTTGGGAGCTTTTATAAAAGGAAAGGCACACCTTGAGGAGGTTAGAATGAATCTAAAAGAATTCGTAATCGTTAAGAATGAAAAAGGCGAGCTTAATCTTGATTCATTAAAAGTCGTTGAAGCAAAAGAGGAGGTAGAAGAAGAAAAGGATGTTAGTGAAAAGAGAGAAACGGAAATGCCTGAGCTTCAAATAGACGTATTGGAGTTAAAAATAGGCAAGGTTATATATAAAGATTATTCGAAAGGAATTCCACCAAAAGTAAAAGAATTTAACGTAAACATTGATGAGCGGCATGAGAATATAAAAAACCCTTACACCTTTGGTAGTTTGATTATATTTAAGGCTCTTAAGAATACTACCATTGCCCGTCTTGCAAATTTTGATATAGGGAAATTACAAAAGGGGATTACAGGAACAGTTAAGAAGGCAACTGAGAAGGCTCGAGAAACTACAGGCAAGGCTGTAGAAGTCGGAAAGAGTATAGGAGAAAAGGTCAAAGGTCCAGCTAAAGAGACAACAGAAAAGGCCACGGAGACTATTAAGAAGCTTTTACCATTCGGGAAATAAAACGCTGTAGCTCATTCCTGTACTATGTTTAAGACAGATATTAATTGAGGAATTAAATGGATTAAAAGAATGTAAAAGGATACACACAGCACCAGAGAAAAATTATAAAGGGTTATTATGAGAATAAGGACATTCGTCTTATACAAAAGTTAGGGGAATTAGTCTCAAATCTGTATCTGGAAACCAGTGAGAAAAAGAGAGAATCCGGATGGAAGAGGATAAAGAAAATGCTTATTGATTTACAGGTGCTTCCTAATGAGGTTGAATACCTGACTAAGGACAAAAACCTTTCCGTAATTTCAAAAAAATTAGCAGAGATGTTTTAGTATAGAGAAAATCTATCTTGCGGAATTGCCAATGACTAATGTGTTGTATTATCTGTCCCATGGCATTGCCCACGTGGCAAACAAACAGGGAATCTGGTTACTGACTTTCGTCAGGACATGTTTTCATAATTCGTGCCTGCCGTTAGCAGAAAGGGTGACTCAGATGGTCATGAGGTTTTCATGTAATAGCTTACAAAATCTAGATTCTTCGACTCACGCCTCAGAATGATATGCAAATAGAGCATTCCAGTTGTTCTGAAAAATAAAAAAGTCAAATATTTTATTTTGAAATTTAAGCCGTCTTATCCTTATCAACTATCTCGCCGGGTCCCGTGCTTACTTTTGGCCAAATCTTTCTTCCTGGATAGATGGTTGTATTAATGCCTATATGAACGTCATCCGCAATTATAGTTCCGAACTTTATTCTTCCTGTATCAACGAGTTCACCTTTTATAACAGATTTCACATTTTCTTTATCATGTCTTAAATTAGCGACTTTCGTCCCAGCGCCTAAATTACTATTCTCTCCAATAACACTATCACCAACATAAGAAAGATGAGGAACCTTGGCATTATCCATAATTATGCTATTTTTTATCTCAACCGCCTGCCCGATAGTACAGCTACTACCGATAGAAGTATTTCCTCTTAAATAACAGTTTGGGCCTATATTGCAATTGTCGCCAATAACTACATTCCCTTTTATATATGTTCCAGAAAATATCTCTGTGCCTCTTCCTACTTTTATCTTCCCTTTTATGCTAACATTCTTCTCTACTTTTCCTTTTATGTCAGTTTTTATTTCAGAAACCAAAACACTGTTAGCCTCAATCAAATCCCATGGATAACCTATGGACAACCAATTTCCTTTTACTTTCTCACATACAACTTTCTCTTTTTTAACAAGCTCATTTACATAATCAATTATTTCATACTCTCCCCTTTGACTTTTCCTGAGCTTAAACTTAAACACTGCTTTATCAAAAACGTATAGTCCCGTATTGGCTATATCTGAAACAAACTTTTTAGGTTTTTCAACAACCTTTTTAAGCCCTTTATTCTTCACAACAAAAACACCAAACCTGCCTGGATCATCAACCTCACAACCTAATACAGCATATTTATGCCTTAAACATGCCTTTATGTCTTGCTTAGAAAAAATATCATCACCGCCTATAACCATAAATTTATTTTTTATCAATTTTTCTACTTGCTTAAGTGCATGTCCCGTACCCAACTGTGTTTTTTGTTCTATGTATCTTATTTTTAATTTTCCATGCTTATGGCCTATCTCATTTATTATCATTTCTTTCTTGAATCCGACTATTATGATAACTTCATCAACTAAACCACGGAAAGCATCTAAATTATGTTTAAGTATCTCTTTGTTCATTACTTTAAGCAATGGTTTAGGTCTGGTTAATGTTAATGGCCATGTCCTTGTGCTCTTTCCAGCGGCCATAATTACGGCTTGTATCATATTAAGCACCTATCTCTTTCTTTAAAGTTTCTGCAATATCATTTGCCATTTTTCCAATCTCTTCTTTATTTACACCCTCTATCATGACTCTGCATAAACTCTGTGTTCCCGAGTACCTGACAAGCACTCTTCCCTTTTCCCCTAATCTTTTTTCAGCGTCTTTGATATCCTTGTTTGCCTCTAACCCGTCTATGTCTTTTTTCTCTTTTACTTCAATATTTATGAGTACCTGAGGCAACGAACTCATACATTCTGCCAACGTACTTAACTTTTGCCCTTTTTCTTTCATAACTCTTAACAATTGTAAAGCGGATATTATTCCATCTCCCGTTGTTGAATATTCTGAAAATATTATATGCCCAGACTGCTCTCCCCCTAATACATATCCTTCTTTCTTCATCTCCTCAATAACGTATCTGTCTCCTATCTTTGCCTTAATAACATTTATGCCTTTTCCACCCATGGCAATATCAAATCCTTTGTTAGTCATGATAGTTGCAACAACACCGTTTTGTTTTAAAATCCCTTTCTCTTTCATGTAAATGGCGCATATTGCAATTATATGGTCTCCATCGAGTCCTTTTCCTTTTTCATCACATACCATAACCCTGTCAGCATCACCGTCCAATGCTATCCCAATATCTGCCTTCTTTTTCTTCACAGCCTCCATCATTTTTTCAGGATGCAATGTTCCACAATCCAGGTTTATGTTAAGCCCATCTGGTCTGTCATTTAAGACAATAACTTCTGCTCCAAGCTCCCGAAATATATGTGGCGCAGTATTGTACGCAGCGCCATTAGCACAATCCAGCACAATACATAATCCTTTCAGGTTCACGGCCTTAAGGGATTCTTTCGCAAATCCTATATATCTTTCTTTTGCATCATCAACCCTATATATTTTTCCTACTAAATCTCCTCTTATAAATTCTGTTTTTACCTTTTCTGATAGAATATATTTTTCAATCTCATCTTCAACATCATCAGGCAGCTTATATCCGTCTTCACTAAAAATCTTTATACCGTTATCTTCGGCAGGATTATGTGAAGCGCTAAGGACAATACCAGCGTCAGCATTTAATGATCTGGTTAAATGAGCAATAGCGGGTGTTGGTACAGTACCAACAAGCAAGACATCAGCGCCAACTGATAAAATTCCAGACGTTAATGCACTTTCTATCATATAGCCGCTCAACCGGGTATCTTTTCCTATAACGAATTTTGGTTTCTTCTTTCCGCATCTTTCTTTGAAAACATGGGCAGTCGCTTTTCCTATGTTCGATACCATTTCTTGCGTCATCGGATACGTATAAGCGACTCCCCTTATTCCGTCTGTTCCAAATAATCTTCCCATATTTATTTACATTTTTAGCGGTAACTGACTTAGCTAAGTTTTAGGTCTGATAAATAGCCCAATCATACATTAATGTGATTAGAAAATTCCCACAAAGGCAGTTATTTTTCGTTAGTTTAACTATAGAACGACATAAAAACAATGGGAAAGTTAGAACGTAAACATATCAGGGCTAAGGTAAATAAGTAGCATCTGTTGCGGAAAGCTTAAATACCCAAAAATGTCACCCTGAACTCGTTTCAGGGTCTCTTAGCTTGATATATATATAGATTCTGAAACGAGTTTAGAATGACAATATAGTATTTCCGCAACAGATACTAATTAGCTTACTTTTGGAAAACTCCAGGAAAATATTGCAAAAAAGGTGTATATTAGCTAATCTTTATTCTCTCGATTTTCTAATAAAACTAAGATTAGGAAATCATCGAAGATAAACAATAAAATTAATTGAGGCTGTTATTCATGATGCAGCCGTAAACGTCAAAAAACCTTGCCATATTCATGAAAATTGCCATAACCGGATTGTCAGGCTTTTTGGGACACTATGTTGCAAAGAAACTCTTTGAGAGGGACGTTAACATACAGGCGCTTGTACGGAGTACCAGTAACACTGCACACCTTAAAGATTATGAGGAAAAGATTGCGTTTGTACAGGGTGACCTTGGTAATAAAAAAGGCTTAAGGGAATTTGTGAAAGGGGCCGATGTGGTCATTCACATGGCTTATGAGAGAAATGGAGCAGGTTTTCATGAAGCCGCCAATAAGAACCTTGAAAAATTCTTAGACGTAAATCTTCTGGGTAGTCTGGAACTGTTAGATGCCTCTAAACAACATGGAATCAGGCAATTTATTTTTATTAGTTCTTGTGCGGTGTATGGATACATCTTTTCCAATATTAGATTGAATGAACTCCATCCCCTGATACCAGACTCAAATTATGGCGCCTATAAGGCTGCGGTAGAGGCATTCTGTCATTCGCACTTTATGTCAAAGGGCATTAATACAACCATGTTCCGACCTGTAGGTATCTATGGTGTTGATCCGCATATAACTCAATCTGAATGGTATGATTTAATTAAGGACATCAAGAACGGAGTTGATGTAGAAGTCTCGGGAGGTGGAAAGGTAGTATATGTTGAAGACGTAGCTCAGGCCATAGATTTAGCAATTGATAAGAAAGAGGCATCAGGAAAGATTTATAATCTGGTAGACTTTTATATAGATAATATGAGTGTGGCACGAATGACCAAGGCAATATGCAGTTCTAAATCCAACATCAGAGGAACACCCAGAAAGCCAATCAATACTATTGATAATACTCGGTCGAAGATGCTGGGTGTGCGTTATGCAGGAACTGAGGGTTTAAGACAATATATTCAAGAGTTGGTTAAGCTTATTTAAATGTCTGGTTGGATTACTTATTGCTAAAATTTGTGGCTAAATTATCACAATATCTCTATGAACTATTCACGCAGATTTATTTTATATCTCAGCGGCTTGTCTATTTTATCCTTTTTTTCTTTTGGATGTAGACGGAGTGTAAAATATCTTTTCTTCAATCCGGAAGGAGAGACTATCAATCCGCAAAAGTTTGAAAATCCCTATATGAATGGAGAAAAGGCAGTTGTAGGAATTGTTGGTGGAGAGGATATAAATGAGATGGTAAGGGAAGCAGTGTCCCTGATAGGCGGGCTGGAAAAGATGGATGTCAAAGGGAAATCAGTACTGGTCAAACCTAATGTTGTTACGGGTGATCCTCACCCTACTACCACAAACCCTGAGGTCTTGAAGGCGGTGGTTGAAATTCTTTATAAAGAGGGGGCAAGAAGGGTCATAGTTGGGGATATGTCTGCCCTCATGACCATCTCTACTGCTAGAAATATGAGAAGAACAGGTCTGACCAGGGCAGCTAAGGAAGCGGGGGCAGAGGTGGTTTATTTTGAAAACCATAATTGGGTTGAGGTAGAACTCTCAAACACAAGATACATCCAGAAGGTTAATGTCTCAGAGTGGATATACAAGGCAGATAGGGTCGTAAACCTTCCCGTAATCAAGACACATAAGTATGCTACTTACAGTATATGCCTCAAGAACTTTATTGGAGCCACACACCTGAAACAAAGACCTTACTTTATTGATAGGTCCCATTGGGAGGAGATAGTTTCAGAGATTAACCAGGCCTATACTCCACACTTGAATATCATTGACGGAATAACCTCGATGGTAGAAGGAGGCCCAAGGAAAGGAAAAGAAGCCAAAACCAATATAATCCTTGCCAGTGGTGATAGGATTGCAGCGGATGTCGTTGGCCTGGGTATTATAAAGAGTTTTGGCAAATGGCCCATAGTGGTTGACAAAGGGGTATGGGAACAGAGACAGATAAAGACAGCACTGGAGTTAGGGCTTGGGGTGGGGATAGGAAAGATAGAGCTTAAAGTTAAAGCCCTGGAGGGGCATAACAAGGACTTTGAAGATGTTGTTACCAAACTTAAAGGATATATAAAAATAATTTAGTTTTTCTAACAAAAAGTATTTTCAGATAAAATGGAGTTCGGATTATGATTAGATTGTCAGTATTGTATTTGGTTTTATGTTTTTTGTTTCTTAACTTTTCAGGCTTTGGGGGTACCTATATAGAAAAGTTACAACTCGGGACAAAACTGGCGCAAGCAGAAGATTTGACAAAACAAATTCAGACAAGCCGTAATGGTCCATGTAAGCCTACCCCTCGTGATATACTGGGTCCATTTTATGTCCCAAATGCACCGGAACGAACAAGTGTTGGTAAAGGCCACGTCCTGAGTGGTGTTGTGAGATCTAGCGTAGATTGTTCACCTATTGCAGGAACACGGATAGAGTTCTGGCTGGTTGGTCCACATGGTAGATATGATGATGATCATCGCGCTACGTTGTTTTCCGATAAAATGGGTGAGTATAAATTTGAAAGCAATTTTCCTCCGTCTTATGCTCGCAGACCTTCACATATCCATATTAAAGTTACGGCTAAAGGATATAGGACACTGACCACACAGTACTATCCTGTTAAGGGACAAACAGAAGGTAAATTTGATCTAGTACTGATACCTGAAGACTGAAAAAATATCTTGATTGATATGGAAAACTTCTTTGTCTGGCCTTTGAGATAGATGCTGTTATTCTAAATATACCTTTGCCAATTAGACAGTAATGAATACATACTGCGATACGTGCTTTATTATCTGTCTGTACTCAACTCTCCGATATTACTGAGAATATAGTACCTTTTTATTTCTTCTTCTTTTTTGCTGTACTTTTCTTTTTAGTAGCTGCCGTTTTCTTTTTCTTACCAGGATTATGTCTTGCGCATGTTGTACACATATGGTGCCTCCTTTTTATAAAAGTAAGTATTTTAATAAAATACAAATCTATTATAATACATCAAATTGTTTTGTAAAGGTTTTCTGTTCCCATGATTAATTAATATTTATTAAACTTAAACTCCCGTTGGAATTTCGCCCGGAGCGTCCCTACGGGGTAAAGGTGTCATCTCAATTGGTGAATCCTTTTGTAATATTTAAAATTTATGTTTTGGTATTGCCTTATTTTATATTTTGCTTATGATATTCGTGAAGATTCTTGGCTAAATAGTTAAGGTTTGTTATATCAATGAAAATATATTCGTTACAGGATTTTATTAAATATTTAGACGTAAATGGTGAACTGATACGAATTAAAACCGAAGTAGATGCAAGATTAGAAGTCACCGAAATCTCTATTAGGGCGCTACAACAAGGTATGCCCGCCTTACTTTTTGAAAATGTCAAGGGTTATCGATTCCCACTGGCAATGAACGTCCTTGCCAGTGATAAACGAATTGAAGTAGCCCTGGGAAAACATCCAGACCAGCTTGGTGAAGAATTGATTACGTTTATGGAAGAGGCTATGCCGCCAAAACCAAAGGTATTTCTCAAACACCCCGGAATAACCAAAAGACTTTTCAGCACACTCCCAAAGATGGCATTCAGGCCTACATCACAGGAAGTATTGATTAATCCAAATTTAGATGAGCTTCCAATTACAACCTGCTGGCCAGAGGATGGAGGACCTTTTCTTACGCTGTCTCAGGTTTTTACCTATGACCCTCATGATGGGAAGCGAAACGTAGGAATTTATCGTATGCATGTCTTTGATGGTCAAACAACCGGGATGCACTGGCAGATACAAAAGGGTGGTGGGTTTCATTACTATCAGGCAAAGAAGTTGGGCAAAGAATTTGAAATTGCTGTGGCATTGGGGACTGATCCTGCTCTCTTGTTAGCCACGGTTGCCGCATTACCAGAGGGAATAGACGAGGTCATGTTCAGCGGTTTCCTCCGTGGCAGAAGGACAAGGATGGTGTGTGGCAAGACTGTCTCAATCAAGGTACCCGCCGATGCAGAATTTATCCTAGAAGGAACCGTTCATTTGACAGAGTCACGCATGGAGGGACCTTTTGGTGACCATTTTGGTCATTATTCCAATGCCTCGGAATTTCCTGTCTTTCACTTAAACAAAATTACACATAGAAGGAATCCCATTTATCCTGCAACAGTAGTGGGTCGCCCACCGATGGAAGATAAGTATCTGGGTAATGCAACCCAGCAGGTACTGGGTCCGCTTATTCGTCTGATTCATCCTGAAATCTGTGATCTCTGGGCTTACTACGAGGCTGGATTTCATAACCTGCTGGTGGTTTCCGTGGAAGAACGTTATCAAAAAGAAGCGATGAAAACGGCTCTTTCAATTATGGGTGAAGGCCAGCTATCGTTGACCAAATGTGTAGTAACCGTTTCAGAAGACGTTAATCCCAGAGACTTTAATGCCGTCTTGAATGCAATCCACGAAAACTTCAATCCTGCATATGATTTTATAATGATCCCTAAAGTACCATTGGATACCCTTGATTTCACAAGTTATAAAATGAATCTCGGGAGCAAAATGATTATAGATGCTACAAAATCAAAAAATGCAAATCACAAATCTCAAATCCCAAATGATAAATCAATATTTGATAGCTTAATACAAAAGATAGACAATCGGATAACAGATTGGAATCTCCTGAGTGAAACACTGTTAGTAGTAACTGTACAAGATGATGGGAGAGATGTGGTTAATAAATTAACAAAATCCGCGGAACTTATCGGACCCAAAATTATTGCGGCGGTAAGTCCTGATGTTGACGTTCATAATCAGGAGCAAACCATCTGGGGTATATTTACGAGGTTTGATGCCGAGCGGGATATCACGTTCACGGAAGAAAAGCTGGTCGGTATAAATCCTATTTTTAAAGGTAAAATGGGTATTGATGCCACCTGGAAAAACGGATATCCTTCACCTCTCGTAATGTCAGAAGAAATAATTAAAAAAGTTGATGAACGGTGGGATAGTTACTGGAAATAAATTAGCTTACTTCCTGCCTACGCAAAACAATATTTTCAAACTAATTAATATCAAGGAAATTAACTATGGTTAAGATTGACAATATTACTGAACGTAAAAGGGGGAACACTATATGAAACTCAAGCGTAAAACTGTTGCTGTATTGGTGGAAGATTTGTATCAGGAACTTGAGGTATGGTATCCCATCCTGAGGTTGCGAGAGACCGGTGCAAAGGTAATAGTGGTTGGTACTGGAACTAAAAAAGTTTATCTAAGCAAGCTGGGTTATGAGGTCAAGGCAGACACAGAAGCAAAGAAGGTAAAGGATATTGACGGTATCATTATACCGGGTGGCTATGCCCCTGATAGGCTGAGACGATACGAGCCAATTAATAAATTGGTCCGTAATACCTTTCATAAGAACAAGGTGGTAGCTGCCATCTGTCATGGGGCATGGGTGCTGGTATCCGCCAATGTTCTCAAAGGACGCAAGACCACATGCTTTTCTGCAATCAAGGATGATGTCGTCAATGCTGGTGGTAAATACGTGGACAGAGAAGTAGTTGTGGATGGCAATTTGATTACGTCAAGAAAGCCTGAGGATTTACCAGCCTTCATGAAGGCCATTATTAAGGCCTTAGCGTGATTAGTTATACACTTATAATTTCCTCCTCCTAGATGGGGGAGGATAAGGTGGGGGTGCTAATAAATCAGTAAAAAGATTATTAATATTGCAAAACATCTGAGAAAGAGGTCAACAGAAGCAGAAAAATTCTTATGGCATCATTTAAGGTTAAAACAATTAGAAGGACTTAAATTCAGAAGACAACAACCGATGGGGAATTATATAGTTGATTTTGTATGTTTTGAAAAACGTATAATAGTAGAAGTTGACGGTGGACAGCATGCTGTGGAGAAAGAGAAGGAAAAAGATAACGAGAGGGATAAATGGCTAGGAGAAGAGGGTTTTAAAGTATTAAGATTTTGGAATAATGATATATTTACAAATATAAATGGAATATTAGAAGTGATAAGGGATAAGTGCTTCTGATCTTCGATCAGACTTAATCACCCTCCCCTAACCCCTCCCATCGAGGGAGGGGAATAATGTTTCTATGGTGAGAGTCATTTTGGGAAAAAACAATGAAAAATTATAAGAAATTTACAATAGAGATAACGGGGATGACATGTGACTCCTGCGCAAAGAGAATAGAGAAGGCCATTGGCACTACTAAAGGTGTAAGGGAAGCAATCGTCAACTTTGCAACTAAGAGGGCAACTGTCACAGGCAGTACTCCTGTTGAAGCTATTTATAAAACTATTGAGGGGTTGGGCTATGGTGTTGTCAGGGAGGAAAGTCCCGTTATATCTAAAGAAGCAATCGCTGGGACAGAATGGAAAAGGTTTTTAATTGCAGCGATATTGAGCGTTCCTGTCTTTATAATAAGTATGTTTATGATACATTTTAGATTTTCTGACCTTCTTCAACTCATTTTAACAACTATTGTGATTGCCTGGCCGGGTATTGGATTTTTTAAAAACGCACTCAGGCAACTTAAACACTTGTCGTTAGGAATGGACGCACTAATTACATTGGGTGTGGGCGCTGCTTATGGTTATAGTGTAGTAACCTTGTTAAAAGGGGGAGGAGATCTATATTTTGAATCTGCCTCAATAATAATCACATTAATTCTCCTCGGCAGATTTTTTGAGACAAAGGCTAAAGGCAAGGCAGGTTATGCAATCAGAAAACTAATGGACCTACAGCCCAAGATGGCCAGAGTTGTAAGAGATAGTGAAGAAAAAGAAGTCTCAGTATTTGATATACAGGTGGGAGAAAAGTTAGTAATAAGACCCGGAGAAAAGATACCCGTTGATGGAATAGTAACTGAAGGGGAAACGTCCGTTGACGAATCAATGCTGACGGGAGAGAGTATGCCTGTTACCAAGGTGGAAGATGATAAGGTCTTTGGGGGAACCATAAACACAACAGGCCTCATCTATATGACAGCCGTCAAAATTGGGGTAAATACGGTCTTAGCTCAAATAGCAAAGCTCGTTGAGGATGCTCAAGGTTCAAAGGCCCCAGTTCAACGGTTAGCGGATAAGGTTTCAGGAATATTTGTCCAGATAGTTATTTATATAGCCTTATTAACCTTTGGAGTATGGATAATGATAGGCTATCCATTTAATATGGCGCTTCTTTCTGCAGTTGCCGTTCTGGTGATAGCATGTCCGTGTGCGTTGGGACTTGCCACACCGACAGCAGTTATGGTGGGTACCGGGCGGGCGGCTGAAGCAGGAATACTAATCAAAGATGCCTCAAGTCTGGAACTTGCACACAAGATTGATACTCTTATTTTGGATAAAACAGGTACGATAACCGAGGGAAGACCTTCGGTTACAGATTTTTTTAGTAAGATAAATGGAAGGGGTGTATCTGAGGAAACAGATGATGAAAAAGCAAGAGATTTGGAGCGAAATATCCTGCAAATAGTAGGGAGTTGTGAGAGACATTCTGAGCATCCAATAGGTAAAGCAATAGTGCACTACGTTGAGACTAAGGGTATTGATTTAAAGGATGTAAAAAGTTTTAAGACAATTATGGGTATGGGTGTACAAGCCAGCTATAATGGATATGTCATACATATTGGTAGTGAGAGGTTAATGAATGAAAATAATTATGATATTTCGGATTTAAGAAAAAAGGCTGCAGAGATTGAACGAAAGGGCAAGACGGTTGCCTTTCTGGCTGTTAATAATGAAGTAAAGGCTGTTTTTGGTATAGGGGATGTGATAAGAAAGACGTCAAAGGATGCAATAAAGAAAATAAAAGATATGGGAATTGAGATTGTTATGCTCACGGGTGATAATGAGATTATAGCTGAGGCGGTCGGTGAAGAAATGGGCATAAAGTTTATAAAGGCAAACCTTAAACCTGCAGATAAATCTGATCAAATAAGGAAGATTCGTAAAAGTGGCAAGACTGTTGGGATGGTTGGAGATGGTATAAATGACGCACCTGCCCTTGCTACTTCAGACGTTAGCTTTGCTGTTGGTACGGCTACCGAGATAGCAATGGAGGCAGCAAACATTACATTGGTGAAAGGGGATATTTCAAGGGCATGTGAGGCGATAAAGCTTAGCAAACAAACGATGAACATAATCAAACAAAACCTTTTCTGGGCCTTCGGTTACAACATACTTGCAATACCTGTTGCAGCAGTTGGCTTGCTCAACCCAATGATTGCGGCAGGTGCTATGGCATTTAGTTCAGTATCTGTGGTTACTAACTCCCTGAGATTGAGAAGATATCAGAATTGGGACAAAAAACTAAAAAAAGCAAAAAAGAACTTAACAAACAAGAATAATATTGTATAAATATCGTATATAAATTAGAAGTAATTGTAGCGTACATATAAAAAACATTTCTCTATAATGAAATAATTATGTATGGATTAAATGAAAAAGCTGCGACTATTGTTTTTTCTATAATACTTGTAGTTATTATTACAAGAGTAGTTTTATTTATTATTGGAAGAATGAAGACTAAGCAGACAAGATTAGAAAAGAGAAAACTTAAACAACAAGCGAGATTAGAAAGGAAAAAACTTAAAGAGCAAGCAAGACAAGAGAAACAAGCAAAGCAAGAACGGGTTAAACGGGCAAGGTTAGAAAAGAAGAAACTTGAACAGCAAGCGAGGCAGGAACAAATTAAACAGGTAAGGTTAGAAAGGACGAAACTAGAACAGCAGGCAAAGCGGGAGAAACAAGCAAAGCGAGAGCGGGTTGAACAGGAAAGATTGGAAAGGAAGCAACATAAACAGCAAGTGAGACAGGAACAGGCCAAGCAGGCAAAGGCTGAAAAGCTTGAACTTGAAAAATTCCTATTCGACAGCTTACGAGTGGAAGAACAGGCAAAACGGGAGAGGTTGGAAGGGAAAAAACTTGAAAAACAAGCAAAGCGAGAGCGGGTTAAACAGGAAAGATTAGAAAAGAAGAGACTTGAAAAGCAAGAGAAGTCGAGACGAGCGGAGTTAGAAAAGTTAAGGCTTGCACATGAACGGGCTAAAAAAGCAGAATTGGAAAAGATAAGACATGAGGAAGAAAAGGCTAAACAGGAAGAGTTAGAAAAACTAAGACTTGAGTTAGAACGGGCCAAACAGACAGAGTCGGAGAATGTAAGACATGAACTAGAGCAGGCTAGAGAAACAGAGTTAGAAAAGTTAAGGCTTGAACATGAACGGGCTAAAAAAGCAGAATTGGAAAAGATAAGACATGAAGAAGAAAAGGGTAAGCAGGAAGAGCTAGAAAAGCTAAGAGTTGAGCAAGAGCAGGCTAAACAAGAAGAGTTAGAGAAGGTAAGACTTGAATTAGAACGGGCCAAACAGACAGAGTCGGAGAATGTAAGACATGAACTAGAGCAGGTTAGAGAAGCAGAGTTAGAAAAGTTAAAGCTTGAGCATGAACGGGCTAAAGAAGCAGAATTGGAAAAGATAAGACATGAAGAAGAAAAGACTAAACAGGAAGAGCTAGAAAAGCTAAGAGTTGAGCAAGAGCAGGCTAAACAGGAAGAGTTAGAAAAGGTAAGACTTGAATTAGAACGGGCCAAACAGACAGAGTCGGAGAATGTAAGGCTTGAACTAGAGCAGGCTAGAGAAGCAGAGTTAGAAAAGTTAAAGCTTGAGCATGAACGGGCTAAAGAAGCAGAATTGGAAAAGATAAGACATGAAGAAGAAAAGACTAAACAGGAAGAGCTAGAAAAGCTAAGAGTTGAGCAAGAACAGGCTAAACAGGAAGAGTTAGAAAAAACAAGACTTGAACTAGAGCAGGCTAAACAGTCAGAGTTGGAAGAGGTAAGACTTGAACAAGCAAAGTTAGAAAAAGAGAAAAAAAAGGAACAAACGATAGATAGAAAATTGATAGAAGAGAAATGGGCAAAAATTAAAAAGGGTGACTCTGCTGAAAAAGTTTCTAATATACTTGGTACTCCTACATCAACTAGAAGAGAAGGTGGGAAAAAAGAATTGTGGACTTATGTTTATGGTTTGAATGAGAAACGAATCTTGACGTTTAATAAAGGGTGCTTAGAAAAGATAGATACTGGTGAAAATATATTAGCCAAGGCATTACTTTCCCTACATGGGAAGAAAGACTGAATATGCCAAAAGTTGGAAAAGTTAGAAAAATATTGTAAAGCATACCTGATCAGTGGTAACACTATGTCTATGGTTAGGGATTGAAATAGAATAATCAATTATTAACTAAAATATAATGCTGAAAAGGCCTTCCCCTATTTCTTATACTCTATTTCAGAAGTTTATGTTTGTTCTCACCTTCACTACAATACCGAAAAAATTAGTGTGACTGTAATACCTGTGGTAGCCCCGGCCCATAGCGCACGATACATTTCCTTGATTTTCAATACCATTCATGCTATTTTTAGTACTAGTATGTACTAATTAATTTAAAGTATGGCATATTATCATTAAAATTAATAGTAAGTTTAATTATTATAAAGGAGATATATTAATGAACAAATTTAGATTTTTTGTGATTTTAGTTTTTATTTCACTGTGTATTAACATCAACACAGTAACAAAGAATGTCTCTGCTGATTCAATCAGCGTTGACGTATGTGCAACTCACGTTCCCGGATTCATGCGATACTGTTTTCAGGTAGTCAATGACGATCAAAACGAACCCAACCCGAAGCATCATATTGAGCACATTGCATTACTGACTATAAAATATATTACCAAGGGGGCAACACCAGCAGACCATCTATTCAGAGACAATATTACAGGCCCAAATCTATGGAATTCTAAAGTCACAATAATTGGTAAGAATCAAAATATTACCTGGACGTTTGATGGATATTTTGGCTCAAAAACTACAAAATATACAGTTGAGAAACCGGATGAAACAATAAAACCAGGCGATCGTTCCAGTGTCTTCAGTTTTGTCGTAAACGGAGAAATCACTGTAACGGAATTTGAAACTGGTTTTCAACAATCACCAGGTTCGTACAAAAGCCATTCCAAGGGCACTAGTCCTTTTGGAGTAGTATTTTTAACCGATGATAATGATACAGATTTTTTAAGAGACACGGATGGTGATGGTATTGCAGATAAATATGACGACGATCCAGATAGTACAAAATGACACAGGAATCCTTCAGAAAGGAAGATTCTAATGTATCTGGCAATACGAACTTAGTTTCACTTTACTCACTGCCTATGTATGGTTCGTATCACAGTTAGATACAATTAAAATTTTTATTCTCACTTTCACTACAATAAAAAGCATATCCAATATGCAATTGCAAAGTGGTAGGAAACAAGAAAAGCAAAGATACCGCCAGCTATCATCAAAAGTAAGCTAAACAACCAGAGACCATTTTGGAACTGGTGGTGGTGAATCAAGATAGTCAATATCTCCGGTATCTCGATCGAAAGCACTATTAAAGGCTAATGTACCACCGTTTAGCATGATTGGCCAAATAATCACTCCAAAAAATAACCATGTTATGTTTGATATCCATTCCGCATGTGGCAAGGCTACAAAATAACCGACTGTTGTGTGGCCTGCTACTATTGGCCAGGAACATGGCCTTAAATGTAAAAAATAATGTTTTACTCTTATATTATTTATTTTCAATTTTATCCTTTTTTTTAATTAGAGGCTTAGGAATTTCAATGTATTTTGGTAAGAGCCGTCTCCCGACGGCGAGTAGCATCCCACAATGTTGTGCAAGCCCTGTCGCCAACGGGAGTTGGCTCCTACCGTGTAAAATTATATTAAAGCTGTCGAAGGCAGCCTAATTTGATGAATGACATAAAAATCAGAAAGGTTGAGGACCATGACTTAGATGAATGTTATAGCGTAGAGTCTGCTTGCTATACTTCTGACGGTGCAACAAGAGAGAAGATTCAAAAACGCATAAGGTTTTATCCTGAAGGATTCTTGATTACCGAATCTAAAGGGCAAATAATTGGACTCATTAATAGCGGAGCTACAAACAGAGAAGACATAACTGACGAAGAATTCAAGGATATGGTTGGTCATGTTAATGATGGTAAAAATATAGTCATTTTTTCCTTAGCCGTCTTACCTGAATTCCAGGGAACTGGAGTTTCTAAACAGTTGATGTCAAGGTTTATTGAAGTGTCAGAAGACCTTAAAAAGGATAAGATTCTATTGCTTTGTAAATCTGAATTGATTCCCTACTATCAAAATTATGGTTTTTTATATGGTGGAAAATCAAAATCAACACATGGTGGTTTCGAGTGGTATGAAATGTATCTGCTGCTTAAGGCCAAGTAACATTCCTATTCACCGCACCCGCCAAACTAACCGTCGGGCAGGGAGGACATCACGGTCACAGAGAAAAACATTGAGGCAAGTCGTCCGAGACGCCCCTTGGAGCAACTCCTAGATCCGACTCAGTCGGGAAGCAAGAAGTTATTATTTGTTATTAGTTATATGGTTTTATGCAGTAAATAAAATAGTGCTTGACAAAATTGCAAACAAGTAATACCATTAAAAGTAATACTTTTTAAAAGGAGGTGAACATAATGCGAGTTACAATTAAGGGGCAGGTGACAATCCCCCGCCACATTCGTGAAAAACTGGGAATTACGCCTAATACTGATGTTAGTTTTCAAGAAGAAGGTGGAAAGGTTTATTTAACAAAGAAGAAAGTAACAGTTCCAAAGAAAAACAGATTTCGCCGTTACCGGGGTATTGCAACTGTCAAGATGACTACGGATGAAATTATGACCTTGACCAGAGGCAGGAAATGACCGGGATATTGATTGATTCCAACGTGATACTGGACCTGTTTGAAGAAGATTCCGGTTGGGTTGAATGGTCGGAAGAGATGCTAAATCTATACAGCTACACTCATACCTTGTACATAAACCCTATAATATATTCCGAGGTTTCTATAGGTTTTAAACGTATTGAAGAATTGGAAGACGCTTTATCAGGATGCGGCTTCGAACTTTTACAAATCCCGAAAGAAGCTCTTTTTCTTGCTGGAAAGACATATCTTAAATACAGAAAGCGTAAGGGAACCAAGATGTCTCCATTACCGGATTTCTTCATAGGTGCCCATGCTGCCGTAGACAAACTGGAATTAATGACGAGAGATACGCCGCGATACAAGTCATATTTCCCAACTGTCAAACTCATATCACCATAAATGTTTTAGGCAGGAAGTACACAAGCACAAAAGTATCTTAGAAAAGATTATCAGGAACCCAGGAATACAGGAAAATATTAAATTTTAACCAAGGAAAAGCACGGAGGTGAGAAGCTGGAAGCCCGCCAAACAATCTGTCGGGTAAACAAGAAGGCAAGAGGTAAGATAACAGTCGATGACCCTAATTTTCTTATTACTTTGCAAATCTGAATTGATTCCCTACTATCAAAATTATGGTTTTTTATATGGTGGAAAATCAAAATCAACACATGGTGGTTTTGAGTGGTATGAAATGTATTTATCACTAAATGCAGAGTAACATGCTCCATATGTATCGCACCCTTTCTTAACGGGCGCTGTCCCTAGTTTCGTCAGAATTATTTGTATAATACTCATCTAGAGGCACATTTCCATTTTCAATAGCGCCGTTACCAATGAGAAATATTACCTCAGGTATAAACAGCTTATTATCTATCCTAAATATTCTGTAATCATTTTTTTGTTGTTTTTTAGTATTCATAGCTTTATCTTCACATCCCCCTCTTACTTCCTCTAAGGCTACTCCCAATGTCAAGACAAAATATCATCTGTCAGTACCTAACCAGTCACCCATTCCACTCCATCCACTATCTTTATAAGTCCTGTCTGGTCTGGTAGGTATATCATCTGGTAATGTTCCCTTTTCTAGCAGTTCACCTTTGCAGTATTTTCTCCATTCAGTCCTATTCTTTAATCCGAGAGTATGAACAAATACACGTGCTTCCTTGAAGGAACAAAACTTTCTGTCCTTTGGAGCAACTATACCCGTACCCAGCCAGTCACCCCAGCCGTTCCATCCCTGGCCTTTAAAGGATCTGTCTGGTTTAGCAGGTATATCTTGAGGTAACATACCATTTTCTGGTAGTTCACCTTTGCAATATTTTCTCCATTCAATATTACTCTTTAACCCGAGACTACGGACAAATGAACGTGCCTTATTAAATGAACGGTACTTTCGTTTCTTTGTAGCGACAGTGCCCGTACCCAGCCAGTTACCCCAGCCTTTCCAACCTTGCCCTTTATAGGTTCCACACGGATTGGCAGGTATATCCTCTGGTAATTTCCCCTTTTCTGACAATTTACCTTTGCAGTATTCCCTCCATTCTATATGACTCTTTAACCCGAGACTATGGATAAATGCACGTGCTTTCTTGAAGGAACGGTACTTTCTGTCCCGTGGAGCAACAGTTCCAGTACCTAGCCAGTCACCCCATCCGTTCCATCCCTTATCTTCATAAGTCCTTTCTGGTTTGGCGGGTATATCATCTGGTAATGTTCCCGTTTTTGATAACTTACCCTTACAATATTCTCTCCATTCACTATTACTCTTTAAGCCGAGACTACGGCTAAATTCACGTGCTTCTTCAAATGGACGCCAAGATAATTTAGCTAACCGTAACCAGAACTGCAACTCAACAGAATTGATGAAGCCTTCTGCATCAACAACTACTCCCTCAGGAATATTAATTTCTATTGGTCTTGTTCCTCTTGTCCACTGTCTGCCCTGTGATACGCTTCGGAAATACTCAATAATACGCTCATCGTTCGCACCTAATGCCCGAAGCGTTATCAACACAGCGTCAAATGCTTTCGTCTGGAGGGATGTTCTGTCTGTTACTTCATCATCCAACAACACTGGCACTACTACATATCCATATTTCTTTCCTACTGCGGGCCGTAATGCCCTCCCCACAGCTTGTACAATGTCTATGGCACTTTTCTTAGGGTCAGCGAATAAAATACAGTCGATGTTCGGTACATCCACACCTTCCGTCAAGCACCGGGCATTGGTGATCAGGCCTCGTTTGGCAGCCTCAAATGTATCTATCTGTCGACTACGGACAGCAGTTGGTGTCTTACCAGATACATGAAAAGTATCCAATTCACCGTATTCAGGAAAAGTAGAATTGAAATTTTCTTGATTGATCTTAAACACCTTTGCACGGGCAATACTATTGTGAAAGGAGATAATGTGACGAATGGGATGTTTCTGCATTGCCTTACGTAGAGCTATTATGGCTGCGAAAATCTCAGCTTCAACATTACCATCCCATTTGCCTCTATCAGGTTTCACAAACATGTTACATTTGATCAGCCTGGCAATTTCACTACGTGTTACCTGGATTGTAACGATCTTGTAGTCACTGAGAATGGCAGGTCTGGACTCCAATGCCTTTTTAAAACTTAGTAGTTCAAATGTTTCCCCATATAGTTCAGGATTGTCCATACTGGCAATCTGATCGCTTTTCCCCATGTATCTACGTTCGGTAGCGGTCATGAAGATACGTTTTTTTATTCTGATATTTTCATCGTACAGTATATGGCTAAACAGACTGTCCTTTTTGCCCACTGTTTTGTGAGCTTCATCCATGATTCCAATGTCAAACACTATACCTGCTCGCCTGGCCGCTTCTGAGGTCGATCGGCTGCTTTGATATGTAGTAAAGACTACTGTGGTGTTGCTTTTTTGTTCATTAAGCCACTGCGCAATCTCTCCCGAGTCTGTATGGATTCGTACACCCAAGTCCTGAGTTAGCACAGCAACATCTTCTCGTTCAAAGTATCCAACTGTTTCATCACTACAAACGACAATCCAATTGATGTCCTGCTGGTTTGCGACAGCCTCTCTAGTCCAAACTTCCAATGTCTGCCGGATCAAACACAAACTAGGCACAGCTAATAGAATAGTACGAGCTTTCAGTTTCTGGGCAAGCCAGTATCCAGTCAAGGTCTTACCAGTTCCACAAGGTTGTATAAGTTTGCCTCGTGAGTTTTTTTGTTTAATGAAATATTGGTAGGCTTGCTGGATCGCTTTCTTTTGGTGTTCTCGTGGTTTGAGGGGATTGAGTGATATTACTTTGTGGTCTAAATAATTGTGTAGTCGACTGAAAAATTCCTTTTCAAGTCCACGCCAGATGTCTCCGGCACAGAAACTTAGCCTTTCTCCATACATTGTGAGCTTATGGCTAAAACGGTCAGCACTTGTACACACAAGCCCAAGTTCTATTTTTTTGCTAATGCTGAAAGCCAGAGATGTGAAGGTACTCAATTCTCTATTGGTAAGCGATTTGTCTTCGTTCTCGCGGTATTTGCATTGGATAGCCCAGTATGCGTCATCTTTCGTTTCTGCAATAAGGTCTATTCCCTCATCTGTCCCTGGGATGTTGAGACGCTTTCGTACACGAGATGGTACTTCACTTAGAAACCAGACATTTTTGAGCTGTGTAGAGTATTTGGGATGTAGTTGCAGGAAGTTTTTTGTTAATGTCTCAAAGCAATCGCCTTTTTGCTTCTTGGATAGCGGCTGAACATAAGCCTTAAAATCTTGCCAGCTATTACATTTGCGGAGAATGTTTATGACGTTCATGTATATCTTTTAGGAAAATAGGAATACCAACGGATTTATTCATTCTTGAGAGATTACAGTATACTGATGTAATTCATCAATCGTCAATCCCTCACCTGAGTTTCAACGTAACATCATTATCATGTTTGCTGCCATGACAATATGCCAGTATATCTTCAGCCCTGCCTCCTGCGTATTCTTCGGCATTTTTGCTCGCCAATAAGAATTTCTTTCCCAGCTCGATGATTCTTTGTTCTCTAACCTGATGGAATTGGAGACTTGCTTCATTTTTATTAATCGTTATCGTCCTGAAGGCGTGAGGATACTGAACGGTTGCTGGAGACGCAATGTAATAAAGTCCTTTAACTGTTTGAATCTTTGAGATGTGATGATGTCCTGTTAAACACATCTTGACCT
>JBHICG010000046.1:0-26483 GCA_046759445.1 Candidatus Scalinduaceae bacterium
TTGCATAAAGTTTATTCAATCCATAATCACTGCAGAATCGACAACTGTATGGACAGCCCCTGTTCATTTCAAATGTACCTGTCATAGCTATTTTTCCACCCATTGGTTTGTAAAATCTTTTCTGGGCGAATATGCTCCAGTCCTGAAATGGTAACTTATCAATGTCTACGGGTTTTCTAATACCATTCTTAAATAATTTTCCGTCCTTTTTAACCCAGATGTTTTGTATAGAGGTTATATCTTGTCTTTGTAGAATCTTTGTACATAACTCAACAAGAGCGTATTCTCCCTCTCCCACGCATACCATATCCACGCAATTCTCAGCAATAATTTCTTCAGGAGCAAAAGTAGCATAAATACCGCCCACAATTGTTGGAATATTGTAGTGCCTTATGCTTCTCAGCATTTCTATTCCAAGTGTGTAGGTGCATTCTATACAAGACATGCCTATGATGTTTGGCGAGTACTCTTCAACTATCTTTTTAAGGTCTTCAAACAAATCGGTATCTTTGTATATTATTCCTAATTTTTCAGGATCAGTTTTCCTTACCTGAAGATTTCTTGCCCGTATTTCATCACCCGTTTCCTTTGATGTCTTGTAAAAGGTAGTGTCAAATAGCTTTACCTGAAATCCCTTTTCTTTAAGACAGGCAGATATTAAAGAAAGTCCCACAGGTAGAAGGACATCCATCATTGTATTACAGTTAATTAACAAAACTTTGAAATCGCTGGTTTTCATGTTTATGGTATCCAACAATAACCACAAAGGCATCAAGAGCACAAAGAGTAAAAGAAGTCAATTTACAATTCTACGAATACCTTCCTTTAAAACCGGAACGTTAAAATTTATTAAGAGTCCAAGCCATAAATCAGATAGTTTAAGATATGTCAGAAGTTGGGCTTCATGTATTGGTTCAAATCGCTCAACGGTTTTCAGCTCAACAATAACTAAATTTTCTACTAATATATCTAACCTATACCCACAATCAAGATGAATACCTTTACAGGTTACTGGTAAAGGCTTTTGCCTTTCAAATGAAATTCCATTTAAAGTTAACTCATGACAAATACACCGTTCATAAGCTGATTCCAAAAGTCCCTGTCCTAAGAACCGATGTACCTCAATTGCCGCACCTATTATTTGCTTAGATAACTCATCACTTCTCTTTGTGTTCTTTGTGGTTTTTCATATTCTTTTTACTATATCTTTAACCCACTCTATACCTTCTTTGACTTCATTTGGTATACGGTCGTAATAAGACTGGTTATATTCAAATACTATATTACAGTCCTTATTGTTGGATAAAATTATTTCAAGTGTTTTTTTTATGTCTATCCAACCATCTTTTGCTTCTTGTGAGGGATGAACGGGCACATGGTTATATTTTTTGCAGTGGTTTAGATCCTTTGTGTTCCAGAGATGTATTGATTTAGTATAAGGCGCCATTATTTCTATGTCTTTAAAATAATTGCGATTTCGTGTTTCGGATATAAGGAATGTGTGGCCTATATCAATACAGATACCCAGCAAATGGTGATTAAGTACGAATTCTACAAATTGGATCGGTTTGTGAAACAAACCAGAATATCCCCCGAATTCAACATTAATAGGTATATTGTACTTATCTGCTAATTTGCAGAATCTTGATTCAGTATCACTTGCGAGCTTCAACACTTTTATTAAGTTTTTCGAATCTTCCATCCAGTTTAAGTGAGTGACGACATAGTCAGCGTTCCAACCCCTGGCATAATGCAAAGTGCTGTTGATTAATTTGAAAGAAAGGGCTCTTTTTTTTGGATCATCGTTAAGAAAAAAAGTAGTCACGCCCCTATATGGAAAATATGAGGGTCTGAAGAAGGGAACATGAAAGCTAAAGGGTAATTTCTTTTTGTTAATGAATGCCTTTAGTTTTCCTAGTTTATCTTCTTGGTAATCAAAAACCTCGTATCTGTCTATTCCTGTATGTAAAAGGCTTATTGGCCTTGCTCTCTCCATTATAATTAAATTAATTCTTCCTGTAACTATTGTCACTGAAAACATAAAGACATCAAGAGAACATTTTTAATGGCCTAGTCATTATACCAGAGCAAATAAAGACGCCTACTTGGGGTATGGCAAGTTTTAATCGGTTACGACTAGCATCTTTTTGAAGTCACTTTTACCCTTTGACGATGTGGTTTTCGTAACCCTTACCCTAACAATTTGTTAGTTATATGTCTTAATGCTTATGTCTTTGTGGCTATTTTGGAATTTTGTTTACGTAGCAAAACTATTTTTTTGATATTAAGTATACATGATTTTTTATTGTATGTTAAATGTTTTATTATATGTTTTATGCTTTAAGGATGATTCAGATCTTTCTAAGTCTAACTAACTCATGTATTTGATTTAACATATATCTAAAAATTGCGGTTTGACTATGTTGACTTCTTGGTATATTGTATTTTCGACAGTTTAATGCTTACGCATCTCCTGCTACCGAAGAGTACAGTTTATATTACGTCTCGTTTGGTATTCTGATAAATTTTAAAGATAGTAGATAATGAAATATATAAAAAGGATAGTATCTGATCCATCCATAATGCAGGATGGTTTCAGAAACAGAAGAAAATTCGGGTATTAATAATATTGCACATACCATCATTTCCATGGATTAGATTTAATAACAGCCGTTGATGGTGTACCAAACTTGCCTTATCCTTCGGTATTTCTATGAGATAAATATGGGCACTTGTCGACTATTCCAGAGGATCTTGAAGGGTCGTATAAAGGGATTACCACGTCGATTCAACCAACCATATCTTTGCATGGTATCCACTGGGGTATCATGGTTTAGTAATTGATACAGAGGGGAGAAAGTTAAGCTCTCCTTATGAAAAAGATACCTTGCTTATTGGCTCAGGTGAGAGGTATGATATTCTATAAGATCCCATATTTTTCTTCTAAGAGGAAATGTCTATCTTGCAGTATAGGTCCTGGTATAAGCATAGCCCATGACCACAACATGATGGGAATGGTAAGTCATGGAATATATCCACCGGACCAATGACTATCTTTGATGTGAGACCAAAAAGTACGAAACCAGAAATTAAATAACAACCCTTCTTACCAATAAACTACAAGAGGATAATTGCGCTCTCCAAAGGCCAATAAAACTTCTGCCGTAACAACTTCTATCCACCCTCCTAACACTTTTATTGATCTCTGGAATGCTCATCGACAATCTTATCATGTCCTGCTAAAACGTTTCTTGTTATCTCACGGATATGCCAAGTGATATTCTTTATAGAATCGAGAATATCAAGATAAAAAGGAGCAGACTTTGGCATACACACGCCAGATATGAGCCTCTCCTCATGAAAGACGATATTCATCTGCTAGATCACACAATATCTTTCCTTCCCTATTGATATGTTCAGCTAGCACCCTATTGCCAGTAACGACACAGTCACCCAAGCAAATCAATAGTTCTTTTGTTTTATCAAGTAATTTGTATGCTTCGGATATAGATTTATCCGAAAACAAAATGTTTTCTCTTATCTTTGTCCTTATACAGTTAAATAGACTATCCAATCTATCTCCTATACGCTCTAAATGCCCAGGAACGGGGATAAGGTGTTGATATCATCTTCCGTTTTTTCATCAAGAAAGGATTTAGTTAGATCAATGGATTCCTTATGAAGCTTTCTTCCAATATCCTCTATATCTTTTAGAGATTCCAAGTTGTGTGTATTAAATCCCTTACATATTGTATCTAGCATCTCTTTTGCATGACTAATTATCCCTAAAAGTTCTTTAGTATGGTAGGCCATGTTAATGTTCCATGGTTTCAATTATATGACATGAGAAAGTTGTAACTTCTTTATTTAAAAATTAAGAGGTTTCTGCTGAGAAGCTTAATAGTCATTTTAATAACAAACTATAAACAAGATATATTCCCACAAAATATATAAACAGGAAAAAAAGATTGGTAGCATTTAATACCTTGTGAATTCCATAGCTTGTTGATGTTAAATCTCTGTTGGAGCTATAATTAGTTATCGAATGCGGAATATTTAATGGAAGGGTAATTATTATTGTAATTGATTATTTAAGTAACTCAACAAGATAAACTGCTCGGGAGTTTACACAGGCAGCAACTGTTTTGAGAAGGTATGTTATTGCTCATCGTTTTTGGGTCCGATGTTACTATGGTTGTATGGTGTGTTTGGGTGAGGGAAAGATGAAGATACATTAAAGATCAAGCTGTAAGCGAATTAATCGAAGACAAATACGATACTGATCTGAGCAATCCCTTTTAGGGAGTGCAGTATATTAATATGCACAAGCTTTAATAAATCTATTCCAAGATATATCACACTTTACAAAATATATATTGAATTTATAAATGGGCAGACTATTTCCACTTTACTCTTTAATCATCTGATGATCTGTCAACTTAATGAACTACTCACTTTTTCCAGACGGTCTTCCTCTATTTCCACCACTGGTGTCAGCGCTTCATCCATATAAGAATGCTTTGAAGGATCACGTTTGATTCGCTTACGCATGGACCTTAGTTTCATGAAATAAATAGCAAGAGCCATGAAAGTACTGATCTTTTCCCATGCCCGACGTGGATAGAAGATTAGACAGTTCTCTTGAGGCATACCAGGACGCCTTTGGGTTCGTATCTTTCGCCTAAAGAGACCTCCCTGGAGTGGGTGTATATTCTGGTACTTGATTGTCCCGTAGAATTGAAAGATATGTAGCATTACTCTGCTTGGATTAGGACCATCTGCTGCAGCGCGACGCATTAAGGTTTCTACGTGCTTGGGTGAATAATAAATATCCCAAGCCTTTTTATAGATATTTTCCCACTCGTCTTTAGACATGCGTGGATGGGCTGTAGTTACATGCTCAAGGTCATATTTGTTCTTGTCGGGATCCATCCAAATGTTCTTGGTATATAAGTTCTTGTGATCTTCTGAACCTGGCAGGGGGGTTAGGCAGAAAAACTCCAATAGATCGACTGGCAATTCTCTTTGGATTATCTTAATGTCACGTTCGATTGTTTCAGGAGTGTCGGCAGGGAACCCGAGAATATAACCGGATAGCGTAACGATCCGAGCATTATGCCATGTTTGAAACATCTTTCGATACTCTGAGATACGATTCTGACTTTTCTTTACGGACATCAGATTTTCAGGGTTAATATTTTCTAAGCCAATGAACACTCTTTTGCACCCTGACGCAGCTGCCTTTGTCACAAAATTTGGGATTTTGTAAGAAAGAGCATCAACTTGAATAGTGAGCCTCATCTGCCTAAGGCCATGATTTTCACGAAGGTCTATCAATCTATCAAAGATCGCTTCCCAATTCTTGTTACGTGCAAAGTTATCATCGGTAATGAAGAATTCGGTGATACCCTGCTCAATGTTGGAGCGAACCAACTTTTCCACATCATCAGCGCTGCGGTATCGTGATTTACGACCCTGAACGTTTATGACAGTACAGAAACTACATTGGAACGAGCATCCACGGCCTGCGTCAAAGCAGCCAATCATGTTAACGATTTTTTTGGAAACATTTCTTGGCACTAAAGGTGTTACTTGCCCCTTCATGTTAGGCAGATCTCCCAGGAAGTTATATATTGGCTTCATACGCTCGTGATAAACGTCCTTGAAGACGTTTGCAAGCCGTCCATCCTCAGCTTCACCTACGAACAGTGTAATGCCTATATCCAAGGCTTCTTTAAGGTCGTCCGGAATCTGAGGTAACATGGCTATACAACCGCTTGGATGGAAACCACCAATTGCAACTTGGATGTTTTCAATGAGAAACTGTTTGGCGATGTCGATGGCACGAGGAAACTGATTAGATTGGACTCCAACCAGGAAAACAATCCCACGTCCACCACCTTTTTTGAACCTGTAAATAATGTCCTTAATAGGTATGACTGTGTTGATCTCGTCGTAGACATTAATGACAAATTCAACATTGTTACCAAGAATTTTTCGCTTGGCAGCGTCAAGGCTCAGGCTATATAAGCAGGCAAGCGAATTAGATGGAATCCAAGACTTCCACCATTGGATGACATATCCATCATCATCATAATGGGATGGTTTGATCAATTCGACAAAGAACTTTTCGTTAGCAGTGACCTTCATTTGGATAAGTTTGTAACGCAAATGTAAAAAATGTTACGACCTGGCATAACTTTGTTAAAGCATATGTCTTTCAAAGCAAATTAGAACTAATTAAAGACAGCTTTCCCGATCTTGCGCCTGAGATTCATTAGCAATTCACGAAACATTAATTTTTTATTTTCCAATGCCTTCATGTGAAACGGTAGGACGCAACCACAACGTTCACAGTCTGCAAGCGGTCCCATCATGCAGGGGCGTTTCCTTCTTCCCTGCGGGTCAAGGCAATAAGTTACTTGTTTAAAAAGACAATTCATGGTTATTTCTCTGCACCTGTCTGACTTCATCATCTCAAGTACGTATCTTGGTACGGAAATAAAATCACCGTATTTTTTTTCTTTTAGCCTTATTAATTTATCAATAACATGATCCCTTAATTCCCATCCTGGCCACAATTCATCATTATATTGCAGGCCTTTAACAGGCGTGTGCATCTGAAATAAGCAACCTCTTACGGACGTACCACTCCATTCTTCAAGAAATGCTTCTATGCCCTCGTAGTTGGTCTTATTTACGACCATGGATACAATTATTTTTAAATCTGGTCGGTCAATGTTCTTCTTTATTTTAGCATGACATCCTTTTCCACGAATTGCATCATGCATATCTTCTGGCCCATCTATTGCAATATAGAAATTAACATCTGGCCATTCTGGTAACGGAATAGTCCCATTAGTAGCAACCAGGTTTGATTTGAAATACTTCATGCCCTTTTCTATCAAGTCTTTGCGCAAGAGAGGTTCTCCGCCTATCCATGAACATTGATAAAATGGGAAATCTGTATCCTTTAGTTCCTCTAGTTTATCAATCCATTCTCCATCTGTAAGTTCCCTCTCAACCTCATAATCATGTGCATAGAAGTAACAGTGCTTGCAGCGGAGATTGCATCTGTTTGTAATATCTAATGAACTAATAGCGCCTTTTGGTTTGCCAATAATGTCAAATTTGCCAAGGTCATATAATTTAAAGAGGAACTTTGTCGATTTTTTGCCTATCGTACTTGAAGAAATGTTGAAGAGCGTATCTCTAAATGTCTTCTTTGGTCCTATCTTCTTCCGATTCATTAATTGTGAATCTGCATCTATAGATTTTTCAAGCTTTTCTTTAACTATCATATGAGTACAATTAAACAAATAATCTACTGAAAAGCAATAAATATTTAAGGTAACAAAATACGAATTTTAGATAAGTGAAATATTTGAAATTATGAAGTGAAACTTCTTACAGTAGAAGTTGGAAAGTCATAGACGTCTACTTATTTACCTTTATGATTATAACAATTTTCTTTCAATACTCCAATGTAAGGCAGGTTCCTGTATTTGTTGTCAAAATCTAAGCCGTAGCCTACCACAAAGTTATCTTCTATTTCAAAACAACAATAGTCCGGAACAATATTCATTTCTCTTCTTGCAGGTTTATTAAGGAACGTGCATACTCTTATTGATAGGGGATTGTGCTTTTCGATTATTTGTTTAATTTTAGCGAGAGTCCTCCCTGTGTCCAGTATGTCATCCACAATAAGGACGTGTTCGCCCTTTATGTCTAGTCTGATTTCGTTAATAATTTCAATTTCCTTTTTTGGAGAAGTAACACCTCCGATATAGGCGTTAACCCTAATAGTATCTATCTTAACGGGAAAAGTAAGAAGTCGAATAAGGTCCGAAAGAAATATTAGGCTGCCATTTAAGATACTGATTATTGTCAGGTTTTTTTGTTTGTAGTCAATGGCAATTTTTTTTGCCAGTTTTTTTACCTCGTCTTTGATTCTGCTTTCGTTGATTAGGACTTTTTCGATGTCTTTTTCCATTTGTAAGACTCAGGAGTTTAACCTTTAGTTTAGAAATTTCTGAGCACTAAAGGATTATAACTGACATTATCTTTTCAGTCTAGAATTGAATTATGTTTCCTGATGGTTTAAGGACTTCTTTAAGACGTTTATATGCATGTAGTATGGTAGTCGTAAGAGTAATCACTATATAAATATAATCATTATGATACATAATTTATTAAGATTCAATCGTAAAGTAAAAAGATTTCCAAACACATTGTCCGGTATGTTTGGCTCCGTTTAAAAATAAATATAAAAGACTTGTTGAATAGTTCATGTAATAATTCTTGTTGAATGGGTATGGGAGGATAAAGATAAAACCACATTACGAGAAGATGACTTTGCTTATGCTTGATTGAAGAAATTGAGGTATTGTTAGAGCCGTGATCACGAGCCAGCATATAGATGTGTTAAATGTATAAGAAGTAAGCTGAGCTATTGACAGTCTTTACATAATAAGTTACTAATCATTTTGTTTAACTGTTTAAAATCCAATGGCTTATCAAGAATAAAATCAACTCCTTCTTTTACATAGTCAAATTTATCCTTAACTAATTCGCAACCCGTAATTAATACGAAAGGGGTTTTTGCCGTTTTTCTAATAGCATCAAGGTCTTTTATATATCTGGCAACTTTCCAACCATTTACTTTTGGCATCGCCAGATCACACAACACAATATCAAATATCTTGTTCTTGTACATCCTTAAACCAGTATTTGCATCATTTGCCGTAAATACACTATGACCGTGTTTTTCAAGCATAATCTTCATCATATCCAGTATTACTTCCTCTTCTTCTATTACGAGGATTTTGGCTTTATAATTAGAGATTAATTTGCCTTTATTCTCACACTCCGCTATTTCTGCCTGAAACAAAGGCATTTCTATATGTACGGTAGTACCTTTGCCATAACAACTATCTATGCTAATCTCACCGCCATACCTTGTTACTATCTTATCCACTATGCTCATACCAAGGCCAGTCCTTTTTATTCCTTTTGTTGAGAAGAATGGTTCAAAAATCTTGTCTTTGATCTCATCTCTTATTCCGATTCCATTGTCTGCAATAGAAAGAATGACACTTTTGGCGTCAAATTTTGCACTGAATTTAATTTTGCCCCCGTTTGGCATAGCATCAACACTATTATTAATAATATTTACGAATACCTCTCTTAATTCTGATGGGTTAGATCTGATATAATGTTTTGAAGGAATCAGGAAATTTTTGATAATCTTGTATTCAATCCCCTTTGCTTGTGCTTCTCTTTTCCATCTTGGCATAGTAAATTCAATCGCTTCATTAACGACTTCAGCCAGGTTGGCATGTAGTACGCCAGAATAATTTGGTTTAGTCCTTGAGAATTGCTGAATCTTATCTACAATTGTTGCTCCGTCCCTTGCTGCTTTCTCAATAATATTAATAGTATCCGAAACATGTGCATTAGTACTTTCAAGCTTCAACTTTAAGATATCTAGATAACCAAGTATTATCCCCAATATATTATTTAACTCATGTGCTACACCACTAGACTGTAAACCTAAAGCATTTAATTTATCAATTTGAGATAATTTATTCTCAAGCTTTATTCTTTCTGTAATATCCCTTAAAACACCTTCAATTTGTACAATCTCATCGTTTTCACCATAATTTACTCTTGCATTTAATTCTAGATGTTTGATATGGCCTTCTACTGTCTTTATTCTAAACTCAAAGCATTCTATATACTCTTTCTTGCTTAAAAACAAGTTTTTAAAAAAATCGACAAATCTTTTGCTATCTGCTTCATAAATCAACTCATACAAGTTTACGTTATTAATAACATCTTTGGAGCAACCAAAGACTCTTTGGCCGGCAGGGTTAATTGTGGTAACGTTTAATTCCTTATCTGCAGTAAAGAATATGTCTAAGATATCTTCAATAAGTGTTTTATATTTTAATTCTGACTCTACTAATTTCTCCTTAAAGATTTCTTTTCTCTTACGCATTATAATTTACTTTGAAACTTCAGTGGGATTTATTGTGATTCTCTTATGTAGTTCTTATAGGGAGAAAAATAAATATTGGGATAATGTAACAAAATAGTACAGGCGTGTATCATATTAATACAATAGCCTATTGATAAAAAAAGTTAAGAATTTGAACTGTTATGGAAATAGAATGTTAAAAGACGGTTTATGAAGGTTTATGTTAGCTCATTTCTTTTATGAAAAAATCAAAGTAACATTTATTACCGTGGTCATTAATTCACTAAGGATTACACAATAAACATGCCCAAGTGTAGGATTTGTAGACGTTTTTACTAATGGAGGGTATTATGTTATGCATTTTAGCTTGTAATCTTAGACAGCTTTTTGTAAGATTTCGAACTAACTCAAACTTTCGAAGATATAATAGTTAAAGAAAAGACATAATGATAAATATGGATTTCTCAAACACTACTTTGCAGGTAAAGGAAAGGATGGAGCCTTTTTTCAATGAAATACTTTCTTCTTTTGGTAATCATGTCAAATCTATCTATATTATAGGTAGTGCAGTTACAAATGATTTTGATGAAAAAACGTCGGATGTCGACTCGCTAATTGTGCTAAAAGAAAAGAACCTGGACATCTTTGATTTTATAGCACCTATCGGCAAAAAATATGGCAAGAAGAAAATAAGGGCTCCAATAATTATGACCAATGACTATATAAGGTCATCACTTGAGGTGTTTCCGATACAATTTCTCAATATTAAAATAATAAATAAGCTGATTTATGGAGAAGACGTTCTTAAAGACATCACGATAGACAAATCTGATTTGCGGCTTGTATGTGAAAGGGAATTAAAGGGTTGGATACAAAATTTAGGCCAGGCATATATAAAATCCCTTGGTAATGACCGCATAATAAGGGAATTGTTTAAAAGCTTCCTCTCTTCGTACATTCCCATATTCAGGGCAATACTTTTCCTTCACGACAGAGAATTACCACAGGAAAGAAATATAGTACTTGATGAATTGGAAAAAGCCATGAAGATAAGGGTGGATGTATTCAGGGAATTAGTAAATATAAAGACTGGTAAATACAAACCAACACATGGTGACCTGACTAGGGATTTTCGAGATTTGTATAATACCCTTGATGACATAGCAAATAAAATTGATAAGTTCGAGGTATAAAATGTTTGGTAGAAAATATTTTATAATGTTTATGTCTATTATATTTTTATTATATCCGTTTGCTATAACGGCATTTGGAGAGGTGGATATCCCCACACCTAAAATGCACGTCGAAGACCGTGCAAAAATAATAGATAAACAAACCGAAAACAGATTAAACGCCTTTCTTTCAGAACTGGAGACCAAGACTGGCGCTCAGATGGTAGTTTTAACTGTTAAAACCACTGGAGGAATACCCGTTGATCAGTTTTCAGTTGACCTTGCTAACAAGTGGAAGCTTGGTCAGTTTGAAAAGGATAATGGTATACTTATGGTCATTGCAAAGAAAGATAGAAAATATAGCATAGAAGTAGGTACAGGCCTGGAAAAGACATTGCCAAATGCTTTTTGCGAGAACGTGGGGAAAGCCGTATTCATTCCTAACTTCAGAGCTGGCAACTATAGTCAGGGCATTTATCAGGGCGCAATTGCAATCATCAATAGAGTAGCTCAAGATGCCGGTGTTACTATTACGGGCGCTCCCAGTGTAGTACACCAACCTAGAAGAAGGGGCGTGGGGTTTTCATTTTTACCTATTCTCCTGATTTTCATATTGCCCATGTTGATGGGAAGGAGAAGGGCCTACGGTCGAAGCCGCTGGGGGGGTATGCCGTTCTTCATGATGATGCCGTTTATGTTTGGTGGATTCGGCGGTTTTGGCGGACATAGAGGTGGAGGTTCTTACAGCAGCGGGGGATTTGGTGGTTTTGGTGGCGGACTTGGCGGTGGCTTTGGAGGTGGTGGAGCATCAGGAGGCTGGTAAACAATCAACAACCACTCCTAAAAGAGGTGGTTGTTGACTAAAATTTCCCATAGAATACATCCTTTTCTCTCTTAGGGTAGCCCCCTTGATATCTTAAGGAGGTATTCTTTTTTAACAAGTTTTAATCACTACCCTACCCGCATAGCAAAGCTGGGACACACCAGCACAGATGGTGGTTTAAGGTATTAATTAAGGTATTATGCCGACTTCACCTCAATCTGTCTCTGCTTATATGTTTGTTTTTTGGGAAGCGTAATCCTTAATACACCATTTGACATCACAGATTTAATCTTATCCACGTCAATAGTTTCGTTCAAGACGAAGTGTCTATGGAAATGGCCTTCGTCGTACTCTCCATAAAGCACCTCATCATCACGTTCTTCCTCATGTACCACATGACCGGTAACAACGATCTCATCTCCCTGCAATTTCATGTTCACGCCGTCTTTACTAACGCCGGGCATATCCATTTCTATTATTACTTCATTTTCATATTCAAAAACGTCAGCAGCGGGCACATACCATTCGTCTGCATGTGAGACAAGGTGAGGCTCTGCTTTGTGAGTGCTAACATCCAGTTTCTTTTTTTCAACATGTTTCTGTTGTTTCTTTGGCATTGTTATATCCTCATAATAAGTTTGCAATATAATCAATCATTATTAATTACCCAGCTTTTACAGAGATCTGCTTTGTTTCATCAGTATCTTTTTTGTGAAGAGCGATGGTGAGAATACCGTTAGATAAGACAGATTCTGCCCTGGAAGTGTCAACGTCTCTGGGCAGAGCAATAGTACGGTTAAAGAATCCGTCGTTCCTCTCCTCATGAAAAGAGACAACTCCCTCATGAGGTTCTATTTTCCTCTCCCCCTGAATAGTTATTGTTCTTTCTGCAACCGTTACGTTAAGGTCCTTTGCATTAATCCCTGGTAACTCAGCCCTGATAAGAAAGTTTTTATCCTTAACAGAAATCGTAATCGGGGGAAATTTGCCGCCTACAAGCAGACGATTAACTTCATCATTAAGGGTGTCAAACCAATCATAGTCTTCAAAGATGTTCATTAATTCCATAATATACCCTCCAAAGAACTTTTAAAAAGATATTTTCTTCAAATGCGACTTTGTTTATCACTACTCAAAATGACACTCACACATTCTTATCAAATCGTATTATGTCCAGGGGGCAAAATAATCTATGTGGTAAACGTCTATAATCAACCAGAAAAGTTTTGTCCAGGCAGTCGTAATCCCGCGCAACTTCTCTGGATCGTTCTTCAGCTCCTCAGCAAAGAGATCCTCAAGCCCGAAGATAGGTACATGTACGGCACCAACCCAGCGAACATGATTCCATAATGCTTCATCATGTAATCGTTATAAAACAGTAATTATTACAGTTAGTCAATATAAATTATTTGATATTAAGATCTCATACAAGGTTTGGCTTAATAAATAGTCGTCACTGAAAAAGTCTTTTTTTTGCTGGATGAAAGAATAAAGGTTCGACATCACGCCTAACATAATCGAGAATTTTTGAGTTTACTAGAAGCAATATTTGGACTACTGTATGCACTTTTCTGATATTGTATTAGAATGAGAAGTCTTTTTACGAGAGAATATTTGCTCGTCTAACGAATATTTTCCCGGGCCGATGAAGAGCATACTCAAGAAAAGGATTCCCGCCTCTACTGCATGGGAGTATTTTATAAAGGAATCTCCCTTGCCTATATGCATAGATGCTGCGAATATCATTGTGATGAACAAAAGGAAGCATGCTGGACGTGTCAGAAATCCCAAAGCTATAAATGCACCACCAAAAAATTCTGAAACCGCCGCCATAAAGCCCCAGAATGTTGGGACGAAATCTAAACCAAAGAATTTCGTAATTCCTCCGATCAATTCCCATTTCTCTGGGCCACCGAAGAGTTTTGGGCAGCCATGACCCATGAACATAAGTCCGATGCCTACCCGTAAAATGAGCAAGCCTACATCTCGATATTTATCCAAACAACTGAAAACCATAGATTATCTCCTTTAGAATTTATCAAACGTAGATTTTATAAATATGATATGAAAATTTATGTGGCAATATTTGTTTTATACGAGACTCTTTACGTAACAGTTAAATATAAACAGGTTGTCCGAGAATAAACAAAAGCACCATTTTTTGTCATCTCTGACCCCGCTGCTTTCTTGCACCGTATCGGCACGATGCGAAAGCAAGAAGCGGGGTCAGAATCTTTAATTATAAGTATTTACAGAAGTATTAGATTCTGGATCAAGTCCGGGTGTGATTCTGTCTGTCCTTCGGACAGTTTAGCAGAATCACCTAAGCAATTCCGCTTTTGCTGAATTGCCAATGACAATTCTCGGACAGCCTGTAAAGATATAACACAGGTGATTTCATATTTGTATAGTCTTTTTAGTATTACAGTTTAGTTGGAAGGATAGTTAAGGGATTACGACAAACTAAGACTTACAGTAATTTAGTCTTACGTATTCCATCAATCCTCCTGCTTGAATTATGTCCTTCATCTCTTTGGGGAAAGGTGTAAAAGAGTATTCTTTGTTTGATGTCAGATTAACTATTTTACTTAAATTAATGTCTACCGAAACTTCATCTCCTTCATTTATGTCCATAGCTGCATTTTTACTCTCGAATATTGGTAAGCCAATGTTGATAGCATTTCTAAAGAATATCCTGGCGAAACTTTTTGCTATTACGCAAGAAATTCCATAGGCCTTGATAGATAACGGCGCATGTTCTCTTGAAGACCCGCATCCAAAATTCTCACCAGTCACTATTATATCACCCCTCTTTGCTTTTTTCACAAATGCTGGATCTATATCCTCCATGCAATGGGATGACAGTTCTTCTATATCAGTTGTATTTAAATATCTGGCAGGAATAATTTCATCTGTATTTACATTATCTCCATATTTCCAGCATTTTCCTCTCATAATAAATTAGCTCCATTCAATCCTTAATTTACGCTTGTATGATTCTTAATTGTACCAAGTCTACTTTCCATCCTTTGGTGAGCCTGGTGCATAAAAGCCTCAATACGTGTTTCTTCATTGGATTCCTCTTGACCATCAAACGCCAGCTTTAAACATGGAATACCTCCATGTTCTCTTTGAAATTTTTCCAGTACTGCGTTAACTACAGTTCCTGGCATGCAATGGAAAGGTGTAACATTTACAATACCATCAAAATTTTCCTCTATATATTCTACTGCTCTACCCATGCTAATAACCGGATCTCCTTTGTATGAGTCATGGACGTATTGTCTTCCTTTCAAAATCAACTTTTTTATAGAACTTTCTTTAAAGAAATTACTTATACATTTTTTAAATGGTCGAGATATTCTAAACGCATCATACCTTTGTACTATTTCAGAAACTAACTCTTTTGTATAAGCACTTATATCCCTATCCCTTATACAATCTTCTCTCCGACGATGACCTATATAATTTATCCACTCACCAAAGGGTGGAATTACCACTTTTCCTCCGAGTATTTCTATCCTTCTCACAATAAAATTATTAGAGAATTCATTACCGCGAACATATGTTTCACCAATGATGCCAATTAAGGGTTTCTGGATACTTTTGTCTACTGCTATCTTATTAAAAGCATCCCTTGCATCTTTAGCTACTTGTAAAAGGTCAAGTTCGTATTCTATTGCATGTTCTGCTTTTCTGAGATGTTGTTTATAAACAATATCTGATTCATATTTGTGGATTTCATACGGCCGTACTTCATGCAATATTTTCTGCATAAAGTCTACAAGAACAAATCCATTCCATGCAAGCTTACGGAATTTTGTTCCCAATTTGCTCAAATCTTCTTGGTAATCATCTCCTTGATCCAACGTATAGATTTGTACTTGAGGAAATCCGAGGTCATCTAGTATCATGCGGTGCATCTTATTGTATTGGCCAAATCTGCATGGGCCAGATGCTGTAGCCATAAAGAAGGTACTTCTCTCTGGATCAAAATCAGGGCTTAGTAACTTTTTGACAATATCTCCCGTTGTTAGGATTGCAGGGTAACACTCTTTCCCTGATGTGTATTTTCTTCCCATTTCCAGGCTTTTCTTATCAGACATTGGTAAGGCTTTAGCGTTAATACCATTAATTCTCATAGCAGCAGCAACCATTCTTCCACAATCATTCATATAAGGGATATACAAGGTCTTTTTCTTGTTTAAGGATAATTTCTCTTTCCCATTTATGCCATTCTTAAAGTCTTTAATCCTGGAATTTTTCAAACTATCTAAAAATGCCTCACAGCGTGTCATTACCCCAGCATCTGCACTGTGTTCATCTATCTCTATCGTTAAGAAAGGTTTTCCTCCTACCTCTTTTGGGAAAAACTTCAAAATAAAAGAATCAGGCCCGCATCCAAAGTTTGTTATATAAAGCGCATACAGCCTTTTATCCCTGGCAATCATCCTCGCAGCCGCAAGTATCTTCTGTCCGTATTTCCAGTACATATTTGGATAATCCTTCGATATCTCCTCTATGTCCAGAGTTAAGAAATCCATTGGAATTGCTAATATACCCATATCCCTGAGCTTGTCAGGGAGATTCAAATTAATACCAGAATCACAACCGTTATAGGGGCGACTTATAATCACAAATGCCGTCTCATCGTCTCCTAAATTGTCCAGTACTTCTTTGCCTCTCTCTTCAAGCTTTTTAGAAAATCTACTCTGAGAATCTTTTGCCCGAATAATGGCATTCTCAACAACTTTACCCCTTTTACCTATATCTTTCGCAATTTGCCGTAGTGTTTTGTCCAAAAATAATTCACCATACTCAAAGTGAATTATCGGTTGCAAAACCTTGAATCTTCTACTGTCCAGATCAATTGCAGAACGAACTATGTATGGAAGACATTGTACATAAGGACATGCGTAAGAGTGCGTTAACTTGGAAGATGCATGTGTCATATTTATTACGCTTGGCAAGAACAAATAATCAATATCTCTATATAACATATCCAAAACGTGTCCATGTGCTACCTTTATGGGAAAACATGTCTCCGTATTAACATTTTCCAACCCTTTATCAATAATTTCACGATTTGTATCACCTGAAGTTATTACATCAAAACCTAATTCTGTAAAGAAAGCCTTCCACATGGGATACAACTCGAAAAAAGTAGAAGCGCGTGGAATACCTATACGTTTCCCTAATGGCTTTTCAGGTCTATCTTTAGGATAAATGGTATGTAGATATCTTTTTCTTTCATTAAACAACCTGGGTAAATTACCAGTCTTCCTGTCCTTTTTCTCATCATCATACTTGCCGCAACGACTTCCATAATGAAGAGGTGATTCTCCACTTATACTTACTTTTCTTATCTCACATATGTTTGAACAATCCTTGCATACAAACGATAACATCTCATACTTCCTATTCCTTAAGTCAAAGCCCTTAAAGTTAGATTTGTCCCATGTGCACTCTTCTATTGCTATTATGGCAGAACCTATCGCACCCATAATATCATGATGAGTCGGCACTATTATCTTCTTACCCGTCACTTTCTCAAAAGCTGCCTTAACACCTCTGTTTGCAGCCACCCCTCCTTGGAAAAAGATAGAATCTCCAATCCTTCTCTTCTCAACAACACGATTGATGTAGTTCAACACTATAGAATAACTTAATCCCGCTAAAAGGTCATCCTTATGTACTCCTATCTGCTGATGATGATTGAGATCTGATTCCATAAAAACTGTACATCTTTCTCCAAGATGTGATGGACAACATGAGCTTAATGCTCTTTTACCGAATTCATTCTTAATGTTAATATCCAGCTTATCAGATTGTTCTTCAAGAAATGAACCCGTTCCCGCCGCGCATACCTTGTTCATAGTAAAATCAACTATAGCTCCATTTTCCATGCTTATATATTTAGAATCCTGACCGCCAATCTCAAAGATTGTATCAACTTCCTTATCAACGGCCGCTGCTGCAGTCGCATGCGCCGTTATCTCATTCTTAACTATATCGGCTCCAATAAATTCTCCCGTCAGGTATCTACCAGAACCAGTTACACCTACACCCTTTACCATGACCTTGTCACCGACTTCCTCTCCTACTTCAAATAACCCCTGCCTGACAGCCTCCAGTGGCTTACCAGCAGTCATCAGATAACGTCTTGCCAATACATTCTTATTCCCATCTATAACCACAACATTAGTACTTATAGACCCAACGTCAACCCCAACATATGCTTCTATCTTTTTATCTGTATAAAGCTTGTGACTCTTAACATTTATTGCATAATTGTCCCCTTTGAGCTTCTGCAGGTTCGTATTTTTACCATTTCGACTTCTTAGATACGCATCTATCTTTTTAAAACCCTTGAATGGAGAATAAATTCCATTATCTATTATGGTTGTCACAGCACCTATTGCTCCCATAATCTTGAAGTATTTGGGAATAATGAGTTCTCCTTCAGACAAACCCAGTATGTCTTCAAATGCCCTTACTATCCCCATATTTGCGGCAACGCCACCCTGGAAGGCTATCGGCTTCACAAATTCCTTTCCCTTTCCTATATTACTCTTAAAATTTCTTGTAAGTGCATAACATAAACCGGCCACAATATCATGAATCGATGTGCCAACCTGTTGGAGGTGTATCATATCTGATTTTGCAAAGACACTACACCTGCCTGCTATCCTGGGAGGATTCTTTGACTTTAAAGCTAACATTCCAAATTCATCCTCTATAGATACACCTATCCTGGCTGCCTGCTGATCCAAAAATGACCCAGTTCCCGCCGCACACATCGTATTCATGGCAAAATCAGATACCTTTAAACCTGTTCTTCCTTTGGCATCCTTTCTCTCAGACGCCTCATCATACTCAAGTATTATCAGCTTTGAATCCTCGCCACCAAGCTCAATTATCGTCCTTACCTCAGGGTGTAATACTGACGTTGCCGTACTTTGTGCTACAACTTCGTTAATAAAACTTATGTCTATTATCTCCGCTAATAGCTTTCCTCCAGACCCTGTAACAGCCATTCCATTTACATCATCAAGGGGGAATCGATTACAAATGTCCCTTAGAATAATTACTACTGTTTCTATAGGTTGACCATGTGACCTTATATAGTGATTTTCAAGAACCTCCCTGTCTTCATTCATCAATACTACTTTCACACTGACAGAACCAATATCTATACCAATATATTTCTTACTTTGCTTTTGAAAACCTTTCTCTAAACTTCTAATCATTTCCTTTTTGTTCCTAAATCTGTAATTTAAACTCTTTATAGAATTTTAAGACTTTTTTTCCAACTGTGCCTTAAAAAAGAATATTTTAATCCAAAATAGTTTTTAGCACAAGTATTACAATACTAGCATTTCACAGTGCAGATAAATAACTTAATTGACGGAAGTATATTAAGTCTGCCTTGCGGATAAATCTTAGTCAATATATTCGGGGTGAGTAATTCTTCCTGTGATGGCAGAAGCAGCAGCAACGGCTGGGTTACAGAGATATATTTCAGATTTTGGATGACCCATTCTACCTGCAAAATTCCTGTTAGTTGTTGATAATGCGCGTTCACCTTCTGCCAGAACACCCATATGTCCTCCAAGACAGGGACCACAGGTTGGTGTAGAAACGGCGCCCTCAGCGTTTATAAAAATCTCTATCAATCCTTCTTTTAACGCTTCAAGATATATATCCTGTGTGGCCGGTATTATAATCAAACGTACTGAGGAGTGTATTTTCTTGCCTTTGAGAATCTGTGCGGCAATTCTCAGATCAGAAACCCTGCCATTGGTGCATGAACCTATTACAACTTGATCAATCCGTATATCAGATAGTTCTTCAACAGGACGTGTATTTTCAGGTAAATTAGGTAACGCCACCTGTGGAGAGATATTACTTACGTCATATTCAAAAATATCACAATATTCACAATCATCATCATTTGAGTAGAATTTAAATTTCCTTTGTGCCTTGCCACTTATATATTCTTCTGTACATTTGTCTGGCTCAATTATTCCATTTTTTGCGCCAGCTTCAATCGCCATATTGCATATTGTAAGGCGATCATCCATTGGTAATTCTTTAATAGCTTGTCCTGCAAACTCCATTGCCTTGTATCTTGCACCATCAACCCCAATGTTACCAATGACGTAAAGAATTAAATCTTTGCCAGATACCCATTTTTTCAGTTCGCCATTGAAAACAAATTTTATAGTTTCTGGTACTTTCAGCCAAACCTTGCCAGTCGCAAAGCATGCAGCTAAATCTGTACTTCCTATACCAGTAGAAAAAATTCCCAAGGCCCCATATGTACATGTGTGTGAATCTGCACCAATTACCAGATCACCCGGGACAACTATGCCTTTTTCTGGTAGCAATACATGTTCAATTCCTACTCTTCCTACCTCAAAGTAATTTTCTATTTGGTGCTTTTGTGCAAATTCTCTAAGAACTTTGGCATTCTGAGCTGATTTAATATCCTTGTTTGGGGTGAAATGATCAGGGACTAAAACAACACTTTTTGGATTGAAGATTTCTTTTATTCCAAGCTTCTCAAATTGTTCAATAGCAATTGGTGCCGTTATATCATTACCAAGGCATATGTCTACATCTGCATAAACAAATTGACCAGCGTGAACTTCTTCAAGGCCAGAATGTGCAGCAATAATCTTCTCTGTAATTGTCATACTCAAACTGGCTTAAACAGTAAAAACCATTTTATTTCTTAAAACATTTAAATTTAAATTATTTAATTTTCAGAGAAACGACTTTTCCTTATTGATTTAATCGAAAGAGGATCTTGTAAGTATTTATTATGGCATTTATTACACAAATCAAAACGAAACGTCTTATACTCAACATCTTCCATTTCATCTGAATCATCTTCATCAATTTCATCTTCTTCAAAATCATCTATCAATTCTTCATCAAAGTCATTTTCACATTCCATAGAGTCACATGCTGCGTAAACTTCTATTTTTACTACATACCTATTATCTTCTTCAGTAGCCAACGATTTACCACACATATCACAACTGTAGTGAACCATGCACAAATCCCTCCTTTTGTTATAAGGTAGCCAAAACAAACCATTTTGGCTCAAGCCTCAGAGTTTAAAAACAATTGTCTTGTTCTTTGATAACACAAAAATGATTATTAAATACTTCATCTTTGTGCATAAAGACTTCATCTTTGTGAATAAAGACTTCATCTTTGACATTAGAAATTTATTATACGTAAATGGTATTTTTTGTCAAGAACATTAGAATTTGAATAAATAAACGTTATAATATCAAAACAATCAATAGATTGTAAATCGTAAGCCTTGGCACAGCAAGTGCTTAAATACATTTTAAAAGTATCTTTAGAATCTTGATTCCCAACTTTGACTGATAAAAATTCTTCTTAACATTAATCAAGATTTAACACAAATTGACTCGCTTTTATGACAAATACTTATCCAACAATTTTATAGTCTCTTTGTTGCATAGCCTGTCTTTACCATAGCCTAATTTTGCTCCACTTTCTATTGCTAAATCCATTTGATCTTTGTAGTTGGTAACCATCATCAATGGTGTTTTGAAACGGCCATCCTTTTTTATTTCCTTTATCAACGCTATACCACTTTCCTGATCAAAGGCACCAATCCTGTTAATTATAACCAAATCATAGTTATGTTTTTCTAAGAACCGCTTTGTGTCTTTTAGGAATCTTGCTCTAGTTACCTTTGCAGTAAAATTGTTTTCTATCAACGAGGTAATTTGAGGGTGATCCAGATCACAATGTCCAACTACTAAAACTTCCTTCATCTGTATTTCTTTACCATCTTTCTAAATTAGTATCTTAATTAATGTATCTAACAACATTCTACATGTCAAGAACTCTCATTGTCTTATAATGAACTATAATGTACCTTAAACTATAAATAATGGCTTTTTGTTGACAGTATAACTAAAAAATATTTTTATATATGTCAATTACATTTATATTTTATATAATGGCACAAAATTTACATAAAAGAAAGATAAAAGAAAGATAAAAGAAGGTATACTATATAACATAGAGCAGCGAAGCCGCAACCAAAACTACTCTCGTCTAATTCAGAGAAAAATTACAATAAACAAATTCCAAAATACAAACAAATCCCAAAATCTAATACCAAATGACCAAAACGTATGGTTTGTTTTGTAATTTCTGAACTCTGGAATCTATCAGGAAAAGGTCTCGGTTTTGATCATTGTATATTGTTTGTGATTTGTTATTTGAAATTTGTGATTTAACCACTCATTTTCAAATAACTTAGCAAGATTGTAGCTTAAAAACATTGCTAAAAAAATAAGGTTTTACACATTTGTAGTATAGAGGGATAGTAAGTGGAATCACAAAATAACAGGCAGGAAAAAGATAGTGAAAACGGCAAAAAGCCTTCTGTAGATTTTATAAGAACAATTGTCGCTGAAGATATCAGAACAAACAAGTGGGGGGGGAAGGTAATTACCAGATTCCCTCCGGAACCAAATGGTTTTTTACATATTGGACATGCCAAGTCGATTTGTCTAAATTTTGGTATCGCAGATGAAAACAAAGGAGGACGTTGCCACTTGAGATACGATGATACCAACCCTATTACGGAAGAAGCCAGATATGTTAATTCTATCCAGGAAGACGTCCGCTGGTTGGGCTGGGATTGGGGAAAACATCTCTACTATGCCTCGGATTATTTTGAGAAAATGTATGAGTATGCAGTACAGTTGACCAAGAAGGGACTTGCATATGTTTGTGACTTGGCTGCTGACCAGATCACTGAACATCGCGGAACCCTGACGGCGCCCGGCAAGGATAGCCCTTATCGCAACCGCAGTGTTGAAGAAAACGTGGATATGTTCAGGCGGATGAGAGATGGAGAATTTGAAGATGGTTCTCGTGTTCTCCGTGCCAAAATCGATATGAAATCACCCAATTTGAATATGCGTGATCCTGTTATGTACCGTATTCTACATGCAGACCATCACCGGACCGGTAACAAGTGGTGTATATATCCCACTTACGATTGGGCTCATGGACTGGAGGATTCTATTGAGGGAGTTACGCATTCGATTTGTACGTTAGAATTTGAGAATCACAGACCTTTATACGATTGGTATCTTGACAAACTGGAAATACATCATCCCCAACAAATCGAGTTTGCCCGTTTAGAACTTACTTATACTGTTATGAGTAAGCGAAAACTATTACAGTTGGTTGACGAGGGACACGTGAAAGGTTGGGACGATCCTCGAATGCCAACTATTTCCGGCATGCGAAGGCGCGGATATAGCCCGGAATCCATTTGTGAATTCTGCAAATGTATTAGTGTAAGCAAGTTTAACAGTACTATCGATGTCGCACTGCTGGAACATTGTTTACGGGAAGACCTGAATAAGACGTCCAATCGCGTAATGGCCGTGTTAAGACCTTTAAGAGTCGTCATAGATAACTATCCTGAGAATGAAGTTGAATGGATGGATGCACATAATAACCCTGAAGACCCAAACGCCGGTACCAGAAAAGTTCCTTTTTCAAAGGTGTTATATATCGAACAGGATGATTTCATGGAAGAACCTCCCAGGAAGTTTTATCGTTTATCACCCGGAAGAGAAGTCAGGTTGCGTTATGCATATTTTGTGATCTGTACTGATGTCGTAAAGGATGACAAAGGCCGGATTGTCGAATTGCACTGCAGCTATGATCCGGCTACGCGTGGCGGCAATGCCCCTGACGGACGTAAAGTCAAATCAACCATTCACTGGGTATCTGTGCCTAATGCCCTGAAGGCCGAAGTTAGATTGTATGACCATCTTTTTACAAAGGAACATCCGGAAGATGTGGCAGAGGGAGATGATTTCAAATCAAATCTGAATCCGAATTCACTTCAGGTTCTATCAGACTGTCTGGTAGAGCCCGGCCTTAAAGAGGCAAAAGCATTAGATCGATTTCAATTTGAAAGGCTTGGTTATTTTTGTATCGACCCTGATACTTCGCAGGACAATCTTGTCTTCAATCGAACTGCAACCCTCCGTGATACCTGGGCAAAAATTAAAAAGAAACAGCAAAAATAGGAGTCAGCTATTTTTCTGACAGGATAACAGGATAGAAGTGGGAATACACTTGAAACAATTCAGATATACTATAAAATCCGTTACTATACAGAAACTGTAGAAGAACTTGTTAGGGATGTAAAGACATGGAAACCAACATAGCAATAATATTTTCATTAGCTGCGTACAAGATAGTAAGTCTATTAGTTGGGCTTAGTTTTTCTTACATGGGTTTTAAGTTATTCATCGCTGGGATATGGGGCAAGGCGGGTGAACTGGATGCGCAATTTGGTGAAAATAAATTGATTTTGAAAAAAGCAGCTCCTGGAACATTTTTTGTGTTGTTCGGAACAATTATAGTTGGCCTCACAATTTGGAGAGGCCTTGAATATAAAAATATAATTGAAAAACTACCGCACACACCAGTTCCGCACTCTTCCTCACACATGCTAGAACCACTACCAAACAAACTACCATTTATAAAAGGAGATAATAAATGAAAATACGAATGATCCTCGTTTATGTTACATTAACCTTACTGTCATTTCCTTCATATGCAGGGCCTCCTTTAGATAATGAAAAGACGCAAGAATTATATGACAAGAATCAAAAAGGTGTCACATCTTGAATAGTGAATAACATATTGACATAAATAAAGTGATATGATATTGTCTCGGTATGACAAGGCAATTGGAATCAAAAAGGTGTCACATCTTGAATAGTGAATAACATATTGACATAAATAAAGTGATATGATATTGTCTCGGTATGACAAGGCAATTGCGCATTGAATATGAAGGTGCATTTTATCACGTTCTATCACGAGGGAACGAGCGAAAAGAGATTTTTCGGGATGATAAAGACCGTAGCTTGTTTACAGAAATACTTGGGGAAATGTCTGCAAGGTTTTCCGTTGACATCTTTGCGTATGTACTCATGGGTAATCACTATCATTTATTGCTCATGACTAACAGACTAAATATTTCGAAAAGCATGCAGTGGTTAGGAGTTACCTATACACGACGGTTTAACATAAGGCATCGTCGTAGCGGGCATTTATTTCAGGGGCGGTTTAAATCATTTCTCATTGAAAATGATCAATATCTTTTAATACTTTCTTGTTATGTTCATCGGAATCCATTACGGGCAGGGATTGTAAGACGATTGGTAGATTACCAATGGAGTAGCTATAAAATATATGCTTATGGCAAACCATCTCCTGAATGGTTAAGGACAGTTGTTCTTCTTTCTCAAATCCCTGGAAAAGATAAAAACAGGGGATATAAGGAAATAGTTCAAAATTATTCCAAAGAGGAGAAGAGGATATGGGAGGATTTTCGGCATGGTTCGCTTTTCGGGAGTAAAGAGTATTGCGATTATATTAAGTCTAAATACATATCAAAAAAGAAGCCGGACGTTGAAATTCCTCAAAAACGCCTGGTTTTAAGAGAGGAAGATTTGAACACAACAATAAGAAAGGCTGCTTCCGCTTTAGGATGCGATATCAGTAATCTCATTAATCCTAAGAGGATAAGTGGCTTAGATAAAGATAAACGTGACATACTGATATTATCATTATGGAATACAGGTTTATACAGGAATTATGAGATTGCAAAAATATTTAATATTAGTTATTCTTCCGTCAGCAAACAAGTAAGCAATATAAGGTTGAATTTAAAGAAAAAATCACAAATAAGAAAATTATTTGAAAAGGCTAATTCACTATTCAAGATGTGACACCATCCACCAAGATGTGACACCATCCACCATCCTGACACCATCCACCATCCACCCACTTTTCCGGACAGGTGGTAAGTGGTGTATATATCCTACTTATGACTGGGCTCATGGTCTGGAGGATTCTATTGAGGGAATTACACATTCAATATGTACGTTAGAATTTGAGAATCACAGACCTTTATATGACTGGTATCTTGATAAGCTGGAAATTCACCATCCCCAACAAATCGAGTTTGCCCGTTTGGAGCTTACGTATACTGTTATGAGTAAGCGAAAACTTTTGCAGTTGGTTGACGAGGGACATGTGAAGGGATGGGATGACCCTCGAATGCCAACTATTTCAGGCATGCGAAGACGCGGATATAGTCAGGAATCCATTCGCCAATTCTGCAAGCGTATTAGTGTTAGCAAGTTTAAGAGTACTATTGATGTCACACTGCTGGAACATTGTTTACGGGAAGACCTGAATAAGACATCTAATCGTGTAATGGCAGTTCTAAGACCCTTAAGAGTAGTCATAGATAACTATTCTGAAAAAGAAGTTGAATGGATGGATGCACTTAATAACCCTGAAGACCCAAACGCCGGTACCAGAAAAGTTCCGTTTTCAAAGGTGTTATACATAGAACAGGATGATTTCATGGAAGAACCTCCCAGGAAGTTTTATCGTTTATCACCCG
>JBHICG010000047.1:0-26140 GCA_046759445.1 Candidatus Scalinduaceae bacterium
TTATGTCAAATTTCATTCCTTTTAATAACTCTTTGACACCTTCACTAATGATATTGTGACAGCAACAGATAGTGATTCTAAATGTCATTGCCTCCACTCTCTTAAATCTGTGTTTATCAGGCGCTTTTAATTAGATTTTGTCTTTCTTATGGCCGATTTTATTGATACCTTTGTAAGAGAGCAAATATAATACCATTATTTTTATAGAATGGAGGAAGTTGTTAAGTGTCAATACAATATAAAGTTACAAAAATCTATTAAATTTCTATATTACATTTTGTTATAAAAGCATAACAAAAAATGTTATGGGTTTATAACAAATTAGGATCCGATCAAGGCGACAATGTGTCGAAGGCACCCGTATTTATGAAGGCAAATAAAAAATAAAACCATGGACACTTCCTCTATTCTTTTGCCAATTACTCTTTTTTTGCGATTTACATTCATATTAGACACCTGTCTGCGTGCCTGCCTGTGCGTGACCACACGCAGTCAGGCAACGCACAGGCAGGTAGGACTTTCAGAGTGAACTAAAGTGTAAAATGATCTAAAATGCCTAAAGTTTAACAAACCATTTTCATCTACAATTTATAATATTAATCAGACAAGATTAGCAGAATTAACATGATTGACCCACTCAACGTTTTAAGCGGATATGTCTTAACAAATACTGCTGAAAATCTAGAGATTCCCTGTTTGTTAACCAGGTAGGCTGTTCGTCGGGAATGACACGTAGTCATTAGCCGGCTATTTAGATTGTTCGTATAGTTTGACAATATAAATGAAAAAAGTACGAATATATATGTTTTCTATAAACTCGAAAAAAAGTAATATTGAAAATCAGAAAATTCGTTAGATTTGTCTGAAGTGTTTCGTAAACACAGAAACGTGATATAAGGGATTGTTTATTGAGCCATAAAAAACAAAACATACTGAACGTGTTATGTATTTTCATGGCCAACGTGTTGATAATCTTATTCTTTTTCTTAGTGTGGAAGTTTTGCAGCTATTTTACACAGCGGAATCCTACACTCATGTTCCCAAGATTGGGACTCATTGACTTTCGTGCGGTGCATCGTAGTAAAATGCCAAGATTACCAAATCTAGAACCACCTCGAATTATCTTCTTGTTGCCTTTTTCTGGCCCTTTTGGATTATTCTTGGGACTCCTTGTATAATAAAGCATGTCTCCCCAGTCAGTACACCATTCCGCAACGCTTCCGGCCATGTCGTAACATCCATAAGGGCTTTTGCCGTCATCATGTCTTCCAATTGGCTCAGGGTCTCCAATATTACATTTCTCAGGGTCCCATTCGTTACCCCATGGCCATTTTCTTTCATCTGTTCCTCTGGCTGCCTTTTCCCACTCTGCCTCTGTTGGCAATCTCTTTCCAGCCCATGAGGCATAGGCATAAGCGTCATACCAGTCCACCCTTACTACAGGATACTCTGGGTGATTATAATAATCATCTTCCCAATTAAGAGGGGTATGATCCTTATTTCCCGGTTCGTCTGTCCGGCATTTACTATGGTCGTTTGTTTTCTTGATGTAATCCAGAAACTCATAGTATTGGGCATTTGTTACTTCATATCTATCAATATAAAAAGCATCAACATAAACTTTATGACTTGGACGTTGCTCTCGTTTTATATCATTTATTCCCATTACGAATGGACCGGCAGGGATTAATACCATATCACATTTTTCTTTTATACCAGGTAAGGCCTCTTTCATCACACTATCCCTTTGTGCATGCTTTTCCATTAACTTTTTTTTCTTATTTAAGATTGTCTGTAATACGGCTATATATGACACTACCTTATCTATATCCTTTGCATCTGGCACAAGCGTAATATACCTTCTAAGGTGTTCTATAGCTTTTTCCTGCATTCCTATCTTTCCATATAGCCAACCAATATTATATTGAAGTTCTGGCAGATCAGGATATAGATCAACGGCTTTCTTGTATTCCTCAAGCGCCTTATCTAATTCTTTATTATCTGAAAATTTGTTACCTTCCTTTAAATGTTTCAAAGCCTCTGTTTTGTTTTCTAAAAGTTTTTGTTCATCTAATACGGCTTCTTCAGCAGTTATGAGCTTTTCTCCATCTTGTCTACAAAATGTTTCTCCAGGAACTCCTGCCATTTTACATTTAGGACAAACCAAAAGTCTTTGTGTTTCAACTAATTTAGTTCCATCCTTCCCACAGAATTTAATATCGTTTGAGTATCTGGTTCCACATTCTGGACATTTATTATAAAGTTCAGTGTTAGATTGCACTGTTTCTACAAATATTGTGGTTGCCATAAACAACCAACACGGTATTAGATACTTATTTAGGAATCTTGACATTGAGATCTTCTCCAAAAACGAATCTCTGCCTGGACTGTAATGTCATCTCTGATTGGAGCAAAAAATTTGATTTGAATGTAGAGATTTTAATTCTGGATACAGATTTTCGCGGATAAAAAACTGAAATAACAAGCAGTTACTTTTGCACGGACAAACAAGTTTGTCCATGCCACCCATGCTTACTGCCTACTTAAATCTTTAGTTGCGACTTTGCCGCATTGTGTTTATCTGTGTCTTATTTAATTTAATTGTCTTTGTCTAAGTCGAGTAAAATACTCTTTATTTTAATAATTTGCCCCAGTAGTTCAGCCTCTTTATCCTTTTCTTCATTGACAATATGTTCTGGAGCATTGTTAATAAAGTCATTATTGAAAATCTTCTTCCTCACTGATTCCAGATGTGAATCAAGCTTTTTTAATCGTTCCAATTGCCTTTTTTTCTCTAGTTCTATATCAATGAGTCCTTTTAGGGGAACAAAAACTTGTATGTCGCTCACTACCTCACTAGCAGAAAATTCTGGTTTTTTCAGGTTTATGCCTATTTCTAAACCATCCAGATTTGCCATTTGAACTAGAAATTTATTGTGCTCATCAAGTCCCCACTTGGCTTCCTTGTCACGAACAGAAATCAGTGCACTCAAATCTTGTTTTGCAGGTATATTCATATTACGTCTGATATTTCGTATTGTCCTGATTATGCCTTGAAGCAAAGACATTGTTTCGGTCACTTTCCTGTTAACTTTTGTTGCATCTTGCTTGGGCCATGGACATATCATCAGGCTTTCATTGTCCATCGTATCAGTTAGTACTAAATTATTTTCTCCGGCTAAACGTTTTAAGTGTTGCCATATTTCTTCAGTGAGAAATGGAGCAAAAGGATGCAATAAACGTAAAATATTATCGAGCACATATGTTAAAACCTTCTGTGCTACTAATTTGCTTTTTTTATTGTCAGCCTCATATAGCCTTGGTTTGATTATTTCCAGATACCAATCACAAAACTCATGCCAGATAAATTCATATAGAACCTTTATGGCTTCATTAAATCTATATTTTTCCAAGGAAACTGTACATGTTTCTATATTCGAATTTAAGCGACTTATTATCCAAACATCCTCAAAAAGATATTCATCATCTTTAATTTTTATGTCAGGCAATTCATTTGGCTTTAAATTCATCATTGCAAATCTGGCTGCATTCCATACTTTGTTAATAAAATTTCGCCCCATTTCAAACCTGTTTTCATGCAGTTTTATGTCTTGTCCCTCGGTAGTCAGCATTATCATAGAGGTTCTGACTGCATCTGCTCCGTATTGATCAATCATTAACAAAGGGTCAATACCATTACCTAAAGACTTGCTCATTTTCCTGCCCAGTTCATCAAGGATAGTACCATGTATATAAACATTACGAAAAGGGACTTCCTTCTTGATTTCAAGACCCATCATAACCATTCTTGCCACCCAAAAGTATATAATACCCCTGTCAGTAACAAGTGTAGATGTTGGGTAATAATATTTTAATTCTTTTGTTTCATCTGGCCATCCCATAGTTGAAAAAGGCCATAGTGCAGAACTAAACCATGTGTCCAGGACGTCCTCATCCTGTGTTAACATACTATTACTACATTTTATACATTTTGCAGGAGTATGAGAACTAATGATTATTTCTTTACAACTATTACAATGCCATGCCGGAATCCTGTGACCCCACCAAATCTGTCTGGAAATGCACCAATCCTTCACATTTTCTAACCAGCTCATATACACCTTAACCCATCTCTCGGGGTAGAAAGTAATGGATCCTTTATTATGAGCCTCGATTGCCGCCCTGGCTAAAGGTTTCATTTTGATAAACCACTGATCGGAAAGGTATGGTTCAATAACGGTTCTGCAACGATAACAGTGCCCTACAGAGTGAGAATATGGTTGAACCTTTACAATAAACTTTTCCTCTTTGAGTTCTTCAACCAGCGCCTCTCTACATTCGTATCTATCCATTCCTGTATAACTCGTAGAATCTCCTTTTATAGTAGCATCCTCATTCATAATCAAAATTGGTTCTAAATTGTGCCTCTTGCCTATTTCAAAATCATTTGGGTCATGTGCAGGAGTTACCTTTACGGCTCCTGTACCAAATTTGGGATCAACCGATTCATCAGCAATTATGGGGATTGCACGTCCTACTACAGGAAGTGTGAGTTTCTCACCAATCATTTGCTTATATCTTTCATCGTCAGGATGCACAGCAACGGCGACGTCTCCTAACATTGTTTCCGGACGTGTCGTTGCGATATTTAGGAACAGGTGTGGTTCGTCACGGAAAGGGTATTTGATATACCAGAGATGCCCTTCATGGTCTTCGTGTTCTACCTCATCATCTGATAGAGCGGTGAGGCATCTTGGGCACCAGTTAATGATGTATTTTCCTTTGTATATCAATCCTTTCTCATAAAGTTTAATAAATGCCTCTTTCACAGCTTTAGACAAGCCTTCATCCATAGTAAATCTTTCTCTGTCCCAATCGCATGAACAGCCTAATTTTCGCAACTGTCTCAGGATTTCGGAGCCATATTCATTCTTCCATTTCCACACTTCATCAATAAACCTTTCTCTGCCCAGTTTGTTACGATTCAATCCATTTTTCGCCAGTTCCCTTTCAACAACATTTTGAGTTGCGATACCTGCGTGATCAGTCCCTGGCATCCATAGTGAATTGAAACCTTGCATTCTCCTCCACCTTATAAGTATATCCTGCAGGATATTATTTAGGGCATGACCCATATGTAATACTCCTGTGACGTTTGGTGGTGGAATAACTATGGTAAATGGTTTCTTATCGGGATCTGGTTCGCTATGTGAAAAGTTGCCTTTTTCCCAGAAATGATACCATTTGTCTTCGACTTCCTTAGGGTTGTATTTAGTTGGTAATTTAATGTCCATTTTCATCCTTTAGGAGTTTATATTCAATACTATCAACGAGAGCCTGCCAACTGGCTTCAATTACGTTTTCAGATACACCAATAGTGCCCCAAATATCTTTGTGGTCATGTGTTTCAATTACGACCTTCACTTTTGCGGCTGTTGCTTCTTTAGGATTGATAACGCGTACTTTATAATCCATAAGATGCATTTCCTTAATGGACGGATAGAATTTTTCCAGGGCCTTCCTTAGCGCACCGTCTAAGGCGTTTACGGGACCATCACCATCGCTAACTGTTAACTCTTCTATACCATTAACTCTTATTTTGACTGTTGCTCGAGTGATTGACTTTCCATCCTTTCCTTTTTCTACAATTACCCTGAAATCTTCAAGGTCAAAAAACCCCTTATGTTTACCTGTTAATTTTTTAACCAGAAGTTCAAATGAACCTTCTGCTGATTCGAAGTGGTACCCTTGATTTTCCAAGTCTTGAACTTTTCTAAGAATCTTTTTCATTAATTTAGGATCGTGTTCAATTTTATATCTTTCTACCTTTGCTAAGATGTTTGAGCTTCCCGATAGTTCAGATATTAATATTCTTCTTTCATTTCCAACGGTCTCTGGTTCTATGTGTTCGTAAGTATTTCTGTTCTTTTTAATTGCGTTTACGTGCAGTCCGCCCTTATGTGCAAATGCGCTTGAACCTACAAATGGTTGATTAGGCCTGGAGAGAAAGTTTGCCACTTCGTAAACGTATCTTGATATTTCTGTGAGTTTTTTAAGTCCCGAATCGCCAAGGCAATGGAATTTTTCCTTTAATACTAGATTGGGTATCAAAGAACACAAGTCCGCATTACCGCACCTTTCACCAAACCCATTTATAGTTCCCTGGATATGTCGAATTCCAATTTTAACTGCTGCAAGGGTATTAGCCACTGCAAGATCACAGTCGTTATGTGTATGTATGCCTAGCGGGGTTTTTATCTTGCCTATAACCTTTCCTGTAATCTTCTCTATTTCATGTGGTAAGCAGCCACCGTTTGTGTCACAAAGAACTATTGAATCGGCACCGTAGTCCTGTGCGATTTTTATTACTTTTAATGCATATTTTGGATTGTTCTTATAACCGTCAAAAAAATGTTCTGCATCGAAGATGACTTCTCTTCCTTTTGATTTTAGATACTTAACAGTATCAGATACCATCTTCAGATTATCATCCAATGAAACCTTGAGTACATCAGTTACGTGGAAGTCCCAACTTTTGGCTACAATCGTTATGACTGGAGCCTCTGATAAAAGCAAGGCCTTTATACCACGATCTTCTGAGGTTTTCTTATTTGCGCGTTTTGTGCTGCCAAAAGCGGTTATTTTAGCATTTTTAAGTGGGATGTTTTTAATATCTTTAAAAAACCCCTTGTCTTTAGGGTTTGATAAAGGGAACCCTCCCTCTATATAATCTACGCCAAGGTCGTCTAGCTTAATGGCTATTCCGATTTTGTCCTGTAAAGAAAAAGATATACCTTCTGTCTGACTGCCGTCGCGTAATGTTGTATCGTATACTATTATTTTCTCTCTAGTTTTCATGAAATCTCGTACATAAATAATACAACCTAAAGTTTACAGCTAAAAATTACGCATTATTATTTAGGTTGAATTTAAGTAAAATAAGAGTAAAATTACTGCTGATTATATAAATTTTTATTTTTACAGTGCTGGGGCGTCTTGTCAAGTACAAACAATAGTAAGTAACATAAAAAATGATGAGGGTAAAACATGAGAAATATGCATAATGCTAACATAAACACCACTAACATGAAAGAAGGAACTATAAAAGATGTTTATTCGCATATAAAACACCACGAACACGCCAAGGTTTCTCACCAATATATGAAAAATGTGAAGAACCAACTGCGCCTTGTATTCTGGGAAACAACCGCAGGTTGCAATCTGGAATGTATACACTGTCGAAGACTGGATGTTAGTACCCAGTTGGCAAATGATGACATGACAACAGAAGAATCTTATGAATTCGTCGATGCCATAGCCGAAACGGGTAAACCAATCCTCGTCTTAAGTGGGGGAGAACCACTATTTCGTCCTGACATATTCGATATTGCAAAACATGCGGTAAAAAAAGGATTAACTGTAGCATTGGCTACCAATGGTACACTGGTGGATGGAGCCATGGCTAAGAAAATTGTAGATGCCGGGGTGTCCAGGGTTTCCATAAGCCTCGATGGTGCGGATGCAGAGACTCATGACAATTTCCGAAAACTGAAGGGTTCATTTGAAAGAGCCATCGAAGGATTCAATCATTTAAAAAAGCTGGGGATGAGTATGCAAGTCAACTGTACGATTGCAAAACACAATGAACATCAGCTTCGTGACCTGTATAACCTTGCCGTAAAACTGGGTGCCGAGGCAATTCATATATTTATGCTCGTTCCTGTTGGCTGCGGGGTTGAAATAGCCGATGACCAGATGCTGGCGCCTGAAAGGTATGAGGAGCTCCTTAACCTCTTCTATGATTTATCAAAAGATGCAGTGATTCAGACAAAGGCGACATGTTCGCCCCACTATTTCAGGATAATGCGCCAACGGGCAAAAGAAGAAGGTGTTACTATTTCCCCAAGAACACACGGTATGGCAGCCATGACTAAGGGTTGTCTGGCTGGAACCGGAGTATGTTTTGTTTCCCACAAGGGAGAGGTCTTTCCATGTGGATATCTGCCTGTAGAAGCAGGACACATCAAGAAACAGCCGTTTAAGGAAATATGGAAGGACTCCCCGGTTTTCGCTAAACTCAGAGAACCTGACTTGCTTGGAGGCAAGTGCGGAGAATGCGAATACAAAAAGGTTTGCGAAGGCTGCAGAGCTCGCGCTTTTTATGAGACTGGAGACTACATGGCGGAAGAACCATACTGTGTTTATAAACCAAAAGTTGCAGGCAAAAGCTAATTGAAGTTCATTTATTTATATTACTATTCTATCCTACCGATGGAGAAAAGGCCTAAGTTCTGTTATGGAGTCTACTGAACAAGAACGGGCTATAAGCAAGGCTCACCTGATAAGAAGGCTTTACGATTGGACATTACATTGGGCAAAAACGCCTCATAGTACCTGGGCACTTTTTATACTTGCTTTTTGCGAATCTTCTTTTTTTCCTATTCCTCCAGATGTCTTGTTAATAGCTTTAGCAGTTGCTCTTCCTACAAAGTCATTTAAGTATGCATTGGTATGTTCGGCAGGATCAGTTTTAGGTGGATGCTTTGGTTATCTAATCGGATACGGGTTTTTTGAGTATATAGGAGAACCAATTATCAGTTTCTACAACATTACTGACAAATTTAATGCTGTGAGTACAAGTTATCAAAGTAATGCATTTGCCGCTATTGCAATAGCTGGTTTTACACCTATCCCATATAAGGTTTTTACCATAGCTGCTGGTGTATGCAAGGTAAATCTGTTTACATTAATCGTGGCTTCTTTATTAGGAAGAAGTGGAAGATTCTTCATGGTTGCAGGATTATTATACCTATTCGGACCAAAGATTAAGATATTTATAGAGAAATATTTTAACATCCTTACGATTGTTTTTGTAATATTATTAATCGGGGGATTCGTTGTAATAAAATACCTTAAATAGTTTACTACGGAGTCCGCAAAGAGTGTAGTGAGAACCTAAAAACAATGACAAGAGAATTTATTATTTAAAAATCTCTGTGATCTTTGCGTTCTCTACGGAAAACTGAGCTTTAACACAGGGGGGGATTATCATGCGAAGATACCTTTTATTATTCTTTTGCTCCACTTTCTGTTTAACGTTCTATTCTATTCTCCTTGCAGGAGAAGACCTGCCTGAAAATGTACAGGCAGAAACACAGAACATTCGTGAACCTGCCGTAGCTGGGCGGTTTTATGCTGGTTCTGAAAGCGAACTTAGAAAACAGGTAAATAATTTGTTGAGCAAGGCACTCACAGAAAGCTTACCGGGTAAACCCATAGCCATAATTTCACCACACGCTGGATACCAATATTCAGGATCTGTTGCCGCATACGGTTATAATGCAGTTAAGGGATATAAATATAAACGAATAATTATAATTGCACCCAGTCACTACACAAGATATATAGGAGCTTCAATCCTTGATGTTGAATATTATAAGACCCCACTAGGTACTATAAAGCTGGATGTGGGTGTCTGTAACAACCTCATTAATAGTCCACCAATGATCGGAACATTTAAAAAAGCTCACGCCAGAGAGCACTCCCTTGAGACACAATTACCTTTTTTGCAAGCTGTCCTCAATGACTTTGAGCTTGTTCCCATGCTCATTAGCAGGCTCAATAATGAGGCCTTCGATTTTCTTGCTGAAAAAATAAAACCCTTGATTGACGAAGACACTCTGATAGTTGCAAGTACTGATTTTACTCATTATGGAAATGGATATGGATATGTGCCGTTCAAAAAAGACGTGGAATCCAATATCAGAAAACTTGATTATGGAGCGTTCGAACGAATACTCGCTTTGGATTTTGATGGTTTTATCAATTATAAAAGAGCGACAGGGATAACTGCTTGTGGTTTTATGCCAGTGGCATTGTTATTGAAACTTTTACCTGAGGATGCTCAGGGAAAGATTTTGCGTTATGATACCTCAGGCAATCTAACTGGTGATTTTAACAATTCCGTGAGCTATGCCTCGATTATCTTTACAAGAGGCAAGAAGAGTTCGGCTGTTATAGATAAGAAACCAGATTTAAATGACAATGAGAAATCAACCCTTATTAGGATTGCCAGAGACACATTAGAAACTTATATAAAAGAAAAAAAATTACCAGATGTAAACAATGGAAAATATGCATTTACCCAAAAACTAAAAGAAAAAAGAGGAGTATTTGTAACGCTTAATAAAAACGGTAGTCTTCGCGGCTGTATTGGGCACATTCTACCTAGAGAACCACTTTTTAAGGCAGTAATGGCAACCACCGTAAGTTCCTGCACAAACGACACCCGCTTTATACCCGTAAGCGAAGAAGAATTAACGGATTTGGAAATAGACATTTCCGTACTCAGCCCAATAAAGAAAATAAACGGGCCAGAAAAATTCATTCCGGGAAAACACGGGATTATAATCCGTATGGGTAGTATGGGTGCTGTATTTCTTCCACAGGTAGCCACAGAACAGGGCTGGGATAGAGAAGAAACCTTTTGCCATCTCTGCAGGAAAGCAGGATTACCAGCATATGCTTGGAAAGATGACAATATGGAATTCTTTGTTTTTACGGCAGAAGTATTTAGCGAGCATAAGATATAACAACAAATCCTAACCTGAATAAGCCTTAACTAAAAGGTATTAAATAGTATATTCAGATTTAAATTAGCGACTGAAAGGAGCTAATTTATAAATGGATGAAAGAGAGAAGAAGTTATTGCTTCAGATTGCAAGAAAGAGTATAGAGTCCACAATAAAAGGTGTTCCATTTACTGAAACACAAGTGCAATTAAACTGTCAAGAGTTAGAAAAAGAGTTTGGCGCATTTGTAACGTTAAAAACACATGGAAAATTAAGAGGGTGTATAGGACGAATGGTTTCTGATATCCCTTTGTATAAGCTCGTTTCTGAGATGGCTATATCCGCGGCAATAGAGGATCCCAGATTTCAGTTCAATCGGATTCAACCTTCTGAATTAGACGATTTAGTAATAGAAATCTCAGTTCTATCACCTTTACAAAGGATTGAAAATCCCCTTGACCTGGAACTTGGCAAACATGGGATTTATATAATAAAAGGTTTTAGAAATGGGTGCTTTTTGCCTCAAGTTGCTACTGAAACAGGATGGACAAAAGAAGAGTTTCTATCGCAATGTTGCCATACAAAAGCGGGTCTTTTGCCAGATGCCTGGAAAGAAAAAGACACAGAAGTTTACGTCTTTACGGTAGAGATTGTATCAGAAGCAATTGCTAAAATTTAAATTGTTTATTTTACTTAGAGACATTTATAGGAACGAAAATAAAATGAAAAAAGTTTATTACGAATTAAAGAACTTTACATATGGAGTGACCTTAATATTATTTTTAGTGCTAATGTGTAGCTGTGCATCTAATAAGACCTCAAGAGTAGGAACAGCGGTCGGTAACGCAGCAATAAGTAGTATTCCTGACACTGCTTCAGGTGCGGTTAGGGGGAGTACTTCTACGGCAATAAGTGGTGGCAAGGTACTGCAGGGTGCCCGCAGTGGAGCTGCAAGTGGTATAGGAAGCGCTGCAGGCGCCACCACAGGAGCAATCATACGTGAACTCCTTAAATAACACAATAGTTGTTTTCATTTAATTGCGATGTATAAACGTGTTAGTTCGAAAAACTCTATCATTTTAGAGAATGCTTCTACCATTCAAAATGATTTTCATATCTTCTTTCATGATGAATTGGTATTTTTACATTTTATAATCTGAAAAAGTTCAAAAATGTTTACATTTTTCTTGAAGACTATTTTTAGGCTTGAGTTATGTAATAATTCTTCAAGGTTTATTGTTTTTCCCAGTCCGAGCGCGCTTTTTATGAAAGATAATGGCTTTTTAAACATGTTAATCAGGTTGTTGTTTCTACCAACGTAGTTTAAAAAGTAGAATTCTGCATTTTTTTTACATACTCGTTTCATTTCTTTGATTGTTTCAATTGGTTCTGAAATCACAGCTATTGAATGAGCGGCAATTACCTTGTCAAAACAATTGTTTTTAAACGCCATTTTAGAAGCATCCATTATGCATAGTTTTACATTGGAAAAATTTGATTGTCTTTTTCTTTCTTCTGCATGTTCAATCATTTCTTGACATATATCAATTCCAATTACCTTTGCATGTTTTGGGTAAAAGGGTAAAGATATTCCCGTTCCAATCCCAACTTCCAGGATTTTCTCACCTTTTTGTATTTTCATCGATTCGCTTGCAATACGCCGTCCGGGTTGGAATATTTTACCAAACAGATGGTCATAAAAATGCGAATATACAGAATAAATTTTTTCGGGTTTCATTTTTATGTAGAAAAATCCTTACTGGTACAAACTAACGTGTTAAATAATCTATTTTTGGGTTACTGAAGAATTCATGCTATGACTGTATGTTACTAATAATCTGCATATGGCGTCTTGAAGACGCTTTGCATGCCTTGTGCCGCCTTTGATATTATTTATTATTATTGAAAATGCTATTATTTCTTTATCTAATGTTTTTATATATCCGGAAAGTGCACTTACCCCATGCACATAGCCTGTCTTCGCCCTTATCCGGAATCTATAAGGTTCTTCTTTTAAACGATTTTTAAGAGTGCCATCTATCCCAGAAATTGGTAGTGATTTCAAGAAAACAGGGGCGTATTTGTGTTTATTCATAATGTATAACAATTTTGTTATCATTTGAGGTGATAATTTATTTTTTTTTGACAAGCCAGAGCCGTCTTCAAATTGATATTGTTCTTCAGAAAATCCTAATTTCGCAAGAAAGTCCTTTATAACGTTCAGTCCAGCAGAAAAACTTCCTTCTTTCTTAATATGTGCTCCAAGGGTTTTTAATATTTGCTCTGCGTAAAATCCCTGACTACGTTTGTTTGTCACCATTATAGATTGTCGTAAATTAGAGGTAGTTTCTGTTAATTTATGAGTTTTATGTTTTGAATTTAAGTCAGTAGAGTTAATTACTCTCGCTTTTCCATTAATCTGGATATTCTTATTTTCTAATATCTCTTTAAAAACAGCAGCAGTATATAAGGGTGGATTATGAATGGTAATCCATTGCTTTTGTAGCTGTGCTTTTATCCATACATAACCTTTAATATAAATTATGCTTGTTGATGGTTTTCTATGCAATGAATAAGAATGTTTTGATTTTAACGTAGTAGTTTTACAATTGTTAATAATTTCAACATAAGATGTTTTTGGCTCAGTTTGTATGTTTACGGAAGCTCCAGGTTTTTTGTTTGTTTGGACTATAATATTAATGCAATTGTCATTAAAAGAAAGACCGCTGACTGGTGCACAGTACCATTTAGAAAGTTGATTTTTTGGCCAACTATCACAAATAAATTCTCTATCGAAGATAGTATCATCGGCAATAATATCACCAGTAATTATTTTTATGCCTTGTTGCTTTACTGCATTAGCCCAGAGGTTTGGGACGGCTGTTGCGTTATCTTCATGGAATCTTCCTGATATATTCGGATCACCACTTCCTTTTATAATAATATCGCCATTTAGTTTACCATCAGAAGAAATATTTCCACGATAAAAAATTTTTGTTTTATATTCGAAATCTGGTCTAAGATAAATTAGGGCAGTAGCCGTAGTAAATAACTTCATATTGGAAGCGACTATAAATGGTTTGTCAGAATTAAGCCTGTATAAGGACTTCTTCTTACTTATAGAAAATATACTTATACCAACAAAAGCATCTTTTGGTTTATGTTTGTATAATATAGTATTTATTTTTTTCGTAAGTGTTGTTTCTTGAGGTGTACACCAAGTGTTCTCTGGATATATGCTAAAAACAAAGGTGAATATTAAGAAATAGATGGTTTGTTTAATTCGAGGGATGAGTTTCATCTTAAAGGTAGTTTTTGCCTACCTTGTTAGAATGGTATGTAAGTATTTTCTTTACTGTACGTAAGAAAGAATTTCTGTCAATGGGCTTTGGGATATAACCCTGAGCTCCCGCCTTCATTGTTAATGCCTTTAATCGTTTAGAATTGTTTCCATGTATCAATATAACTGGAATAAAAGGGTTTATGGTTTTAAGCTTTTTTAGGATTTCTATACCTGGTGTATCCTTTACCATAAAACCAATTATTGCTAAATCCATTCTTCTCTCTTCAAGGATTGTTGATGCAACCTTAATACTCAATGCAACTTCAGTTTCGTAACCGTTTAATTCAAAAAAATCTCTTAATTCATCTACTGTGTCTCTTGCATCTGCAACTATTAATATTCTTGTGATACTCATTTTTAATCAGATAAAAATTATTACCTAAATGTTTTTAACTAAAAGCACGTTGAAGAAACAAATTGGCTACTAATTAATTGATGTCTTTTGATATTTGTATTTTTCTCAAAATTTATAGAAAAATTTGTTTTTTAAAATGCAAACACAATGGTGGAGGCGGCGGGAATCGAACCCGCGTCCCAAAGTATTTCAGCAAAGGTATCTACACACGTAGTCTATCTTTTTATTTCATCGTATAAAACGCCGATAGACAGGCTTTAAAAACGACAATCTCAACTTAAGATTTCGTCAAACCTCCGTTGAGCAAAAAGGTTAAACTATCCTGTTATTTTTCGCCCGTTCAAACCCCACAGGCTGAGTTGAAGGACGCGGCTGTTTTTATGCAGCCAATGCTAGTTCTTGATCAGCATTTAAATTGTTGTCAGGTTTTTAATGAGGCCTCCTGACTACCTCAGCATGCAACCTTTTGCCTCTATCTACTCGGTCGAAGCCTTTCGCCCCCTTTGTTTATGGGAATATCTACAAAAACTTTTACTTTTTAACAATACGTTCAATTTCACGTTCAATTGTTTTCTTTTTTATGGCTTCTCTTTTGTCCACTAAGCGTTTGCCACGAGCAACGGCTAATTCTACCTTAATTATCCCTTTTCTTATATAAAGTGATAGTGGAACTAAAGAAAGTCCCTTTTGTTGTATTTTTCCAATTAATTTTTTAATCTCGCGTTTATGAAGGAGTAGTTTTCTTACACGTTTAGGATCATGATTATCACGATTTCCACACTCATATGGGCTTATGTGTAAATTGTAAAGAAAAACCTCTCCATTTTTTGTTTGTGCATAGCTTTCCCCTATGCTTACGTTTCTTTTACGAACAGATTTAACTTCAGTGCCCCTTAATGATATTCCTGCTTCTATTTTTTCAATGATTTCATATTGGAAACGAGCCTTCTTGTTTATTGAAATGATTTCCATAGCATAACTTATTGTACATATTAAACATACTAGCAAATAAAATATTAATATTCAAGTATTATATATAATTCATTTGACTATATAAACATACATATTATAACATTATCTTAATGATGTCGCAATCTGCTGATATGTGAATTAGTTTTAGTAGAATCATATAATTTTGTAAGTGTCTATAACAGTAAATGCTTTTGTGTTAGATTTTAACTCTAATAAAGATAAGATGTTAGCTGATCACAATACTATATAAATTCTGCGATATTTGGTTAAGAAGTATGAGTCATTTGGGGCCTAAACTGATTTCTTTACGGCCGAAGTGGCGGAACTGGCAGACGCGTTAGGTTCAGGACCTAATGTCCGCAAGGATGTCGGGGTTCGAATCCCCGCTTCGGCATGTTTTGTCACAAAGGCTTTAACTATCTAATTTTTTGGTGTTTAATTGCAATCTTCAATATTGTGGAACTATTACATTACAAACTGCCAGTATGACATTTAAGGGTAATAGTGAAATATTGAACGACTGTCATACTGACAGTGGTTAACAAAAGGTTTATTTATGTTGAAAATATTTTTAATTTTGTAAAACATTATGATTTGTAAATATTTACCTCATAGAGGGATATTAAGATTGAAAAAGAGCTGGTAATTATTATTTGTGATATATTAGGCACTTATTTTGCTCTTTCTTTAACACATTATTGAATAACTCTGATATTGAAAAAATAGAAGAAAAGGAGGTTTTTAAAGAATGGCCGAAAAGAAAAAAATTGTATTTGAGCAACAGGCTTTTGAAGCATTAAAAGCTGGAATTGACAAGCTTGCTTCAGCGGTCAAGATAACATTGGGTCCAAGAGGAAGGAATGTAATATTGCAAAAGAGTTTTGGATCACCAACAATAACCAAAGATGGTGTAACGGTTGCAAAAGAGATTGAACTTGAAGACCATATAGAAAATATAGGAGCTCAACTTGTAAAGTCTGTGGCATCAAAAACTAGCGATGTTGCTGGTGATGGTACAACTACTGCTACTGTATTGGCAGAGGCTTTGTTTTTAGAGGGTTTGAAGAATGTTGTTGCTGGTTCAGATGCTATGGCAATTCAACGAGGTATTAAGAAGGCAGTGGATAAGGTAGTAGAGGATTTGAAAGCGATGAGTATTCCCGTAAAAGGTAGAAAGGAAATAGAACAGGTTGGAACGGTATCATCGAATCAAGATCCAGAGATAGGAAAGATTATTGCTGACGCAATGGAAAAAGTAGGAAAGGATGGTGTTATTACGGTTGAGGACGGGCAAGGTTTACAAACTGAATCAAAATGGATAGAAGGTTTACAATTCGATAAAGGATATCTTTCACCATATTTAGTGACAGATCCATCAAAGATGCAGGTTATATTGGAAGACCCTTATATACTTATACATGAGAAAAAGATTTCATCAGCAAAGAGTATATTACCTATATTAGAAAAGGTTGCGCAGAAAGGAAAGGCACTTTTAATAATTTCGGAAGACATTGAAGGAGAGGCGTTAACCCTATTGGTGGTTAATAAACTACGAGGAACTTTAAAATGCGCTGCTGTCAAGGCTCCCGGATATGGTGATAGAAGGAAATCAATGATGCAGGATATTGCAATACTTACTGGAGGACAAGCAATTTTTGAAGATCTGGGCATTAACTTGGAAGGAGTGGAACTTAAAGACTTGGGAAGAGCCAAGAAGGTCGAAATTGACAAGGAAAATACTACCATTATAGAGGGTTCTGGCAGTAGTAAAGAGATTCAAGGGAGGATTGAACAAATCAGAACGGAAATACAAGCCACTACTTCAGACTATGATCGTGAGAAATTGGACGAAAGACTCGCAAAGTTGACGGGTGGTGTGGCTCAGATTTTTGTTGGCGCAGCAACCGAGAGCGAAATGAAGGAGAAAAAAGCCAGAGTAGAAGATGCTTTGCATGCCACAAGGGCCGCAGTTGAGGAGGGTATACTACCAGGTGGGGGGGTATCCTATATTCGTACAATTGATAAATTAAAAGACCTTAAACTTAAGGGGGATGAAGCAATAGGAGTTGATATTGTTCGTAGGGCGTTATCTGCGCCCCTAAAACAAATTGCTGAAAATTCAGGCGTTAATGCTGCGATTGTTGTGGAAAAGGTTGCCGAGGCTAAAGGAAATGAGGGATATGATGCGAGTGCGGCTAAATATTGTGATATGGTTAAACAAGGGATAGTTGATCCGACTAAAGTTGTAAGGGCTGCGCTTCAAAATGCTTCAAGTGTTGCAACACTTTTATTAACCACTGACGCAATAATTGGAAAAGTACCTGAAAAGAAAAAGATGCCACCTATGCCACCTGGTGGAGGTTATGGTGGATATGGAGACATGTATTAACATAAATATACTATAAAACTTGATATGTGGTTTCTTAAAAAAAGGCCGTCCTCTATGTTCTTAGGATGGCTTTTTTTATTGAATGGATTTTTAAAACTTGTTAGTATTTATTCGTTTAGTTTAAAATAAATACAAGCGAATATTGAACATAAGCATATTTAAAAAGAAGAAAAGAGGAAACTATGGCCTTTTTATCAGATGAATTAACACGAAAAATGATGGCGAAGCATAGTAATATTGAAAAGCTTTTTGAAGAATTCTTCTTTATGGGCAAAAATTATGAAATTACTTCATCAACTCCATGGCAACCTCCTACCGATGTATATGAAACCGAAAAGGATATTATCGTAAAAATGGCGGTTTCCGGACTTAAGCCCGAAGACATATCTGTTTTGTTTTCTGATTACGTGCTTACAGTAAGCGGCGAAAGAAGCGATAATTCCGCTCATCAAAAGATATGTTTTTATCAGGTCGAGATAAGATATGGGTATTTTGAAAGAAAAATAAAGGTTCCAAAAAATGTTGATGCAAATAATATTAGGGCGACGTATGAGGGTGGATTTATAATGATAGTTATTCCAAAGGCTGAAAAACCCATTACTTCTACAATCTCAATTAAGATTACATATTAATTAGAAATGAAGATTAAGCGAAAAAATTCAACGAAATCTGGGGATAAAGAGCTCGATAAGTCGCAAATTCCTGTAGGGATTGAATCAGGAACCTTGAAAATTCCTGAAGAACTGCCTGTTTTGGGACTTAAGGATTTGGTAGTTTTTCCACAAATGGTTTCAGCGATAGGTGTTTCTACAGAAAAGGAACTTAAACTGCTTGATAATGTATTGGCAACTAATAGGATTTTAGCCCTTGTCGTCCAGAAGGACCAAGAAAAGGAAAAACTAGACTCATCAGACCTTTATGACGTAGGAACGGCTTCTGTAGTACTGCAAATGTTGAGAATGCCAGATAATACTGCAAAGATGCTGGTGCAAGGTATAGCAAGGGTACATATTGAAAAGTTTACGGAGACAGAACCCTTCTTTAAGGCAAAGGTAAAGGTATTGGAAGACGTACTTGATAAAGAGGATGTTGAGACTGAGGCGTTAGCAACTAATGCAAAGAATCAATTTTCGCGCATGGCATCCATCTCACCTAATTTACCTGAAGAATTAAAGATAGTTGTTGTTAATATTTCTGATCCTGGGAGACTTGCGGATTTAATAGCTTCCCATTTGAACATCAATATTCTGGAAAAACAGAAAATACTCGAGATACTAAATGTTAAGGAAAGGTTACAGAAGATAAATACATCTATAAATAGTGAATTACAAGTGCTTGAGCTTGCAAGTAAGATACAATCACAGGTCAGAAACGAAATGGAAAAAGGTCAACGAGAGTATTATTTACGCCAGCAGATTAAGGCTATACAAGAAGAGCTTGGTGAAGGGGATGAGCAAGCAGTCGAGGTAAAAGAGTTGCGAGAAAAGATAAAACAAGCAAAGTTGCCTCAAGAGGCGCAAAAAGAGGCTGAGCGTGAACTATCAAGACTGTCAAAGATGCATCCTTCATCAGCAGAATACACTGTAGCACGTACATATTTGGATTGGTTAATTGCCCTTCCGTGGGCAATATCTACCAAGGATAACCTTGATATAACAAGCGCCCAGCAAGTACTGGATGAAGACCATTACAATTTAAAAAAAGTTAAGGAAAGAATCTTAGAATATTTGGCGGTTAGAAAGCTTAAGGAAGATATGAAAGGGCCTATACTTTGTTTTGTTGGCCCACCAGGCACTGGCAAGACTTCTCTTGGCAAATCGATTGCTAAAGCAATGGGGAGAAAGTTTGTTAGAATGTCATTAGGTGGAATACGGGATGAAGCAGAAATTCGTGGACATCGACGGACGTATGTGGGCGCTTTACCCGGAAGAATTATACAAGGTCTCCGTAAGGCATCTTCGAACAATCCTGTTTACATGCTGGATGAAATAGATAAACTGGTAGCAGATTTTCATGGAGACCCTTCATCAGCATTGTTGGAGGTGCTAGATCCAGAACAAAATTTTACTTTTTCAGACCATTATCTTGACGTGGCTTTTGATCTATCAAAGGTAATGTTTATTACGACTGCAAACATTCTTGATACCATACCACCCGCTTTAAGAGATAGAATGGAAGTTTTGGATTTGCCCGGTTACACTACGGATGAGAAGCTGGAAATTGCAAAGAAATATTTGATTCCAAAACAATTTGAAGCTCATGGCTTGAAAGAAGACAATTTAAATATTACAGATGAAGCTATTAAAATAATAATAAGCGATTATACGCGAGAGGCTGGTTTGAGAAATCTCGAACGCGAGATTGGTACTGTTTGCAGAAAGATTGCAAAGGAAGTTGCTTCAGGTAAGACAGAAAAGGTTGAAGTAAAGGCAGAAGAGATTGACGAATACTTAGGTCCTACCAAGTTCTTTTCGGAAATAGCGGAAAGAACAATTGAGCCTGGTGTAGCAACCGGGCTTGCATGGACACAATCTGGGGGCGATATATTATTTATTGAATCTACAAAGATGCCTGGGAGAGGAAAGCTGACATTAACGGGTAAACTTGGAGATATTATGAAAGAATCTGCTCAGGCCGCTATGAGTTATGTCCGTTCAAAGGCAAAGGTACTAAACATTTTAATAGGGGATTTTTCAAAATATGACTATCATATTCACGTACCTGCGGGAGCTATTCCGAAGGATGGTCCTTCTGCAGGTGTTACTATTGCTATATCTCTACTATCATTATTCAAAGGAGAATCTACAAATTCTCATGTAGCAATGACTGGTGAAATAACCTTAAGAGGCAGAGTATTGCCTGTTGGGGGTATTAAGGAAAAGATATTAGCGGCAAAAAGAGCGGGTATTACCACTGTCATCTTGCCGAAGAGAAATGAAAAAGATTTAGTGGAAGTTCCAGAAAAAGCTAAAGAAAAGATGTCATTCAGATTTGTGGAAAAGGTGGACGAAATGTTACCCATTGTGTTTGAGGCTAAAACACAAATAAAAGAACCTAAGGAAGAAGAGTTGTCAACGGTACATTAACGGAGGTAAAGGGACAGCTGTTCCTAACAACTACATACTCTGCCATATAATGTTAAATCTGTTGAATCTTCAATATACACGTTTACAAACTTGCCAAATATTAAAGAAGGTTCGCCTGCTTGACTCTCTCCTTTTGGCAAGCTGAATACGACAATCTGGTTTTGTCTTGTCCTGCCTGTTAATTTGTTTTCGTCAGTTTTACTTGTTCCTTCTACCAAGACCTGAACTGATTTTCCAATCATATCTTGATTACGTTCTGCACTTATATCACTTTGCAAATCTAACAATATTTGATTTCTCTTTTTTTTAGTTTTCTCCGGCACATTATCTTTTAATTCCGCAGCCGCAGTTCCAGTTCGTGACGAGTATTTAAATATAAAGCAATTTTGATAACGCATATCCCTCATCAGGCTCACTGTATCTTCAAAATCCTCTTCTGTTTCACCGGGAAAGCCCACAATAAAGTCACTTGCAATCGTAATATCAGGCACTAAAGACTTCGCCATATCAACAATTCCTCTATAGTGTGCGGATGTATATTGCCGTCTCATTTTTTCCAATATTTTGTCTGAACCAGACTGTGCCGGCATGTGTAAATTCTCACAAACCTTGGGCAATTCACCAACGGCTTCTAATATATCTCTGGTCATATCCTTTGGATGTGAGGTGACAAACCGTATCCTCTCTATACCTCCTATCGAATCCAACTTTCCAAGCAGGGTAGCCAAAGTCGTATCCCCGCCTAATCCCTTTCCATAAGAATTTACATTCTGTCCTAGTAGCATGACTTCTTTACAGCCATCATCTGCAAGGCCTTTAACTTCGTTTATTACGTCTTCAACAGGCCTGCTGAACTCGCGCCCTCTTACATACGGCACAATGCAATAAGAACAGTAATTATCACAACCCCTCATGATGGATACAAAAGCATTGTATTTATTTTGTCTTTGAATAACCAGCCGATCAAAACTTACTTCACCATCTTCATCAATAGCCAGGATGCGTTTATTGGTTCCATTGATTTTTTCGATTAATTCAGGAAGTTTCGAAAACATCCTTGTACCGCAAATAAGGTTAACGTGAGGCATTCGTTTAAATATATTTTCTCCCTCATTTTGTGCCATACAGCCCAGTACGCCAAGGATTAATTCCGGATTCTTTTTTTTCGGGTCTCTTAAACTGCCGAGTTGCGAATATACCTTGTGTTCAGCCTTTTCTCGTACACTGCAAGTATTCAAGAGGATAATGTCTGCATCCTTTACATCTTCAGTAAATACATATCCCTCTTTCACAAGAGAGCCTATTGACAATTCTGAATCCAGCTTATTCATCTGGCATCCGTAAGTTTTCAAAAAAATTTTCATAACCAAAAGTCTCCGAATTTTTTTGCAAACTTGGGCATGGATGTTCCCCTGTTTAGTTTTGCGATAGCAAAACTAGGGGAACACCCATAGGTTTTTAGAAAAACCTTCATGAAAAGAATTTCCCTTGTCTTTCTGAAAACTTAAGCATGATGGTTTTCTTTTTCATATATCTTTATCAACTCTTCTTTTTTTTCACGTGTCAATTTCTTAATATTCCTTTCGGCATATAAGACATTTTTATAGTATCTATATTTCTTTGCATAAACCAGTTTTACTGGTAACCTCGCTCTTAGATATTTTGCTCCATTTCCTTTATTGTGTAATTTAATCCTTTCTTCTAAGTTCTTAGTGCTACCTGTATAATACGTTCCATCAATGCACTGAACAATATAAACATGGAATATACCTTTACGTTTAAATTTCATGCGTTACAAAAATTATTTTATTTTTTGAATATTGCCCCGGTGGAATTTTACAGTGTAAAATTCCCGGGATTTAGTCCCGGAAATCTTTCAGATTCCACGGAAGCAGCGGGAATTCCAACAGGTTTTACTTGTAAGATTATATGTATATTAAAAATGGTATGATATAATGTCAATAGTTATAATTGCTTATTTTGGAGGTGTTAAGGGTGAATGTGAAACATAATTTAATTATTGAACCATCATTTGTATTTATATATAATTTGGGTTTACAATCTCAATTCTTTTGATACACATTTCTAGAGATTTGAGTTCTCCGTCTATAATTCTTATCGTTCAGTCCTGCATCACGGCTGCACCGAAGTTCAACCAGCAACCAGGCTTACACCACTGTCAGTCTAAGACAGGTTATATTTCGCATGCTCTCAATTTTTCTCTTAATTCCTTTTCCCGGTCACTTAAAACCATGTTGGTGAACTCATTGATTTCCTCCAGCCATTTTAATTTTTCCTCTGTGGATAATTCCATATATTCGATTATTTTCTCGTCTTCAAGAGCATAGATAAATCCTTTATCCATTCTATTTCTCCAGATATTTTCTTACTTTATTCAGCATTTCAATATCACTTAAATCCTGAGTTCTTCCGCTAAATTCCTTCATTTTTATTACATCATCTATTGATGCCAGATAAATATCTATATCCTTCGCTTTTTTCACGGTTCTGTTTTTAAACGATATTTCAAAATCCAATGGATGAACAAGCACAATATCAATGACCTTATAGTTGTCTTTTTTATGATAAAAACTGAATGCCTTAAGGTTTTTGTTTTCTATCCAATCCTTTACTTTATCAGGATTTGCGAGGTCATCAGGGCTTACTGGCAAGCGCGGGACATAACCTGATTCTTTCAATAGGGATGTTAACTTGAGAACATTTTCTTTATCCATAGCAATAACAATGTCAATATCCTGAGTTACCCGTGGGATACCATAGAGATTGACAGACAACCCACCCGCGATGAGATATCTAACATTGCTCTTATACAATCCTTCCAATATCTCAAAATAATACATATTCAGCCCTTCCACTCATCTTTAATACCTGTGACATCATACCAAATTACTTATTTATTCATAGAATTAAGTATGGTGTTCTCCGAATTCTCCAACTCTTCTTTTTTCCCACGTGTCAATTTCTTAATATTCCTTTCGGCATATAAGACATTTTTATAGTATTATGTTTCTTTGCATAAACCAGTTTTACTGATAACTTTGCTCTTAGATATTTTGCTCCATTTCCTTTATTGTGTAATTTAATCCTTTCTTCTAAGTTCTTAGTGCTACCTGTATAATACGTTCCATCAATGCACTGAACAATATAAACATGGAATATACCTTTACGTTTAAATTTCATGCGTTACAAAAATTATTTTATTTTTTGAATATTGCCCCGGTGGAATTTTACAGTGTAAAATTCCCGGGATTTAGTCCCGGAAATCTTTCAGATTCCACGGAAGCAAAAGGAAATTCCAACAGGGTTTACTTGTAAGATTGTATGTATATTAAAAATGGTATGATATAATGTCAATAGTTATAATTATTTATTAATAGTGACAATATAAATGAACACAATGGAATGAGAAATTTAAGATACGGCGTTTTGGAATAGAGGATTTGATACAATTAAAATGTCAAAAGCAAGGAAAAGAGAAAAGGTCAGCCTGAAAAAGAGGATGAAAAACCGAGTTTATTTAATGATTATGACCACCTTTTTTGCATAGTGATTGCAGCCATAATAAGCATAGGAACCTCTAATTTTTATACTGGCGCATGGGCCTTTGTCGTTTACCTGGCAAGTAGTGTGATGTTGGTTTTAATAATATTCTTGTTTGTGTACCAGATGGTACTGGGAAGAAGGAGCTTTAAGTAACATTGATGTAAAGGAGCTTATGTTTGCCATGTTAGATAATAAGGAAGATAATAGTACCGATAAATCTCTTAAAAAATTATTTCTTCTTAGTGAAAGGCAGTTATTTCCTTGTAATCCATATTATTGGCATAAGCTATTATATCTTGTTTAGAGACATTTGTTCCCTTTAAGGTAATTAGGATACGTCCTGCCACAATTATTCTTATTTCACCTTGTTGGTCTGTTGGATTATAAGCGACAATGGCCTTTTGTCCTTTTATTATTTCTAATTTTCCTCCGCTTGCTGAGGCAATAAGGGGAGTGTTAAATAACGTAATTATACTTTGTAACATAGGAGAATTGGCAATAATTTCAATTGTAACTATGCTAGAATCTTTATGATAAGTGCGTTTTGACAGAGTGCCACCAATTAACATTGAAGTTCCAACGGCTTGGGAGATGTCATCTTCTGCTGTCCAGCCGTCCAGAGGTTTTGGCAGAAATGACTGTAATTGTTCCTGCTTTTTTTGACGAATTAGCTGAGAGGCATAGTCAAGATTGTCTGCAGACTCAGTATAATCACCATTTTTGTATTGCTTTAAGGCGTCCTTAATTATGTTTGTTACCTCATCAGCGTAACCAGAAGTAATATGAGAAGTTGTCAGAACTAAGGTTAGTAATATTACTTTTAATACATACATTTATTACTCCTTTCAATATAGGTCCTAGTATGGCTCATGTTCAATAACAAGTGTGAAAAATAATTAGTTTGTCAAGACTAAATGAAGCTGTAGAAATGAGTCTAAACTCAAGAATTGGATACGTGCTTCTTTATTATGAAGAATTTACACTATGAGAGTAATATGAGCAAGTCAAAAAGTCATAAATTATTGGATCAGGTTATTTATTATAAAACGGGAATTATTTTATCATAAGAATGTCCTTAATAAGCAAGTTGCTGTTATCAGCCATTTTATTAGTTTATGAGAAAAAACTTCTCATGCTGGGTATGTTGTTGAGTATCAATGACTTATAGGTAATTGTCTCTATGCCAATAATTTGGTATTAAAATTGCGAATTATCATTTCGTGGTAGAAACTGAAAAAATTGTTTTAGTCAGATATGAATTTGTCGTAAACCTTTATATGTTTAAGGATACATCTGAATATAAGGTATGTGATGTATTTATTACGGATAGTAATTTGAAAAAGAACCCGTTGCAAATTAATGGGATTCACTGGATTCATGTTGAAAATGTGAACGTTGTTGAGACTGAGGAGATAGAGAAAAATTCTTTAGTTGGAAAAAAGAACAAGGTATGCGGGTTTTTTGATACTGAACCACGTGATTGGAAATACGCTAAACTGGTGGTTCGTGACTGTACAAAGGATGAATATAGTTTCTCAATAACCGAAGTACCAAAAAGTCCAGTGATGCCTGTGGTTTTTGATGTAAATTTATGATTGGAAGGAGTGCTAAGATTTAATTGATGTCTATAAAAGTCACAAGTGTAAATACTAACAGGGGTAATGTAAAAAAAAGATAAAAGTTGTTTTCATAAGTCATTAATTGGAGGGAAGTTAAGTTGAGAAAACCCAAACTTTAAAAATTTTTACTGGACAAAGGGTATTATACACGTTAGTTTAAAACACTTTTTTACAATATAATCACCCACGATAAAGGCAAACCCTGAGTAATCTGGGGACGCAAAGTAAAGGGTCTTTAAAA
>JBHICG010000048.1:0-25567 GCA_046759445.1 Candidatus Scalinduaceae bacterium
CGGAGGAGAAGGGGGGTGATGTGGCAGGGCAATTAGTAGTGGTGGATAGAGATCATGATACAGGCAAGCAAATCAAAATTGACTGCACTAAATTTGGTTCGGGAGCATATTCAATCCCAATTTCGGTTGAACATCTAAGATTCGAAACGAAAGCGAAGTTTATATTAGTAATAGAGACTGCCGGAATGTTCCAGAGACTTGTAAAACACAATTACTGGAAGAAGACAAATTGCATATTGATTTCCATGGGAGGTGTGCCAACCAGAGCTTGTAGAAGATTCATAAGGCGCTTATCAGAAGACAAAAAGATTCCCGTATATGTTTTTGTGGATGGAGATCCTTATGGTATCTGTAATATATACAGAACCTTAAAAGTAGGCTCAGGAAACGCTGCGCATATAAATCAATACTTCTGTGTGCCCAACGCACGATACCTGGGTATAACACCACAGGATATAATTGATTATAAACTCCCCACTCACCCATTAAAAGAGGTTGACGTAAAAAGAGCGAAAGACGCCTTAAAGAATGATCCGTTTTTTAAACAGCATAAGAAATGGCAAGATGCAATTAGTAAACTAGTGGAAATGGGGGTAAGGGCAGAGCAACAGGCCCTGGCAAAGCATGGACTAAACTACGTGATAGAAAAATATCTGCCCCAAAAATTAAAAAATCCTGAGATTTTTTTGCCCTAGTAATATTTTTGGCATAAAGAAGACAGATACCTTCCCGGTCTTATTCTGTTAGGAAATACCCCTTGTCTTGACATAAAACAGCGATGAACAACGATTGAAATGAAATAATTTATCTTGCAACTTTGTATGCGATCAGATTTACTACTTCAATCTGATACGTCTTATTAATATCCTGACATCCTATCGCCGCACGTGTCGGAGAACACTTAATAAACTTCCCGTAGACTTCATTCATCTGCCCCCAATAATCAATGTTCTTCATGAAGATAATGGCATTAACGATCCTATCCATGTTAGTTCCGGTTTTTTTTATTGCATTTTTTATGTTTTCAAATACTAACTTAGAAGTTATAAAAAAATAATACCTAAATTGAGCGATTTTATATTATATATTACTGTAGCCGCAGGCCTAAGGCAATCTTAAGATTGACCGCCTGTGTTTCTCATCACCTGATGGGTATATGAAGATTTCACGTAAGTTACGCAACCTAAAGGTTGCGGCTACATAAATCGCTCAATTTAGATAATAACAATGTTTTTTTACAGGTTTCCTCTTGGTCTTTGTATTAGTCTCTTTAATATTTTGTACTCATCTTCTTCTCTCTTAATAGAAAATTTAATGAATCATTTTCCCATTTTACATCTTCCATTATTATCCTCTTATGAATCTCATATATTTAGCAGAGATATAAACATAATTTGTTTAGTGTTCAAGTATGTCAAGTGATTAGTGACATGTGTGTTAGTATCGCAATATTGATACCTATAAAGAAACGTTTACAGATAACAAGTTGTTATTTATGCATATACTTCGCATTAACAGCATCTTACAACCATTAGGTAAAATCTTAGAATAATCACCTTATCTTACAATATCCAAATATTGCGAAATAATTTCGCATTATTTAATATAAAAGTATCGAATAAATTCGTTTTTATTTATACTATAAGCTATAATATTTTATTATTTTAAAGCTTATGTTTTATCGTAAGCTCTTGTCCAAGAAAATAAATTATTGGTATGAATATTGCGCTATAAGAGTTTATTGCAAAAAAAAAGCTTTTTAGGTACTTTGATATTGTATTTATTTATCTAAGGAGAATGCAAAATGGATGTTACAAAAATTTTTGGGTCGAATGTATTTAATGATGATGTTATGAAAAAAAGGCTACCAAGGGATACCTATAAATTGCTCAAGGAAACGATTGACAAAGAAACTCCTTTGCCAGTGGAGGTTGCAGATGTTGTAGCAAGTGTTATGAAAGACTGGGCAATTGAAAAAGGTGCAACACATTATACCCATTGGTTTCAACCATTGACGGGGAGTACGGCAGAGAAACATGATTCTTTTATTTCACCGACAGCGCAAGGTGGAGTAGTTATGGAATTTTCTGGCAAACAGCTTAATAAAGGTGAACCTGATGCATCAAGTCTTCCGAGTGGAGGACTCAGGGCCACCTTTGAAGCACGTGGGTATACGGCATGGGATTGTACGTCCCCTGCATTTTTGAAGGAAGACGGGGCTGGAGGTGTTACACTTTGTATTCCAACAGCGTTTTGTTCATATACGAGTGAGGCATTGGATAAAAAAACACCTGTATTACGTTCGATGTCCGCCGTTTCAAAACAAGCGCTTCGAGTTTTACGCACGCTGGGGAATAAGACGTCTAAGAAAGTGACTTCAACTGTTGGCGCTGAACAAGAGTATTTTTTAGTAGATAAGAAATTCTTTGCTGAAAGATTAGACTTAATAGTTGCAGGTCGAACGCTTTTTGGCGCACCGGCGCCAAAAGGACAAGAGATGGAGGATCACTATTTTGGACAGATTAAAGACCGTATTGCCGCTTTTATGAAGGATCTGGATAAAGAATTATGGAAGATGGGGATTGCTGCCACAACAAAACATAATGAGGTGGCGCCATCACAATTTGAGATGGCCCCACTCTTTACAACAACAAACATAGCGGCAGATCATAATCAGCTCGTTATGGAGACGTTACAGAAAGTTGCTCTCAGACATGATCTTGTCTGTCTTTTACATGAAAAACCATATGCAGGGATAAATGGCTCTGGAAAACATTTGAACTGGTCATTGAGTACTGATGATGGTATGAATTTACTTGACCCGGGTATGACACCCCATGACAATGCGCAGTTTTTACTTTTTATTAGTGCCCTTATAATGACCGTTGACCGTCATGCTGATATACTGAGAAGATCTGCGGCAAATTCAGGCAATGATCACCGTCTTGGCGCAAATGAAGCGCCACCGGCAATTATTTCGATTTTTATGGGTGATGAATTGACAGTTATTCTGGAGGCTATTGCGAGGGGAAAGAAGGCAACTTCAAAAGGTTCTAGTTCTATTGAGATAGGAGTAGATACTTTGCCACCGCTTCCAAAAGATAACAGTGACAGAAACCGAACTTCGCCATTTGCTTTTACGGGTAATAAATTTGAGTTTCGTATGGTAGCCTCATCAGCTTCAATTTCAGGACCTAGTGTTGTTTTGAATACTATTGTTGCAGAAGCCCTTGATTTGATTGCAACCAGACTTGAGAAGGCAAAGGATATTAACAAAGAGACAACGGCCATTATAAGAGATACTATGAAATCTCATAGGAGAATCATCTTCAATGGTAACAACTATTCGGATGAATGGGTTAAAGAAGCGAAGAAACGAGGGTTGGCAAATATTCGTTCCACCGTGGAAGCGCTTAAAACTTTTACAGACAAGAAATCGGTTAATTTGTTTAAAAAGTATAAGGTGCTTTCAAAAGTAGAATTACATGCACGGTATGAAATTTATCTTGAGCAATATATAAAGCAGATTAACATTGAAGCAAAGGCGTCACTTGATATGGTGAAAAGTTTATATATTCCGGCAGTTATACCATTTATAAAAGAGCTTGCAGAGACGATAGAAATATTGGAAACAGTGAGTGGGCCTGCGGATGTTCAAAAAGAACTGCTTGTAAAAGTATCGGCTCTTTTAGAATCAGCATATCGCAATACTGAGAAACTTGAGACCGAGCTGGAGAAAGTACACAAGATTGCTGATAGCGCTAAACGCGCCGCCGCATGTCGTGATAAAGTATTTGTTACAATGAATGATTTACGGGAAGACATTGATACGTTGGAAACAATTGTTCCTCGTAAATTATGGCCAGTTCCAACGTATGCTGATCTCTTGTTTAAATTGTAAGGAATTGCACATATCAAGCTTAATTAGTATCTGTTGAGGAAAGCTTAAATACCCAAAAATGTCATTGGTAATTCCGTAACAGCAGAATTGCTTAGGTGACAAATCTGAAAATGTCATAACCTCTCCTTTTTCCTTGACTTAAATAATATGTAGCTTTATTATTACACTCCATTCAATTCAAACACCATAAAAACTATACTACAACTTTTGACGTGGATATACTAACATAATTCAGACGTTTACGTATACGGGAGCGTAAATACCTGAACTTCCTTGCTGTCTCACCATAAAGTAGCAATCTGGACTTACTGGATATCATTACAATAGTGGTATTATTCAGAAACTATATACTAACTTGTTAGTCGCAGTAAAATATATGATTGATCGACCTTCTAGAAATACAATGGCAGAAAATCTACGTCATTATGTAAGTGGTAGAATTACAAATGATGATTTAGCTGACAGCAACATACGATTTGAAGACAGAGGGGTAAAAGCTGTCTATGATATGGCATGGCAATTATATGACGACCTATATCAACATAAAGCTACGGGAAGACATCGAATTGAAGGAGAGTTGCGAGACTATGTAGCCCGTTGGGTTTGTTTCCTACATACCGATTTAGAATATCAATGGCCTAAATATAATTTTATCCAAATCAAAAATCTACCATTGAATATTTTGACACTCGGATGGTGGGAAAAACGTAAGCAAAAAAAGTGGGACGAGTTTGAAACACATGGTGATTTTAAATATTGGCCTTTTATAAGTCACCAAGATTATCAGAGCGCTCTCGAAAATCCTAAATTATTAAGTAAAGAGAGCGACTAACAAGTAAATTGAGCGTACTGAAACCCCACGCATTTTGTGTTTCAAGAAACCTTTTGATGGAATCAAACATTTAAATCAAAATTTCGTATTGGGGTTTCAGACGCTCATTTCTGTCGTTGGGCTGATACAACGCGCTGAAAGCAATGTTCGACATAGATTCGGCGGGAAAATTGTACTTTCATATATGTAGTGCCATCAGGAGCTTCTCAAACCAAAAGGAGAGAATTAGAATTAGGAATTAGTAGGAATTAGGGTCAGACCTTGAATGTGGAATATGCTTGACAAACAAAGAAATAGAATGAGTTGTTTATTCTGCTTTCAAGGTCTGACTCCAGCTTCACCCTGCGTAATCAGGGGGAAAATGGTTTTTGGGGATAGTACCAAACACAAACCTTAAACAACATTTTCGGTACGATAATTGGTATAATAAAGTAAGAAGGAAATTTATAAAAGTTAGTTAATTAGGAAAAGAAGTGTCAAAGTGAAAATAAGTGAAAAAATAAAACTCGTAAATGTTTTAAACGAATTAGTAAGGGGAGGAGAACTTGTAATTTCTGATTCCAAAACGGAAGAATTGCTTTCTGGTGAAGATATTAGGATAGTTTGCATGAAAGGAGATGTAATTCATATATATCTTTCTGAGTCTATCTCTGTAAGAAGAGAAAAAAAAGAAAAGTTGGGAAACGCTAGTTAAAACGTCAACTGATTCTCTGTAGGAGGTAGTTTTATAGGGCTTTAGCAACTTAAACAGGGTTGAGTGTATTTAGGTATGGCGGAGAAGATACGAAGGTCGAAATAACGCTTATTTTGGTATAATATAGTGAGTTAGACTCAATATCTAAACTTAGAAAGGAAGGCTAAAGATGTGGAAAAATATAACCTGTGGATCGCTTAAAGGAATGATGGACAAAAATGAAGATTTTATCCTTGTTAATGTATTAAGTCCAGCAAGTTACGAGGAAGAACATATCCCGGGATCCATTAACATACCGCTTGAAGATATTGAAAAGAAGGCAAAAAAACTCCTGAAAAAGGATAAAACGATTGTTGTCTACTGTGGCAGTTTTCGATGTACTATGAGCTCACAAGCAGCAGAGATACTAACAAAGCTCGGTTATAAAGATGTTTATGATTTTGAAGGTGGACTACAATTCTGGAAAGACTTTGGATTTCCAATAGAGAGTTCTAAACATGTCGAGGCAGTATGTTAACATCCTCGTAGTTAGTACTTAATTTCTGTCTAGAGGAGGTAGTTTATTATATACCATTAGGTAAGTAGGAAGAATTTTCTATTCCTACTATACCTTACATCGGCTTTTCATGACGGACATGTATAATTTGGTGTGTGATGGATAGGAACGATACAGAATAAAAATGATGATGGTCAAACACAAAACTTGTGGGCTATGCAATTGCAAATAGTTTCTTCATCCATCTTCCGAAATCATCTATTAGTGAATAGATTGTAGGCATAATTACGAGCGTTAATATTGTAGATGTAACCAGTCCGGAGATTACGACCAGTCCTACGGGAGCCCAAATCTTCTCTCTACCCTCAAATGGACCATATAATACAGGGATTATGAGTGGGAGTACCATTGGCAAGAGACCCAAAATTGTCGTAAAGGACGTCATCAGTATTGGTCTAAGTCTATCTCTTCCACCCTTGATAATTGCGTTATATCTATCCATCCCCCCCCTTCTCAGACGGTTGATGTAATCAATAAGAACGATTGCATTATTCACGACTAAACCGCATAAAAGCAGCAGTCCCAGGCGGGAAAGGCTATCGAGGGGTATATCTGCCAGATAAAAGACAATCGCAACACCCGTAAATGCAAATGGGATAGTCAGCAAAATTGTCAATGGATGAACGTATGACTCAAATAATGACGCCATTATCAGATAGATCAATATTACAGCAAGTATCAATCCAAACCTTGTCTCTGCTTCTTCACGTTCGTACCTCCTGACTTCCTCGCCCATATTCCACATATAACCGGCAGGCAGATTAAAGTCTGCCATCTTCTCCATTATACTTTCTTTAATCTTTTCAAGACCTTTCTTTTTATACCTTGCAGTAACCTTAACGATTGTTCTACGGTCTTTTCTTTCAATTACCCTGGGACCTCTCCTTATCTCATAATCAACCACCCTTCCCAATACCACACCCTCTCCTTCTAAATTTTCAAACTCAAGGTTTTTTAACTGTTCCAGACGTTGGCGGTCTTCCTCTTTAAGCTGTAAATTTATATCAATTTCCTTATCTTCCAACTTAAATTTACTTACTGCCCTACTACCTAATGAACCTGAAATACCGTAAGCAATTCTCTGTGACGTTAACCCATATTTCCTGGCCTTTTCTCTATCGATGGATACAACTATTTCATCCTTACCTTCTTCCAGATTAGTATCAACATCATACAAATCAGGAATAGCAGCAAGCTTTGCCTTTATTTCATCAGCCAGCCTGGTTAGTGTGTCAATATTTCTGCCATTTATTTCAATGCTGATGCTTTTACCACCGTGATAGTCCCTACTCCCCCTCCTGTATTTAACCCCCGGAAGGATTGGAAAGGCAGATGTTATCTCCTCAGACAAAATATCTACACTACGTTTTGCCTCATCCTGTCGTACAAAATATATTGCCAGTGAACCACCACTTCTATCGAAGTTACTGGAAATAGTTGCAATCTCCAACTCATCTTTCTTTTCCTGAAGAATACCCTCTAATCTCTCGAAAAGCATTTCTGTATCATCTATGGAATAGCTCCTTGGAATATTTATTGCTAAATGAATTTCTCTATAAATGCCTCGTCTGGCAACTTCCTTTTCCAGTCGTCCATATAAATGGTAAGACAGAGCAATGATTAAAACTGTAATTCCAACAGCAATCCACCTGAATCTTAACGTTAACTGAATAAATTTTATGTAAAGGCCGGTTAAGTGGTTTATTAGAAATGATTTTCTAATAGTTTTATCATCATTTTTCGACGCATATGGTCCGGAAAATATCAGAAATCTTGATGCAAATAATGGTATTAAGGTCAAGGCTACAAATAGTGATGAAATCAACGCCGAACATATCGATATGCCAAAGTCATGCATAAAGATGCCCATTCTGGTTTTGGAAAGGAACATCAATGGTATGAAGACACATATTGTTGTAGCCGTTGCCGCTATAATAGCTATACCAACTTCACTACTGCCAATAATGGCAGCCTCCTTCGATCCTATATTTCTTTCCTGTTTATGCCTAAAGATATTTTCAAGAACTACAATGGCAGGGTCTACTATCATTCCTATCGCCAGCATCAATCCTGAAAGTGATATAACGTTAAGGGTTACATTTGAGCCAAAAAATTTCCTCAATAGAAACATTAAACCAAACGTACACAATACTGAAATTGGGATTGCTGCTGTTACAACCAGCGTGCTTCTTACATTCCTTAGAAAGAAGAATAGGATAAATAAAACAAGCACACCACCAAAGAACCCTGCCTTCCTCAAATTCCTTAATCTTTCGAGTATGGGTTGCGATCTGTCACGATATACATAAATATCTAACCTCTCCATTTTTGGGTCTGCCCTGATCTTATTGATAACATTTACAGCTTCCCTTGCAACAGATACCATATTTGCATCAGAAGACTTCATTACCTCTACTTTCACAGCATTTTTACCATTGAGTCTCTGATAACTTTTTTTTGTGGGAAAGTCGTATCTAACATCTGCCACGTCATAAAGTCTTAATCCCTTTTCATTAACGGTCAGATTGGCTACCTCTTGAACGTTTTGAAACTCACCTATTGCACGAACTAAGTATTTAGTTGATCCTTCTATTATGTTACCCGCCGATACATTTATGTTATTTGCTTGCAGATGTTTCCTTAAAGCATATGTATCCAGGTTATAAGCCTTGAGCCTCTCGAGATCCAGTTCCACAAATAATTGTTTTCGTTTAAGACCAAGAATATTTACATTTGCAACACCATTTATCCTTTGAAGCTTGGGCTTAAGGACATTTTCAATAATATCGTAGAGTTCACTAATCTCGCCTCGTTTAGATACGCTAAATTCCACAACTGGCAAATCACCGGACTGGAACCTGTATATACGTATCTTTTCTATATCTTCCGGCAGTTTATTCCTTACCTGCTCAAGCTTATCTCTCACTTCCAACGTAGCAATATCCATGTTTGTGCCCATCTTAAATTCCAAAGTTACCCATGAACCATCGTCAAGCGAGGCAGCTCCGATTGTCTCAACATGCTTTACTGTTCCAAGGGCATCTTCTACATGTAAGGTAATTAAATCCTCAACCTCTTGAGGCGAAGAAGATTTATATGGTACATGCACTCTTAGGAAGTGACCTGAGATCTCCGGAAGGTAAACAAGAGGGATCCTGTATAATGAAATTCCTCCTATTACTAACACACTTAAAATTATCATTAATGTTGTTATTGGTCGCCTTACGGCAAACGTAGATATATTCATGATACGTATTGTGTAATCATTTAAATGTTATCAACTATCTTGTTTTTCACTCTTTTAAGGAATATTTTCCCACAACTTCTTGCCAGTGACACAAACATTTATATCATTCCCCCTCCCTGCTTATGGCCGTCCAAATGGCGGCACGCAGGCATAAAGAGGGGAACATATGACCTACTAATGTAATGAATGAATCAGCTAAGCCCTTTTCCATACCGACTCTTTTATCTTCTCTACAATTTCGTATACTACCGGAACCAGTATCAGGGTTAGAAGTGTAGAGAAAAGCAGACCACCAATTACGGTAATTCCCATAGGCATTCTTAATTCCGCACCCTCTCCCAATCCAAGTGCCAGAGGGAGTAATCCCAGAACAGTAGTTGTCGTTGTCATCATTATTGGTCGAAGCCGTATCTTACCCCCTTCAATGATCGCTTCCCGTCTTGGCATACCTTCAGCCCTACGAGCGTTTATACAATCAATAAGAACTATCGCATTGTTTACGACAATTCCCGCAAGCATAACAACGCCTATTAAGACTATAACGCTAATGGGTTTTGAGGTTATAAATAAGGCTATAACTACACCGACCAGAGCAAATGGTATCGTAAACATTATCACAAAAGGGTGGAGTAACGATTCGAACTGTGACGCCATTACGATATAAACTAAAAATGCAGCCAATATTATGGCAAAAAACATACTCGAAAAAGCTACAAGCATTTCATGGCTTTGTCCACTAACCTTAATCTCAAACCCACTTGGAACTCTAATATTTGCAATCTTTTCCTCTATTTCAGCCACTGCACTGCGTAAGTCTCTTCCAGCGAGGTTTGCAGAAATAACGGCAACACGTTCTTGATCTATTCGCCTTATTTCGCCCGGCCCTCTTTCGACATTTATTTCTGCAATTGCCGACAAAAGAACGGGTCTATCACCTGCCGGATTAACCACAAAATTTTTCAAACCTTCGATACTGCCAATATCTTTCTTTCTCGCGCGTACACGAACGTCTACCTTTCTATCCCTCCTGGAAAATTCTGTGCTTACATTACCCAGGATATTGTCTCGAATCATGTTGGCAATTGCATTTAAATCTAATCCAAGTTGTGACAGTATTTGTCTATTAAAGATAATTTGTATCTCTGGTATTCCTCCCTCAATCGTGGATTTAATATCTGTAAGACCATTTACTCCTTCCAATCTGGCAGTAACAATTCTGGATAATTTCTCAAGTATATTGAGGTTATATCCCTTTATTTCTACCTCAATAGGTGTCAAATAGCTGAAATAAGCTGGTCTCGAAAACTTATATTCAATTGCCGGAATTTGTTTAAGTTTTTGTCTCAACTCAGCCATTACTTCTTCCTCCAGTTTGCGATTGGACTTTTGTCTAAGACTGACATTAATCTCCCCTATGTCTTCTCTCTCCTCTGCTATTGTCCCGCCTACCTGACTGGTTGATCCGGTGATAGTGTATATCGTCTGTATCTCCGGGTTATCACCTACTACGTTTTCTATTTTTTTAACAGTCTCCAGCGTATTTGAAAGAGGCGTTCCTGTAGGGTTTTTAATATTAATAGTGAATTCTCCTTGACTTAGCTCGGGAATAAGTTCTCTACCTAAATTTGCTAATAAGAACCAGGAGCCGCCAAGTATTAAAAGCGCAATAGCAATTACTAATAACTTACATGATAATGCAAAACTTATAACTCTTGGATAAGCCCTCGTAACTGCATAAAAAACGATATCAAATATAATAAACAACGGATACAGTAGTATATAAAGTATTCTTGATGGCAAAGGATTGCGGCCTGTAATTTGTTCGTCTCTTTTTATATCATCACTTTTATTTCGTTTGATCTTTAGTGATGACAGCATAGGTATTAAAGTTATCGCAACCAGGAGTGAGATGAGAAGTGAATATGTTACTGTTAGCGCCTGGTCACTAAATAATTGACCTGCGATACCCTTAATGAATATTATTGGTATAAACACGCATATAGTTGTGAGCGTCGATGCAATTACGGCCCTGCCAACCTCACTTGCACCTGTATTAGCAGCATCAATCGAACTGTATCCTTTTCTGTAAGACCTGTCAATACTTTCCAGCACAACGATCGAATTATCAACAAGCATACCCACACCAAGCGCAAGCCCACCTAAAGACATAATATTTAGAGACACCCCTGATATGTACATGAAGAAGAATGTCGCTGTAACTGAAAGTGGAATTGCCAGGCTGATAATTAAAGTACTTTTAATATTTCTGAGAAATAAGAACAGAACGAGTATGGCCAAGACTCCACCCCAAAGGGCAGTATAAATCACCTCCTTTATTGACCTCTCAATAAATCTTGATTGGTCAAGAGTTATCTCCAACCTTATAGATTCAGAAAATTTTCTTAACTTATTTTCTATCTCATTTAACCTTTCTTTTACTAACCTTGCTACTGTTACCGTATTTGCATCAGCTTCCTTGAATATTGCAATTTCTACACTTTCCTTCCCATTTACGCGCGTTATTACCGTACGTTCCTCGTGGCCTTTTCTAACATTTCCAATATCCCTTACCTTAATAGGAATCCTGTTTCTAAAATCGATGATTATGTCCTGTATCTCTTCCACTCGCCTAAACTCGTTAAAAGTTCTTACAATATATTCAATCTCACCTTCCTTAATATTCCCTGCAGTAAGATTAATATTTTCTTCTTTTAGACGCGTAATCACCTGTGAAATGGGTATTCCTAAATTTGCAAGTCTAGCTTCTTCCAATTCCACATGTATTTCTTCCTCCAGCCCGCCACTTATCTCTACAGCGGCAACCCCACCAACTGCCCCTGTGCCTACTACACCATCTTCCACCGATAAACCTTCAAGAACGGGCTTAACCTCTTCTTCTGCCAGTATACGGAGTGTGACAAGGTCTTCATCACCAAAAAGTGATATTCTTACAATAGGGTCAAGAGAAGGGTCAAAACGCAACAGTACCGGCCTTTCTGCGGCATCTGGCAAGTCTACCAGGTCAAGCTTCTCACGCACATCCATTGACGCAAAATCCATATTGGTTTTCCACGTAAATTCTATAACAACTTCAGAGATATCGGGTCTTGACCTGGAGCTCACACGCACCACATTTGTTATTACGCTTATTGCATTTTCAATTGGTTTTGATATGAGATTCTCGATCTCACTTGACGCAGCGCCAGGGTATTCGGTTCTCACCGTCAGAGTGGGATATGAGATATCTGGCAGGAGATTAAGGGGAAGCCGCTCAAATGATATTAATCCAAAGATAACCAGAGCCGTCATCAACATTACGACCGTAACTCGTCTTTTCGTTGAAAATTCAACTATTTTCAAATCTTATTACCTACTTTTCCTTAAATGTCATTCCCGACTCGATCGGGAATCTATTCCCCACTTTCGCGAAGATAAAGCCATAATCAGTGATAAAAGTAAAAAAATCCTTTATAATTATATTATTCATCTTGATTTTGTTAAAACAAATAAAAAAAGGTGTAAGGTGAAAATGATTCGAATTGAACAACCACACTTCGTAGAATTATACTGAAGGCAAGGCGCTTAATGATTGGTAGTTTTTATTTCAACATTACATTGCAGTTTGTATTATTCCAAACCATGCCATGAAATAAGCTCAGGGTTGACTTCAGGGCTCCTTGGCCTTTGTATATCTTTCAAATTGAAATTCCTGAACATGAATTTATGAGGATTATTTATTATGGATAATTATGTTTCTTCTAATTCAACTATTTCTTTTTCTTCATTAACAATTATTACCTTCGCACCATGACCAATGTCATTTTGCCCAACCGTAATAACCCTATCACCCTCTTTAAGTCCAGCGAGCACCTCCACAATACTACCCTCCCTAAAGCCAAGTGTGATTTTCGTCTTAAATGCTTTTGTTTCTTTGCTAAAAAGAATATCCTCAATTTGCAATACCTGGGTTTCCCGATTATCATAAAAAGATACCCGGTCAAATACGTTACTTATTTTTTCATCAATAACACTATCAAGTTCTACCGTTATAATAAAAGGCAACCTGTTATCATGGCTTCTAGAAATGTCTACAACCTTTCCAGACACGGTAGAATCGCCTCCGTTTAGTAAGCTTCTCTGAGGGTTCTTTTTTCTCTCACATACAACACCATCACCAATAGCTAATCCCTTAACTCCAGCAGAGTCCACATCCATTACAATGAAATCTCTTACAACAAATACCTCGTCGGTCTCTGCTTCCAGGATTAATGCTTTTTTAGGGATTACGATAGCATCTTGATGTTCACCTACAATTGTATAAACGGAGACAAACATTCCCGGCTTCAGAACTCCACCTATTAAGTCATCAAGTTCTATTGTAACCTTCACCGTACCACTTTCAGGATCAACAACTGGACTTATCATCTTTACATTTCCCATGAATTCTACTTCAGATGCAAATTCTGAAATAATTCTGGCTTTTTGACCTTCTTTAATCTTGTTTAAGTCCTTTTCAGGCACATATATCTTGGCCAGGATTGGAACAAAATCTACTATCTTAAAAACCACTTGATCACTTTTAACGTTGTAACCTTCTTCTATATTCCTATCAGTAATAACACCGCTAATTGGTGATTTAATCGAAGCATATTTATACTCCAATTGTTTTTTTTCGAGTTCTACTGAGGCAACTTCAAACTGAAATCTTTTATCTTCAACTTCATCTCTGCTTATAATATTTTCTTCAAAATTCTTAAGTGACCATTCATAGACTCTTTCTGCATTTTCTTTCTTTATCCTGGCGTCCTTAAGCGCTAAGAGCAATTCTTCGTCATCAAGCCTTGCAAGTAATTCACCGGATTCTACATGATCACCTTCCTCTACGAAGACATTTTTTACAATACCAGTGGTTTTTGCTACCACATCAACTTGTTTCTCAGGTTCAAGCGTACAATTATTAACTAAAAATATCTCTAAATCCTTTCTTTTAACTCTTGTTATTTCAATGGGTACTGCCTCGTAATCCTTTTTACGAGTCTTTGAAAAACCCTCAACTATCTTTTCACTCTTTTTATCTGATCTATACGAACTTTTTGTTTTTGTGTTATGTTTCAGGTCTCCTTCTTTTCTTAATCCCTTAGAATAGCCAACTGGCTTACCCTTCCATAAGATATTCAACTTTACGGCAAGAAACGCTGCAGATGCGAGGATAAGACATATAAGAAAAATTCTAACAAAAATCACTGTTTTCATGATTAACCACTTTGTAAGTCTTCATTTACCTTTCTTGTAACTTAAACCTATAGCAGAAGGGCACCACAACATAGTTTTATTGGGATCATGATTTACATATCCATTATAATAGTATGCTGCAATTCTGAAAAAATAGTCAGTAAATGAGCCTGAAAGTGTCATATCCTCATTATATTTCCATTGCCTTGACCGTTGCTTATTATTTATGGCTATTACGATCTCTAAATCCTCTATTTTAATATTGTCTATATCAGACTCACTTAATTCTATGCTCCCTTTTACGTCACCACGTTGTGGATGTGAGTGGTATTCGCCAACTGCCTTAAGTTTGGGGAAGGATTCTAAGACCTTTTCAATCACGGACCTCTGTTTTCTCTTTAGCTCAGCAGCGGAGAATGACCTTTCAGCAGTCTGATATGGTATAGCAGTTTCCACAATTACTGCGGAGTCTAACTTATATCCTAAAAGGCAACCATAACACTCATGTTTAAAGACTTCTGCCGCCGACATGATTATGTTTGTAAATGCCTTTTCTTCGAGAAATACTTCCATTTTTGCCAAACTCTCTTATAAAATTAAAGCTCTTAAGACTAGTATATCTACATAAGTCTTAATATTGTAAATACTTAAATAGATGAAAAAGGGGTGTGTTTTATAATAAGTTGCCTATAATTTTAACATACTGGATATTAGAATCAACTTAAATAAAAACTGATGTAGTCAAATATAATTACTACTTTGACAGGATGAATATTGGGAAATGTTTTTTTGAATTGTACCGTATCCAGAATGAAAACTTAAACTTATGTGTGATCGTGTATGGTTTGTTTATAAGGACTTAAATGTTGCTTTTGTAAAGTAAGCAATAATCAGGATATGAAGGATGATGACTCTAAAGAAATGAATCGTCCTGATAAACTGTCTTTTCTCATATATAACGTATAAGTAACGTCTGAGGATTCATTACCTTCATATCTCGAATTAGGATAGAGTTGTGAACATAAGTTCGCTATTCCTTTGTTTTCCGCCAGAATCGAAAACCGATGTGATTGAAGCTTATAATTAAGTGTATACATAACAAATATACTGCTAAAATGATTTTCCTACTTTAAAAGTCCTTTTTTTGAAAAACCCTTAACAACTTCTATTATGTTTTTTAAGATTAATTTGCTTTCTGACTTGAAGCATTTCTCCACAATTGTTGCTATTTCTTGTATTGAATGTTTTCCATCACAACATATCCAGATAAAAGCCGCAGTTGCATTCAGGCTATGTACCATATCTTTACTTTTATCATAAAGCACACCCCCATCATCAAGTTCCTCAAGTTCGACATCTTCCTTTGTTAACGGTATGAAGTTTTCTTGTATTCCAGAATTAACACACATCTTACTGTTTTTGATTAATGTATTTGTCATTATATAATTCTTCTATTTGATTGTATGAACTTTCCAGTCTAAGCAACAATTTTTTTAGTATACTCAATGCAACTAATGGATTGCTTGAGATTAATGTTTCCAATATGTCTTTACTTATTACATTCAACTTACAATCCGAAACAGCCACAGCGGTAACTGTCCTTGGCTTGTTTGTAATAACAGACATTTCACCGAAAAATTCCCCAAAGCCTAAGGTGGCCATAATCACTTCACCATTTGGCGTCTTTCTAGTCAATTTAACCTCGCCAGAACAGATTAAATACATTTCAATGCCTGGATCGCCTTCTTTAAATAACACAGTCCCTTTAGGAAATTCTTTACCTACCTCTTTGAAAGTTTTATCAGAAAAACGCATATTATTTATCTCTATTTTCCAGTCAAACTTACTTGATATCTATAGTTGATTTTAAATTAATACTTTTTTCTTATGGTAATAGCTCAAAATCTTGTGCGATAAATTTCTGAATCTGCCAAAAACAGATTTTAATGCAATGAACAAATCCCCCCTGCTTACAGGCTGTGTCAAAATGACATTATGAAACAACCTGTAAAGAAGAGTATGTCAAAAATTATATCTAATGCTCACAGTTTTTCCACATTTTATTGATAAATATTGTTGCTCATATTTTCTTTTCATTGGTTAAGCTTTTAACGTTGACACCCATTTACATACTTGCATACTCAAAGACAATATTTTCATTTATAATCCCGGACGAATCCTAATTCATCATTCGATTATGTCAACTGCATCTTTAACAGAAATTCTCCCAGGTGCTGTAGAGTATACATTCGTATATCCTACAGGTATAATAGAAATCGGGCGCAAGAATTTTGGTAGTTTAAGAATTTTGTGTACCTCATCTTCATGAAATGCACCTATCCAAACACTTGCCAATCCTTGCTCATGAGCAACAAGTAATACGTTTTGAATACTGGCTGCTACATCTTGAATTGCATATAGACTAACACCTCGTTCGCCATAATAGTCCTTAATCCGAATATCCATACAAGCGATTATTACTAGCGGCGCTTCAGCAATAAATGACTGACTTAAGGCCGCTTTTGCCAAATCTTTCTTTATTGCCCTGTTAAAAACAAAGTAGAATTTTCTACTTTGAAGATTTCCGGCACTTGGAGCCCATATTATGGCTTCCTTCAGAGCATCTTGAATCTCTTTAGGTATTGAATTATTAAGAAACTTTCTCACGCTTCTTCTCTCTTTGATAATCCTTAATATATTCATTTTATTTTCTAACTTAATTTTATATGCATTATATAATTTTGATTATTGTAAACAGTTAACAATACAGTTGCAAGTATTTAAGGGATAAATAGTATTTCATAAATAAGCGCCATTACAGAAAGTGAAATACCTTAGTTTACTATGTATTATACTTATGCAATACCACAAAATCACAAGAAAAGTCTACAATCCAGTAATAATATTTAATGCATAATCTTGTGTTACAAAAAATGCATTAAATGCTTTAATAAACATCAAAAAAAAAATCTCTTGACGAAAACAAAAAAGATGCTAGATTTGAAGTTTTTAAATAATTTACATAAATTTATCACAAATGACTTTTATAAATGGAAAAGTCATCAGAAATTATTGGTGGAACATTTTTGTTAACATTCTTGTTAACAACATAAATTATTACAAATGGCTTATAGTTTACAAAAATTATCAGAAATTGTCGGTGGAACATATGTTCTAACTTACCTACTAATAAGACGGACAAGGGAATTAATTAATGGTGCGCCAAAGTTAATTGAGACAAATTCGGAAGAACCAGTCAAGATTGCATTTGAAGAATTTCTAAGTGGTAAGTTCCCTATACCCGACAAAGAGATAGAAAAAACAGAAAAAAACCCTTAACTCCTTCAAGTTTTGTATCTTAAATAAGACGCAAAGCAAAAGGTAATTTGGAGACTTTTATATGATTAACGTCAAACATTTAACAAAGCGTTATGTGAATATTGCAGCAGTAGATGATATATCTTTCGATGTGGAGGAAAGTGAGATCGTTGGACTTCTCGGCCCAAATGGTGCCGGTAAAACGACTACAATGCGAATTTTAACCTGCTTTATGCCGGCAACTGCTGGCTCTGCATCCGTAGCTGGTTTCGACGTGTTTACTGATTCATTAAATGTACGCCAACAGATTGGATATTTACCCGAGAATGTTCCACTTTATCTGGATATGAGAGTAAAAGAATATTTAATGTTTCGTGCCAAACTTAAAAATATCCCCAGAAGGGATAGAAAAAAGAAGATAGATTATTGTCTCGACATGACTGGAATAATAGATGTGCAAAACCAGATCACAGGCACCTTGTCAAAAGGATACAGACAGAGGGTCGGCCTCGCTGATGCCTTAATCCATGATCCAAAAATCTTGATTCTCGATGAACCCACCATTGGACTTGACCCTAATCAAATCAGGCAGATTAGACAGGTGATTAAGGGCTTAGGCGAAAAGCATACCATTTTGCTGTCCACACACATTCTTCCGGAAGTTGAAATGGTCTGTGACAGGATTATGATAATCAACAAGGGTAAGATAGTGGCAATGGATACCCCACAAAATCTCATGAAGCAATTAAAAAGTGGTGCAAACGTTATCTTAGAAATAAGAGGTAATGGGGAAAAAATAAAAGAGAGCATCTCTAGCATAAATGGCGTTCGCTCTGTTATATGGAAAGAGAAGAAGGAAGTAAATGAATTTGTTGTTGAAACAGCGGAAGGTCAAGACTTGAGAGAGGACATCTTTAAATGCGTTGTAAACAATGATTGCATATTGCGTGAGATGAAACGGGAACAGGTTACTCTAGAGGAAATCTTTCATAAGATTACTACCAAGGAAACGGAGGAAGATTCAAATAATGCGTAATGTGACTACTATTTTCCAGCGTGAGTTAAGATCTTATTTCTTTTCACCAATAGCATACATCGTAATTTCTGTATTTCTTGTTGCATCTGGATTTTTTTTTGCTGGAAACTTACAGTTCTGGCAAGAAGCTTCCTTAAAGGGTAGCCTGGACTCAATTCAGTTTTTCCTCTTACTCCTCACACCCGTAATTACAATGAAACTTTTTTCAGATGAAACAAAATCTGGAACGATTGAAACGCTCATGACTTCACCAGTTACAGACTTTGACGTTGTCTTTGGAAAATTCCTTGCAGCGCTGGGCTTATACTTTGTCATGATACTACCTACATGGATATATGTACTATTCTTAAGTTTTTTTGGAAACCCGGACTTTGGACCAATTATTTCAAGTTATATAGGTTTAATCCTTATGGGAGGACTTTTTGTTTCCGTAGGTTTACTTGTATCATCATTAACAAAAAATCAAATTGTTGCTGCCGTAATCGGGCTCGTTGCATTAATAATTTTGTGGGTTGTTGGTTTTTTAAGTACATACGGTGAAGGTTGGTTTTATGAAAGCCTGAGATATATCGGCACTTTTGATCACTGGGAATCTTTCACAAAAGGTATCATAGATACAAGGGATGTAATTTACTATCTTAGTTTTACAACGTTACTATTATTCATTACTGTGCGAAATGTAGAAAGCAGAAAATGGAGGTAATAAACCGAATTGAGTACTGAATCGAGAAAGGAATCAAAACTATTAGTAAATATTCGAAGGCAAAAGACCATAATAGGTGCAAATGTCTTTGCCATGATTCTTATTTCAATAGTTATATTTGTTTTCGTAAGCTATATTAATGACAGGCATTATTATCGTTTTGATTTCACAGCATCTGGGAAATACACATTATCCAGTAAGACAAAAAATATACTAGAAAACCTTGATCAACCAGTTTTTATAACCACATTGCTGGTGCATAACCCTGATTATCGTTTTTATGGACAAATATTAGATATACTTGAAGAATATAAATATAAATCTAACAAGATAAAGGTTAATCATATAAATCCCTTAACAGAACGCACTAAAATAACAGAGTTATCTGAAAAACTTAAAATGGATTTGGAACAATTGAAATTAAATTCAATAATTTTCGCTTGCGGTGACAAAAATAAACACGTACAGCAATCAGAAGTAATTGAAAGGGAATTTCCTTTTAAATTTAAGGGTGAAGATATCTTTACATCGGCTATCTTAAATGTAACTCAAGAAAAACAAACAACAATATATTATACCAAGGGTCATGGGGAAAGAGACTTAAAAGATTTTGAACGTGCCGGTTTAGGTGATTTGGCAAACGCAATAAAACGTGCTAATTATAACATTATACCCCTTGATCTGTTAAAAAAGAAATCGGTTCCTGAAAATTGCGATATACTCTTCATCGCTGGACCAATAAAAAGCTTTTTAACCGAGGAAACAAACTATATTCGTAACTATCTTGGAACCTCAGCAAAATTAGTAGATGAAAAAGGGGAGCTTAAAGAAGGTAAATTACTTGTCATGTTAGAGCCTGCTTTCGGTACTAACAAACCCTCTGGTTTAAAACCTTTGCTAGGAGAATACGGCATATTGGTTAGAGATGACGCAGTTGTATATAATAAAATAAATATGCCCCTTTTTGGTATGCAAACGGTTGCAGAAGTCTATGTTGATGAAGAAAAGTATCAAGATCATGAAATAACAAATGACATAAAAGGCCTTATGACGTTATTTTTCGGATCATGTGTAGTTAATGTAGCCCCATTGAACGATACAATGGCTTTTTCAGCAAAAGCGATAGCACAAGCTCCTGATAATAGTTGGGGCGAAACAGAAATGGGCATCCAAAAGAAGCCGAATTATGATAAAGATATAGATATTTCATCTCCTATATCGCTGGCTGTAGCATCAGAGTTAAGAGAACCAGAGGAAAATCCTACATCTCCGCCACATGCCACAAAAGCATTCAAAGGAATTGGGAAAAAGGGTTCGCGGATTGTAGTCTTTGGTGATGTAGATTTTGCGGCAAATGCATTTTCCGACAAACCGGGTAATCAAGATTTCATCTTAAATGCTGTAAGCTGGTTAGCTCGCAAGGAAAAAGAACTTGGGATATCACCCAAGGCTCCTGACATAAGAAGGACTATTATTAAACCTGCACAATTAACCGTTGTTTTTTGGTTGTCTATAGTAGGGCTACCATTTATAGGGTTATTGGTTGGTAGTATAGTCTGGTGGAAAAGAAGAAGATAAATAAACGGAGAGGCACAAAACAATATCATGAAATTTAAAACTACCATAGTACTCTTTATAATAGCTATTATATGTGTGGCTTACATTTTCCTATATGAAAGGAAACAATACAGGACAGAAGAATGGAAACTAAGGCAGCAAATGGTATTGCCAGACTATAAGCCAGATCCAATCAATAAAATTGAGATCAAGAACGAAAAGGTCTCAATTGTCCTCGAGAAAATTGATGAAGAAAGCTGGAGAATGCTTCAACCTCTTCAGTTGAGAGCTGACAAGGCCGAAGTAAAAGAAATACTATCACAATTTGAGTTCCTGGGAAAGATAGGGACTGTCAAAGAAAGCGAAATAGAAAACTTTAACCTAAAAGATTACGGTCTCGATAAACCACAAATAATTGTCCATCTCTGGAAAGAAAGAGGCCAGACTCTAAAAGAAACTGAGGGCGAATCCAAATACACTATAAATATAGGCGACAAGATATCTGCAGGACAAAACAATATTTACATAAAAGTAGAAGGAGAAAAAGACGTTTTTGTTGTTATAGGAGAAGTGTTAGAAAAAATTACTAAAGATGTGAATGATTTGAGAAACAAATGGGTCTTTGAGATTGATGAAGATGCAGTGGAAAGGATAAAAATCCAGAGTGGCTCTAAAGAGGCAGTCGTGTGTTCAAAGGAAGAAAATCTCTGGTGGTTGTCAAAACCTATTTCTGATCGTGGCAGTAAAGAAAGAGTCAAGGGTATTATCAATGAGTTAAAAAATTTAAAGATTGCTAAGACGGACTTCGTATCAGACGATGAAAGAGACATACCAAAACATGGCTTAGATAAACCAAGACTTACTGTCAGTATTGGTTATAAAGATAAAGCACAAACACTTATTTTAGGACATAATCTAGATAACAAGGTCTATGCTAAGCGAAGTGATGAAAGTTCTATATTTCTAGTTCACGACGTGGTTATTAATGACCTGGATCTAGAACCAAATGATTTGCGTGATAGGCAACTGTTAAGATTCGATGCAATTGGAACGTATGGAATTGAAAAAGTAGATTTGAAATATCCTGATACCACTTTAACTATGGAAAAGACAAAACAGTATGATTGGATGATTAAGTCCCCTACTGAAATCCTCGCTGATAGAGATACGGTCAGGGAATTTGTTGAAAAAATAAAGGATTTACAAATTCAGGAATATGTTGATGATAGTGGAAAAAATTTTGATAAATATGGTTTAAATAAACCTTCAGTTGAAGTTTCAGTATTTAGAAAGATTGGAGAAGGCGAAACTGTAAAGTTTATGATTGGACAGGCTGATGAAGATGGTGGTTTGTGTTATGTAAGAAGAGCAGGAGAAGACGCCGTTTATTCTGTACCGACAGAGAACTTTTATGATGTCGCTACTGGTGGATTTCTCTCATTCAGGGATAAAATAGTTTTAGAATTTCCTAAAGAAAACGCCAAAAAAATGATTATCAATAGGAATGGAAAGAAATTCGTATGCAAGAAGAAAGAAGGTAATGTTGATAAATGGGTTTTAACCAGTCCTGTTAGTGTGGAGGCGGATATAGATGCTGTTAATCAGGTAATCTGGAATTTATCGTTTTTGAATGTTGACAAACTTATTACACTTTCAGCAAATGACTTAAGCAAATACGGGCTTGACAATCCAAGTATGAAAGTTTCTGTAACATATGAAGATGTTGGTAGTACCGAAGATGGTGAGGAAATCATTAGTGCAAAAGAAGGTCTGATAAAACCAAAAGAAAACATTACAAAAACATTGTTAGTCGGAAATAAATTAGAACCAGAGAAGGACAAGTCAAGTTACTTTGCAAAATTTGCAGATGAAGACTTAATATTTCAAATTGGCTGGCCAGATGTCAGAGATTATAGTTTAGAGCTTGCAACAAAGACATTGTTTGATTTTGATATTTCACAGACAAATTCTTTAAGTATAAAACATCCAGAGAAAAAATTGTCTTTCCAAAGAAATAAAGATAACAAATGGGAAATGATACAGCCTGAAAATAAGCCATTGAAGGGAAACTTTGTAGACCGCATCTTATCATCGATGAATACCCTAAAGGCGGAATCTGTCGTTCAGTATTCAAGCAATAACCTATTATCAGAATTTGAACTCAACGAACCGCAGTTTAGCGTAACCGTAGGCTTAGGAGAAGACGTAAACACATTGTTAGTAGGTAAGAAAAGCAAAACGGAATATTATGTTATGAATAAACCTTTGAATTTCATATATCTCGTAAGAAAAGATAAGATAGAAAATATTATGAAGGAATGCGCTTTATACGAAGCTCAATAATTTTAAACCCTCAAAAATCAAAAATAACAATTTCTTTTCTAAGAGACTTCAATGCAGTATATTACCAATTTTGAATAAAAACACTAAATACAAAATTGCTATAGTTTGTACTGATATACTTGAAGACCTTGCAATACTGAAAATAAACTCTCCTATACCTCTTCCTTTTGTTAAATGTAACTGAAAAACACAAAAAGATGCAATCAAAAGATATCAAAAGTATAACGGAAACAATTAAGGAAGAAAGTCATATACTTTCCAATTTAATTGATGAAATCGGGAAGGTAATTGTTGGACAAAAATATCTTATAGAAAGACTATTAATTGGTATACTGGCAAATGGACACGTCCTTTTAGAAGGTGTTCCCGGGCTAGCAAAAACCCTTTCTGTAATGTCACTATCAAAAGCTATTCGGGCAAAGTACCAAAGGATTCAATTTACGCCTGACCTTTTACCAGCAGATTTGATAGGCACACTTATTTACAATCCTCGCAATGGTGAATTTACGACAAAAAAAGGGCCGATCTTTACAAATATCATTCTTGCTGACGAGATCAACAGGGCTCCTGCAAAGGTTCAAAGTGCACTTCTAGAAGCTATGCAGGAAAAACAAGTAACAATCAGTGACAAGACATTCAAACTTGACGAGCCATTCCTGGTACTAGCCACACAAAACCCTATTGAGCAGGAAGGTACATATCCATTACCGGAGGCTCAGGTTGATCGTTTTATGCTAAAATTAAACATAACCTATCCCAGCAAAACAGAAGAACGTGAGATTTTAGAAAGAATGGCTTTAACAGATACAAACATAAACATAAACGCTATAATGTCTACTGAAGACATAAGCCGCTTACGTTCAATAGTTGATCAAATCTACATTGATGACAAAATAAAAGACTATATTGTTGATCTGGTATTTGCTTCTAGAGAACCCCAAAAGTACAACCTGGATCTAGATGAATTTATTGAGTATGGCGCCTCTCCCAGGGCAACTATTTATCTCACTATTGCATCAAAGGCATATGCATTTCTAAAAGGTAGAGGTTATGTTACCCCACAAGACGTTAAAAACATAGGTATGGATGTTCTACGACATCGCATAATCATAACATACGAGGCAGAAGCAGAAGAAATGACTTCAGAAAAAGTCATACAAAATATCTTTGATAACATAGAAGTGCCATAATAATAGTATATTAATTCTTTTGCTGTGGTATGACTTTTTCAACGATAACATTCATGCCATACACGAAGGCATTTTAAATCTTGAAACACTGTTTCTTCACGGCAATACTTGATTGTAACTTAAATTATTAGATGATAAATTAACATGGAAAGATTAAATGAAGAATACTTTTTTAATTTTATTAGTAACTTTGATGTTAGTTATTATACAGAACTGCGCTACCGTAGATAAGACAGCTAAAGAGAAAAATCAAGCAGAAACCGCAGTAGTCGATGAAGAGCTGTTAAAAGATGTTCAAGAACTTAAAGCGATTCTTGGATACAGTCCTACAGATTTGAGTGCGCTCGATAAAAAAAAGCTTGAACAACCTGTCGCGTTTGGTATGAGTGTAAAGCAGGTTCAAGAAATATTTCCTGCGCCTGACAAATTCGAATACGATCCCATGGTGAACAGAAAAGTAACTATGCTTGCAAGGGACGCATCAGGTGGGCGTTTTACCTTCTTTTTCTACGAAGGCAAACTGTACAAAATAGTTACGATTAAAAAATGGAGCGATTTTACGTTAAAGTACGCTAAAGAAAATATAAATAACTTTAGAAATGTCTTTTTAGAAAGTCACGGTGAACCTGATGCGGCAGAAGAAGACGAGGAGCATAAAATAATGACATGGGTAAAAGAGGATTTGGAAATAACACTAGAAGAGTTTAATTTGATGTCTCATAAAGGACTTAATAAAGTATTGACGCTTGTTTATGAAGATAAAAATATCAGTCCACTGGCGAAAAAGGATGAAACCTATGAATTATACAAAACAAAGCGAAAGTCAACACAGTACAAAAAGTAATGAATACTATATATTAACGGCTCCTTCTATATATTATGGCAAGCGTTAATTTATATTATAAAATAGGCTTATCCGGTTGACTGCCGTTAGTTCAACATCTGGTGATTCTCGGTT
>JBHICG010000049.1:0-25111 GCA_046759445.1 Candidatus Scalinduaceae bacterium
AGTTGGTGATATAGACGGTAATGGGCAGGAGGATGTCATTATTGATTTTGGATCTGGTGTTGGTATCTGGACACTAATGAACAATAGTACATGGAGAAAGCTGCACGCCATTTCGCCAGAGATCATGACAGTTGGTGATATAGACGGTAATGGGCAGGAGGATGTCATTATTGATTTTGGATCTCGTCATGGTGGTATATGGATTTGGTTAAACAACAGTAGATGGATTAAGTTGCACAAATCCTCACCCGAGATCATAACAACGGGTGATGTGGATGGTAATGGGAAGGAAGATGTAGTCATTGATTTTGGATCTGGCGTTGGTATCTGGATACGAATGAATAATAGTACATGGAAGCCTATAAATAATCCATAAAGGCGTCTTAACTAGTCAAGTACTATATTTATGAGGAATTTCAAAGATAAGATTCTTCGTCATGGAGTTTACCCTCGAGCCTGTCAATCTGAATACAAAGTTAGAAGACTCTAAAAAGTAAGATTCTTCGGTCGCTTAGCTCTCCCTCAGAATGACAGGTGAAGGGTTCCTCAGAATGACATCGTGGCGATAAAAGTGTCATTCGGAGCGGAGCGAAGAATCTAACTTATTTAATGGGTAAATTTTTGTCGGAGTAGTTTTTCTACTTCAGAAGGTACAAACACAGAAACGTCACCTCCTAAGCAGACAGCCTCTTTAATCAGGCTTGAATTTAGGAATGAGTATTCTTGACTTGTCATTACGAAAACGGTTTCTACATCGTTTTTTAATACACGATTTGTAAGCGCCCTTTGAAATTCATACTCGAAATCAGAAACTGTTCTAATGCCTCTGAGGATCACGTTAATCTGTATATTTTTCATGTAGTCAACCAGCATGCCTTCGAAACAATCGACCTTAACGTTCGTTATTTCTCTCACGCATCTTGAAATCATACCCATTCGTTCTTCTATTGTGAATATGGGTTTCTTTAAAGGATTATGACCGACAGCGACTATGAGTTCATCGAAGATTTTGCTGCCGCGTTTAATCAAATCAAGATGGCCATATGTAACAGGGTCGAAGGTGCCCGGGTAAACTGCTTTTCTCATGACATTTTCATAGAAAATATCTATTACTTGCTACTCTGAGGAACCAAAGCGCCCACAGTTTGAAGGCGTTTACCTACGGATCCTACTCCACGCGGGATAATATCAAAGCGCGCAATGGTATCACCAGTAATTTCATTTTTATTTATGGTTAAGTTGCCAATCATATCATGGAAAAATCGTGAAAGGACAAACACGGAACTTAAATTTTGGCTCTCAGCTCTAATGTTTTGGCCGGTTCCGATTCTTTGTTTAGCTCTGAAATCAAAATTCTCAGAGAATACCACACGCCATTTTTCGCTTAAAGAGAATGTTGATGAAAACCGAACTGTGGAACTAGTATCATCGATAAATCTATGCCCAATGGAAAATCTATATCCGGGCATAGGGTTATAGCGAAGACGTATGTTTAAAACGTCAACACCGCCTTTTCGTAGATTAAACTCATTCCGTTCTGAAAGAAGTGAAATTTTATCGGTTAATTTTATCCTTAGATCCAATCCAAAAAAGTCATCCCGTTTCCTGTTTAGGCCCGCATTGCCCGGAAAGATGTTAAATCCCATGTCAAAATCAATAAAGTCCACGGATTTCTCTTTCCCCGGTTTCCCACGTTTTGTCTGAAGCCTGTTGCGTAAGCCCAGTTTGATTGATTGATAGTCATCAAGTGCGTCTATTCCATCAAACTGGTTTAAGTCTTCCGGGTTTTGTGTAACTAACGGCATGAAATTAAAGCGTACTTCGGGTACGATGATGTGCCTCAGCCTGTTGATGTTTAGGAGTTTATTATAAACACTATAGGTTCGCGAGAGTGTAGTGCCTATATCAAGGCCGAGAGAACCTGCTATTCGTCCGCGAGGTGTACCACCACCCTTATTTCTCAGTGTTACGGGGTCTACCTTTACGCTTTCACTATAGCCGGTGAGACGAACGCCCATAAAGGGATTAAACTTTATACCCAGAATGCGAAAAGGGGCATTGATTGTATTATCTGTATCAAATCTTATTGTTTCCTCTGGTTCAAGCCTGACAGGTACTCTATCAAAAACTCTTTCTGCGGTTAATAAAGCTCCGCGTCCCAGGAATTGCTCCTCAGCCCTCTTTGGTGAAATTTCGTCGAATACTCTATCGTGATATGCTAATTCTGTTTCAGAGGAAAAATTTAACTTGCCTTCCCACAAAGGCTCTCCAATTATACTGTATTTTAGCTCAGGGAGAGTTTGGTTTGTTCTATTAAGCCTTTGTGAATTCACCAGAGTATCATATGTCCTTAACTGCTTTTCAGCCAGGAAGGAAAATCCCCTGTTATCAGAGGCCTTTCTTAAATAGAATATGGTCTCTCTGTCCTTCTCTACCTTAAAAACATTTCTAAAATATTCTCTGAAGAAATTTCTATCGCTAACGTTTGATACTTCAATATCTGCTATCCAATTGTTAGCGAGTAATTGTCTATGTCGCCATAGGAATTGTCCTCTATCTTTACTTGTAATCGGGACATTGTTGATATCAGTATCCTTTTCGTCTCTGACATAATATGTATTAATGAGGCCAGAAAAATTAGCTTTTTCATATAGAAAATCCAAACCAACTGCGGGTCCCCTCAATTCAAGAAAGTCCGCGCTAAATGTTAAATCACTCCAATCACCCATTTTTTCACCAAAGGCAATACTGTATATGTCCCAATCCGTCTTAAAAAATCTTCCGAATCTTGAGATTCTGCCAAATTCCCAATTCTTTAAAAGTTTTCTTTTTTTTCTTTTCATATCAAAGTTTAAAAATGGTAAGTAAGCCACAGGGATATTTCCTGCATAAAATACGTTTTTTTTTGCTGAGACAATTGAATGATCTGCAGTCTTAAAAATCCTTACCTTAGAGGATTGGAAACGGAAATGTGGATGCCCATAGCTACAGGAGGTAAAGGATCCATTTTTTACTTCGTATAGGCCCTTACCTTTATGCTTAATCTCATCACCATGTATATAAACGGGTGTTTCCACTGCAGAATAAGGGGTTTTGAAGGTGCTACTGAAGACGCTTTTAACAAAAATACCTTCATTTTCCTTAATGTTCTCAAAAATTTTCTCAGCTATCATGAGATCCTTTTTACGTCTCATTGTAACATTTCCTTCAGCGTATAATTCTTTATATATTTGTTTAAGAGGTTTGTCCTTTCCACCTTTTTCAATGTCAAAATATAAGATTACATTATCAGCATTTAGGGTTTCCTCACGTCCTTTTATCATGACATTTCCTGTTGCTACAATTATGCGAACGTCTTTTTCTACCCATGTATCTATATCATCAGCAAAAATGTCTATAGGTTTTCCCTCGGCAGTCAAACTTGTTGGGGGACGGATTCTAGGCCCTCTAGGTATTTCTTCGGATGCAAATTCTCCCAGGCCTTCAGCCCTTATTAGTTCCCCTCTTAAGTATAATTTTGTTTTTCGCTCTTCTTCAAGTTTTTGAATTTTGGTTTTTATGGGGTTTACGACTACACCTGCCGTTGTAACTAACCTCAAGTACATTTGTTCATAATTTTGAACGATTTCCTCTTGTAATAATGATATCTTGCCCTCACAATAGATCTCCATCTGCCCCTCGGCAAATTGTGCAATCTTAACTTCTCTAAACCAGCTAATTAATGAATTTGCAGTAATCAAGACGTTACCCTGTTCAATTTTTACGTTACCCCTTGCCATGAAGACTTTAAACCCATTTTCATCCCAGGTACTTATTCTGCGTGCAGTGATAGAAATAGGTTGCTTTGAGTTATCCTTGGTTATAAGTGGGCCTTGTGATAAAGCATTGTTGCAAAGTATTAAGGATGTAAAAAAAATTGTGCTTGCAAAAAGTCGCATTCCAGGCCTTATCAAAAAGTTTTTAGCAGAGAAATTTTATTATTTACAAGATTTATTTTGCCAATGTGTCTTAAAGAAGCGCAAACAAGAAATATAAATGTGAATTTTATATATGTTTATTAAAGAAATCCTTGATTGTATTAATAACGAAATCTTGTTCCTCTTTTGTTATTTCTGGAAAGATTGGAAGTGATAATGTTTCTTTGGCCGCTCTTTCTGCTTCAGGCATATCTCCTTCTGTATACCCCAGGTATGCAAGACATTTTTGTAAATGTTGTGGAATTGGATAATGTACTGCGCAATCTATATTATTTGCCCTCAAGTGTTCCATAAGTTTGTGTCTCTCCTTTACCCTGATTACGTAAAGATGAAAGACGTGCCTGTTAAAGTCGATTACTTTTGGTGTTATTATATCCAGTTCCACCATTTTTTCTGTGTAATATGTTGCTTTTTGCCTTCTTTGTTCACCCCAGGCGTCTATATGACTGAGTTTTTTTATAAGGATAGCGGCTTGTATCGTGTCTAACCGACCATTAATACCCAGGATAGGGTAATAATTCTTAGGTTTTCCACCATGAATCCTCAACATGTAAATTAACTCTGCAAGTCCGTCATTGTTACATGTAACCATTCCTCCATCCCCATAGGCGCCAAGATTCTTGCTCGGGAAAAATGAAAAACATCCTAAATCACCCATTGAACCTGTTTTTCTATCTTTGTATTCGGCGCCAATGGCCTGTGCAGCATCTTCTATAACTTTGATATCGTGCTTCTTTGCTATTTCCAATATTGGTTCCATATCTGCACACTGCCCATATAAATGAACGGGGATGATAGCTTTGGTATTTTTGCTTATACATTTTTCTATTAAATCTGGTCTTATGTTGTATGACTCAGGATCAATATCCACGAAAACGGGTTTTGCGCCGGCATTACATATAGCGCCAACTGTGGCAAAAAAAGTAAAGGGGGATGTGATTACTTCATCTCCATTGCCAATGCCCAATGATTTAAGAGCCAGAAATAATGCATCACTTCCCGAAGAGACACCAATTGCATGGTTTGTGTTACAGTATGAAGCGAAAAGTCTTTCAAATTCTTTAACTTGTGGCCCCAGGATGAAAGATTGACTTTCAATTACATCATGTATTGCAGAATCTATCTCTTCCTTTATGTCGTAATATTGGCGACTTAAATCTAATAAAGGGACCTTTGTTTTTACGATTTTACCAACAGGATGGTTCATCTTATATTTTTAAATTGCAACACTAAAAAAGGATTTCCCTCTTTAATATTTAGTAGAGGATATTTGCCAAATTGAAAATACAAATGTAAAACTTATTTTTTCCTTCTTCTTGCTCGTCTTTTTAGGATGTACTTTTTCCTGTTGAGTCTGTGCTTCTTTTTTCCCTCAAATCCGTTTGCCATATAAACCCTTTCTCAAACTTAAGTTAAGACATAGTAATTGCTGGTCTTGAATAAAAAGTCATAATTTGATATTATATTACAAGAGGGACTTTAAGAATTGTTTTCTCCTTTCCCCTACCCGTAATCCTTTAACCTCCTAGAGATTATTGGTAGGCTTTCAATTCTGGGTCCCTCATTTTTTCGAGACTTTCTCAAATCCATCGAATTATACTATTTGTAATCCATATTACAAGTGATTCTTTTGCTAAAAGGGTTCTAATCCTCTTATAAGAAAACTTCAATATTTGTTTGTTAAGTGTTATAAGGTAATTGGTTGCATTGTCCGAATCTTTGAACATGTGTCGATTATGTCAAATTTTTGGTATAAAAATATTTAAGGGTTAATGTTAAGTGTTTCGAGTGGCATAGCTTCAACTATTCAAGGAATTCCTCACTAAAACCCGTAATTTTGTCTTATTAGATCAAAATGGCACATCGTCCTCTTGTAGAAATTGTACTATCTTTTGCAATCGGCATATCTGCAGATTATATTCTCAATATTCCTTTTTTTCTTGTTTTCCCTACAATCTTTGTAACCTTGCTTGTGTATTTGTGTTTATTCGTATTTTACTCCCGACTGACCGAGTCTTTCGGGCGGGTTCCTTTTCTGTGGGTGGTCGGGCATGGAAGAGGTCCTGTGTTAACACTTCTTTTTTTAACGTTCCTGACAGGTGTTTCATATCACCATTTTAGATTTTATTCTTATCCCACCGATAGCATATCGAATCTTATAAGTACCAAAAAAACTCCCGTTCGTTTGCATGGCATAGTCGTGTCACAACCTATTAGCAAATATATGTCAAAGCCTCCGTTATCTTCGTTAAAACAACGCAAGGAGGTTGTTACGTTCTTACTGCGAACGGATGCAATAGAAAAAGGAGGAAATATTTCTGAAAATTTCGTGAACGGGGCACAGCGAGGAGATTGGAAAGACGTTTCAGGTGTAATTAAAGTAAATGTTTACCCAACAAAGGAAGAAGAAAATACGCTAAGCAGCGAAAAGGATCATCTTGCAAATAAACTAGAATATGGGGATAGGATAGAATTAGTGGGGAATATTTCAACACCTTCAGTGCCTCATAATCCAGGGCAGTTTAATTATAAAAAGTACCTTCAGAAACAAAATCCACGTACTGAGGCTATTCTCAGTGTTATAAGTGCTAAAAACGTAAAGCTAATATCAGAAAATCATGGAAATTATTTTTTTACATTTGTCTATAGCCTGAAGAAAAAATTAGATGAAGTTATTAGAAAATATGTGAAAAGAAGAAGTATTCCTCTTGTTAGTAGTATCTTACTTGGTGATCGCGAGAAGGTGCCAGAGAGACTTATGGATAATTTTGTAAAAACTGGGATTATTCATTTCCTGGCAATTAGCGGCTTGCACGTTGGCATACTGGTTGTTTCATTACATTTCTTATTAAGGCTATTTGGACTTAATATGAGATGCTTGGCAATAATTATCATATTGGTTACATTTTTGTATGCTGCCATTACGGGAATGAAAACTCCAATTATGCGAGCTAGTATTATGGTCGCTATCTATTATGGTGCATTCATATTTGATAGGCGTTGGGATATTCTAAATAGCATCGCAGCGGCAGTATTTATAATACTTTTGATAAATCCATCAGACTTATTTAATGTGGGCTTTCAACTTTCAGTACTTGCAGTGCTTGGAATTATATACATTCCAGATAGAATTGAAAATTGTCTTTGGAAATCAACTCTCTTGATTGAAAAATTGCAGGCAAAGGAAGAAAGAAATGAGTTCTGGTTTTTGTTTAAGCGATATTGCAGAAAGACATTTTGTGTTTCTCTGGCAGCCTGGATTGCCGTAATGCCACTTGTAGCATATTATTTTCATATCGTAACCCCTCTGGTAACATTGTTGAATATAGTTGTCCTGCCATTAATATGGATTATACTGGTTGGTGGGTTTGTTGTATTGATCACGGGATTTTTGTTTCCAATATTGGCAACGCCGTTTGCCTGGCTGATTTCCTATTCTGCGATAACGTTGGAAAGCATAATTTCGTTTCTTTCAACAAATTTCGAGACTTTCTTCTATACATCGGGACTATCGTGGACGTGGATAGCAGTCTATTACTTGATAGTCATACTTTTTATAGCAAGGGAGAGATTAAGGGTTAGAATGGTTCATGCTTTAATTGTAGTTTTGGCTGCTTCGAATATATTTATCATTTCAGGATTATTTGGCCATAATCAAAGTTGTCTCAAATTTATGTGCTTTGATGTAAGGCATGGGACTTCTATCTTTATTCAATTTCCTAACGGCAAAAACATGCTCTTTGATACAGGCACGTGGAGTAATTATGACGTAGGGAAATTTATTGTTGCTCCCTTTTTGAGGCAGGAGGGAATAAGAAAGATAGATACCATAGTTGTATCCCATGAAGATGATGATCATTGTAATGGGATACCGTCTCTTATTGAAAGGTTTAAGATTGACAATGTTTATGTCAACAAATTTTTCTTGCAATCTGGCAATAAAGAGAAGTTATTGAGATTAATTAGTGGGAAAAACATAAGCACAGGCCTGCTGGCTAAAGGTGTAGAAATTAATGGATACGAACCGGCGAAAATCACGGTACTTAATCCACATGATAGAGACATATTAAGATATGAGGGTTTCCCTGTAAACGGCTTATCCGTTAACGATTCATCCAGCGTGCTATTGATTGAATATCTGGGTTACAAATTGTTATTGTGTGCGGATATAGGTGAATCTGGAATCGAGTTGATTTTGTCAGGCAAGGATGATCTGGTTGCAGACATAATCCAGGTTCCACATCATGGAGGTTTTTGTGTAAAAACAGAAGATTTGATTAAGCGTGTTAAACCAAAACACGCCATAATAAGCGGAATAGAAAAAATTGTTTCGACATCTACGGTTGAAGCTTATGAGAAGTTTGGATCAAACTTATCTAAGACATACCAGGACGGGGCAATATCGTTTACTATAAATGAGGATGGTATTCAAGTATCAAAATTTCTTAATAAACAAATTAGTAACTAAAAATTTATATGCCTCATAGAATTAAGTGGAAAAAGTGATTGGGACAGCAGAATTACTTAACCTTCTATATCATAGGTCTCTCTCTCAATGTCTATCCAGAATCTAAAATTAATAAGTGGTCATTGTTCCTGATGCAGTCTAAAACGTTAAAGACCTGGTTGAAGAGATACCTACTATTCCTAAAGATGACGTCAAAAAACATGAATTAGCGTACTAGGCCAGTAAAGACACATTAAAAGCTTGAATTCTGAAAATCCTAAGCCATTATGTCTATAAGGCTCTTTTGTGCTTCATCGGTACGTTTAATTACAGCTATATTAGCAGATAAGAGATGTCTGGCATTCATCTGTTCTACAATTTCCTCAAATAAACTAACATTTGATGCTTCGACCATGCTACCTTCCTTATTTTGATGCAACGGCCCCGATTCCGTGCTTTCACTTAGATTTACAACAACCTCGCCAATTGCACCTTCACTCAAACTAAAGTTTTGTTTTTTAAATCCGTCAGTATTAATGTTAGCTGTATTGTGTGCAGATGAATCCAGAACATCAAAAGCAGCTCTGATACCGGAAACTGAAGAACTAAATGACAGAGACATAATTACCTCCAACATTTCTTATCGGCAGTTTTACACGATAACTTTAGAAAAAATAAGATTTAGAATAAAACCGGAAAAGTTTTTGATCTTGTAAGGAAATCTTTAGTGTTCCCTAAAAAAAGTAAGAAGGAAGGAAATGAAAAGAAATCTGCTTTTGGCTTTACTATAACACTTTTTTCAATTGAAAGAAACTGAAAATAAAACACATGTTGAATAAGGATAATTCCTGTCTCACCACAATATTTTCGATTTTAGTCTTTAGCTTATTATCTTTTAATTTTATCATACGAAATTGAATTGTGCCGATGCGTGGTAGGAGCTACGTACCAGAGGGCCTGATTCTACATGTTTGAAACCCATCTTTTCACCCTCATACTTGAGACGTTTAAACTCATCAGGATGATAGAACGTTTCTATCGGAATGAATTGTTTTCCGGGACTGAGGTATTGGCCTATTGTAAGTATGTCACAATCTACCTCCCTTAAATCTTTCATTACATCTATTATCTCATCATATTCTTCACCCATGCCCAGGATCAGGCCCGACTTCGTGGTGCAGTCGGCATAAATCTTCTTAGCTTTCTCTAATAGGCTTAGTGAACGGACATATTCAGACTGTGGTCTTATATCTGGATATAACCTTGGTACTGTTTCAAGGTTATGGTTAAGTATATCTGGACATTCTTTCAAAACAATCTTAAGGGCTTCTTCAGAACCTTTAAAGTCGGGCACCAAAACCTCTATTGTGCATGCAGGATTATTAGTACGTATGGTCTTTATTGTCCTTGCATAGATTTTTGCACCACCATCTGGAAGATCATCTCTGGTTACAGACGTAATAACAACATGTCTTAAACCTATCTGTTCAACTACCCATGCAATCCTTTCTGGTTCATCCTCATCAAGGACTGAGGGGTTTCCTTTGGTAACTGCACAGAAATTACAACTTCGTGTGCAGACATCTCCGAGTATTAGAAACGTTGCAGTGCCCTGCCCAAAACATTCTCCAATGTTCGGGCAAATTGCCTCTTCACATACTGTATGCAGGTTGGCAGATCTTAAAATATCTTTTAATCTGTAATATTCTTTGCCTCCCGGCAATTTAGCCTTGAGCCAGTTGGGGCGTTTTGTTTGCATCTATTTTCTCCAATATCTCTTTTAGGCTTGTTGTTGCATAGTTTTTTACCCTAAAAACATCAACAAAATTTCTGATAATAAAATCTGTGGTTTCTTTTATATCTATATTTGTATTTAATAGCTTTGATATCGATGTTATTTGAACATTTTGTATGCCGCATGGCACAATCATGTTGAAAGGTGAAAGATCATTGTTTACGTTCAATGAAAAACCATGCATGGTTGCGCCACCACCTATTCTAACACCCACAAACCCGATCTTTTCTCTACCTGCCCAAACACCCGTATATCCTTCGATACGCTGTGACTTAATTTTATAATCCAACAGGGTTCTTATCATCACTTCTTCCAGCATTCGTAAATAATCGCAATATTCCTCCGTATAGGGCTTCATACCAATTATCGGATAACAAACTATCTGTCCAGGCCCATGGTATGTGGTGGCGCCCCCCCTATCAACTCTGTATATAGAATATCCCATATTTTTTAGTTGATTCTCATTAGTTAGGAGATGGTTAACCTTTTTGTTTCTACGACCCAGTGTATATGTTGGAAGATGTTGGAGTGTAATGAGTATGTCTTCTATTTGATTTGACTGTCTTGCATTGAAGAGTCTTTTTTGGAGTCTCCAGGCGTTACCATACTCCACCAAATCCAGTTTCAGAAGGTGGCATCTTTTCACGGATTTCTTGTTTCCAGTCTTCAAGATTATCTTTTATGGTTATTAAAAATTTATCAGCCTGGGCTCCATCAACGACTCTGTGATCGAAAGAAAGACTGATATACATCATGGAACGGATAGCAATGGCATCATTTATAATAACGGGCTTTTTTACTATCGTGCCCATACCCAGTATTGCAATTTGAGGGAGCAGTATAATAGGTGTGCCAAATAAACTCCCATTTGATCCATAATTTGTTATTGTGAATGTGCCGTCTTGAACTTCATCCGGTTTTAGCTTTTTATTCCTGGCCTTATGGGCTAAGTCCTGGCTTATCATGGCAAGTTCTATCAGATTTTTTTTATGAGCATCTTTTATCACTGGCACTATCAGGCCGTCTTCTAAAGAAACTGCTATACCTATATTTATATATTTTTTTATTATTATACCTTCATCTGACCATGAGGAATTGAAGATAGGATGTTGTTTGAGGGCACGCGCAGTAGTCATAATGACGAAAGGAAGGTAAGTAAGATTAACACTTTCATCTTTAAGAAATGAATCCTTATGTTCTTCTCTGTATCTTACTATATTTGACATATCTACTTCGAAAGTGGTAGTTACATGTGCGGCAGTATTTTTACTTTCTGACATTCGTTCAGCAATGATTTTGCGCTTGGGTTTTATGGGAACTATTTCTTCTTTCTCTTTTACGTCTTCTTCAATGACAGGACGTAAATATTCTGGTTTAAATTTTATATATTTTTGTATGTCCTGTTTAGTAACCCTGCCAGCAATGCCCGTCCCTTGCACCTTGCTTAAATCTATTCTGTATTCTTTAGCCATGCGCCTTACTAAAGGCGAGAGCCTCTTTTCAGCCTGTACCTTACCCGGATACGGCTTGACGGAAGGCATTTCTTTTACTGCCTTTTTCTCTTCACCTGGCGCAACTTCCTCTTTAGGAATTGAAGGGGTTTCTTCTACCTCAGCCTCTTTGAGAGTGGCAATAACGGTTTTTACAGGTACTGTTTCATCTTCCTTGTGAATTATCTTCTTCAAAATGCCTGATGTAGGGGCAGGAACCTCCGTATCTACTTTGTCAGTGCTTATCTCTACGATTGGCTGGTCTTTTTGTATTTTATCACCTTCCTTAACCAGCCAGTGTACGATGGTTCCCTCTGCCACACTTTCACCCATCTGGGGCATGATTATGTCTAATGTCATTTTTCTCCTAGGAAAAAGAAAAAGTTATTTGTACCTAAATTGAGCGATTTTATATTATATGCCATTGTAGCCGATGGCTTAAGGCAATCTTAAGATTGACCGCCTGCGTTTCTCATCATTTGATGGATCCACGTAAGTTGCGCAACCTCAAGGTTGCGGCTACAAAATCGCTCAATTTAGGTTGTAATATGATAACATTAGGTATTTTACAATATCAACTCATAAAAAATGATTTTTGTCTGTACCCAAATGCCGTTTATGTCTGTAAGTTTATTCATGAAATTATTCAGGTATAAAATAAACTTTGCAAGAAAATTATACAATCATAAAAAATTTAGTCGTGCATTAAATAGAAAGGTTTCCCATACGTGCGAGGGAATCTTATATACCTACTGAAAGCCTCTCGGCAAGGAATAATGGCAGTCCAACTTTTTTTATTTTTGCCATTGTTTCCTGATAATTGTAAGTTAATCTGACTATCTCCACATTCCAATCAACATCATCAAATATGGCAAACGAGAGTAAGGGAGAACCATCACGAGGTTGTCCAACACTCCCTACGTTAACAATAGTTTTGCCTTTTTTCGTTAAAATGGTCTTTTTCTCTTCACTATATAACTTATAGTCTGCATACACTCCCGGGATATGTGAATGACCAACAAAACAAAGAGAGCATTTCATATCTGCCATGCTCAAATATGCATCCATAGCGTTGCAAATATACTTCCATCTCATTGGATTGTCTGGTGATGCATGCACATATAATATGCTGTTTTCCTCTGTCTGAATATGAAATTTTTCAATTATCTTTTTAGTTTCTTTACCCAGCACGCCTCTTGTCCATCTGATTGCCTCGAGTGCATACCTGGTCATTTGATAATCTAAATCCATATTTGATATAGCATAATCATGGTTTCCCAGACAAATTTTATCTGTAAGTGATTGAACTATTTCGAGACACTCTACTGGATCCGGGCCGTAACCGACAATATCACCAAGACAGACTACCCGCTTGTTACCTTCCAGCTTATCAATGTATTCCAATGTCCTATTAAGGGCCTCCAGGTTTCCGTGAATATCTGAGATTATGATTATCTTCATTATTTATATATATTTTTTTTATGCATGAAAAATAATGATGTAATTTACAATCTCAAAAGCAGAATTCTGATTTGTATCAACGATGATCACTATAACTTTTCTACAGATAACCCTCACAAGGTTGAGCTAGTACTTACAGCAAAGTAGCACTATTTCATATTTTTGTGGTGGGCACTTCTGACTTTGGCTGCGATGTACCCGAAAATAAAGCCTATAAGCATCGTTAATGCTATAATGATTATTTGCGGCATACTTGTTTCCCAGAAAAACAATTTCAAGGTGACAACCTGGGAGTTCTGGATGAGAATAACCAGGAACAACACAAACAAAATAGTAAAAATGGTGACTTTGAGTTTCTTCATGATTTCTCCTTTCTTCTTATAACATGAATACAGTATAATATAATTTTCTTAACGTAAAAGAAGGTTGAAGTTAATTAGTTTCTCTTGTGGAAAGCTTAAATGCCCAAAAATGTCATTGGCAATTCCGCAACAGCAGAATCTATATAAATTTAGATGTTAAGCAATTTTAACGAATAAATCTACAAATCTTTCTACAAGATAGGCGAGGTATTCTATATCTATGTGTGCCTCTGCACTGATATCTACGTACAATTTGCAACTTGCCTGGTATTCCTCGTCTGCTTCCCAAAAACACAAATACAGGGGTATACGTGGTAAAAGGTCAAAACGACAAATATAGTCGGCCTTCATTTTGCCCTGTTCTTCTATTCCTCCCATTTCTTTACAGCGAGTCTTCATGCCATCTATATTCTTATTGAAGATTTCTGCTACCTTTTCTTCTGCCTTTCTTTGAAATGCCTTCACGTGCGAAGCGGTATTAGAAAAAGAACCTAACATAACCCAATCACCAGCTAAAGGTTTATTTCCCTTTCTACGGACATAATCATAGATTATGATTTTAGTCCATGAATCGTTACAATATTTATTATTTTCGTACAATCCCTCTTTGCGCATTTCGTAAAGTTTGTTCATCATTTTAAGTCTTATGCTTTCTCCTCCATTGTTATTCTCAAAATGCCCGCCAATGGAGACGGCAGCCTCTTTGAAATTAGTATTTTTCGCCTCTTCTTCTAATTCGTCACTCACACGCCCATAATTGTCTTCCATTGTGACAGGGGGTTTCTCGGGTAATAATTCCTTGTTCTCTTCACTAACATAGGGACAATCCGTTATCTTGAATTGAGCATTTTTTACCTTGATTGCAAAAGCAATACAGGTGGGAACGCCACATTTCTGGCAGTTAGTTCCAGGTAGTTTCTTGTATATCTCAATCATTGAATATTTTTTATCTTCAAAAATAGGCTAAGGTTTGAGAATAACCCCTGTTTATTAAATCACAAATTTTGTTTTGCAAGAAAAATAGACGCACATGTTCTTGTTATCTGCAAGTATTAGCGATTGTAAGTGTCTAATTTATTGAACTCATTTATCAAACATCGTGCCGAACAGTATTGGGTCATGGATGGTTATTATTATAGGACATGGTGATAAGACCGAAGCCTTATCAAAGGGCGAAAAGAAGACGTCTAACTTGTCTTTTTTGGCTTCTTTCCCCAGTATTACATGGTCCCACCACTGCGTATTCCATTCAGGCGTAATCTTAATTGTTACTTTTTTATCTTTAAGATTTATGGCTGGAAGTCTTGCAGACAGTACATATTCGGATTGGTTCAAATTAGACAGGTATGAATGTTGATTCCCATACAAAAAAAATTCATGGTCTGGCCTTTCCCTGATAGCTAATTTTAGAAAATTAATCAAGTATCTATCGGCGCCAGACATGAAATTGTTTTTGAGACCTCTACAGTCAATTCCAATCCTCACATTCTATTCCTAACCAGACAGGTTCCGCTAAATAAAAACATTCCTTAACTAGTAAGATATTTTACAGTAAGACGTCTAAGATATTCAAGAAATTATAAAAGTTCTCTTTCGCCTTTTTTACATTTTGATAGTTAAACATAATAATTTTTGTGCTAATATATAAATAGATAGAGGGCAAATTTTGACAAAATATTTGTTTATGTTTGCTAATTGAGGAAAGTCTAATGAAGAACCTAATAACCCTGTTGACCATCTCAATAATCTTAATTGTTGTTAGTGGATGTGCGGGGATACAATACGGAAGAGGTGTAAGTTATTTAAAGCAACAAAGGTACTCTGAGGCAATTGATTCCTTTAATGCCGTTCTAGAAAAGAATCAAGAATATCCGAAGGCACATACTCAGCTTGGAATAGCCTATTATAAAAGCGAATTATATAAACAAGCAATTTCTGAACTTAAAACTGCAAAAGAACTTCGAAGCAATGATAAAAGGGCAAGACTTTTTTTGGGTATGTCATATCTAAGGTACGGAAAGATAGACGATACAATTATTGAATGGAGTTCATACCTTAAAATGTTCCCTTATGATAATATGTCAGAACAACTGCGGAATGGTATAGCGGTACTTGAAAGTAGTGAAATCTTGCCAGAAACTGTAGATTTGATAACAGGTAATATTGAAACCATAATTGCACAGGAAGATAGGATTCGTGATACGATATATTATTATAGGGTTAGAAACTTTGGGCACAGGTATAGGTTTTCACATTTCCATGGCTATTATCCATGCGATTAGGTTTACAAAAATAAGTGCCAACCTAATTTGTGAGGGTTTTTTTTACTTCAAATTAGCATGACATTTTGCATCTATTTCTTATTAAATAGTTTTTGTAATATTCCTAGATTTTCAAAAAACAATTAGTTATCATCCCTATATAAGCCTTATTTTGAAACTTTGTAACCAAACACCATTATTCTTTCAAAAAGTGATTAATTCTAAAAGGAGGTAAAATGAATATTCTTGTTTCGGGTTCATTGGCTTATGACAGGATTATGGACTTTCCAGGAAAGTTTTATGACCACATACTTCCTGAGAAGGTACACGTTCTTAACGTGTGTTTTATGATAAATGGTTTAAGAGAGAATTTTGGCGGCACTGCAGGCAATGTTGCCTATGCGCTTTCTCTTTTTGATGAAAGCCCAACAATAATAGCTGCAGCCGGAAGTGACTTTGAAGCTTATAGAAATTGGCTAACGAAGAATAAAATCCCCACAGAACATATTAAGATCATAGACGAAGAACTTACTGCGGGCGCTTATATAACCACTGATCAGTCAGATAATCAGATAACGGCCTTTAACCCGGGTGCAATGAAATTCAGTTCCAACTTTGATTTCGATTCGATTACACACGAAAATACTGTTGCTATCATTTCACCGGGTAATTTGGACGATATGTTTAATTTTTCAAATATATATAAACAGAAAAAAATAGATTATATTTTTGATCCTGGACAGTCAATTCCTGCCTGGACCAGAGAGCGTTTAATAGAGATGATAGATGGGGCAAAAATTCTTATTTGTAACGATTATGAACTTCAGTTAACACAGGAGAAAACATCCATGTCAGTTGACGATATTTTGGATAAGACGGAGATACTTGTTAAAACAAAAGGCGAATACGGTTCAGAAGTAATACTTAGAGAACACAACAAAACCAAGAGTATCGATATCCCCGTTGCCAAGGCTGATTCTGTGAAAGATCCTACAGGGGCTGGTGATGCCTACAGGGCAGGATTAATTAAGGGGTTCTTTTTATCGGATAATGATATTGTTCATGGTGCAAAAATAGGAGCCGTTTGTGCTGCTTATTCTGTGGAAGTGTATGGCCCACAGAACTTTCATTTCACACCCGAATCATTTAATAAGCGATTCGAAGCCGTTTTTGGGGAAAAGGCATTTTGAAACATGCGGTAAGTGAAAAAGTTAATTATGAGGAAGCCATGAAGGCATGATACATAGACCTCAGAAACTCACTTTATTTATAGCTACCTTTTCGTTATTATGTTTTTTACTTGCCTGTAATAGAATCGAAACAAGTGAAAAGCAAGCAGAAACATTGAGTAATTCTAAGCTTACAAAACAAAAAGAGGCGAACATATCTGAGAGAGTAAATAAAACCGATGAAGAATGGCGACGGTTGCTTACATCAGAGCAGTATAGGGTTACGCGTGCAAAGGGAACAGAACCACCATTTGCAAATGAATATTATAACTTCAAAGGAAAAGGTATATATCAATGTGTGTGTTGTGGCAATGAATTATTCTATTCAGAAACAAAGTTTGATTCTGGAACAGGTTGGCCGAGCTTTTGGGAAACGATTTCGGAGCAAAACGTTAAAACGTCTGTAGATAAAAGCATTGGCATGATAAGGATTGAGGTGATGTGCAGCAGATGTGATGCGCATCTTGGACATGTGTTTAAAGACGGTCCGCCACCGACCAGGCTCAGATACTGCATTAATTCGGCGTCACTAAAGTTTATGGAGGAATAGGGGAATAAGTAAATCAGTCACCTTTTCTGTTTTTTCTGTATTATTTTGAATCAGGGGACACCATATCTATTTAATTGACTTATGAGAATACAAAAGCAAAATTCTAGTATGCCAAGAATTGCCCGAGTAACAGTACTAAGTTTACCACATCATAAAAACCAAAGGGGAAGCCGTAGACAAAAGACGTTTTGTAATAATGATAGTTTATTGACCCACTTGAGAAATCTATAGGAAGGGTTCTCAAGCCTAAAAATCAAGAATAAAACCCAAGAAAAAAATAGGCATGATATTCCCCGATCGATCTTGATTAATTATACAAAAACAATATAATAACTTATATTTTTTTCATTTTCAATAAATCATAGGAGGTCTTAATATGGCTAATATCGTACCAACCCTTTTTGGATTGTTTTTATTAGCGCAATTTGTTTACCATATGTTTGTTCCTCATGCTCTTTATAAATCTTTTTTTGGGATACCTTGTATTTACGATTATCTTATAAGGCTCTTCACATGATCAAGTGGGGGCGGTTAATGGTGTCACCTTGATTTGTGATTATAATTTTTAATACTATAATGTTGTTTGTTTTATTTGAAAGCAAATTCGGAGACACAGATGCAACGTTTAAAAACCGGTATCCAGTGAAAATAATTGGGACACTATTTATTCACACCTTATCTCTTTGGTATTTTTTTTAATGCAGAAGAATGAATTTTTCTCCTTTGCTTTATACCTCAACCGTCCAATTCGGATCAAAACGAGCATGGCAGCTTGGACATATCAGGATAATCTTACATTTTTCTTTCGTTAGTCGCACAAATGAAGTATGGAATCCATCCTCGTATCCACATTCAGGGCAAATATGAAGTTCCTTTTCTATTGATATTTGCACGGGTTCCCTATTATCCAAAGCATTTCTCCTTTTTTATGGTTTCGTTGTTACGATCCAGCAACTATTATTTTAAATAAAAATGACACATGTTCTCTAAATAATCACTCCTTCCACTTAATCGAACATCCCAGCGATGGATACTGATTGGGAGAAGGCTTATTCCCTTCCAGCAGCGCTTCAATGGCATCGTTCAAGTCATGTGAGGTTACTTTATCTGGTTCTTGCCAGTTATCATCTACACGGCCATGGTAGCACAATTCTCTTTCCTTATCATAGACGTATATATCAGGAGTACATTGTGCCTGGTATTTTTTTGCTATCGATTGGTCGCCATCTCTTAGATAGGGGAAATTGTATCCCTTTTCCTTTGCCCTATTAACCATGTTTTCAAAATTGTCTTCAGGGTATGCAACATCATCATTTGGGTTGATGCCTATGAATTGAACGTTTCTGTTTGCAAATTTCTCCTGCAAATGAACAAGCCTGCTATCCACGGCCTGAACGTACGGACAATGATTGCACATAATGACAATGACTAATACATCTTTATGGTTATAGTCGGCAAGAGAGTGCATTTCCCCATCTACACCCTTTAAGCAAAAATCAATTGCCTGTGTTCCTAATGGAATGTTAATTGACTTTAGTAAAACCATTTTTCCCTCCAGATAGAAAAAAAGATCTAAATTAACATTAAAAAATTTGTTATTGAATTTAAGCCAAAATTCTTAAATCCCCCTAACCCCCTTTAGAAAAGGGGGAAAGAGGGGGATTTAAATTGTGTCAAGTGGCGAGATGTGATCCTGGGTACATTATTGGAATTTAGAATACCTTTTTCCGAAAGTAATAATAAGTTTTCTTTGGCCTTCATGACAAGATTTGGTTTTTAATGAATACGCAATTTTTTTAAGCTAACGCAAAATGATAACTGGTTTTTAAGGAGCACAGCGATTTAAAAAGCCGGTTTATCCGCTTGTTAGCTTGTGCATGAGCTATTTTGTGTGCAACATACTGTTTTGAGGACAATTATCAAAACAGAGATTAACCCAATGATACACATACCTGCAGATGGAATTGCCAGGAAGGACAGCGCTTCTTTTGCTGCTCCTGTGCTACCAAGTCCTGGAGCCTTTAAAGCAGCAAACATCCAAAAAAGGGAATATCCCAAAGAACCCAATCCTAAGAATATTGCGGTGATGTTTTTAACAATCAATGGGGTTTGCATAAACATAAGAAGCAAAATGGCAGCTAATGAAATTGCCCCTAGTCCACTTGCGTGAAGGTGAGCACGTTTAAAGTAAACCCAGGATTTATCTGTAATCTTTTTCATTTTGACAGAATCACCTTTGTACACAGTATCAAAGACAGCCCGTGCTTCCTCCTTCAAATGGCCTTTGATCTTGCCTTCGATAGCTCCAAAAAGGCCTCCTAAGATAAAGCCAAACAACAATGTAAGAAGTGATAAGAGAAAGCCAATTCTTACAACTTTAATTTTTTCAATAATTTCTTTTTCCATTTGTTTCTCCTTTTTTAAAAGCTAACAAGTTATTCTATAGTTTCTGTATAACACCACTATTGTAATGATATCCAGTAAGACCAGATTACTACTTTATGGAAAAACGGGATGAAAGTTCATGTTTCTACACTCGTGTAGACATAAATCTAACCCGCACAAGACAGAACCGACCAGAAGTTTAGAAAATACAAATGTCAAATTACAAATCCCAAACATATTCCAAATTACAATGTCTTAATGACCAAAACCATTTTGTTTGAAATTTTAGATTAAGGCAATTGTGATTTGTTTGTTATTTGGAGTTTGTTATTTGTCGTTTATCACATATCCACATCACATATTGTGGTATAGTTTTTATGGTGTTTGAATTGAATGAAATGTGATGATAAATCTATATATCCTCTTAATTATTCTGTCCACGAAATTATTCAAACAAGTCGCTATGGCTACCTGTACGTTCCAAACGAAGAGTATTTGAATCGGTGTAATAAATGAGAATCCAATCTGGTTCAATGTGACAATCTCGACAGGTTTTCCACTCGCCCACCAAAGGATGATCCCGGTGCCTGGGATGGAGGGTTTCATTGTTGGCAAGTTTATTTACCACGGATTGCAGCTTTTTGATGTCCTTGCTCCGTTTTCTCATCCTTTTAATATCTTTTAAGAATTGGTTAGACTGGGATAGCCTTTTCATTTCTCCCAACTATCAAACATTTCTTCAAGAGAATCAAAGGATTGAACATCTTCGCCCCGGCTACTTTTTTTCAAGGTTTCTTTTGTTAGCTCATTAGGAATAAGAATCGGGAATGGAATGCCACCACGAAGGCATATTTGATTATAAAAAAGGCGAATGGCTTCGGTAGGACTCATTCCCAATTTTTTCAGAACCCCTTCGGCTTTCTTTTTAGTCTTGGGCTCAATTCTGGCATGAACGGTTGCTGATTTTTCCATTTTATGATTGTTTCACATATGCAACACATTTGCAAGTGATTTTTTTACGTCAAAAAAATAAATGCAGTCAAGAGGAAATTTAATCCCTTAGGATCTTTATAAGGAGAATGTTTCTTCAAAATATCAAAATGAAAGACCTGATCATAGAAGCAAAAACAGTCGCTGACCCTGTTTCGCTCAGACCCTGTTTCGCTCAGGGGTTTTTGAATTGTGTCAAGTGGCGAGATGTGACCCTAGGTTCTCCTAGGTTCCCTAATTCAAGACCCTAACTTCCACTAACCCTCTTTTTTCTATTTTTCTTATCCCCTCTTTACGCCTGCGTGCTGTCCTGTAGACGACCATAAGCAGGAAGGGGGGTTAGGGGGATTTGAATTGTGTCAAGTGGCGAGATGTGATCCTGGGTTCATTATCAGAATTTAAAATACCTTCTTCTGAAAGTAATAATAAGTTTTCTTTGGCCTTCATGACAAGATTTGTTTTTTAATAGGCTCATAAGCTGCCGCGAGTCTATAAGCTCTAAAATGGGCGCTGTTGTCCCTAATTGCCTCTGGTTAAGCTCTTTTCATTAAATTTTTTCTTGATATAGTCTGCAAATTCATAAGGCAACTGAAATACTGTTTGTCTGAATCTATAACTTGTATTGAAATAATCATTAATTTCCCAAGCATGAATTGCCATCTCATGCCAGTTGCTTTGTTTTATATCTACTAAATATTCAAAGTCAATTGGAATATAATATTCCTCATCGGACTCTCCATTTACATCTTTTTTTAGAAAATCAGTTTTTGCTTGCCCTATTCCAATAACACCAGCACCAACATGATAAAGACAAACCGTATTACCTGCATGAATATTTTTTATGGAATATTTTTTCCCATAATAAGCGGCCCCTTTCTTTTCATGTATCATATCTTTGTAAGCAACTGGCATGTAGGTTTTGTTTGTATTTAATTACAAATAGACCACTTTCAGGTTGTTTAGGAGCATCCAGAATTGGACCGTACGGGTCAAAATCAATAAACAACTTATCTTCTATTTTGAAAACTCTGTAGATTTGTGCCGTTATATTTATGCCTTTATTTTTCCAGTATGCAATAGCATCCCAAGTGTCATAATCAAGTCCATTGGTTACAATTACGAAATGTTGGTTGTTATTAAATCTATCCTTGTTAATAGGAGCATCTAAATCATAGAATTCTTCATGAGCTTGCTGAAGTTCTAGACTTTCTCCCTTGCCGTGTCTATACGATTGAAAAAACCAATTTAATTTATCATAGTTATAACGTCCAAATTTCTGACCGTAACGAAGTGCTTGAAGTAAATTCTCACTTCTTCCTTCCCACCTTTTCAATTCAAAAATATAAAGGGCTCCTTCTTGATCAATTGCAATAATATCTGGTTCTTCTTGTCGTCGACGCTCTTGCATGATTACCATTAGTTGATCCGTACGTACTAACTCTTCAATTCTTTTTGAAATAATGTTTTCTAAGTCCTTTTCTTCAAGATTAGATGAGGATAGAGAGATTTCTTTGACTTTCTCTACATCTGATTCATTAGTACATGGATTTATCCATTGAAAAAGCATTCGGCCTCCTTTATAGGTTCTTTATAGCATAGCAAGTTATTATAGATTTTCCGAATAACACCACTATTGTAATAATATTCGTAAAGACCAGATTACTACTTTATGGAGAAACGGTAAGAAAGTTCATGTTTCTACACTCATGTAAACATAAACCTAACCTGCACAAAACAGAACCGACCAGAAGTTTAGAAATTACAAATGTCAAATTACAAATCCCAAACAAATTCCAAATTACAATGTCTTAATGACCAAAACCATTTTGTTTGAAATTTTAGATTAAGGCAATTGTGATTTGTTTGTTATTTGGAGTTTGTTATTTGTCGTTTATCACATATCCACATTACAGTGGTGTAGTTTTTATGCTGTTTGAATTGAATGAGGCTGAAATGTAGTAATAAATCTATATATTATTGAAGTCAAGGGAAAATGGGGTTTGGTGAGATGTAGTTTGGGGCAGGATGTTTCCCCCCTGAATTATTTATTAATTAATCTAAACAGTTTATATGCCAGTTCAGGGACGAGGCTTTTTAGTATTTCATACTGCTCTAAGGCAGAGTCTTTATCGTTTGATAAATTATAAATAAGACCGAGATTATAATAAGACATTGCATAGTCAGGGTTTCTCTTTATTGCAACCTTTAACGCCTCAATCGCCTCTTTATACTTGCCTAGTTCACCATAGGCATTACCGAGATTATTATAAGCAACTGTATAATCAGGGTTAATAAATATTGCACGCTTGTATACCTCAATCGCCTCTTTATACATGCCTGATTTGTCATAGACAAAACCAATATTATAATGAGCTGTTGCAGAATTAGGCTTAATCCTTATTACGTGCTTTAACGGCTCAATTGCCTCTTTATACATGTGTAAATTTAAATAGACATAACCGAGAGTTTTATGAGCCTTTGCATCATCAGGGTCGTTCCTTATTGCCTGCTTGAATGCCTCAATCGCCTCTTTATACATGCCTGATTTGAGATAGGCAACGCCGAGATTAAAATGAGCCTGTGCATCATCAGGATTCTTCCTTACTGCCTGTTTGCATGCCTCTATCGTCTCTGCGTTAGAGTCCTTTGCCAGAGACATACCGCCTGTCAACGCTAGATACAGGGTTGCCGTGATTATTAAAAGATATGATTTCTTCATGGTAGGATAGGATTATAAATTAATGGGGGAATTAGGCAAGGGCTTTTTGAGGTTATATCTTACCACTTGACATAACCCTTTTAATGTTTATTTTAAAAGAAATATATTCTACTGTGAGAATGGACGTATCTGGCAAGAAAGTTCATGTTTCTACACTCATGTAGACATAAACCTGAATCTAAGACAACTTATCCACATCACAAGTTGTGGTATAGTTTTTGTGCTGTTTGAATTGAATGAAAATGAGATTTGATAATAAATCTATATATTATTGAAGTCAAGATGAAAGATCTGTCCTCCAGGTTCTTCTTATTCGGTTGAGGTTTCGTAAGGCAATTCTGCGAATTGCACGGAATCGTAATTTGTACTTCGTAAATCGTAATTTATGTCTTTCCAAATCCTGAAAATCATTATCCCTATTATTGCTATTCCGCATTCCTCTATCACGGTTGGACTATCTATTAATTTCACAATTTGATCCTTCATATAGTTATTAAGATTCAAGATGGTTGCGGTTACCCGCCTGACATTAATATCTCCCTCACCTTAATCCTCTCCCCGAAGTGGCGAGGGAAAAAAATCCAATGTTTAACGCTTTGTCTTTCTTCTTATCTGCGTCCTATTTTCTTGCTTCCCGTGTTTTTAAATCTTAAATCGTAATTTATGTCTTTTCGCTTCGACATTCTACATTCTACATTCTACATTTCTTGTTCGACCCTTTCTAAACAGATTCCCGATCGGTGTCGAGAATGACAATGGGGCGTTTTTCTTATATCTAATATCTTATATGTCCTGTTAATCCTGTCAAAAACCTCTATGTCTTTTATTTCTATATTCCTTGTTCAATATTCGACATTCATTTCTTATTACTCCGAACTCCAAACTTTCCACTCCGAACTATTTAAGCAGCATTTGCCGTATTCGCTTTGCATCTATCATCACTAGCCCTTTATATTACCAATGGGTTTTAGTCTGACAACCTTTTTTGATATTCCTAGGACGTCCATGGTTTCAACGACTTCTGATATGTCCTTATAGGCAATACCGGCTTCTTCTGCGAGGCCAGGCATAGAGACTGCCTTAACAATTATGCCTTCCTTTTCCATTGTCTTTAGAAGCTGTTCGCCTCTTACTTTCTTCTTTGCAGCTCTCCTTGACATGGTCCTGCCTGAGCCATGCATTGTAGAGCCAAATGTTTCTTCCATTGCCTTTTCGGTACCTACCAGCAGGTAAGAACCTGTTTGCATTGAACCTCCAACGATAACGGGTTGCCCGACGTCTCTGTATATTTCCGGAAGTTCACTTCTATCGGGACCAAAAGACCTTGTAGAACCTTTTCTGTGAACTAAGAGGTCTTTTTCCTTGCCGTTTACTTTATACTTTTCTATCTTTGCGATATTGTGGGCTACGTCATACACTATCTCTATCCCAAGCTTATGTGCATC
>JBHICG010000050.1:0-24919 GCA_046759445.1 Candidatus Scalinduaceae bacterium
AAGAAGATGAACAAATCATAAGAAACATAAGGAAGTGTTCGATGACGGGAAGGCCATGTGGTAATGATAGATTTATGAAAAAGATTGAGAGGTTATTTGGAAGAAGGCTAAGGGCGCTACCGTGGGGAAGACCACGCAAAAATTAAAACGGTCGCTGTCCCTATTATGTCCGTCCCTATTATGTCCCTATTATCGTTTAAGAATGTAACCGAAGACTGTTAGGAGATTATTTAATTGAACTACTAACCAGGTTTGAAAATAAATCTCTCAGTCTCTTCCTGCCGCACATTAATTTCGTGTGTATACTCTCACCATTCAATTATTGTTGAATCTTGTAAAGAAAAACAGACATATACACACTCCCTCTCACTAAAAAAATCAAATCCTAAGACGCATACATAACATAGCTTACAAAAATATTTATACTTTTTTGCGCTTATTGGTAAGGAAATTGTGATTAACTCAAAGACGGAACTTAATCGATAACTCTTCCTAAATTTACTAGAGAAGAAGATTGGCGATTAAAAACCAGTATAACCATTAAACAGACGTTACTATCAATATATTTTTCCCCATCACCCGTCGTAATTAGGTAGAGGAATTATGAGAAAATTGATGATTAGTTTGATGTTTTCGTTTATTTATCCTGCTAGCATTAGGGGCATTGACCTCACTTGCTATGAGTATTGCAGGGGATATTGCCCATAATTTATTGAGTAAATAATAATTGTGAATGACAAATGTATGAGTTCAGGTGGTAATAATGTTTCCAATGTTATGAATACTTTGTGTGTTTAACAATACACTTTGTATCAGGCTTGCCTTATAAAGACAGTAGAGTTTATTTTGGGAAATGATCTAAGGATAATTAATTAAAAAGGAGGCAAAACTATGGGAATGGAGATAATGTACTATTCAGATTCATCTATACAGGTAATAAATAACCGTAAGACTATACCACTGTTGTCAGAATTGGTGAGAACAAAATGTTTGGCAGTCAGAGATTGGTTTGAAGATCGTAACTCCTACTACAATACGGTTAATACACATGATTATGGCACAAAGGTTATGTTGATGAATAGATTGCACAATCGATAAACATGTCTCAATGGACTTCATAGAGAAACCGCCTGAGCGTCTGGAAAGGCTTAGTAAAGTTAGATATGTGTTTTGAGATACACAATAGAATGGCAATGAGTTCCCCTTCTTCTTATCCCCCTATGAGCTATAATTCAGCTTCTGAAAGAAAGCCATAAATTCTTTTTTGCACTTCAATGTTCATATTGCTAAATTCAAATTCAACCCAACGCTTACGTTATCGTTGTCTTTCTTGATGTTTTTCTGCTTCGCTTTTACGGCAAGTATTTTTTCCACTCCAGGCAATTGAAAGTTTACGTCGATTTCATTATCTACCCCTAATAGCATTGAGCTGCTTTCAATTTTCAACTTATCCGCAACAAAATGACATCCTTCCTTACTAATATTTGTGATGGTTCCCTCTATTGAGTTGTCTGCTATACTTACACTTGCTGGCAGAAAACAATCAAGTCTTTTATGTACACGAAGGTCATGGGTTTCAATCTTCTCCAGGTACTCAATGAAGATTAATTTTACTGGATTAGTAACAAAGTAGCTTATGCGAGATTCGAAGCCCAATACAGTGCCCTCATGCATGTATCTGACCGTAATAGTGTTTCCTTTATATATCAAATTTGAGATATGGCTAATATTTTGAATAGGAGGCATCTTTATGATTAAATATTTGCCTTCGTCTTCTCCAATGAATTCGCTTGTTGATATAGAGAAACTACTAATATAATCGTTAAATAGCGTTAAATAGGGACAGCGACTGTTTTATGGCGTTAAATAGGGACAGCGACTGTTTTATGAGTCTTGCTTATGAAACTAAGCATGCCTTTGCTTCCCATAACAACGTAATTCATCGTCAATCAAAAATTTTATGACAGAATTGCAAGGTAAGAAAACAACTTGTTGTGAATATATTTTAAGAGCCTAATAAAGGCTTGCAGATGGAATTTAGTGGTCAATTCGTTATCCTCTTATAAGTTGAAAGGAAATGTCTCAATATGGGCGATTCATAATCAAATTCAAGACCCCTTATTACGTCTCTTCTTTTATAAACGTTAACGACTGTTTTACAAACATAATCGAGATGTTCTCTGCAGTAAACCCTGCGTGGGATAGCTAATCTTACCAAGTCCAATCTTGGATAGATATCCTTTCCGTCTTTTTGATTACGTCCGGCTAAGATGGTTCCCACCTCTATACTACGGACTCCACCTTCAATGTAACATTCTATACATAACGTCTGAGATGGGAAATTTTCCTGTTTGATGTGGGGAAGAAATGCCTTTCCATTAATGAAGACGGCATGACCACCAATAGGCTTCATTATAGGTATTCCGGCGGCAGATAACTTTTCACCCAGGTAACGTACCTGACCTATCCTGTAACACAAATAATCTTCTTCGATTCCCTCAAGTAAACCCCTGGCCAGCGCCTCCATGTCTCTACCGGACATTCCACCATATGTAATAAAACCTTCAAACAGGACCGTTTTGTGAGCTAGTTTCTTGTAGAGTTTTTCATCATTCAGGGCTAAAAAGCCTCCTATATTGGTTATGGCATCTTTCTTGGCGCTCATGGTACATCCATCCATGTAAGACATCATTTCTTTTACTATTTCCTGAATCGACTTATCTTTATATCCACCTTCACGTTCTTTTATAAAGAATGCATTTTCGGCGTAACGTGCGGCATCCATAAATAGTGGAATATTGTTCCTTTTTGTTATTTCGTGCACCTGTCTGATATTTTCGATTGAAACTGGTTGTCCACCTCCACTGTTACAGGTTGCGGTGATTAGCACATACGCGATATTTTTTGGATCCTTATTGACATAATCTTCCAGTTTTTGGATATCAATGTTTCCCTTAAAGGGGTGTTCTATATCCGGTTGATAAGCTTCTTCTATGGCGCAATCAACGGCTTTACCACCCATGTTTCTTATATGTGCCCTTGTAGTGTCAAAATGCATATTTCCTGGTACAACTTGACCGGGCTTTACGAGAACCTTATCTAGTACGTGTTCGGCCCCTCGTCCTTGATGTGTTGGTAGTATGTACTTAAATCCCATGATACTTTTAATTGCTTCTTTAAGATGCTTAAAGTTTATGCTGCCTGCATAAGACTCATCCCCCAGCATTATGCCCGCCCATTGATTATTACTCATTGCCCCGGTACCGGAGTCAGTCAAGAGGTCTATGTAGATATCCTGGGATTGAAGGGAAAAAAGATTGTAACCTACTTCCCTGATTCGCTTTTCTCTTTCTTTACGAGGGATTAAGCTGATTTTTTCAACAACTTTTATCTTGTATGGTGGATATATCATAATGCAATACAGCCGCAAAAAAGGGGATAAATCTGATTTTGAATATACCGTATTTCCGCAACAGGTACTAATTAGTTTCTGTTGCGGAAAGCTTAAATACCCAAAAATGTCATTCTGCCCCCATTCCTAGCTTACGTAAGGAAGCTATGGGGGTCAGAATCTATATATGTCAAGATGTTAAGAGATCCTGAAACGAGTTCAGGGTGACAATATAGTGTTTCCACAACAGGCACTAATTACAAGTAGACCAGACCCTTACTAGAATTTTTTTGCTACATTCAGTAAAACTTTTTCAGACCCAACTCGTTCGGGGTTAAGCTAATAATTATTTTTCCTTGTGTTGAGTTACCTTGACCCAGATTGGTGTATCAGGAAAGGAGGTTTCTTGTACGTGTTTGATCATTTCTGTAACGTGTTTTGTAATATCCTCTCTTTTGCAATTTGACGGGAAAAACTGGAGGATTTCCTTTTCTATCTCTCTTCCTTCTTCGGCATGGGCTTTATCCGGGATGATATCTATCGAAAAGTCCAGGGGGACAATTCCACGATATTTGCGGATCAGTTCGTCGTAGTCATTAAGCATATTCTGGATTAGAAGCCTTAAGTTTTCTGTGTCGTGCTTTTCTTTTTTAAAGATTCCTTTGTGTAGGTCTTTTAAATATTCTCGTTCTTTACCAAAATTTGTGTATTGGTGTTCATAAGTGTATGAACTTTTTTCCGGGTATGAATCTTTAAGTGATCCTAATTTTTCAAATTTGTCCTTAAACCACTCTTCAACACTTTTTTGGAGCTTGTTAAATTTGTCTCCGATTTCTTCAATAAGTTCTAAAAACCTTTGTCTCACAAATTTCACCTTTATAAGTGTATGTTATTTTGCAACATCAATCTTTGCTCTTGAGGCCTATAAAGACTTTCCATTTGCCATCTTCTTTAACCAATGTAAATTTTCTGTTGTCTTCTTCCATCGGTACATTGCCCTTTTTTAAGTATTGCCTTAACATATGCCTCATGGCTTCTTGAGGATTTTTCATGCTGGTAGGGCCTTGAAATGGTCCAAAGATTTCGCCTAAGACCTTGGGCATGTCCGGAGCAATTATCGTAACGTCTACGATTGAGTTGTCTTCATTTGTGTTTACTTCGTTTACCTCGTACTTGCTTAATGAATAAATGGTCTTTGCCATTTCTTGAAGAAAAGGGTCGTCGAGGCTGTTTTGCTTTATAAATTCATTTCTACTTATTGTATTTTGGTCTGTTTTTGAAATGTATTTATATGTTTTTTTAAGATTATTTGAATAAAGGGCCTTTAAGTAGTTTATCAATACGTCTTCGGGATTCTCTTTTCCAAAACCCAGGATAGGCGTAATCGTTAGTAGGATTAGGATTAAGATTGTGTATTTTTTCATTAATTTCCTTCTTTCTTTAACTCTTCTGGAATAGAATACTGTTTCAGTTGAATATGATTGGAATGTGTTTTGGACACCTTAAAAAAATTTGCGAGATGTTTTTACCGTTTCAATGTGCGTTGAAATGGTTTTCTATTCCACGTTTTCGTCAAGTAAGTTTGAGGTTAATGTTAGACAATTTCTTGATTTTCGTAATCTTGCAACCAATGCAAAATTTCTATTTAGCATCTATTCAAAGCGAGAATGTCAGTGGTATTTTTCACAAAGACGTAAATTAGTTTCTTATTCCCCACCCAGAAAACTGCCAAATTTTCTGTATTTTTTATAACGATTTTCAATTAGCTTATCTATAGGAATTTCCTGGAGTTCCTCAATATATCTAACTATTATTTTCTTAAGTATCTTAGCCATTTCTTCTGGATTACTGTGTGCGGCCCCTATTGGTTCTGGTATTATTTCATCTACTATTTTAAGTTCATATAGATCATTTGCCGTCAGTTTAAGTGCGGTCGAAGCTTCTTCTGCATTGTCTTTGCTTTTCCATAGGATAGCCGCACATCCTTCTGGCGATATAACTGAACAATAAGCAAATTCAAGGATCGAAAATTTATCACCTACACCAATTCCGAGCGCACCGCCACTTCCTCCTTCACCAACTACAATGCAAATTATCGGAGTTCTGAGTCTGCTCATTTCTGCAATATTAAAGGCTATAGCATGTGCCTGACCACGCTCTTCTGCCCCTATATCAGGGTTTGCTCCTGGTGTGTCGATTAACGAGACTATTGGCAAATGAAACTTCTCGGCTAGCTTCATTTTATGCAATGCCTTTCGATATCCTTCTGGATTAGGCATGCCAAAATTGCACTGAATCCTTTCCTTTGTAGTCTTGCCCTTCTGATGGCCAATTATTAAGGCCTTTTTACTACCAATTTTACCTAGACCCGTGATAATTGTCTTGTCATCTCCAAAACAGCGGTCTCCATGCAACTCTATAAAATCATCAAACATTAAATTTATGTAATCAGATATTGTTGGCCGTAAGTTGTGGCGACTTATTTTTACAATTTCATATGGAGAGAGATTTGAATACACTTCTTTTTGGAGATTTTTTTTCTGTTCTTCAAGCTTTTTGATTTCAATTGAAGAATCTACTTGTGCAGGATTATCCTTTAGTTTGTGAATGCGTTGTTCTAACTCAAGGATTGTATTTTCAAGTTTAGATATTTTTTCTGTCATAATTTATACCTGCATGTAATTCTGTCTATTTCTCTCAACTTGTTTTGTGCGATTTTATCAGTTTATTTATTCAAATCAAGAAAATATAGATTAATTCAAATTGACAAATTTTCCTAACGAGGTTAACATTGTTTTTCAAGGATAATCAAAAAATACCCTTTAGTATGATTGTGGATGAGTGTTTTTTTTAAAATGTTTTTGTGCATTATGAAAGTGAATTCTGGCCATGAAATGCTCTGAATTTGCATAGTAAGGTCTTTTCAGTAAAGTTCTTAAGCTTATATTTTAGAGGATTATATAGCAAATGAATTTTGGAGTTGTTGCCATAATTGGTACTGGTTTGATAGGCGGTTCAATAGGGCTTGGCTTGAAGGAAAGAGGGTTAACAAGGTTGGTTATAGGTGTAGGACACCGCAAGGCCTCGTTAAACAAGGCCCTCAGAATTAAGGCGATAGACGAAGGCACAACTAATATTGAGAAAGCTGTGTGTGATGCTGATATTGTAATATTGGCAACTTCTGTTGACCTCATACCATGTCTTGCTAAAAAGGCTATCCCATTGATGAAAAGGACTGCAACTCTTACTGATGTAGGAAGTGCAAAAAGCCATATTGTTTCACAAATAAATAAAGAAATAAAAGATGTAAATGCCAGAAATAATATAAATTTTATAGGAGCACATCCGCTGGCAGGTTCAGAGCAAAGGGGTATAGAATCAGCCCGGCCAGATCTTTTTGAAGATAGCGCCTGTATATTAACGCCTACAAATCTTAGTTCAAAAAGGTGCATAACAAAGATAGCAAATATGTGGAAGGCGTTAGGTGCAAGAATAAATATTTTAACACCCGCCGTACATGATGAGGTCGTGGCATTTGCCAGTCACTTGCCTCATTTTGTTGCGTCTGGACTTGTAAACGTGATTAATAAGAAGCAATGGGAATTTGCGGCCAATGGATTAAAAGATACAACGAGAATCGCCTCAGGTGATCCAAAACTATGGTTAAATATTTGCAAACAGAATAGGATAAAGATAATTGAGGCTCTACGATGTTTTTCAAAGGAAATAAAATCTACATTGAAGGATATGGAAGGGAAGAATGACAGGAGAATCTTAAACAGGTTGAAAAAGGCGAAGGCATTACGTGACGATTTTCTAGGAAAAAAATGAGAAAACGGATAGAAATATTTACGAGAGAAGAATTTCCTGATTCCCTTGGGAATGAAACAAAATCAGAGGTTGAGAATATTGGAATTACGTCAGTAGATGAGGTACGCATGGTACGTGTATATTTAATAGACGGAGACTTGTCAAATCAAGATATCAAACGCATTTGCAATGAGTTGTTGACAGATAAGCTGACACAGGATTACGTTTATTATAATGGGACATCCATCCCGCCAGACAATATTTACAAAGGTAAGGCGGGGTCAGTACAGAAAAGATATAAAGATAGTATTACTTATACGATTGAGATAGCTCGTAAACGAGGTGTGATGGATCCAGTGGAATCTACCGTAATTAAGGGGATTAAGGATTTAGGTATTAATGCCAATTCAGTTAAGACTGCAAAGAGATTTTTGATAACTGGCGGACTTAGTATTAATCAGATTGAAACTATCGCCAATAAAGTACTTGCTAATAAGATTATAGAGGATGTTTTTATAAACAAAGATAGTCTGTTTTATGAAAATAAAACAGAAGCAATAGATTATGTATTTAGAAAAAATGAGTGCGAGATATTAAATGTAGACGATAAACAGCTTCAGTCGATTAGCGAAAAAAGGCAATTATATCTTAACCCCCAGGAAATGGAAACAATACAAAAGTATTTTGCTTCACTGGGCAGAAACCCAACTGATGTGGAATTGGAAACTATTGCTCAGACATGGTCTGAACACTGTATGCATAAAACATTTAGAGGGATAATAGAATATAATGGGGAGTATATTGACAACCTTTTAGCTAGTACGATTATGAAGGTGACTTCAGAATTGAATAAACCGTGGTGTGTCTCTGTGTTTAAGGATAATGCCGGCATAATCGAATTTGATGAGGAATATGATATTTGTTTTAAAGCAGAGACACACAATCATCCGTCCGCAATAGAACCTTATGGCGGAGCAAATACAGGATTAGGTGGTGTCATTAGAGATACATTAGGTACTGGCCTTGGTGCAAAACCAATTTTGAATACAGATATTTTCTGTTTTGGGCCATTGGATATGCCTCAAGATAAGATACCGGAGGGTGTGCTGCATCCCAAAAGGATATTTAAGGGAGTAGTGGCGGGCGTTAGGGATTATGGCAATCGTATGGGTATACCTACAGCAAACGGCGCTATCTTCTTTGATGAAAGATATACAAGCAATCCACTTGTTTATTGCGGAAACGTTGGGTTGATTCCAAAGGATAAGTGTGAAAAAAAATCACACGAAGGAGATTTAATCTTACTTGTTGGTGGAAGGACTGGAAGGGACGGTATCCACGGGGCAACGTTTTCGTCAATAGAATTAACACAACAATCTGAGGTAGTATCTGGAGGTGCGGTGCAAATTGGTAATCCAATTATGGAAAAGAAGGTTACAGACGCACTCTTAATGGCGCGAGATCGTGGTTTGTATAATAATATTACTGATTGTGGTGCAGGAGGCCTTTCCTCCGCTGTGGGTGAAATGGGAAAAGACCTCGGAGCTGTCGTTGACCTTGAAAAAGTGACTCTTAAGTACGAGGGACTGTCTTATTCAGAAATTTGGATTTCCGAAGCCCAGGAAAGGATGGTCCTTTCTGTACCGCCAGAAAACAAGGAGGAGATCAAGACAATATTCCAGCAAGATGATGTTGAGGCGACATTTATTGGGGAGTTTACGGGTGATAAGAGATTGCGTTTGAGTTATAAGGGTAAAACAGTTGCAGACATAGAAATGGATTTCTTGCATAATGGATTACCTAGAATTGAACGCAAGGCCATATGGCAATCAACATCTAATGAAGAGACTAAAATAGTAGAAAAAAAGAATTACGGTGAAGATTTGAAAAAAATTCTATCTTCATGGAATGTTTGCAGTAAAGAATGGGTAATTCGTCAGTACGATCATGAAGTACAGGGTGGAAGTGTCCTGAAACCACTGCAGGGAGTGAATAATGATGGTCCCGGAGATGCTTGCATAGTAAGACCACTCTTGAGTTCCAACAAAGGCATAATCGTCTCGAATGGTATGAATCCCATGTACGGAGATATAGATCCTTATCATATGGCTGCTTCGGCTATTGATGAGGCATTAAGACAGATAATATCAGTGGGTGGTAGTCTGGATAGGGTTGCGCTACTTGATAACTTTAGCTGGGGTAATACAAATAAACCTGAATGCCTTGGTGGTCTTGTTAGAGCAGCGAAAGGGTGTTATGATACAGCGTTGGGTTATGAAACCCCGTTCATATCAGGTAAGGATAGTTTGAATAATGAATTTAAAGTTGATGATAAAACTGTTTCTATACCACCTTCTCTGTTAATATCTGCTATATGTGTGATGCCGGATGTTACCAAGGCGATATCTATGGACGTGAAGGAACAGGGCAATCTTATATATATTTTGGGTTTAACTAAAGATGAACTTGGTGGTTCGCATTATTACTATATACATGGTTTTAAAGGTAATTCGGTTCCAGGAGTAAACACAAAGACAGGTAAAGGTGTTATGGATTTACTGGCAAGTGCTATAGAAAAAGGATTAGTTAGATCATGTCATGATTGTTCAGAGGGTGGACTTGTTGTTGCTGCAGCAGAGATGAGTTTTGCGGGTGGATACGGTATAGAATTGGATTTGTCTCTGGTACCGATTGAAGAAGGCGTTGATGGGGATGATGTCATTCTCTTTTCGGAAACTAATACACGATTTATCGTTGAAGTACAACCTCAGAATCAGAAAGAATTTGAGGAAATAATTAATGGTATTCCGTATGGATGTATCGGGAAGGTTTTGGATAATGAAGCATTTACAGTTCTATCGCAAAGCGGAAAAAAGATTATATCCGAAAAGATTTTTGATCTTAAGAAGGTATGGCAGGAAGCGCTAAGGCTGTAAGGGTCATATATATAAGAAGATAGGGATATATCCTTTTTGAAATCAGGAAATAATGAGGGAAGTGCTACGAAGGGTGAGGGGCGAGAGAAGAGGGACGAAAAGGATAAATAGTGTAAGAGATTTAGAGGTTTATAAAATTGCATTTGATACAGCAATGGAAATATTTGAAATTTCAAAAAGATTTCCTAATGAAGAAAAATATTCTTTAACAGATCAAATACGTAGATCCTCCAGATCAGTGTGTGCAAATCTCGCAGAAGGTTGGCGAAAACGAAGATATAAAGCGGTGTTTATTAATAAGTTATCGGATATAGCACAAGAAGCGGCAGAAACACACAACCTGGTTAGAGTTTGCATTAAAATGCAATTATGTTAGTGAAGAGATGTTTGAAAAACTGGATGAAAGATATGAGCATGTCTTTGCAATGCTCATATCAATGGAACGAAAAGTAGATAGCTTTTGCATGTAAGAAGTAACGAATATGAGAAACGTGTTCGTCCGTCATCCTAGCGAGCTAAATGAGCGGTCGGCTATCGTCTGTCCTTAACAAAAAGTAAGTAATTGGTAAAAGTGTAAAAGTAACGAGAAGATGATTAAGTCACAAAATAAATTTAGACCTAAGGCCATAATCCTTCGCACAGCGGGGACTAATTGCGATTATGAGACGAAATATGCACTTGAAAAAGCAGGCGCTATTGTTGATTTAATACATATCAATAAACTGCTCAAGGAAAAAGACCTTTTAGGCCTATATCAGATACTTGTGTTACCGGGTGGATTTACTTATGGAGATGATATTGCTGCCGGGAAAGTCTTGGCAAATCAACTCAGGCATCATTTATTAGCTGAGCTTATACAATTTGTTGATGATGGTAAATTGATTTTTGGGATTTGTAATGGCTTTCAGGTCTTAATAAAGATGGGGTTATTACCGGGGTTTAATGGGATTCAATCTTCTTTAAACGGACATAAACGGGAGTTTACCCTTACTTATAATGATTCCAACAAGTTTGAAGATAGGTGGGTACATTTAAAGGTGTTTTCAAATAAGTCTGTCTTTATTGATAGAGATACTGTATTATACATCCCTGTGGCGCATGCAGAGGGAAAGTTTATTGGAGAGAATGAAGACAAGCTAAGAATGCTTGTTGAATCGGAACAGATAATTTTTAAGTATGTTGATAAAGATGGTAACGAACTAGGTTATCCATGGAATCCCAATGGTTCGGTTATCAATATAGCTGGAATCTGTGACCCTACTGGACGAATTCTCGGCATGATGCCGCATCCTGAACGTTATATCGAACCGACTCAGCATCCACGGTGGACACGGGAGGGATTAAAAGCAGAAGGAGACGGAATTATAATTTTCCGAAAAGCCGTTGATTATGTTAGGAAAGAAATGAAAGAGAAAAGATTATGAGTAAGCATGAAGTAGACATAAGTCCTGTAAAAGATATTGTTTCAAAATTTTGTAATAATGATGCTTCTAATCTTATTGCAATTTTACAACAAACACAAGATACATATGGGTATTTACCGAAGATTGCTTTAAAGGAAGTATCAAGACTGGCTAAAATTCCATTGCCCAGGGTTTTTGGTGTTGTCACGTTTTATTCCCAATTTACTTTAATACCTCGTGGCAAACATGCGATAAAGATTTGTAGTGGTACCGCCTGCCATGTAAAGGGTGCAAACGATGTAAAGCAAAAGATGAAGGAGCAATTAAAGGTGGAAGAGGGAGAAACAACGCCAGACTATCAATTTACACTGGAAACTGTAGCATGTATTGGAACATGCTTTCTTGCTCCTGTGATGATGGTAGATGAACGATATTTTGGTAAGTTAACGGCTAATAAAGCATCAGATATTATCCAGAAATATTCAGAAAAAACTTAGGAGTAGAAAATGCTAGGAAGTTTGAAATCGTATGATGATTTTATCGCCGCAAAAAAAATATGTGAAGAAAAGTTTAGGCAAGATAAGGTTAGAGTAAATGTATGCATGACTGGTTGTCGGGCCTTGGGTGCTGAAGAGGTATGCGATGAATTTAAAAAGCAGCTTGAAAACCAAAAATTGGGGGACAAGGTTGAGATTGTTGAGACCGGTTGTCAAGGCTTATGCGCAAGGGCGCCAGTTGTTACTATTGAACCACTAGGAGTTTTTTATGGTAGAGTTACACCTGAAATTGTTCCCGAAATCATATCCAGTACAATCGAAGAGGGTAAGGTTATAAATAAACTTTGTTACGTAGAGGCAGGGAAGAGAATACCTTATATAAAAGATGTTCCTTTTTACAATAAACAAAAAAAGGTTGTTCTTAGAAACTGTGGAATAATTGATCCAAACAATATTGAACAATATATAGCCAGAAAAGGATATGAGGGTTTTACAAAAGCGCTTCTTAAGCTTAAGCAAGTAGACATTATCAATGAGATTAAAGATTCTGGCTTAAGGGGGCGCGGTGGTGCAGGTTTCCCAACAGGGATTAAGTGGGAATTTGCTAAAAAAGCAAAGGGAGATGCTAAATATATAATATGCAATGCAGATGAAGGCGACCCCGGCGCTTTCATGGATAGAGCAGTGCTAGAAGGTGATCCTCATGCAGTAATTGAGGGGATGCTTATAGCCGCATTTGCAATTGGCTCAGAAAAAGGCTTTATATACGTTCGCGCTGAATATCCAATTGCTATAAAACATGTAGAAAAAGCCATTGCACAGGCAAGACAGTTAAATTTACTTGGAGGTAATATCCTGGGTTCAGGGTTTAAGTTTGATCTGGAGATTAAAAAGGGGGCAGGCGCTTTTGTCTGCGGTGAAGAGACGGCATTGATTGCTTCAATTGAAGGTAAAAGGGGAATGCCTCGCACACGTCCTCCTTTTCCTGCAAATTCAGGGTTATGGGGCAAACCTACTAACATAAATAATGTAGAAACATTAGCTAATATACCCATAATAATTCTTAATGGTTCAGAATCGTATAAACAATATGGCACAAAAAACGGTACTGGCACAAAGATATTTGCGCTGGCTGGAAAGGTAAAGAATACCGGATTGGTGGAAGTTCCAATGGGCACAACTCTTCGAGAGATTGTCTTTGACATTGGTGGCGGTATACCTGGTCATCGTCAATTTAAAGCTGCACAGATGGGGGGCCCCTCTGGTGGGTGTGTGCCCGCAGAACACCTGGATTTACCCATTGACTACGAAACAGTAAAGGAAGTTGGCGCCATTATGGGATCTGGTGGGCTCATTGTTATGGATGGTGATACGTCAATGGTTGAGATTTCCAAATATTTTATGGATTTTGTTCAGGACGAGTCTTGTGGAAAGTGTGTTCCCTGCAGGATTGGCACTAAAAGAATGTTAGATGTATTAACGAGGATAAACGATGGAAATGGACGTAAAAGCGATATAGAAGATTTGAAGGAAATGGCTTATGTTACGAAATCGGCTTCTCTATGCGGACTTGGTCAAACGGCACCTAATCCAGTATTATCAACACTTAGGTATTTTTTGAATGAATATGAGGAACTTGTTGAGACTTAAATATCGCATGAAAATGCGGCATTCAGGTTTTGACATTTGCTCGATGCAATTATTATGAAAATAATTTCTGTAACAGGAACTGCAAGTAACGTAGGTAAAACTACTGTAGCATCGTATATTTTAAAGCGTTTATCGGACAGTGCATCTAAATTTGATAGACAAAGAGAACAGGTAGTTAGTGAGAGATATGGACGTGTACTCCAACATATAGGTGAGACTTCTTATAAAAGTGCGGAAAGCAAGTTTGATTTATCGCATTATGATAAAACTATGTGTGCCTTAAAAATCACGGTCAGGCACAAAGGTACTTGTCCCAGGCATACGGGGTGTGATACGTGCGATTCTGATTACGAGCCATTCAAGATTTTAACAGATGATGCTATTATAAAGGAGAAGGGGAAAGATACCGATCAGTTTTCGAGTGCGGGTGCAGATAAGGTTGTATGGTTACAAACTGATTCAGATGTAGAGCAAACTGGCATAGAATCCGCACTTGCATGTTTTAACAAAAATGACACAATAATAGTTGAAGGCAATAGTTTTCTTCGTGTTCAAGATGCAGATGTATCTATCTTGGTTGCATCGCCTTCTGTAAAGAAAGCAAAAAAATCAACAAAACATTTGATTAATAAAGATAAAATAGACCTTATTGCGATTAACGTGCATACAAAACATACCAACAAACAGATTGAAGAGTGTAAAGAACAATTAATTGATCTTGGCTGCAGGGCACCAACTTTCGTTATCAATCCTTATATGGAAGACGGTTATCCTAATCAAATCTTTATTGATAGAATTCAGGGTATTTTATCCTAGTTAAACGATTTATGGCGTACTAAGTACTACATTTCGTAAATAAGGTGACGTATTGTCTCGATATCATGACAGTTAAAATATGTCACCGTATTTACGAACAAGAGCAATAAGTAATGGTTAGACCGTTTTTTTGGGAATCTGTTGCCTGCCATGTTGGATAAAAGCTAAAGCGGCTGTTCCACCTAATAGTGGAACAGCTAAGGTGTTTTTGCCTTCTCAAAAACACCCCCTTAACTCCCTAGGAATTCAGGTGTTAGCAAGCTTTTATAAGAAAATTCAATTTGTGACCTTGTCGAGTATATAAAGGCTGAATGACAAATCAAGAGTTGTCTAAAAAGAAATGGTTTTTTCCACCTTTGAACAAAAGTCTTAAAACTAAGATTGCCAATTCACTTCGTATCTCTCCAATATTATCACAAGTCCTAATTAACAGGGGTCTTAGCGATATAGAGTCAGCTAAGGCATTTTTGCAATCAAAACTCTCTTCACTTAGTGACCCAATGCAATTGCCAGATATTGAAAAATCTAGTAAGAGGATTCTTGAGGCAATAAGAAAGGGTGAGAAAATTACCGTTTATGGAGATTATGATGTTGATGGCATTACGGCTACTGCATTGATGGTACAGTGTCTTGAGCTTCTCTCTAAATTATATGGTAAAGGAAAAGATGTAAATTTGCCTAATCCTAATATTGGTTATTATATACCAGATCGTTTAGAAGAAGGTTATGGTCTGAATACAGAAGCAATTGAGATGTTAAGCAGAACGGGTACAAAGGTTATCATTACCGTTGATTGTGGTGTTAATTCTTTTGCGGAAGCTAAATTTGCCAAAGAAAATGGGATTGACCTTATAATCACCGATCATCATGAACCCTGCTTGCCTGAACAAAGTAGTCAAGCAGTTGAAATTCCTGATGTCCTACAGTGTGAGTCCGTAAATGATGTCAGATTATCAGGAGAGCAATCGGGCAGTTTTACACAGATTTGTGAAGATGCTTATGGTTTGATTAATCCAAAACTAGTAACTTCAGCTTATCCATTTAAAGAACTTTCAGGTGTAGGAATTGCTTTCATGCTTGCCTGGGCATTAGGGCAGGGCGCTTCTGACAATAAAAAAGTTGCGAATGAATTTAAAGATTTCCTTATGAACGCGATGGGGTTAGCAGCCTTGGGTACCATTGCTGACGTAGTTCCTTTACAACGGGAAAATAGGATATTGGCAAAATATGGTCTTAGTTCTTTGCAACATTCTGAACATCCAGGTATTAGGGCGTTAAAGGAAGTTGTTGGCCTTAAAGGCAAAAATATTAAGTCGTATCATGTGGGATTTTGTCTGAGTCCAAGGATTAATGCTGCTGGTAGGATTGGTAATGCAAGAATTGGTGTTGAAATGTTGACTGTAAGGAGTGAAAGAAGAGCAAAAGAAATAGCCGTATACTTAGATAACGAAAATAAAAGGCGGCAAAAAATTCAAAGTAGCATATTGGAATCTGCAAGAAAAAAGGTTTTGGATAATGTAGACGTTAACTCTGAGATGGCAATTATTGTTTCTGATGACAACTGGCATCCTGGTGTAATAGGAATTGTGGCATCAAGGCTGGCAGAAGAATTTTATAGACCAGTGATTGTGATTGCAACTGATAAAGAAGTAGGACATGGTTCGGCGCGTTCAATACCTAATTTTCACATACATAATGCCCTCGTGAAATGTCAGAAATTTTCTCCTAATAAAAAGATATTAATTTCATTTGGAGGTCACGAACAGGCGGCAGGACTGAGGGTCTTAAAAAAGGATATTTCAGAGTTTAAGAAGTTATTTAATGATATTGCAATAGAACAGATGAAGAATAAAGATTTAAATCCAACACTTAATGTAGATGCAGAAATAGAATTATCATCAATATCAACGGCTTTATTGAGAGAATTAAATCGTTTATCACCACATGGAGAAGGTAACCAAATTCCTTTATTTGCGGCTAGGGATGTAAGAATTGTCGGACAGGTGAGTCGTTTTGGTGTCAATGGTAATCATTTGAGTTTCTATGTCCGTCAGGGAGATGTTTCTTTGAGAGCCGTTGCATTCGGTATGGGGGAAAAAAAAGAAATGCTTAAGAAAGAGAATGGGAATTATTCTATAGCCTTTGTCCTCAGAGATCCACTCCAGTCAAAAATAAATAATCGCCAAGCATCTAACTATGGCAGTGGATTTTATAAAGAAAATTTAGAACTAGAGATAAAGGATATTTCTACTTGAAAACAAAATAAAGTTCTATTAACATACGAACCATAATTCAAAAGTGGAACTACCAAGCTTATTTGGAGCTATAATACAAATATGGATTTTTGTCTTAGGAGTAACGATAGGAAGTTTTCTCAATGTTTGTATTTATAGAATTCCCAAAGAACTTTCATTATTATGGCCGGTTTCTTCATGCGGTTATTGTAATACGGCAATTGTTTGGTATGACAATATTCCAGTCTTAAGCTATCTGTTTCTGAAAGGTAGATGCAGACATTGTGGACATAAGATATCAGTTAGATACCTGGTTGTAGAAATCATCACAGGCTTAGTTTTCTGTCTTTTATTTTATAATGTATATATTGTAAGTGGTGAGTCTTTATATGTATACGGCATATATGCAATCTTTTGTTGCCTTCTTATTGTTTGTTCATTTATAGATTTAAAACTTCACATCATACCAAATGTAGTCACGTATACGGGTTTAGTCTTAGCGCCTGTAGCTAGTCTGTTGTGCCCTAGACTTAATAGTCTGAATGGTTCTCTAGAGTGTCTTGAGTTTAGTGGCAATCAGTGGATAGATTCTTTTTTGTCGTGTTTGATTGGTATTTTTGTTGCGGGAGGATTGATTTTTCTATGTGGTGTTATTGGCAAGATTATCCTTAAAAAGGATGCAATGGGCTTTGGTGATGTGAAACTTATGGGTGTAATAGGTGGGTTTATGGGGTGGAAACTTGGTATTGCAACATTCTTTTTAGCCCCTTTTCTAGGTTTATTATTTGGTTTGCCCAAACTTATTCTGAGGAAGGAGCATTTAATTCCGTACGGTCCATTTCTATCGCTGGCGGCATTTATATGTTTATTATTAAAGGATTTTTTCATTAGTATTATTGACATCTATATAAATACTTTTACCATTTTGTTTAGCAATTTAATACCTCTTTAGAATTTTCTTATTTATTTTTGGTGTTTAATTAATATCTGCTGCGGAAAGCCCAAATATCCAAAAGTGTCATTCTGCCCCCATTCCTAGCTTACGCAAGGAAGCTATGGGGGTCAGAATCTATATGTATCAATATGTTAAGAGACCCCTGAAACTAGTTCAGGATCATTCATGACCTGGTTCAGGTGAGATTCTACTAAACAACGGGAAAAACATCTAGATTTGTGGAGAGTATTCAGGTTGCTGTAGCAAGTAATAGAAGGTTTGAAGTCATGATATAAAAAGTTTAGTATTTAGTATATTTATGAGTGAACAATGATCATTTGTTTTAAATAGTCTATGTATTACTGAAGAAACTTTTATATTTTAGATTAAATTTACAGAATGGAGGAGGTTATGGAGCTTAAGTCAAGTTTTGTACGATGTTTTTTGCTATCTCTTACGGTCATCTCTGTTGGGTGTGCAGAGTTGAAGAAACTTCGTGAGGATAATTTATCATTGTCTCAAAGATTAGAGGAAGTACAAAGGGATAGAGATGATTTGGCTAATAAATTTGCTCTGAGTGAACAAGAAAGGTCAAGACTGATTGAGGAGCGAGATAGATTAGAAAGAACCAGACGTGATATGGAGGAAAAACTGAGAGGGACCGGTGCAACCGTCAGGGTCAAGGAGGGTAAAATTGCCGTTATGCTGCCCTCATCAATTTATTTCAATTCCGGCAAGGCCACGCTAAAGAAGAAGGCAGAGGGTGGTTTGACTAAGATATCTAATATGCTTAAGAGCGATTTTCCAAATGAGACTATTAGAATAGAGGGACATACGGATAACGACCCCATTAAACGAACTAAGAAGCTGTATGCCTCCAACTGGGAACTTTCAGCTATGCGTGCCGCTAGTGTGCTTCATTTCCTTGTCGATAAAGGTAAAATAGATCCTGGCAGGTTATATATTGCAGGCTTCGGAAAATACCATCCAATAGCAAGTAATAAAAGCAAAGTAGGTAAGAAGAAAAATCGACGGGTAGAGATTGTCGTTATGATGGGTATGTAGTCCTATAAACGGTTCAGGGTGGATTTGCATAATTCGTTTACTATAATAAAAAAACGAGTTTACTGTAAACCAAATAGTAAAGAAAAAGGGTAGGTTGGGTGAAAACAGAGCCTCTCAATACCATACGGAGACGGGCGGGTGATAGCGATAGTTGATTATGGGATGGGCAACTTGAGAAGTGTGGAAAAGGCATTCGAGAAGGTTGGTTTTGAGGCAGTGGTAACGGATAGATCTGGAATAATAGAAAAGGCCGATAAAATCGTGTTGCCGGGTGTTGGTGGATTTAAGGATGCAATAGATGGCTTGCAAGAAAGAAATCTGATACAGCCAATTATCAATCACATAAAGAAAGGTAAAGTTTTTTTGGGAATTTGCCTTGGTCTTCAGTTGCTTTTCACAAGGAGTAGCGAAGGGGGTGAAAATAAGGGCCTAAACATTATTGATGGCGAGGTTGTTAGATTTACACATGGGGAAACAGTGGAATCTCCTAAAAGATTGTTTGGTGAAAACAATCATAGATTAAAAATTCCTCATATGGGATGGAATGAAATAGAAATAAAAAAAGAAAATCCAATCTTAAAAGGCTTGCCTGACAATTCATATATGTATTTTGTGCATTCTTATTACGTAATTCCTGATCGTGATGATATTATAGCTACTGAAACAGAATACGGTGTCACATTTGTGTCAATGATATCGATTGACAATGTCTTTGCAATGCAGTTTCATCCCGAGAAGAGTCAACGTTATGGTTTAATGATTCTTAAAAACTTTGGTGAATTTTAAATGTTAGTTATACCCGCAATAGATTTGAAAGGTGGAAAATGTGTTAGACTGTCCATGGGCAAGAAGGAGCATGAAACAGTCTTTTCAGAGGATCCCGTACGTGTCGCTGAAGACTGGAAAGAACAAGGCGCAGAGCGCATCCATATTGTTGATCTGGATGGGGCATTTGAAGGTGAACCCGTTAATACGCATATTATAAGACGTATTAAAAACAAGGTGGATATATGTTTACAGGTTGGTGGTGGTATTAGGCAAAAACAAGTGGTAAAAGAGTTGCTCGACATAGGAATTGATAGACTCGTTATAGGGACAAGGGCGCTTGAATCGCCAGAGTGGCTTTTTGAACTATGTAGTGAATTCCCGGATAAAATAGCCGTTGGTATTGATGCAGAGAATGGCAAGGTTGCCGTTGAAGGATGGGCATCGGTCTCGGATCGTACAGCTATAGATTTTGCGAGAGAAATTGAAAAGGCAAATCCAGTAGCTGTAATTTTTACCGACATAGAAAAAGATGGTATGTTACAAGGGCCTAATTTTGCGAGTATTATGAAGATGGCCGAGAACGTCAGTGTCCCTATTATTGCTTCTGGCGGTATATCTTCTATTGAAGATGTGAAAAAACTGAGTTTATTTCATCTTGAAGGTATGATTATTGGTAAAGCCCTTTATACTGGCAATATTTTGCTTTCAGAAGCTATAAAAATATGTAAAAAAGAATTAACTATGGAGGCATATGATGAAACAGTATGAAACAAAAGATATAAGGAATATAGCATTTATAGGTCATGGTGCGTCAGGAAAAACTTCGCTGATCGAGGCTTTATTATTTAAGGCAGATGCGACAAAACGTTTGGGAAGCGTTGATGATGGCACTTCTGTTTCGGATTTTGATCCTGAAGAAAAAGAGAGAAAAACTACTATTGATTCTTCAATCTTGCACTGCAATTGGCAGGGGGTGGAGATTAACATAATTGATACTCCAGGATATCCTGATTTCGTTGGTGACTCAATAAGTGCTTTAAGTGCTGTAGAGACTGCAATGGTTATGGTTTCTGCTACAAGCGGGATTCAGGTAAATACACAAAAGATGTGGAACATCGCTCGCGAGGCTGAATTAGTTCGCATGATTATAATTACAAAGATGGACGGCGAAAACATAGATTTTCCTGTGCTTTTAAATTCAATTCAAAACACATTTGGTTCTGAGTGTCTGCCATTAATGTTGCCTGTAGGTCTTGGATCAGGCTTTAATAGTGTTGTCAATGTCTTAAACTCGACAGATGATATTCCCTCTGATGCGGTTGGTGATGTAAAGGACTATCGAGAAAAATTATTTGAAGGGATCGTTTCTGTGGATGATGAATTACTGGAAAAGTATTTAGATGGACAGGAGATTGAGACCGAAAGACTCAATGAGTGTTTTCGTAAGGCCATTGTTTCCGGTAACGTAGTGCCAATCTTATGTTGCTCGAGCAAGAAGGACATAGGCGTTAAAGAGGTTCTTGAAGTAATCACAGATTTTGTTCCGTCACCGGAAAATGCTTTGTCTCGAACATGCATAAATGTTGAAAAAGGAGAAGAAAAAGAAGTAGAAGTCTCAAAAAATGCTCCTTTTAGTGCGCAGGTATTCAAAACCGTTTCAGACCCTTTTGTTGGTAAATTGAGTTTTTTTAGAGTGTTTTCGGGTACATTGGATAGCCAACTAGGATTTTTTAATGTTCGTGCAAAAAAAGATGAAAAGATTGGGCACATATACAGGACATTTGGCAAGGAACAGGAAGAAATAGAAAAGGCAATTCCCGGTGATATAGTGACAGTCTCAAAAGTGGGAGATATATCTGTTTCGGATACATTATGCAGCTCTCAGATGGTTGTAAAATTTAAAGATATTCAGTTTCCAAACCCTATGGTGTCGCTGGCTGTTAAACCTAAGAGTAGTGGTGCGGAGCAAAAAATAAGTGAAACATTGTCCAGGTTGGTAGAAGAAGACTGTACGTTTAAGGTTTCGAGAGACGGACAGACAAATGAATTAGTGATTACGGGGATGAGCAATTTACATTTAGACGTGATCCTTGGAAGGTTAAAAAGACGCTTTGATATCGAAGTAGATACAAGTCCTCCAAAGATTCCTTATAAGGAAACGATCACATCTAATGCTCAATCACAGTATAAGCACAAAAAACAAACAGGTGGGAGAGGACAATATGGGGAAGTTTATTTACGTATAGAACCTTTGCCGAGAGGTAGTGATATTGAGTTCAAAAGTAAAATTGTCGGTGGTGCAATTCCTGGTCAGTATATACCAGCGGTAGAAAAGGGTATACGTGAAACGGTTAAAAAGGGTATTTTAAGCAATAATCCGATAGTCGACACTAAAGTCGTACTGTACGATGGTTCTTTTCACAATGTTGACTCATCAGAAGCTGCATTTAAGATAGCGGCATCAAAGGCATTTCAAATGGCCTTTAACGATGCAAAACCAGTTTTATTAGAGCCGATAGTTAATATAGAGGTAACCATACCTTCGGAGTTTATGGGTGATATAACAGGCAATCTTTCTTCAAGGAGAGGACGTATACAAGGTATGGATTCGTATGGGGACCTTCAGGTAGTAAAGGCAAACATTTCCTTGGCAGAAATAATAAATTACGAATCAGAATTAAAATCAATGACAGGTGGGAGAGGGTCGTATTCCATGGAGTTTTCGCATTATGACATAGTTCCCTCACATCTTGCGCAGGCAATAATAACTCAGTCAAAAAAAGAAAAAGAATCAGGGGATTGAAAAAAACTGTCATAGCAAATTGAAAAGACTTGACATTGAAAAAAATATTTAATATAGTTTTTAAGAACTTTGTTTTTTCTGCCTGACTGGTTTTGAGTTGCTCACGGGGGTGTGGGTTTAGAGGCCAATTAGTGTGGGTTCAGTAAAATTGATGGATTTACTTAAAAAAAGCAGTTTAAAACTAAATTGAGCGTTTTTATATTGTACATTATTGTAACCGCAGGCTTAAGGCAATCTTAAGATTGACCGCCTGCGTTTCTCATCATCTAACGGGTATATGGAAATTTCACATAAGTTACGCAACCTCAAGGTTGCGGCTACTCAAATCGTTAAATTTAGATCAAAAATAAATATAGTTATATAAAATTAAAAAGTACTTGACATTAGACCAATAATTTATATAGTTACCATTTCCAAGTAAAGTATAAGACTTATCCCGATTCTCAGTAAGGTGGGGGGGGAGAATTAGGTCGTACATGCTTTATTTTCCAATTGAGATGTTAATTCCCTCCAAAATTATATAATTTTTTCATATCAAAGTTCAATTGTCAACTAATACAATGTAAAGCCTTGACTTTTAGAGAGAAATTTGTAGTATGCTTTTCTTAAGAAGATAGGATGTTTGCCTTATTAAATTTTGAATAAATGGTCGAGTTTTAATTATGGCACACGTACATTTTATTACATTTCAAACATTTCAAATATTATCATAATTTTGAAACTTTTATACCTTGAAAGGAGGGGAGGAAACGCACAAACTCTCTAGTGAAAAGGAGATGTTTCAGTAGTATGTTGAATAAGAAGTTTTTAGGATAGTTGTTTCTGCAGTTACTTTTGTTGGTCTAATGATGCGTGCGTGTAATTTTGTTTATGTTGAAGAAGAGCAAAAACAAGAGGAAACGCACAAACTCTAGTGAAAAGGAGATGTTTTTATCAAATTCAATTTCATGGAGGTGAAAGAAATGAGAGAGTTTTTAATTGCATTTATGTTAGCCGTTGCTTTTATGGCAGGTAGTACCCAGGCGATAGCCGCCGAAGAAGCAAAAGTGGAGGCGGTGGAACCATCGCAGTATGTCCTTACCCCTGAAGAGTTCGAAACCAGCAGGCAGGTATACTTCGACCGCTGCGCAGGCTGCCATGGCGTTCTGCGAAAAGGAGCCACTGGGCCAGATCTAACTCCAGCCAAGATGATACCCAAGGGAATAAAGAAGATCAGAGAATTTATATGGTTTGGAACCGGTGGAGGCATGCCTGGCTGGGGGAAAATGGGTGTTATGACCGATGTAGAGACAGATCTCATGGTAAAGTACATGATGAACGAACCTCCTATTCCGCCTCAGTGGGATATGACGTCCGTTAAAGCTAGTTGGAAATTGTTGGTCCCGACGGATAAACGCCCCACAAAACCGGAGCACAGTCGTGACATAGATAATATGTTCGCCGTAGTCCTGCGCGATGCCGGTCAGGTAGCGATTATTGACGGTGACACCAAAGAAGTAATAAGCAAAGTCGATACAGGCTATGCAGTACACATCGTCAGGATGTCAATGTCAGGAAGATATGTGTATTCCATAGGCAGGGATGGCAAGGCGACTATGATAGACCTCTGGATGAAAAAGCCTGACAAAGTAGCAGAGGTCAGATGCTCCCTTGATGCGCGATCCATCGATGTGAGCAAGTTCAAAGGCTTCGAAGACAAGTATGCCGTAGTCGGCGGTTACTGGCCGCCCCAGTTTGTGATACTGGACGGCGCGACCCTTGAGCCCCTTAAAATCGTGAGCACTCTGAGCTACACCTACGACACAGAAGAGTTCCACCCGGAACCTCGTGTAGCAAGTATCGTGGCATCTCACACAGCACCAGAATGGGTTTTGAACATTAAAGAAACAGGGCAGATTTGGCTCGTGAATTATGAAGACCCGAACAACCCTTCAATCAAAATGTTTGAGGCCGAACGCTTCCTGCATGACGGGGGCTGGGATTCAACCAAGCGCTACTTCCTCGTGGCGGCGAATGCGAGGAACAAGGTCTCCATAATAGATGTGGTAGATCGGAAATTTATTGCAAATGTTGATACACAAGGCATTAAACCGCATCCAGGAAGAGGGGCAAACTGGAATGACCCAAAGTACGGTCCGGTCTGGGCCACGGGGCACATTGGTGATGATGTAGTTTCAATAATAGGTACTGATCCGAAGGGTCATCCGGAAAATGCCTTTAAGATGGTCTCGAAAATACAGGCGCTTAGCTCTGGCAACCTGTTTATTAAGACACATCCGAAGAGCAAATGGGTTTGGGTTGACCATCCTCTTAGTAAGAAAAAGAAATATCGAACCACTCTTGGTGTCTTTGACAAGGCCAATATTGATGCTGGGATATTCAAGGAAGTGAAAGTCGCAGACTATGGCAAAGCCGTGCACTTAGAGTATAATAAAGCAGGAGACGAAATTTGGGTAAGCATTTGGGAAAATACTAAGAAAGACGGACCCAATACGGGCCAGGTAGTGGTGATCGACGACGCGACCTTTAAAATAAAAACAAGGATAAAGGGCCTCGCCACGCCAACGGGTAAGTTCAATGTGTACAATACAGTGAGAGACTTGTATTAGGCA
>JBHICG010000051.1:0-24551 GCA_046759445.1 Candidatus Scalinduaceae bacterium
ATATGCAGAAGGTGATAAGAGTATAAGGGTATATTGGCATCGATAGTTGCGAATAAATTGGAACAGCGACCGTTAAAAAAGGTGTTCGTTTGACTCAGGAAAGAAAGGGCGAATATATTATGAATCGTTCGAGATCTATTGAAAAGAATGAAAAAGAGGTTTCGATCCTTGTAGACAGTGTGCGCCTTCAAGGCATTCTTGGATTACCTTCACATGCGCAAGGTGTGGTTGTCTTTGCTCATGGTAGTGGGAGTGGTCGTTTAAGCCCAAGAAACAATTTTGTAGCCCGTGTTCTCCAAAATGCTGGCATCGCAACATTGCTGGTAGATCTCCTAGAGGAATCAGAAGATTGGGATCGCCAAAAAGTCTTCGATATAGACCTTCTTACCAACCGTCTTTTAGCCAATGCCCACTGGTTACGCCAGCAACCAGAAACACGTGAGCTAACGCTGGGTTACTTCGGAGCAAGTACGGGTGCCGGTGCCGCACTTCAGGCTGCAGCACGAGAACCCCGTGAAATTACGGCTGCGGTTTCTCGTGGAGGACGTCCGGATCTTGCCATGGAGTATTTACCTCTCGTGCAAGCATCAACCCTACTCATCATTGGAGGTGAGGATAAACCAGTTATCTCCCTGAATGAAGCTGCATATGCACAGTTGAAGTGTCGCAAAGAACTGACTATTGTGCCAGGTGCCACTCACCTCTTCGAGGAACCTGGTGCACTGGGCAAAGTGGCCCAGCTTGCGCGAGATTGGTTCATCAATAACTTCCTCAAGCAGGCTTGAGGTCGCTGGGCGTAAAAGATGGTCGGGGCTTGCAATATTACAAATAATCAAAATCGCATCTCATCAAAAATCAATCCTTGCTTAAGAAGAGAAGAAGACGGAAGGAAAAGGGTAGGTGGGGTATGTCTTTAATTTTTCAAATAATAATTCTATTTTCCGATTATGTTAATAAATTCAGGATTGTTGTTGTATGGTTGCCATTCAGGATGCTTTCCCAAGCTATCCATCTCCCATCCTTTCTTAATAGCCTTCCTCAAATATTGAAATGCCTCCATTTCCTTTTCCAGTCCAGCATAAGAGGTAGCAAGGTAATAGTAGTCTTCTGGCCACATCCTTTCAGGCGGCCATTTAACACGGGCTAATTTTATGGCATCCTGATAGGACCGTACAGCCCTGGAATATTTGCCGAGATGATAACTCAGAAGTCCAGAGTATCTGTAATACTTAACGCGTACACCGAGCGGGAGTCGCGCCGGATCATTCTGTAGCAGGGAATCTACCTTATCTCGTTGTTTTCTAGCATCATTAAATTGTTTGTTGTGTGTGAGTCCGTAAATATATGATATTTGGAAGTAGGGATTTTTAGGATACTGTTCTGCAAGCCATTTCGATGTATGATAAAATCCATCCCGGTCCTCTTCCCAGCGGAATACTCTGAGGAGAATCTTTCTGGCCTCAGTCGATAAGAGGGCGCTATTGTCACGGACGAGTTTGAGTTCGTTTATTCCTTTTTCTCTATCCCCTTTTGGTCCTCCAAGCAGAAATGACAGGACTTTTGCAATCTTAGGCAAAGTAGCAGAGAAATAATGATAGATGCCCAAACCAAGGTATGCGTTAACGTAATTAGGGTCTTTCTTCACGACCTTTTCAAGGATCTTAAATCCCTTTTTGCCTTTCCAAAAACCCTTCCACCATTGGCCGTTAAGGATATAAAACCGTCCCAGGTTGCCGTTTGCTGCTCCCAAACAATAATACGCTGTCATGTCACCCGGGTCTTCCTCAATTCGTTTGCGGGCGATATCAATTACCTTATTATTCAGGTAAAATATCTGTTCCTTCAGCCTGCGATTTTCTTCTTCTGTAGTATTATTGCGATGGCGAAACATGTTGAGGTAAAGACCTCCTTTGAAAAGATAAGGTAATGGGTCTTCAGGCCATTCATTAATAGCTTCGTCAAATATATCTTCGGATTTTTGAACTTCCATTCTGTACAATGCATCCATTGCCAGTTCTATCTTGTTTATCAGGGATTTATGTTTTGATTTGTTACCTTCTATAGTTTCTGCCCAAGAACGATAGCATAATAAGATGCTACTTATTAGAATAACAATTAAGCACAAAATGACACGATGATGGCAAGGAGTATGGTATTTATGGGTATAGTTTTGAAACTTCATGTGGTCTTTGGAATTAAGGAATATTATCTATTAAGACGTTATACTCAAAATTTCTCAATGTTGTTATTGTTTCATATCAATTCTCTTACCTTTTTTTTGCCTTTTGATTTGATATATTAACAAATGGTGTAACAGGTTTTCTGTCCGGGACTGAAATATGTGGATTTTTATCAAGATGTGTATTTATCTCCCTTGTAAAATCAATGCCGTATCGCTCAAGTTTGGTATCTCCAACACCACTAACCTTTCTCATATCGGCTAACGTTGCAGGATAGTAAATGCACATCTCATGAAGCGTCATATCAGAAAATATTATGTATGGGGGCACCTGTTGCTCTTCTGCAAGTTTCCTTCGAAGAACACGAAGTCTCTCAAAAAGGACTTCATCATAGGGTTCAAATCCACTGACTTTGAATGCTTTAGATTTCTTCTTAATTTCTTCTCTTTTCAATCCCTCTATTTTCTCTCTACCATAGAGTATGTTTGAACCTTTTTTTGTCAGCCTTAATATAGGATATTGACCACCGTCCTGTGCGATAGTATCCTGTGCCAGGAGTTCATCAACAATGAATTGCCAGTGCTTTTTTTCTTTGTGCCTGCCAGCGCCGTAGGTCTTAATCTCGTCATGCTGAAGTTCACGGATACGCTTTGTGTCTGCACCTGATACAATGTCAATGATATGCCTGATGCCAAAACGTTGACCTGTCCTTGACATGGCTGACATCAGTATCTGCGCATCAATCGTTATATCAACCTTCTCAACCTTACCTACACAAATGTCACAGGCCCCACAATTTTCATTAGAATAATCCTCACCAAAATATTCAAGAAGATGCCTGCGTCTGCATACATTATGAGAGGCATACTTAACCGTCTGATTCAGTTTTTCCATGGCGATTGACCGCTCGTTTTCATTGGGTATCTGATCTATGAAAAATCTGATCTTAGGAATATCTTGTCTGCTAAAGAAGAGGAGGCAATTAGCAAGTTCTCCATCACGTCCTGCACGCCCTGTTTCCTGGTAATAGCTTTCGATGTTTTTTGGTAGATCCGCATGGATAACGAAACGTACATTTGATTTATCTATTCCCATACCAAAGGCAATCGTTGCCACAATTATGGCCACCTTGTCCCGGCTGAATGTCTCCTGGTTTCTCTTGCGTTCCTCCGAATCCAATCCGGCATGATACGGTAGAGCCCTAATGCCATGATTTACCAGAAATTCGGTCAATTTGAAAACTGAATCACGTGTAGTACGGTAAATTATGCCTGGTTCATCCATATGTTCTCTGAGAAATTCCAGTATTTGTGATTCAGTCTCTATCTTCCTTTTTACCTGATAAAATAGATTCTGGCGATTAAATGATGCGCGTATTACATATGGGGATCTCAGGCCGATCTTGCTGATAATATCATCCTGAACCCTTGGTGTGGCTGTTGCCGTAAAAGCTGTTACGGGAATATGAGGAAAGGTTTGAGTAAGATCAGAGAGACTCAGATAATCAGGGCGGAAGTCATGCCCCCATTCAGAAATACAATGCGCCTCGTCTATGGCAAAAAGAGATATGGGAATAGTTTTAAGAGTTTCAAGGAAATCTGGCATTGCAAAACGTTCGGGCGCTATGTAAAGCAGTTCCAAGACATGGTTTTTCAGCTTGTGGTACACGGCAGACATCTCCTGGGGTTCCAGAGAGCTGTTTATAAAGGCAGCAGATATTCCGTTTTCAATGGCTGCATCAACCTGGTCTTTCATCAGTGAGATCAAGGGACTTATAACAACTACTGTCCCATTCATCATTTTGGCAGGTAATTGATAACAGAGCGATTTTCCACCCCCGGTAGGCATTACGGCAAAAACGTCTTTTCCCCCCAGGATGCTCTTGATAATTGTTTCCTGATTAGGACGAAAGGTCTGGAATCCAAAGACTTTTTTTAGTGTGTCAAGCATATCACTGATTTTGTGTTTTTGCTTTGTAGTTGCTAATTAGTCAGGGTGTGGGTTTTTGAGATAATTCATTATTTTTCTGCTTCAGGTTGCTTTTCAATGAAAGGGAGATTCTTTTCCTTTTCAAGTCTATATCTAAGACGGTAACATTCACTCTTTGATGTACCTTAACCACATCATTGGGGTTTTTTACAAAGCGGTCAGAAAGTTGGCTGATGTGTGCTAATCCATCCTGGTGTATGCCAATATCAACAAAGGCGCCAAACGCAGTTATGTTGGTTATGATTCCGGGGAGTTTCATTCCGGGTTGAACATCTTCAATTTTTTCGACTCCCTCTTGAAACGTAAACATTTCAAACTTCTCTCGCGGGTCACGACCTGGCTTTGCCAATTCATTCATGATATCATTTAATGTTGGCAATCCCACTGTGTCTGTGACATATTTTGCAAAGTTTATTTTTTTACGAATCTGATCCTCCTGTATTAAACCAAGTACCGTACATTCAAGGTCTTTTGCTATGGCATCAACAATGTGATAACTTTCAGGATGAACGGCGCTGGCATCAAGGGGGTCCTTTCCATCTCTGATACGTAGAAAGCCTGCTGCCTGTTCAAAGGCCTTTGGCCCCAATTTTGGCACCTTTTTGAGTTCATTTCTGGACTGTAAAGGACCATATTCATTCCTATATTCTATGATATTTTTTGCCAGTTGTGGTCCCAAACCAGAGACATACATAAGCAGTTGCTGGCTGGCCGTGTTGACTTCAACACCAACTGCATTTACACAACTGATGACTATATCATCCAGACTGTGCTTTAATGCTCCCTGATCTACGTCATGCTGATATTGTCCCACACCAATAGATTTTGGGTCTATTTTTATCAACTCCGCTAAAGGATCCATTAATCGTCTACCGATAGACACAGCCCCACGTACTGTTATATCATAGTCAGGAAATTCTTCACGCGCCACATCTGACGCGGAGTACACGGAAGCGCCACTCTCGTTAACCATCACTATTTGAATATTGTCAGGAAGTTTCAGTTTCCTGACAAAGTCTTCTGTCTCCCTACTTGCAGTACCGTTGCCTATCGTAATGGCATCTATCTCGTATATTTCACTGAGGCTTATGATCTTTTCGGCATCTTCGGATGAATTTTTCCAGGATTGATGGGGATATATGATATCGGTATGAACGAGTTTACCCTGTTTATCGAGACAGACCACTTTACATCCGGTACGAAATCCTGGATCAATGGCAAGGACGTTTTTCTGTCCCAAAGGCGGCGCTAGCAAGAGTTGGCGGAGGTTTTCTGCAAACACCTTTATGGCTTCCTCGTCTGAGCGTTTTTTTGTGATCAAACGTACTTCAGTTTCCATAGATGTGGATAATAGTCTTTTATAACAATCATTCACAGCCGTCTTCACCTGTTGAGAGTCGGCGCTCTCTCCCTTTACGAAAAGTGATTCAAGTATGGCGACTGCATCATCTTCAGGAGGGGATGCGCGCAATGTTAAAAATCCTTCCTTTTCACCACGTCGCATTGCTAATATTCTATGGGATGGAGCTGTTGCTACTGGCTCATCCCAATCAAAATAATCCTTGTATTTAACACCTTCCTCCTCCTTACCAGAAATTACCTTTGACTTAAAAATACCTTTCGAAGTAAAGAGTTCACGCATCCTGGTCCGAGCCTTTTCATCTTCATTGATCCATTCTGCTATAATATCTCTTGCTCCTGAAAGTGCATCTTCTACGGAATCAACCTCCTTTTCCGAATCTACAAAACCCGCGGCTTCCGCTAAAGGATCGATACCGTCTTGTGTGAAAATACACTGGGCAAGTGGTTCAAGTCCCCTTTCTCTAGCAATGGTTGCCCTGGTACGACGTTTGGGACGGTAAGGCATATATATGTCTTCCAATACAGTCATTGTCTCTGCTGTGTAAATTTTCTCTTTCAGCTCGTCTGTGAGTTTTCCCATCTCTTCCAAAGATTTATGGATGGCTTCACGCCTTTTGTCCAATTCCCTGAATTGAGCCAGCCGGTCACGAATCGCCGTAACAGCTACCTCATCGAGAGTTCCTGTGGCTTCTTTTCTATATCTGGCTATGAATGGTACTGTAGCACCCTCATCAAGGAGTACTGCGGTCGCACCTACTTGCTTTGTTGACAGATTGAGTTCTCTGGCAATCTTTGAAGTATGTTCTTTATTCATTGAAAATATTTTCAAGTTGTTTATCACTTGGTTGATTAACTATTTCTATAATACCTTTGCGGTTACCCGTTTGTATTTTAACGGGCCTTTGCGGTTACCCGTTTGTATTTTAACGGGCCTTTGCGGTTACCCGTTTGTATTTTAACGGGCCTTTGCGGTGAAACATTTGTCTACTGCTTTAGTTTCAAGTAATTTGCCAAATTTGATTTTTTGTTTATTATGGGCTTAATTTTCCCTTTGCTCGATGTAAGTACAGTCATGACACCAGGACCATGGCCTGCGATGACACAATCCGAATGAACGACAATACCGACCGAAACAGCGCCGGTTTTGTATATTCTCCCATAAGAATGGTCTGCGTCGGTTATGGCGACAAAGTCTCCAAATCGAAGTGTCCCGAGACCGTGTTTTTTAACTATTTTTTCATCAAACATCTGTATATCATAATCACCTGAGTAACTATGGTTTGAGCCCAACCCAGACCCCATAATTGCGGCTGGGACAATATGGGTTACCGGAAAAGCAAGGCTCCCTTTCGTCTCTCTAACAGGGATTTTCGAGAGGAGGTTTGGCGAGATGTTCATTGCGTAGATCTCAGGATAACAATCTATAAGGATTAATCCTGTCCCATACGCCTTTACCTGCATTTTGTCTCCAACCACCATTTTTTCGAGTACCTTTGGCGGAAAGTCTACTATCACGTGCTCTATTCCGCCATGTTTCCCAATTACCATTCCTTTAGCTCCCTTGGCGTCTCCAGAAATAACTTTTACGTCATTTCCAGCACAGGCCAGGGTATTAAGACCAGAATTTGGGGACCAACTCCCAATTGATTTTTCATTATTCATCATGCTGACACCTGGCTCAACATGGTCTGCAGCCCAACCAATAGCCTGATCTCCAACTCTTACATTATAAGTAATACCGCCTACACTTGGTAAAACCAGAGGCTTGCCATCCGCACTAATAACATACGGAGTTCTTGAAAAGGTCGGGCTCGAAACCTGTCCCACTACTGATTGCATAACGAGTTTACGCTTATTTGTCTTGATCACTTTTTGACTCCTTTAATTCAACTAAAGTGTAAAAAAAATATAACTATTCAGTTTCAAATCTACAATATATTTTCGCCTATTCTTCTAAAATAAAATTCCCTTTACAGCTTAACCATTTATCAGCTCACTGGCAAATAAATTCTATCAATACAGGCTTGACCACACACCCATATTGGTATATATTTCCACTTATCTCACATCCTTCGCCAGCACTGTCATAAATATTATTAGGCACCAGGAGTGTATAAATGACAAGAATACTATATCAGATGACTTAATAATAATACTTGTCAGATTTACAATTCGTATGGTAATAAAACATAACGTCTGTTAAGTAAATCGATTTAGGGGTTTACTTTCCAGAGCCAACAGAAACTTTTTATTTTTGGAGGAAAAAAAATGAATACGTACAAAGATGAACTTGCTCCATGGGAAAGAAAAAAAGGATATTATAAAAACATACAGCTCGGCAAGGACACAAGAACTCAAATGGAAACCATAAGGGATCAAACGGTAGAGATGATTAGGTCTCAAGTTTCTACTTCAAAAGTAATTATTGCAAGTAAAGACATAATTGATGATGTAATAAATGATGTTGGTTATAACATGAAAAATATTGGGGAGGGAATTTATGGGATAAAAGCTGCATTTGAATGGGGCATATCTGATGTTGTCTGGCAGATAGAACTGCAGAGTGAAGCTTTGAGACAAAGCATAGAAGACCTTTATGTACGACTGGACCAAAGCACAAAAGAATTTATAAGTGAAGCAGAAGTGGCTTATGGAAGCGGCAGGATAGATAATACATTGGAAAATCTTTTGGATTTGCCAAAAAGCGCAGAAAATATTTTTCCCGTTTATATAACTCTCGGAATTATTTATCTTTTTCATAAGGTAAACAAAGAAAAAGCACTGACTTTTTTTGACAAGGCAATAACGCATGCCAAACCACGATCTACTTATTATACAAGTTTTGCTTTACTATATAAGGCATTAATAAAACGCGATTTTGGTCTCATCGAAGAAGCGGAAGAATGTTCAAACGAGGCCATGAATATTTCAACTAATTTTGCTGAGGCGATATACCAAAATGCCCAATACAGCGCTCTTCTGAATAAACCAGACAAAGCTATTCCATTATTAAAAAAAGTAATTAGTAGTGATATTGTATACTGTTTGAAGATTAATAAAGAGCAAGATTTTGATGAAATGAGATCTCAAATTACAAAATTATTCGAGGAGATTAGAGATAAGGAAAATCAGAAAGTCAAAGTTAAACATGAAGAGCTCCAAGAGGAAGGACTGTCTTTTAATAATATTATAGATAATATCCTAAAGCTAGGTTATGAAATCCCCGAAACTCTTCGTACTGAATCGCTTCGAGAGGGAAATAAGGAACTGGCTAAAATAATAAAGAATAATTCTATTTTTGGCGCACACATAGCTAATCTTTTTATCCCTCAACTGGAAAAAAGATTACAATTTAAAAAATCAGCCTTAAAAGGAAAATGTCAAGAAATACATAAAGAATTTGATAGTAAAATACAGCGATTGGGCGGTAAATTATTAGAAGAAAAAAAGTCGGGAGGGTTTAAGAGTTTTCTTCTTTACATCTTGTTAGGTCAAATTATTGTTCTTCCAATCGGCCTTTATATAGGAATGTTAGGAATATACATATCAGAAGCCTTTCTTTTTATTACGTGTTTATATTGGAAAATCATTCTGCCCGGCTCAAAGTGGAAGGGTATCTATAGTATACAAGATAAAAAAGAAAAACTGGAAAGGATTTTGAAGAGAATATAGGAAATGGATTAATATGTATGTATGATTCTTTTTTAGTATGTAAGAACTTCTTTATTTTTTATCTAATTATTTAGCTTGTTCTTACCAACCAGCTTGCTGAGTTCTTATTTCTTTGTAATTAAGATTATACTTTTTAGCTAATGGCTTAAGGACAGGACTAAAAAATATATAGTACTTACCCTTCCTTGCCTGTGGTTCTTACCTTACTTTTTTTGCTCTCACCATACTATAACACAATACCTCACTTAAAAATATTAGTGTTACGTTTTTAAAAGGCATGCATAATTTAGTATATCTTGAGTACAAGGTTTTTATTTTGTATAATAAAATAAGAGAGACTGAAATTCTAATTTTAGAAGGGAGTGTGTTTAAGATGCTAAAACATATAACAAGGGAAGCACTTAAAGGAATGATAGACAGAAATGAAAACTTTATCCTCGTGGATGTATTAAGGCCTGAAAGTTATGAGGAAGAGCATATACCAGGCTCTATCAATATACCACTAGAAGACATTGGAGAAAAGGCAAAAAAACATCTCGATAGTGATAAAGAGATTATTGTCTACTGTGGTAGTTTTCAGTGTAATATGAGCTCACAAGCAGCAGAGGAACTAATAAAACTTGGTTATAAAGATGTTTATGATTATGATGGTGGACTTCAGGACTGGAAAGACGCTGGATTTCCATTAGAAAGCTCTAGATACGCCAAGGCAGTAGGCTAATATGCTTATAGTTGATATGTTTATGTCGATAAGAGATAGTCAAGAGACTATCTCTTTTTTTATGTATTTATTGAAACTTTATACATAAGATGATACATACTAAAACAAATGCCAAAGATGGCAAATGCAACTTTTAGCTTCTTAACTGCTTTTAAATTAAAGTTATTAAAACATGACAAATTTTTAAGCTGCTTTTAGCCATTAAATTATTTTAATGGTTTTACCTGTTAATTATATTTTTATTGTAAAAAAATGTTTATGGCTAAAGAATAGTAATGGCAAAATTGTTACAAATTGCACAATTAGGTCACCCAATTTTGAGAAAGAAGGCTAAGGCAGTTGAAATTATTCAAGATAATTATCTTCAGCAATTGATCGACAATTTAATAGCAACCGTAATAGACATAAACGGTGTTGGCATTGCGGCTCCACAGGTTTATGAATCTTACCAAATTTTTATTATAGCTTCCCATCCTAATCCACGTTATCCAGATACACCTAAAATGGAACCGGAGGTAATAATTCAGCCCAAAATTATTTCTCATTCCGATGAAGTAATTAAGGACTGGGAAGGATGTTTGAGTATTCCTGGAATTAGAGGTTTAGTTCCTCGTTACAAATCTATCAATGTAGAATATTTGGCAAGAGATGGAGAGAAAAAAGAAAAAGAATTTACAAATTTTATTGCGAGAATATTTCAACATGAATATGATCATCTGAATGGACTTGTATTTTTAGATCGTTTAGAAAATGTTAAAGACATTATCACAGACAAAGAATACCAAAAGTTAATTATTCAAAATGAAAAATAATTCAACATCGTATGATAAACGAGTATACTATTTTTTTTGCAGAGAGGCAAACAATGGACCTTACAATGCACAGTATTGGTGACAACATAGGGCCAGAGAAAATTGTGTTATTACGCCAGCCTCACGTTGGTCTGGAAGCCATCGTAGTTGTAGACAACGTTGCTTGTGGACCGGCAATTGGAGGTGTGCGAATGGCACAAGATCTAACCGTTGATGAGGTCTTTCGACTCTCTCGTGCTATGACCCTCAAAAACGCAGCAGCGGGACTTTCGCATGGAGGTGGTAAATCCGGGATCATAGCTAATCCTGCCTGCAATCGTGAGCAAAAAGAGCTTCTAGTGCGCACCTTTGCTCGCATGATAAAACAACTCACAGAATACATTCCAGGCCCAGATATGGGTACAAACGAAGAATGCATGGCCTGGATTAAGGATGAAATAGGAAGAGCCGTTGGCCTTCCGAGGGCATTGGGAGGCATCCCATTAGACGAGATTGGCGCTACCGGTTTCGGAATAGCTGTGGCTGCTGAAGTAGCAGCTCCGGAAGCGGGAATTTCCCTCAAAGGGAGTTGTGTTGCAGTGCAAGGTTTCGGCGCGGTTGGCCAACATGCCTCCCATTTCCTTGGTATGCGTGGTGCAAAACTGGTTGCTGCTTCTGACAGCCGTGGTGCAATTCAAAATCAGGATGGCCTGGACATAGGCTCACTCATTAAGCACAAGAAAGGAGGCTCCCCCGTAAACACTTTTCCTGGTGGCCAACCGATGGACAGAGATGAACTGGTGGGAGTGAAATGCGATATTTGGATTCCAGCGGCGCGACCGGACGCACTGACAGAGAACAACGTTGACCAACTTAAAGCAAAGCTTGTTCTTGATGGAGCCAATATTCCTGCCACCGAAGATGCTGAAAAAAAGATGCACAAAAGAGGAATATTAAATATTCCCGACTTCATTGCAAATGCGGGTGGAGTCATCTGTGCGGCAGTAGAGTACCACGGCGGCTCTCAGAGTCAGGCCACGGCCATGATTGAAGAAAAGATTCACGCCAACACCCTTGAGACATTGGAACGATCAAAGAAGGAAAACTTGCTACCGAGAGAGGCTGCCGTTAGAATGGCATTCAGCCGTATCGAGAAAGCAATGTCTTACCGTGGCACCTGATGGCGAGTTTTACATATTTTTCCCACAGCGGAAACAAGTAATAACATAAGAAAAATTTATCAACAATATCAGCTTGGTTTTTGAAATAAGTCTTTTAGAATTATAACCCGAGAAACTGAATTGATATTCCACAAATACATATCGTAGCTCCTGCCAGGGCATGAGTATATCGTTCTAATTGTCCCATAGGTAGAAGATTTGTGCCTAAAGATAAAAGTATAACTATAATCAGCATTGTCATAATTGTTACTACACTGAAAACACTTATTACAAGCACCAAACCGAAAATACTATTTTCTGCCGCTGGATAAATTAATAAAGGTATCAAGGGTTCACAAGGTCCAAAAACAAAAATTGTAAAGAGTACCCAGGGGGTAAGATTCTTACCTCCTGCACCTTCATGATCATGTAAGTGGTCTTTATTATGGGCGTGGCTATGGATTTGACTACCTATATCCTCATGAACGTGCCAGTGCTTGTGGGGTAGATTACTTAATGCCCGGTATAATCCCCAAACAAAATACACCAGTCCGAAAACAATAAGTATCCATGCCGCAATTTCGCCACGAAATGATTCTATTGTTTCTAATTTTTTGATAGAAATCCCCAAGGCAATACCCATAATGCCCAACAAGATAGAACTTAGTACATGACCTGTGCCACATAAAATAGTTATCCATGTTGTTTTGGTCAGAGACCATCTCCTTGACCTGGCCATAACAATAAATGGCAGATAGTGGTCAGGGCCCAGTAATGTATGAAACAGGCCTATCGAAGCGGCAGTGATGGTTATAACGGTTAATTCATGATGCATTTATAAACAGTACCACGAATTTTGAAAATTATAGATTCCCTGTCTGCTACCCATGTATGCTTTTCCTCGGGAATAACAGCTAATAAAGCACATTGGTCATTGGCAAATCCGGTGTTACGGAATTGCTTAGGTGATTCTGCCTGTCCTTCGGACAGGATAGCAGAATCACACCCCGACCTCCGATCAGGAATCTTTTTTTGTATAAAATTATAACCAGGATGATTCAGTAGCATAAATACAATATTAGTAACACATTCCCTTAAAAAATTTTAACTCAGATTTTTGCCCAATGTTGTAGTTGTTAGTTTCCCATGTTTTACTCCTTTTGTGCCAATAAGCCTGTCTGCCATCATCTTTATCTCTTTGGCCTTTCCCTTTACAACTAAAACCTCTAAACAGTTATGAGCATCCAGGTGTACGTGTAAGGTTGAAATCATTGAGGCATGGTATTTATGTTGAAGTTTTGTAAGGACCTCAGGTAATTCACGTTTATGATGGTCGTAGATAATTGTAACAGTTCCAACAGTTTCTCCGGTTCCTAATTCCCATTCTTTTTCGACCAGATTGTTCCTTATTAGATCACGAATTGCCTCCGATCTGTTTGCATAATCTTTTTCAGCAATGTACCTGTCAAATTGTTTTAAAAGTTTGGAGTCCATAGAAACCCCAAACCTAACAATATTTTCCATATTATCTTAAAATGTGTTATATATTTTCGTTTAGTAACACTTGTTTTCGTAAAAGTCAAGAGATATCCACTTAATTCATTATATTCCATTCAATTTACTTCTAACCCGTTTCTCAAAATCTAATGTTTTTATTATTGTCGTTCGACAATATTTATCAAGTCCTGGTCGAGTTGATAAGCTTTCGATTTCCAAAAGTATTTTTTAACGGTTCGGATGCCGCGGTTAAGATCACCATTCCACAGATTGTTGTTACGGATTTTCTCAGACAATTGTATCAGCCGGTCAGCCAATTCGTTTGCCCCTCCTTTAAAATAAAAATCTTCATTACCTGCATCTCGTTCCAGGGTTTCCGGGTATGCCAGTTTTTCTGGAACAATGGGGAAGGCTCCTGCTGCGGCTGCTTCAAGAACGCTTATGCCAAAGAATTCGTGATCTGCCGTTGATACAAAGACATCCGCTTCCAAAAGTGTGGATTCATAATCTTTACGATTTCGTTGATATCCCCATCTGTCAATAAAATTGGAAAACTCCTCCCTTGCAGAGTGAAAGATATCTGGAATTCGCTGGAACTGCTCACCTATGACGCTGAGTCGAAATTCGATTCCTTTTGTTTTCAAAATCCGTAGCGCCTTAAATAGAAGTTCAGGGTTTTTGTCATGTTCCCATCTTGCCGCCCATACTATGCGCATAGGGCCGGGAAGGCGATTGTTCCTCTTCGGGAATTGATGGATGCCCGGACACTTAATGTGGGATTTGTAGCGAATCTCCTCAACAACTTCCATAGGTCTATAATCGGGCATGCGTTTCAGGAAGCCTTGAAGTTCATCTAAGAAAACATCTCGATGATATAAAGAATTGAACCACACCTCTGTTGAGGCTAAGGCAGTTACGAGATTTGTCAGCACAAAATGAAAATCGAATTCCTGGGGGTGTACCACAGGATAAGTTAGTTGGTTTTCGTGAAAATAAACGACGGATGGGAGTTTCTGTACTGTGGGATGGATCAGGCCCATATACTCTGCCAGATTAAGCATGTCAGAACAAAAAAGCACGTTCCAGCTTTCTCCAGCTCTGATTCTTTCGGCTGTTTGATTGGCCAGGGTTATAGCTGAATGTCGCATGCGCCATTTCCATTTTCGGGGTGGAAGGGTTAACAGTGTCCACTTATGGCGACTGAATTGTATCCAACCCTCCAAAAAAGCCTTGTGACTACCACCATAATAGGGTTCCAGTGTCAGTACCTTTAAAGATTTAGTCAATTCAGGTTTATTCATTGTTTAAGGAAGTGTTGGTTCCCTCGAAGGTTTTTAATGGAAATGTCATGTTTATTCAGGATGTATATAAATTGCCGTTATACTACCAACATTTCTAGCTTTTTATAAGTTTAATCTCGTTTTAATTTACGATAGTTTTTGAGCCACTATATAAATTCTCCAAAGGGATTTACTTTGGTAAAACAATAGTTATTTCTTTACAATCACCACCTGAAATAGTAGATTCATTCGATATTTTAACCCAAAAGGTAGGACTTGGATTAGTTTAACCTTGCATAAAAGGAGGTTACAGATGTCTCCACCCGCCCGGAATTCAGATAAGCAAGAAACAACAATAGAACAACCTTACACAGGTCCAGACCTTCACCAAACCAAAGTACATGCATTACTAGACCGTTATTGGCGTAAGAACGTGCTGATAACCATAGCCCTACTGGTGATTTGGGCTGCCGTTGGATTAGGCTGTGGCGTATTACTGGCCGACTGGTTCAACCAATACAAATTGCCAGGTACAGGTTTTCCTCTGGGCTTTTGGTTTGCACATCAGGGAAGCATCATAGTTTTCGTTTTATTGATTCTCGCCTACTGCGTGTTAATGAATAGGCTTGACACCCTACACCACGATGAACTGGAACAACTTAAGAAAGAGGAAAAGATCTGAGCTATGAGCGTACAATATTGGACGTTTATCTTTGCTGGGTTTTCTTTTTGTTTATACCTATTTATCGCCTGGTTTTGCCGGGTTCGCGATACTAAGGGTTTTTACGTCGCCGGTCGTGGTGTGCCTTCTATAGCAAATGGCATGGCCACTGCCGCTGACTGGATGAGTGCAGCATCATTCATATCTATGGCGGGACTAATCTCGATGATGGGGTATGCCGGTGGCGTGTATCTGATGGGTTGGACGGGCGGGTATGTATTACTTGCACTGCTGTTGGCTCCATATCTGCGTAAGTTTGGTCATTACACCGTACCAGATTTTATCGGTGATCGGTTCGATTCAAACATCGCACGCCTTGTTGCTGTACTTTGTGCGATTTTTGTGAGTTTTACGTATGTGGCAGGGCAAATGCGTGGCGTTGGTGTCGTGTTTAGCAGATTTCTAGAAGTAGACGTTAACGTTGGCGTCATTGTTGGCATGGCTATAGTATTTATATATGCCACACTTGGTGGCATGAAGGGTATCACCTGGACACAGGTGGCTCAGTATTGGGTGCTGATTACGGCATTTCTAATCCCTGCCATAGCAATTAGCATCAAACTCACCGGCAGCCCTCTCCCTCAGTTAGGGCTTGGTTCCACACTCGATCCAAACGTTGCTGGTGAACGGGGAGTCACTCTTCTTGACAAACTCGATCAGATCCAGGTGGAACTAGGTTTTGGTCGCTATACTGATGCATTTGCAGGAAACTGGGATAAGGTCAACGTCTTTTGTGTGGTCCTTGCGTTAATGGTGGGTACGGCCGGCCTGCCACACGTGATCGTTCGCTTTTACACTGTCAAATCAGTAAAAGCGGCACGGTGGAGCGCATTCTGGGCGCTTCTTTTTATTGCAATGCTCTATCTTACTGCTCCTGCGACAGCAGCGTTCGCTCGCTATTATATGATACAGAGTCTTAATGGAAAAACTGCTGAACAATTGCCAGGTTGGTTCAACAATTGGGAAAAAACCGGATTGATTCTCTGGTTGGACAATGGTGACGGTCATATCCGCTACTGCGCAGGCGAAGACAATGAAATCTTTCGTAACGGTAAACTCACCACCAGAGAACTCGCGGTAATCTATCAAGCCCATCAAAGATGGATTGACACAAATGGGATAGAGGGCAAAGATGGGCGCATAGTGTTACGGCAAAAAGGTCTTTCTGGTCCTGACCGTGATATCATCGTACTAGCCACACCTGAGATGGCAGAACTGGCAAACTGGATTATAGCATTGGTTGCCGCGGGAGGTCTGGCCGCAGCGCTATCAACGGCAAGCGGATTACTACTGGTCATTTCATCGAGCGTTGCACACGACCTCTATTATCGAGTCATCAACAGGCATGCTACAGAAAAACAGCGGTTGCTTGTGGGACGTGCCGTCATCGGACTGTCCGTGGTAGTTGCAGGTCTCTTCGGTATTTATCCACCGGGCTTCGTCAGTCAGGTGGTTGCTTTTGCCTTCGGCCTCGCAGCAGCGAGCTTCTTCCCGGCAATTGTTCTTGGCATATTCAGTAAACGAGTTGGGACTGTGCCAGCGGTGTGTGGAATGATTACGGGTATCTGTTTCACAGCTTACTACATCATCGCCTGCGTTTTCTTCAATATGGAACCCTGGACATTTGGTCTATTTCAAAAAGGCATAAACCCACAGGGTATAGGTACTGTAGGTATGTTGTTAAATTTTGCAGTGACGCTAACATTAACACCACTATTCCAGGCACCAGGCCAAAAGGTTCAAGACATGATTGATTCAGTACGTGAGCCGGAAGGAGCTGGGCCAGCCGTTGAAATTGAAACTGCGCCAGAACATTAAAGTGTTCTTAGCTGTTTCTCGTAATATTACCAGGAGTATATTGTAGTTTACATATCATTCTGAACGAAGTGAAGAATCTATCCTATCATTGAGATCCTTCACTATACCCAGGATGACCTCACTGTAAGCTACTTTATGCTCTCAGTAATAAGTGGTATTCCTGAAAGTCTTTGATATGATTTCCTGTTTGAAGTTGTGAGAGAATCAAGGATTTTTGTTTTTATTATTTAACTACCACTCCCATAGCTTTGCATAAGCCACAAAGTATCTAAAGAAAGCCCTGAGCAGATACCACAGGAAACCAGGGAATACTCTCTTAAAACCCTGTTTAAAAATGTATCCTCTGATAAAGACCAGTAAAGGTTTCATAAAAAAGTACCATAAATAATTATAAGGTCTTATAACAACGCCTCTTTTTATGAAGTCTTTCACTGCGTTTGAGGTATTGAAATTATACGTATCAAGTAGCTTTTCGATATTTTTGTCATATAAATGTATCAAGACATTCTTTGCCGTTTTTTGCTTGCCTTCAAATAATACGGGATTACCAACCATAGTATCGGCAAAACGCCCCTTTGATTTTTTGAAGCATTGCAGTAATGGTGGCTCAAACCAACCCTTGTATTTCATAGTCTGTCCCAAAAAAGTTTCTGGTCAGACATGAGGGGAATTGAATATTTTTTACAATATGGTTTTCTACTATATTAAATGAATAAAATAAATATCCTCTTCATCAGTTCAATTGCAAAGATTGCGGGAGGTGAACAAAGTCTCTTACAATTAGTCTTAAACCTTCCCAGGGCCAGTTACAACCCGACAGTATTATGTTCTTCTGAAGGACCTTTAGTAGAAAGACTACGAGAGACAAATATAGACGTAATCGTATCCAAGATATCTGGCATTAGAAATCCGTTTGAATTTATCAAGAAAATCTTTTTTTTAATAGATTTTATAAGAAAAAGAGATATCCATATTGTCCATACCAATGGAATAAACGTAATAGCCTCTTTTGTTACAAGATTAACGTCTGCCAAGCTCTTAATCCATTTTCGTACTGTCCACCCCTTAAACAGATTGGATATGGTCTGTCTAATGTTTGCCAACCGCATAATTACAATTTCGGAGGCATCGAGGTCTCAGCTTTTGTATCTGGGTTATAACGCCAGTAAAATAACCAAGATATTCAATGCCGTAGATCTAAATGATTATGACGGAGTATCTGATCCATACCTTATTAAGAAAAGGTTTAATATTAAAATGGATAAAATAGTAATCAGCGTAGTAGGAAGGATAGAACCCTGGAAAGGAATAGATTATTTAATAGATGCCCTTAAAGACGTTTCACAAATGTTCCCTAACATACTTCTATTAATTGTTGGAGATTATGAGGATAATTTAGAGTATTATAAGACACTCAAAAGCCAAATAATCAGGATTAACATTGAAGATTATGTAAGGTTTACGGGTTTTGTAGAGGACATACCATCGTTAATGATGGCAACGGATATCCTTATCTCCCCTTCACTCAGAGAGGCATTTGGAAGGGTTTTGATTGAAGGAATGGCTGCCTCCAGGCCAGTTATTGCCACAAGGGTAGGAGGCATACCTGAGGTTGTCATAGATGGTAAAACAGGAATTCTTGTTGAGTCGAGAAACTCTGCGGAATTGGTCAGGGCCATAACCAAATTGATAGAAGAAAAGGATTTGCGCCTTAGACTGGGAGAGTCGGGCAAGAACAGGGCAGAACAATACTTCACTATAAAGACCCAAATCAAGGAAATTGAAAAGGTTTACGAACAATTGCTTTTAGAGGACAAAACTTAGTCTTTACTGCGAGTACCTCGCCAATCTCGTTCACCTGTAAGGTGATTGATGGCAGAGGTCACCGTCATAGCTGCGTAAAGTATACCTACAATGGGAAGTGTAAGCGCTCTATGCATGCCTAAACCAAAGAAACAAAGTGTGGGTATGTACGTAACCATCATCAACAAGAGTGCGAGGAATGAAAGGATAGCCGTAGTTGACGAAACGATGCCTATAATGAAGGCACAAATTCCAACCACTGGTGCCAGGAACATAACTGCCAATCCCAACACTGTTCCAACCAGAGCCAACCATGAACATCCTAATTGTGAGAAGGCAGTGCGTGCAACCATATTCCAGACATTACCTAGCCTATGATACGGACGAATACTTACGACCGATTTTGTCAGTGAAAGGGAGAGTGATAGACCTGCCTGCTTGATCCGTTTTGCAAGTGCAAGGTCATCTATCCACGCATTACTATGTCCGACTATGCCACCTATCTTGTCAATGACGTGACGTGAGATAAGTACACATCCACCTGCAGCCGCCGATGTACCTGATTGTGAGTAGTGCACCTTCTTGAATGGATACATGACGTGAAAGAAGTAAACAAATGTCGGAATCAACAGACGAGACCATGTTCCACTAGTATCTAGCAGCGCCATCAGTGAAACCATCTCACGTTTTTCAGTCAAAGCCTTCGTTATCAACCCTTTCCATAAGTTATGACAATGGCGAATATCAGCATCCGTAAATAACAGCCATTCACCTGAAGAGGCGTTGATTCCTTGCTGGAGTGCCCAAAGTTTACCAGTCCAACCGGGTGGGGGAGACGTCCCTTTGATAATTTGTATGTTACGGTTGTGTCGCGCTGCAATATCTTTTGCACATTCTGCAGTACCATCAATTGATTCGTCGTCTATCAGTATTATTTCTGATTCTGGGTAGTCCTGGTATAGCAATGAGGGGAGTGTTACTGGGAGAGAAGCGCTTTCATTACGCGCCGGCACAATAACACTTAAGCTTGGCCATTTAGAAATAGACGTGTGAGAATAGTCAACGGCTTCCCATCGTTCCGACATCCACCAGCGTATGGGCATGAATATTAGTGATAGCCAACATAATGCCGAAGCAGCACATGTAGAGAATAGAATTAAATCAATCATAAGTTATTTTGATGCCCTCTTAAAAGAGAAGACATATTATTAAGTGAGAGGAATAATGACCTCTGCTTCAGTATATCAAATCTAATTGTTCTTTATACAAGAATTAAGGTTAATGCCTTAAAAAGAATTACAACTTTACAGATTTACAAATCAATATATGTAAACTATAATTTGAGATAATTTTAACTAATAAAAGTCCGCCTTATTAACTCTATCGGAATACAATATGTCAAATTTATTCATGACTCTTACTATTTTAAAAGGTCTTTATGTCATACAAAGCCGTACTTTTTGACCTGGATGGAACACTGCTTGATACGCTAGAGGATTTGGGTAGCGTAATGAACCGAGTTCTAACTAGAAAGGGTTATCCTACTCATAAGTTGGATAATTACCGTTATTTAGTAGGTGATGGTGCAACTACGCTTATTAAGCGAGCGTTGCCGGAAGAGAAACGAAATGATAATATCATACGTTCATGCCTTGAAGCCTTCCTCAAAGATTACGACCAGAACTGGAACGTTAAGACTAAGCCTTACAACGGCATTACAGAAATGCTGGATACACTAACTGCATGCGGAATGAAGATGGCAGTTCTATCTAACAAGCCGCACGAATTCACGAATCGATGTGTTACACATTTCCTGCCGAGTTGGAATTTCGACATGGTTCTTGGTCAGTGCGACGAGTTTCCCAGCAAACCAGATCCAGCAGGCGCACTGAAAGTGGCAGAATGCCTGAACCTCTCACCGTCAGATTTTCTCTACCTTGGTGATACTGCCGTAGATATGAAGACATCTATTGCCGCAGGCATGTTTCCTGTGGGAGTGCTTTGGGGGTTTAGGTCAGCAAAGGAGTTGCGAGAAAATGGCGCTCAGGTGCTGATAAAAAAACCATTAGAGATCCTGAATCTCCTGGATTGATCCTGTTATACAGCACGATAGGATTGCAAAATACAAGTAAACGGACTAAAACTAACATTCCAAATATAAAAAGTATCCAGGGTGAAAAGCTTACTAAGAATTGTCTTAATCTTTCCAATTTAATTCCTTCTAAAGGCTAAGATTCAGGAAACTAAAACCTATCACATCTATATCAATCTTAATTAAGCGTCATTTAACTAATTTCCAACATACCTATAGCTTTTTTGCAACCGCAAATATATTTTTATTTAAAAGTTCTTTTGCCCCTCTGGGGAGGGACCGATATAAGATATCGAAATAGCTTCTTCTTTCTTCAAGATAATAATCTTCTGATGAAACCTGAATCTCTTTGAATTCATCCTTATTGAATCTTAACCGTTGGGAAAGCCATCTCCTGTATTAGTAAGCTTGCTGTCCTTTGTTATGGGCCATCGAATGCAAATCTTTTAGATTGAAAGAGTGTCACAATACACAGTATTAAGAAAGAGAATCCTGATTGTTCAAATTTGTAAATACTTGCAGTTGAAAAAACCTTTTTTTATGGAGATTATTCTTTGGGGGGAGTATTGCGCTGAATAATCTTCATAATTTTGTAAAAGTCTTGTCCCATAAGCCCTATCAGGACGCCATTGACCGTGCTAATCCATGGTGTGGTACCTACCCCAATAGGTTGAAAAATGTTTATATTCAAACCAATCGCCCATACTATTAAACCACCAGCCACGCCAGAGAGTACTAACCAGCCTGCATCAGCTCTTTTTGCTTTTTTCGTAAGCATTTTGATTACGTTTACGATGTTTTTTGATACAGTTGTTATAACTGCAACTATAATAAGTTCAGACATTATGCTCCCTCCTTTATGTTGATAACCTAACCCTCTTTCAGTCATATAAGAAATGACACTCAATGGCCTATAACTACCTGATATCATCACAAAGTCCGTTATCATTTCGATTACCTATTCGATGGACAAGTAGCTAAAAGATTTTCATCAACACCTCCTCTCGTAGTTTATGATTTAGTTTATCCAATTGACCTTTGTTTTTATCTATACTCCTGGTGCTAATACGAAATCAAGAAGACAAAATAAAAGAACAGATAATATTTTTTGCACTTCGTTTCTTAGACTGCATCTTTGTAAAAGATGATATAAATGTTGAAAGGACTTATATTCGTTTAAATAATCCGTTCGAACGGCTTATCAGCCCAATAATGTCTTTCTGGCTGGACTATTCGATTATATTCGGGCAGTGCCGGAAACTACAACTATAAGACATATAACGATTCGGATAACGAAAAACAAGTAATTTAGTCAAACATCATCTTGAAAAACATTCTGTCAATAATTTCCTCTTTGGGTAATATGGCAGGATAAATTTGGGGTGATGATTCTATATATTCAAAGTTCGCCGCAGGGCAACGATTCAATATGTTATATTTTAAATATTGTAATGGTTTGAACCTTTTGTCAATAGATTAGCTTTGGCCCTGATCGCTTAACGTCTAATTGTAAAGAAAAGGTGAAGTAAACATATGTAATTTTGGAAAGGTGAAGGCTGTCAAATCGCTTTCCGAAGCGCTTGAAAAAGTCGGTGACCCATTGGAAGGTGGGGTAGAGCATCACCATCATCACTAACAATAAAAACAGTCGCTGCCCCTAATTAGTTGCTTTTTTCCCACGTTGGTCTATCAAAAGGTTCATTTCCACAAGCCAGTCTATAATGAGAAATGTTTTCTCCTGAAATATCATAGTTTGTTAATGGGACTGATGCAAACTGGTTGTGATATAATATGTCAAGCATTAAATTGTTGTCTTTTTCTATTATGACAGCAAGCGCACTGATTGAAGTATTATGTTGTCTGTTGGTTTGAGATTTCGTGCCATACTTCATTCCAACAGAGTATGGTGCTTGATGCTTATCTTGTGGTAATGCGAGAATGACTGATTCCAATCCGTACATTCCAACTAATAACTCATATGGGTCTAATTTTGTAATCCGATTCATTGAGTTATCATAAAGCGCAACAAGCATAGGGATTTTCAATTCTTTGAATTCTTTTAGTTGATTTTTAGCACTAATAATTTTTGCTCTGACATATTGTCCAGGAGTTTTGGATATAACATCGCTATAACCGCGCTCTTTCAATAACTTCTTGTTCCTCTTATCATCTTCATTTTCTACAATTTCTTTTATCTCGAAAATCATTCGCTTATAATTGATAAATACATCATAGTCAGGAGACTTATTTAGTGACTTAGGAATTTTTGAAATATTCCACCCTTTTTTTTGCGCAAACTCTTCAAATAATCTTTCTGATTTTGTATGTTTCATATAGCCACTAACGGAAAGCTCACTAGATACCAAAAGCTGCATGGCTTTTGGTGTTTGGTGCAGTGAAATGTTATAATTTTCTCTTTGCTTTATCTGTTGGTTTTAATACAAATGGAGAACCAAATCTTGTTTCCGGAATATTAAATACATATTCCTTTGGTAAACTCATAATAAAGCTCTCAAATTGACTACTAGTAAAACTATTTGGATCTTTTTCAAGGAACTCATGTATTACATTGATATTATCTTTATATATCTTTCCATTCCTAGATATAACAATTTTTGCAATATTTTTTGTCTTACAGTATTTGACTAATGCTTTAATGAATTTTTTTTGATCTTTGCCCAATTTATCATATGGTTCATTCAACTGTTCCAACTGTTTTATTCTGTCTTCCTTTAGAGCAAGTTCATTTTGAAGGTCTGAAAGCATTAATGATCTCACGCTAAAGCCAATCCCGAAACCTATCAATATTATCACCCACGTAAATGGCTCTTTTAATTTCTTGGGATATTTTTCTATAAATTCTATTAAATTCATAATTATGATTATAACATTTACTTTTATATTTATTTTATATTTGTCGGCATGCTATAGTGATAAATTGTGTATGTCAAAGCAAAATCAAGGAAATATGTTGAAAACTATTGGAAATTATCAATGATATTTTTGTATTTATATTTTCGACTTTCTATCTTCCATTTCCTGTCAATAACCTGCAGGTTTTCCTTGGATCAGACTACTGATACTTTTAATTTTAATTCCTCTTTTCTTATAATATCCTGAAATGACAATTGTATCCAGAAAGCTATAGGTTCTCTTAGCTTTTTGGCAATTTTAGCAGCCCGTCCAGGTGAAGGAATGCGTCTGCTTTTTTCCAGGTCACAAAGGCTTTGAGGAGTTATGCCCAAAAGTCTGGCAAACTTTTTTTGTGTCATCCCTTTGCCCAACCTGAAACTTTCAAGTGCATTTCCAAAGGTAAGAGGCCCATATTCATTTTCTAGCTCCTTAATTCCATAATTCTTAGTATTCATGTTTGTTTATCTCCTCAATTGAAATTGTATTTATTCTTTTATGAAACTGACTCTGTCCACAAGAATACTATACGTCATGCTGACGTATAATGCAACA
>JBHICG010000052.1:0-24464 GCA_046759445.1 Candidatus Scalinduaceae bacterium
CAAAGGGCCAGCTAGGGCTGGCTTTGCTCAGGTGTACCGGCACAAAGGGCCAGCTTGATGACGGCTGACTTGCACACTGGGTCAGCTTGTTGGATGGCTAGCTTCGCTAGTTAGTGACTATTATAAATGGAAAACATGTAAAATAAAGACTCGATAAAAGAATATGGGAAGTGTCCCTGGATTCCCGACAAGAGGGTGGCAAAAACAAATTAGATTCTTCGCTCCGCTCAGAATGACATCGTGGTGATAAAAGTGTCATTCTGAGGAACGGGGTGACGAAGAATCTTATCTTTGAAATTCCTCATATGATAATATATTGAATTATGAAAACATGTCCCTGAATCAAGTTCAGGACAGGCACTGACGAAATTCAGGATCAGATTCCCTGTTTGTTTGCCACATGGGTAATGCCACGGGAATGACAGATAATACAACACATTAGTCATTGGCAATTCCTAAACAGATACTAATTATCGTTAGAATATTTTTCAAAGTAAGGTTGTATTATGAATGTTTCTCCTAAATCAATACTAGTACTTGAAAAAAGGTATTTGAAGAAAAATGAATCGGGCGTAATTATTGAAACACCAGAGGAAATGTTCCGACGCATCGCCAGAAATATTGCATATGCTGATGCTAAATATGAGAGCGCCGCAGATATTGAGTCTGTAGAAGACCAATTTTACGGCGCAATGTCAAAGCTGGAATTTTTGCCAAATTCCCCCACGCTCATGAATGCGGGTAGAGAATTTCAGCAACTGGCAGCTTGTTTTGTATTACCAATTGAGGACTCAATCGAAGGTATCTTTGATACCCTTAAATATGCCGCATTGATCCACCAAAGCGGAGGAGGCACCGGGTTTTCCTTCTCTAACATAAGATACAGGAATGATATTGTAAGCACTTCTGGAGGAAGAGCGAGTGGGCCGATATCATTTATGAAAGTCTTTAACGAGGCTACTGAGGCCATTAACCAGGGCGGCTTCAGACGTGGTGCAAATATGGCCGTATTAAGGGTTGACCACCCTGATATTCTTGATTTTATCAGCGCTAAGGATAGAGAAGGAAGTTTAATTAATTTCAATATCTCTGTCGCTATTACGGATATATTTATGGAGGCATTGGGGGAAAATATAAAATATTCCCTGGTTAATCCACGTACAGGTAAGGTAGTAAAACAACTTTATGCAAGAGATGTTTTTGATAAGATCATACACGCAGCCTGGAAGAATGGCGAGCCAGGTGTATTATTCATTGACAAGATTAACGCGTCAAATCCAACACCCAACATCGGGAGGATTGAAAGTGCAAACCCCTGTGGAGAACAGCCTCTTTTACCTTTTGAGTCTTGTGTACTTGGCTCGATTAACCTGACCAAAATGCTTGTTATGGAAGATGGCAGTTATAAAATCAACTGGCGTAAACTATCGGATACGATAATGCTTGGTGTACATTTTTTAGATAATGTTATAGACGTGAACAGATTCCCCCTTAATAACATCGCCAGGATGACAAGAGGGAATAGGAAAATAGGTCTCGGCGTCATGGGCTTTGCCGATATGCTCATAAAAATGGACATACCTTACAATTCAACAGAAGCCTTAGATATTGCTGATAAATTAATAGAATTCTTTTCTAAAGAGGCAGATATAGCTTCAACAAAGCTTGCAGAAAAAAGAGGAACTTTTCCCAATTTTGAGATGAGCAGGCTCAATAAACCAGGCTCACCAAGGTTTAGAAATGCAACAAGGACTACTATTGCGCCTACAGGAACATTAAGCATAATTGCAAATTGTTCAAGTGGTATTGAACCACTGTTTGCTTTATCCTATGTTCATCATATCCTTGACAATAAGGAAATATCTGGTTTACATCCTTTATTCGAAGGGGTTGCAAAAGGAAGAGGTTTTTATTCTCAAACTCTTGTCAAAGAAATTTCAACCAGGGGAACGATTAAGGATATTGAAAATATTCCCGAAGACCTTAAGCGAGTGTTTGTTACTACAATGGATATCTCTCCCGAGTGGCACGTCAGGATGCAGGCTGCTTTTCAAAAACACGTAGATAATGCAGTATCTAAAACAGTAAATTTCCCCCAAGATACAACAAAGGAAGACGTACAAGATGTTTTCCTTCTGGCATATAAAAGTGGCTGTAAGGGAATCACCGTTTATAGAGACAAAAGCCGTATGTCCCAAGCCCTTTCTGTAGAATGTGCCTGCGAGGAGATTTTATAAAGAGCTAAGTATTCTTTTTTAAGAACATGTTCCTTACTAAAGTCTGAACCTTTTTACCATCAACAACATCTTTATACTTACTCATAATAATCTTCATGGCTGATCCGATATCCTTTGGTTTTTGGGATTCTATAATTTCGGTCACAACCTTCTCAAGTTCTTCGTCAGACATCTGCTTTGGGAGAAATTCTTCTACAATAGCCAATTCTGCTTTATACGCATCTACCCTATCCTGCACATGCAAACGTTCGTATTCCTCAATCGTCTTTTTCAATTTATTAGCATATCCTTTTACGACATCTTTATATTCAAACTCTTTACCAGACTTCTCTTTATTTGTAATATCTGCCAATATCATCCTAAGCACGGATGTCCTTAGCTTATCCTGAGATTTCATTGCATTTCTTAATTCCATTGTTATTCGTTCTTTCATAGGGTTATGGATTGTATTTACGAACCATGTGTCCACAGTGGGGGCAATAGTTTGGTTTACCATGATAGTGCTTTCCACAAAATTCACACGGTGTTAATATCTCAGGACTTTTTGCGCGTCTTGCTTTCATTATAAAATAAGCAGGCAGAAATACAATCATAAGCAAAAACACGCCTAGAAGCCATCCTATGGCCGCACGCGTACTGTATCCATTCTTCTGTGCATCTATATAAACCCAGATTGCAACACCCGCAGCAATGATTATGGCTATTTGCTGAGTACTCATATATTTAAATCAAAATCAACCTGTTTCTCTATATGTAAAGTTTTATATTTATATGATGATTATAATTTCAGTTTACAAGGCGAATTGCACATATCGCATGCTCCTACATCCCATTCACTCTGTACGAAATCAACCCATTCCTCCGGTGCATCACGACACGACTTACATATACCAATATCACACAGCCCTTCTACCTTACCTGTCTTTACATCAAGATCATTGACGCCTTTACCACAGGCCGCACATTGCCATGTGCCTAAGTCACAGCTAAGATCCCCCCCCAAGTCACACATCGTTTCTCCTTTCAATTATATAAAAGTTTTGAAACTTCACTTCTTATTTTCGTGATGACGTCTTTTGATAATGCTCTGTCACCTTTCTCTGTTTTTGGAAATTCTAGCGCTTTACCAAATTTAATTCGTATATTCCTATTATTTGGATTACCGATAAAAGTACCTTTGGGTACATACCTCCCACTTCCTATAATAGCCGTGGGTACAACCTTTTTCCCAGATCTTAGAATAACTAATGAAATACCTCTTTTGAATTGTCCAAGCTTACCATTGTTACTTCTCGTGCCTTCTGGAAAATAGATTATTGATTTACCATCTTCAAGCTTTTTTACAACTTCATTCAAAGTAGCATATGCCTTTCTCCCCTCAAATCTGTTTATGGATATATAACCTGAAGCCTTCATAAATCTTCCAAGTATTGGCATCTTGAAAACTACGTCTTTAGAAATAAAACTAAAATTTATGGGTATAGCAGCTATCGTAAACTTGACATCCAAATAACTTTGGTGATTCGAAACAAATATAACCGGTTCGTCTTCTGGAATATTTTCCAGGCCTTTTATGTCTATTTTTATTCCTATAAGTTTAAGGGCAATTCTCGTAAATGCCCTGTCTATGGCATTAAGTTTATGTTCCTTGTTTTTAAGACCGAAAGCAGAAATAGTTGCAATAAAATATCCTGCACACCAAAATAATAAACATACGAACCACGCATATATCGAATAAATTACATGAATAATTTTTTTCATCCAACTTTTCTGTAAATAACGTCTACTTAGTATCTGTTGCGGAATTGCCAATGACACCTTTGGATATTTGGGCTTTCCGCAACAGATACTACTTAAGTAGATTACCTCACCTATTTCTGCAGTATAGGAAATATTCCTTTTACACTTTAACCAATTCTTAAATAAATTTATCCTTTCCGTAAATATCCCTCATCACTATATAATTCAAAGGTTCGTAAGAGCAACCGAGGACTGTGAGAAATGGTATCAAAAGCATTTGCTACATTCAAGTTTTTTGTTACGGAGGAGGTTCAGACACAAAGAAAAAAATTAATATAATCCTTGCTCACATAAACACTTAATTAGAAATCAAGCACAAACATGGCATTCCTTGTACCCTTCTTTGCAATTATCGTACGATATAAATATAATCTTGAATATTTAATTTTCGTTTAAAATAGTAAAGATGTGTCACACAATTGCAGTCAGAAGAACCAAATCTATTCACAATAGGACAAGCACTATTTTTTTTACTTATAAACTGGTTTAATTTACATTCAGCTTTTTTATCTCCACTGTGTCTGAGTACCTTGATAATCTTTGCTTGAGACAAAAGGTAATCAATATGCCAGTGAAGTTTCTTCCGATCTGAAAGGTGTCTATTTATTCTTTTTTCAAGGTTATTTTGAGCGCTTCCCGTGTAAACATAAACGCCTTTAGGGAAAACAAATGTGCCAAGACGCCCTACCTTAATCTTTTTATTCTTCGAAAGTTTTATAATTAGATTATAAATCCCTTTCTTCATACTGGAAGTGCCTTGTACGTTATGAGGCAAATTAATTTGGCCTTTTTGCAATCAAAAAAACAGCTTAATCTAGCTGTCAGATTATAACATATTATCTTGACTTTGCGAAAGTGAGTAGTAAAATCGATTCTAATTGTGTAAAATGTATAATTTTTATGAATACAAGCTCAAACCTGCCCAAAACAAGTCAGACGGACAAATTTTTAATGTAGATAAGGGGACTGTTTCCGATGACAAAGAAGTTTATATCACAATTTAATAGTGGTGACTTAATCAATGACATATTTCTAGTGCAAAGTAAAGAGTTAAGGACAACAAAGAATGGCGGTCTATACATTCAAGCACAACTTTCAGATCGTACTGGAATGATTGCTGCGAGGATGTGGGATGCAAATACGTCATTTTTCGAATCTCTTGGCAACGAGACATTTTTGAAGATTAAGGGTAGAACTGAGATTTATCAGAACCGAATACAATTAATCATAAAGGCCATTTCAAAAGCAAATCAAAAAGAGATTAGGCTTGAGGATTTTTTACCAAGTACTGAAAAAGACGTAAATGAGATGTTTTCTGAATTAAGAGAGATTGCCTTTTCGATTAAGCAACCTTATTTGAAAAAACTTCTTGACCTCTTTTTCAGTGATAAGGATTTTTGCACGAATTTCTGTACAGCCCCAGCAGCAGTACAATACCATCATGCATTTCTCGGTGGTGTACTGGAACATACATTATCAGTTGCAAAACTAGGAGAACAAATAGCTCCACTCTATCCCACCTTAAATAGAGACTTGTTAATCTGTGGGATAATACTGCACGACATAGGCAAGATAAGTGAACTACTTTATGAAAAGAACCTCGATTATTCAGATGAAGGGCAACTCATAGGACACTTAATATCAGGAATACTTATGATTGAGGAAAAGGTTAAACAAATAGAGGGATTTCCTAAAACACTGTTAGATCTATTAAGGCATATGATCTTGAGTCACCATGGAGAATACGAATGGGGCTCACCAAAACTTCCCATGACAGTAGAAGCCTTAGCACTGCATTATCTGGACAATCTCGATGCAAAGATTCATGCATTTAATAAGGCTATCTCAGGCGACAAAGACTCTTGTAATAATTGGACTGGATATAATAAGATGTTCGAAAGAAAATTATTTAAAAAATCACGTGATTATGCTTACTAAAAGCAAATTGGATTTAAACACAACATTTGAACTTAATGTAAAAAATACGGTCGGACTTGCTGACCTCAAAACCTTTTGAGTGAGGTTATCAATTAAGAGAACGGACATAATCAATCACGAAAAATGAGAAAGATCTTAGAGAACAATTATTTTTTTGTTTCAAATTCTGTGTCTATACGTTCTTTAATCTTATTCGTCAACTCTATATAATCCATTTGTGCCTTTAAGAACCTTTGTATGGATTGGTTAGATGCCACCTTCTGCTTTAATTGCTGAAGTTTCCTTTTGTCCTCAACCTCTACGGGATTTAAGTTCTTCTCTAATTCGTGAATCTTTTTGCTTTGTTTCTCCAGTTCTTCTGAAATCTCTTTTGCTTCACTATCTTTATTTAACTGTTCTTCAGCCTCTTTGAATGACTTATATCTTTTATGATTTGCTATGGCAGTGCCCAGTTTTGAAGCTAGTTCCAAAATCTCTTCCATCTTCTTCCTTTTTTAAGGTATCAAATATTATATTATGGAAGAATTATATACTTAAATCCATTTTAATCAAGGAATTGGTTTAAAAATGATTGATGCAGAAAAAATAATAAAGTTAATATGTGGTAGAAAGTATAGTCCGATGAATGCATCTGAGCTTGCCGAACACTTTAAGATAGATGCTTCAGAATTCCGGCAATTTTGCGACCTTTTAAGAGAACTCGAACTAAAGGGCTTAATTGTTCTGGTTAAGAAGAAACAGTATGCGAATCCTAAAAAAGTAAATTTGCTAGTGGGTGTCCTGGAGTGCAATCAAAGGGGATTCGGGTTTGTCATTCCCGTAAAGGAAGGTATATCCACTGATATTTATGTAGATGAAGAAGATATGGGGAGCGCTATGCATGACGACATAGTTGTGGTCAGATTGCCTTCTCCAATCATAAAAAGAAAAGCAAAAAGGAGAAGGAAAAAAACCTCAGGACAGATCTTAAACGTCTTACGTCGTGCAAATGAAACAGTTGTTGGCACACTTAAAAGAAGCAAACATCTTAATTATGTAGCGCCTGATAATCCGGCTTTATTCAGAGATATTTATGTCTCAAAAGAAGACTTAAAAGATGCAGAACATGGTGACAAGGTTATCATTGAGATTGACCAATGGCCGACTAGACACCTCAATGCAGAGGGAACCATAATTGAAATCTTAGGAAAAGACGGTGATCCAGTTGTTGATGTCCGATCTATTGTGCACCAGTTTAAGCTCCCTTTTAAATTTAAGAAAGAAGTCCTTGCCGAAACAGAGCGTTTACGACAACCTGTCAGTTCTGAAGAAATTCATAAACGATTAGACCTGCGCGACGAATTTGTCATCACAATAGACCCGGAAGATGCAAGAGATTTCGATGACGCAGTATCATTGAAAAAAAATGAAGACGGTAACTGGCTTCTCGGTGTTTATATAGCGGATGTTTCCTATTATGTCAAGCACGATTCTGCCCTGGACAGAGAAACGCGAAAAAGGGGTACCAGTGTTTATTTCCCCGGCGCCGTCATCCCTATGCTGCCTGAATTGTTATCAAATGATATTTGCAGCCTTAAAGAAGGGGAGGACAGGTTAACAAAGGGGGTTTTCTTTACATACTCTCCTTATGGTAAATTATTACATTCTGAGATAAAACACTCAATCATAAACGTAAAAAGAAGGCTGACTTACAATAATGCGACAAAGATACTCATGGAAAGCAATAAAAGCGATACAAACCCTATAGCAAACACATTACTTGAGATGAGTAATCTTGCCAACTTACTATATAAAAAACGCATAGAAGATGGTGCACTCGAACTTAATCTGCCTGAGATTAACATAAAAGTCGATGAGAATGGAAAAATTGGTACAATTGAAAAGGTCAAGAGAGATGTTTCGCACTTAATTATTGAAGAGTTTATGATTGCGGCAAATCTAACTGTTGCAACATTTATGCACCAGAATAAGATTCCGTCAATAAATCGCATTCACCCTGAACCAGACGAAGACGAGATGTATGATTTTGCAGAATTCATTCTTAACTGTAAAAATAAATCCATAAACCCGTTTGATAAAAAAAAATTGCAAGCCTTCCTTGATGAAATATACGATCATCCTGAAAGCTATATGATAAACCTGATGTTACTTAAGTCTTTAAAGAAGGCCGAGTATTCTGCCACTCATAATCCACATTTTGCGCTTGGATTAGAACACTATTTACACTTTACTTCACCAATACGTAGGTACCCTGACCTAATAGTACACAGGCTTTTGGACATGTTTATGGCAGATCAACTAAAATCTGATGAACTCAAGGCTCAATGGAATGAGAAGATTGCGGGTTGGGCAAAACATTGTTCTCTTACCGAAAAAAGGGCAGAAGAAGCTGAGCGCGAGATAATAAAGCTTAAGCTACTCAGACATCTGGAAGACCATGCCGACAAGGTGATGAAGGGCGTTATTACGGGTGTTCAGGAATATGGTCTCTTTGTACAAATAGACGAATTCCTCCTTGATGGTCTTGTCCATATCCGGACACTAACGGATGACTTTTACAAGCTCGACAAGAAAAGAGTCTCCCTAATCGGTACCAGACGAGGCAGGGTTTACAGCTTTGGAGATGTTGTCAAGGTCAAGATTACAAATATTGACTTATTGAAAAGAGAGGTTGATTTTGTGATATTGTGAAAAACTCTTTTGATCCATATTACATGATACTTGCCTATCAGTGAGTTAGAATATGCAATTTTCCACCAAAAGAAATTTTGCTGATCAAATGAAAATCCCCGATTCGTGGAGAATACTGGTAACAGGAATCACATCAATACATGGATGGCCCATTTTTACTCAATTACGTGAACTGTTGCCCAAATCACGTTTATTTGGTATAAGGCCACCTGATTCTAATATTCCTAACGCAGACAATGTTTCGCCAACTTGCATTACAAACCAGGCAAAATTAGAAAAAATAAGAGATGCATTCAAACCCACACATGTGGTTCATTGCGCAGGCGTTTGTGACCTGGATGCATGTGAAGGGCGACCGGAATGGGCATATTCGATTAATGTACAAGGCACAAAAACCGTTGTAGATACCTTTGGCAGTGATGTCCCTATCTTATACATGAGTAGTGATCTCGTATTCTCCGGTAACAATTCACCCGCAGGTGGTTATACGGAAGATGACCAACCAAATCCTATTAGTGTTGCAGGAAAAACTTTTGCCAGGGCCGAGAAACACATTCAAAAATGCAAAAATCATTGTATTGTCAGACTGGGATTGCCACTTGGAGATTCTGTCAACGGTGATAAAGGCGCAATTGATTGGATTAATAGCAGGTTCAGCCGAAACCTGCCGGTTACGCTTTTCTACGATGAATACCGGAGTTGTATCAATTGTGAAGATATTGCCGAAATGGCAGTCACCGCCATGGTATTTGAGTTAGAAGGATTATTTCATTTCGGCGGTGATAAGGTCTGGAATATTTACGACATTGGTAAGTATGTACTAAAAATAGGCGGACATTCTCCTGATTTATTAAATGGCATATTGCGACATCAGGAAAAAAATGGGCCACCACGTATTGGTAACGTTTCGCTTAATTCAAATAGATTGAGAAACCTGGTAAAAGCAAAAACCTTATTCCCGGAACCAGGATGTTAAAATCACAAATAAACATTTGATATTAATCTTTATTTCCCATAATTTTTCAGCCAGGTTTTCTATATAATCTCTACCTCTTTCACCATTTTCCAGTACATCTAACCATCTCTTTGGAATGCCTCTTTTTCCGTGATAAGCACCACTTATTGCACCCGTCATTGCGCCAATTGTATCAGTGTCGCCTCCGAGGGAAACGGCGTAAGCCACCGAATCTTCAAATTCATCACAATGAGAAACAAAGGAATATACAGCCGTTGGTACGGAATCAGGAGCGCTACTATCATTACCAAGCAACTTGATTACCTTTGCCATATCTGGACTTTCGTCCAATAGTTTTTCTACATGGTGTAATTTTTTCTTATAAATGTTTCTCTTGTCTTTTACAAAATGAATTAATTCCAAAACAAATGAATGTTTATCTAATTCTTCCGAGGGGTCCATGTTTACGGCATTTGCAACGGCAAATGCCTGAAGAGCTGCGCCTTCTTTACCCAAGGGGTGAGCGTGCGTAATTATACTTGAATCATAAGCTACCTCTCTTAATTTATTATGGTCGTCATAGTAAAATGCTCCAATTGGTGCAATTCGCATTGAAGAACCGTTGCCGTAGGAACCTCCCTCAAATACCCGTTCACCTGCAAGATTCCAATCAACACCCCTTTTTATCAGAGAAAGGGCATTTACAGTGCCCCTGCCATAACCTCTTTCAGGATTATGTAAACTAACAAATCTATCTGCCATATCTTTGCCGTCAAACCCTTTGCATTCCACAAGAGACTCTGCAATCCCTATCATCATTTCAGTATCATCAGTGTACGTTCCTACCCCCATCCTTGCATCAAGCATTTCTCTTAATTCGCCATAATTTGCTTCTATAGCCACATTACTACATCCTTCTACAGGCATTCCTAACGCATCACCAACGTGTGTGCCCAACATGCAACCAATAAACTTGTCTTTTAACATATCAGGGTTCATATTTAGTGTTCACCGCAGAGAATGTAGATAAAAGCTAAAGCGGCTGTTCCACCTAATAGTGGAACGTCTAAGGTGTTTTTGCCTTCTCAAACATATCCCCTTAACCCCTTAGGCATCGGGAAGCCGACGCCCGTAAGGCCTTAAATCCACTTCTGATTCATTAGGGTTAGGAAAAAAGACAAAGATATATTTTTTATCTCGCTTTTCGTTTTTCTTTTTTACTACCTAAAAATCTGTGTTCATCTGTATTTGTTCCTCTTCTTTTAGGTCTAAAATAAAATTTTAGTGGTATTTCACTAAAAGGCAGACTCTTACGCAATTGATTAGAGAGGTACCTTTCATAATCAGAATTGAAGAGCAACTTGTCATTGACGAATAATACGAATGTAGGTGGACACACAGATACCTGTGTACCATAATAAATCCTTGCTATCTTACTTTTTCTTCTTGTTGGACGATGAAGAGCAAAGGCGTGCTCAAGGGCTTTGTTAAGTTCGGACGTTGATACACGCACATTTGCCTGTTGAAAAATTTCCTGTGCAAGTTTAATAGTTTCAATTACATTCTCCCCTTTTAATGCACTTATGAATGATAAAGGAGCAAAGTACAAACCAGGCAAACGAGATTGAACATAATCCGTAAACTGACTAATTTCAACGCCTTCCGAAAGATCCCATTTGTTGATAACTAATATGCAAGGTTTAAATTGAGTCTTGACGTAATCACTAATCTTTTTATCTACCTGAGAAATCTTTCTAAGGGAATCAATCAATAATAATACAACGTCAGCACGGCGAATAGACCTTTCTACCCTTGACATACCATAAAATTCTATAGAATCTTGAATCTGCTTTTTCTTCCTTATACCTGCCGTATCTATTGCAATAAACGTCTTACCAGCTATTTCAAATCTTACGTCAACGGAATCTCTGGTAGTACCGGCTATCTCACTTACAATAACCCTATCCTCATGAGCAAGTGTATTTATTAACGTAGATTTCCCAGCATTCCTTTTCCCAACAATTGCAATCTTCATCAATGGTTCAGGTGTTTTTTGACTTGTGTCTATTTTTGGGAAAGTAGAAATAATCTTATCCAGAAGATTAAGCCTGCCTTCCCTTTGCAGTGCTGATATTGGTACTGGTTCACCTAATCCCAGTTTATAAAATTCACCTACCTGAAGGTCAAACTTTGGTGTGTCACACTTATTCACAATAAGAAGGAGTGGTTTTTTTATTTTTCGAAGTCTTTCAGCAATATTAACGTCTAAAGGAGTGACTCCTTCACGAACATCAACAACGAAGAGAATTAGATTTGCTTTGTGGAGTGCGATTTCTATCTGTGTTTCTATCTCATGAGTGAGCTCGTCTTCATCTTCTATTCCAATGCCCCCTGTATCAAACAACTCAAACAGTCTTCCTTCATGCTCAATTTCTACAGATATTCTGTCTCTGGTAACTCCACTTGTTGAATCAACTATCGAAATACGTTTCCTGGCTAAGCAGTTTAAGAGAGAAGACTTGCCAACATTTGGCCTCCCTACAATAGTTACGATGGGAAGGAACATTAGAACTTAGTTGCCACACTCACAACCCACTAGAATATGCTCACCTGAGCAAGCCGGACTGGTTGAAATGATGGTATACGAACCCAGCTATTCTGGATTTAAGGAATGCAACCTTCTAAACCAAGGTAAAACAGTAAAAAGAATAAATCACTTATCAGTTAAAATAAGTTCTGATATTCTATACCTAACGATAAATAATTCTATAAGTTATAAACTCCTGATATATTAACCACAACAAATCCAAGAGACTTTTTTAAAACTTACGCATTATAGTAAAAGTACAAGACCTTTTATAATGACTTTGTAAACCAGAAAGTTTCAGGTGAAATAGCCTTCACTCCTTTTCCGTAGATTCATCAGATGACGACTCTTTTGGTTCTTCAGAATTACTTTCCTTCTCCTCTTGTGTTGTTTCTTTCTCTTCTGCTCCTGTTGCCTCTGGTTTTTCTTCTTCAGCCTTAACCTCTTCTTTTTCCTCTATATAAACGTCGTTTATTTCTGTACCATCAACATCTTTTCTTAAGAGAAAATATGCCACAGTACTTGCGGAACCTACGAATGAAAATACTATGCTTGCAATTGTCATCTTAACAAATGCTATATATATCATTAACATTATAGCAGTAAATTTCATAGGCCAAGCACCAAGAGACGCTATTGTAGCTTTGCCTTCTGTCGAAGTAGAAATACCTGATATAACTGCTCTTATAGATTCAAATTTTTGTCCCATCCCAAATCCGACTGTACAAAAGGAAGTCTTCATCATAAGACAAGCAACAATACTCACAAAAAAGGTTAATATTACCCCATAAATTATTATACCAAGAAATAATGATATAAAATGTTTAGGTTTTGAAAGTACATAGCTATATGCCCTGCTCATTGCATCAAATGCATCAGAACCCTCTGCACTTACTGTAGGAAACATAAGAAAGAATCCTATTATGCCAATAATTCCTATAAAGATAATTAGAAATCCTGATAAAATAGCCAGAGGAAATCCAATTGCGACAGCAATCTCTCCTACATATTTTATTTGACCAAAAAGACCGCCGAGAATGTTACATGCCGCAAAGAATAGCACACCTAAAATAGGCGTAATTGGTGACCAGAAATAAGACCAAAACTTTTTCAATGCAAAAGAAATAGATTCCTTGAAACCTATTTTCTCTCCTTTTGCAAAGTCTAAGGCTGCTAAACGAGTAATAGAACCGCCAAAAACGGACCAAATTACTAAAAAACCCAAAACCAAAATAATCAAAACAATATATTCAATCCAATCTGTCGTTATTATCGTAGCTAAGAAAACATTAAACAATTTGTATAAACAAAGGCGAGGAGCAATCAAAACATTACTAACTATTTCAAGAGGCCCAATCGTAATTAATCCTAAAGCAGAGAAAACGGCAAGAAGAGCCAAAACCCAGATTATGCTAATAACAACACCCAAAAAAGCAGAAACCAACTTATTTAAGTCAAATGCCATCTTAAGCCCACGAAGTATATCACGCCAATCCTGTGCAATCCCCTGCATTTTGTCCCCCTTTCTTCTGATTATTTTTAAACCTTATATATGTTATACGCACTTAATATATTGTTTTGTCCAATTTTTCAAGCAAAAAATAGTTTAAAAACTGTTTAAGAACCTAAAAAAATGATTTGTGACTAAAACTAAATATCTTTTTTTATGATAAGCTTAATGTTCAATATTTTAAACGGAATCAGTTACAAACAAAACTTTCTTTGATCTGATAACAAACTTTAGAATCATTCTGAAAAGGGAGGAAATAGCCACCCTGCTTTCATGGAAAATATAATTTATTATTCAATTTCATAAACACAATATCCTGAATAAGTTGAACAATCTATTAATTTTCATTTCTTTCTATCTTATTATTCTTAATCGGTTCTTCTATACGTTGTTCCTCATTAAACCATAAACCCAAATCAATTAGTTTGCAACGTTCACTACAAAAAGGAAACGTGGGAATGTCTTTTATGGAATTATAGAAAAACTCTTTTTTGCAATGCCTACACTCAATCTTTGTCATTTTTCTTTTTTTTTGTTTTTTTGTCTTTTTTGGTATTAGGAGTGGAAGATGAACTTTCTGCTTTTGCGCGTGATTTATATTCCTCACTTCGATAATCGGTTTCATAAAAGCCCGACCCTTTAAAAATAATCGTACTACCTGCACCAATAAGACGCTCTACTTTTCTCTTACTACATTTCGGACATTTTCTAACTTGTCTGGCTGACATCGACTGAAACAACTCAAATTCATAATCACATTCATTACATCTATAATCGTAAGTTGGCATGTTTCTTCTCCCATTAACAAGCATCATTAAGATACAGAATCTTCATCATCATTTACTTTCTTCGTTTCTTCTTCATTAACGATTCTTTTAGAAACCTTGACTTTTGAGGGCCTAATAACACGATCCTTCAAAAGAAAACCTCTTTGTAATTCCTCAGTAATAGTATGGTGTGGAAGTTCATTATTTTCCTCTTCTATTACAGCTTCATGAAGATTAGGGTCGAATGGCTCTCCCACTGTTTCTATACGTTTTACACCATGTTTTTCCAAGACCTTAAGCAATTGGTCTTCAATTAACTTTATACCTTCTACAAACTTATCTATATCCTTAGAATTCTCTGCTAGTTTTACGGCTCTTTCAAAATTGTCAAATTCTGGAAAAAGATCGCCTATAAGATCTTGAATCGCAAACTGAGCAATTGCCTCATGTTCTTTACGCACTCTTTTTTGGTAATTTAAAAACTCAGCACGAGTCCTCAGTAGTTTATCGACAAAAGAATCACATTCTTCCGCCTTTCTCCTTAATTCATCAACCTCCCTCTTTGTTAAAACCACTTGCTCTTCAACATCCGATTCTTCCTCTTTCGTTTCCTGTTTTTCTTCACTTTCTACCTTTGATTCAGACTTTTCCTCCTCACTTGCGATGTTACCCTCTGTGTTCGCTTCTAACTCTGATTTGGAATCTTCATGAGAGTCCCTAAACTTTTCCTGCTTTTCATTATCAGGGTTGACAGAATTTAGCTTACCCGTAGCGTCTTTTTTTTCTTGCTTATTTTGTACTTTAGACATAATAAGAAATCCCGTTTAACAATTCATAAAAACAAATAAATTATTCAAAATAACCTTTTATCTTTTCAAAAAAACTCTTCCTCTTTGGGCTTACATTTTTATGTTCTAATTCTGCAAACTCTCTTAATATTTTCTCCTGTTGAGAAGTCAATTTTGTAGGTGTTTCAACAATGATATGAACTAACAAGTTCCCTTTACCATAACCACGAATATGTGGAAAACCCTCACCTTTAACTGAAATAACTTCACCACTTTGAATCCCAGTAGGCACCATTACTTTCTTTAATTTCCCCGTGATTGTAGGAACATCAATCATACAACCCAAAGCCGCCTGTGTAAAAGTAATAGGAAACTCGCAAATTAAATCATAGTTTTGCCTACTAAAAATAGGATGCGGCTTTATATGTATATCACAAAATAAGTCACCTGGATGGGCACCGTTTTCTCCAGGTTCACCCTGACCTGCAATACGCAACCGCGTACCATCTTCAATGCCAGCAGGAACCCGAACCTTGATTTGAGATTTTCTTGGATACAGGCCCGTACCTTTACATTTATAACACGGTGTTTCTATAATTCTTCCTTGTCCCTGACATTTTGGACATGTAGTCCTCAAGGTAAAAAAACCCTGCCTTTGATGCACTTCACCTCTACCTTTACAATAAGGACACGTAACAGAAGATGTACCTTTGCGTGCACCAGAACCTTTACACTCTTCGCAGACATCCTTCTTAGTAATTCCAATTGTTTTCTCTACACCAGTAGCAACCTCTTTAAAGTCTAAGAGGATATCACATCTTAAGCTGGCACCATGACGAATAGCTTTTGTCCTGGTTCCACCGCCAAAAAATTCATCAAATATGCTACCGCCACCAAAGATATCACCGAATGCATCAAATATGTCCTCGAAATTGCCAAATCCTCTAGTCTCTACCCCCCTTAATCCTTCGTGGCCAAACTGATCATATCTCTTCCTTTTTTCCGGGTTGCCAAGAACTTCATATGCCTCGGCTGCGCTCTTAAACAAATCTTCCGCCTTCTTATCTCCGGGATTTTTGTCTGGGTGATATTTCAAGGCCAATTTTCTATAAGCACGTTTTATTTCATCTTGATTAGCATTTCTTTCAACCCCAAGAATATTGTAATAATCTTCTTTATGCATATTTAAGCTAGACATAATTAAACATTTTTACTACCAATTCAAGATTATGTGCATTGCCTTCTTGAGCATTTAACTCCATGTTATAAAATAAGTTAAAACTCTAAAAAAGTATCTGAAATAAATATGATACAGGTGATATTAAAAATGTCAAGCCCGTTTTACCCCTTGTTTTACCTAATACTATATTTATACAATTCGAAAATAAACACTGGAATTCTCCTGAAAAGCCTCTCTGACGGTAGGTGGGAACAAAAATACTACAACGGGGAAAATACTATTTCTTTTTATTCTTCATATTTCGTGATGACCAGAAGGTCATAAATCTTTACAAAGAAAAAGGTCACTTGAACTGTGACCTTTTCCCTGAATACTGATTCTAAAATGTAAAACTAACTAATAGACGCTACCCTCAACTGATCCTTCCTCCTCCTCATCCTCTTTTAACTCTGTAACCATAACATCGGTTGTTAACATTAATCCTGCTATGCTAGCTGCATTTTGCAATGCAGTACGTGCAACCTTTGTTGGATCAATTATACCTTTTTCCAACATATTTACATATTCGCACGTGTTGGCATCAAAACCTATATTAATACCCTTTTCTTTTAACTCTTCCGCAACTACTGGAGCATCACCACCTGCATTAGACACAATCTGTCTTAAAGGCGCTTCAAGAACTCTCTCTATTATATCAGCACCTAACTTTTCATCTCCCTTTAATTTCTTACGTAGCTCTTCAACTTTTGCAATTGCTCTGAGAAAGGCAACACCTCCTCCTGGAATAATTCCTTCTTCCACTGCTGCCCTGGTAGCGTGAAGAGCATCTTCAACCAGTGCCTTTCTTTCGTTTACTTCAGTTTCAGTGGCGCCACCTACATTTATAACTGCAACACCACCAGTAAGTTTTGCAAGTCTCTCTTGAAGTTTTTCCCTGTCATAATCAGATGTATTCTGCGCAACTTGATTCCTGATTTGTGAAATCCTGCCCTGTATATCTGCCCTCTTTCCCGCACCTTCAATTATTGTGGTATTATCCTTATCTATCGTCACTCTCTTTGCTCCTCCAAGATCATCTAATCCCAAAGTTTCCAGTTTTATCCCAAGGTCTTCAGAAATTACACACCCATTTGTAAGAATAGCTATATCTTCAAGCATAGCCTTTCTTCTGTCACCAAAACCAGGCGCTTTAACAGCCGCACAATTCAAAACCCCGCGTAACTTATTGACAACCAACGTAGCCAAAGCCTCACCTTCAACTTCCTCTGCAATGATTAAAAGGGATTTACCAACACTTGCAATTTTCTCCAATAGGGGTAGAAGTTCCTTCATATTAGAAATCTTTTTCTCATGAATTAATATATATGGGTCCTCAAAGATAACTTCCATGGTTTGAGCGTTTGTTATAAAATAAGGTGAAACAAATCCTTTATCAAATTGCATTCCTTCAACAACATCCAAAGTTGTTTTAATACTTTTTGCTTCTTCAACAGTAATAACACCATCCTTACCCACTTTGTCCATGGCATCTGCCAGTAAATTCCCTATAGAAGAATCATTGTTAGCAGAAATAGTGCCAACTTGGGCAATTTGTGATCTATCCTTAACTTTCTTACTTAGACCTTTTATTTCTTCAACCACTACATTTACGGTCTTATCTATACCCCTTTTTAAGGCCATAGGGTTTGTGCCTGCAGTAACCCTTTTCATGCCCTCATTAAAAATTGCTTCAGCTAGAATAGTTGCGGTCGTCGTACCGTCTCCCGCCACATCGCTTGTCTTAGAAGACACTTCGCAAACCATCTTTGCCCCCATATTTTCGAAAGGTTCACTTAATTCTACCTCCTTTGCAACTGTCACGCCATCCTTTGTAACAGTAGGTGATCCAAAGCTCTTTTCTAGAATCAGATTTCTTCCTGTAGGGCCCATTGTTACCCTTACCGCATCCGTTAACTTCTTAATTCCTTTTTTTATGTTCCGTCTCGCTTCTTCATCAAACAAAAGCTGTTTTGCTGCCATAATAAGCCTCCTGAACTTAATTATTCAATTTTAGCCAAAATATCACTTTCCTTTATAATAAGATATTCCTTCCCTTCAACTGTTATTTCTGTGCCTGCATATTTTCCATAAAGCACCTGATCTCCCTTTTTCACCAAAAGCTCAGCTCTTTTACCGTTGTTCAAGAGTCTTCCTTCCCCCACTGATATAACCTTTCCCTTTGTTGGTTTTTCTTTTGCTGTGTCAGGTAAAACAATTCCGCCTTTTGTTTTTTCTTCTGCTTCAAGTGGTTCAACAACAATTCTATCATCTAAAGGTCTTATTGCCATAATCAATTCCTCCTGTTTTTATCATAATCATTAAATAAATAATAAAATCCTATAATTCACTGGGATATTCTCACATTCCACCCATTCCACCCATTCCTCCCATTCCACCCATTCCGCCAGGAGGCATACCACCCCCTGGTGGCATCATTGGTTCCTCCTCCTTCTTAGGAATCTCAGTAATAAGGCAATCACTCGTAAGAAGTACTCCCGTTATGCTCAAAGCATTTTGTAACGCAAACCTTGTTACTTTTGTAGGATCTATTACACCCGATTCAATAAGATTACAATATTCTTCTCTTTCAGCATCATAACCAAATGCTTTATCTTTTGATGCTAGAATTTTTCTGACAACAACCCCACCTTCCAATCCTGCATTTCTAGCTATCTGCTTTACGGGTTCGCTAAGTGAATTTTTTATTATGCCAACTCCAATATTTTCATCGTCCTTTAATTTAAGGTTGTTCAGCACATCTGAAGCCCTTAACAATGCCACACCGCCGCCTGGCAAAACACCTTCTTCTATTGCAGCACGAGTAGCATGTAGTGCGTCCTCTACGCGGGCTTTCTTTTCTTTCATTTCGGTTTCTGTTGACGCACCAACATTTATTTGCGCCACACCACCTGCCAACTTTGCTAACCTTTCTTGTAGTTTCTCACGATCATAGTCAGAGGTAGTCTCTTCTTTTTCTCTTCTTATCTGATTTATACGCCCACTAATCGCTTTTGAACTACCACTACCTTGAATAATAGTTGTATTTTCAGAATCTATATTAATCTTTTTTGCAGTTCCAAGATCATTTAACTCAATACTCTCCAACTGTATCCCTAAATCCTTAAATATGGGCTTACTACCCGTAAGTATAGCAATGTCCTCCATCATTGCCTTTCTGCGATCTCCATATCCGGGCGCCTTAATTGCCGCACACGATATAGTACCTCTAAGGTTGTTAACTACTAAAGTAGCTAGCGCTTCACCTTCAATATCTTCTGCTATAATTAAAAGAGGTTTTTTGGTCTTAGCAATTTTTTCAAGTAAAGGTACTATTCCCTTAATAGCAGAAATCTTCTCCTCATGTACAAGAACATAAGCATCTCTTAATTCTACCTTCATATTATCCTTATCCGTCACGAAATGAGGTGATAGATACCCACGGTCAAATTGCATGCCTTCAACAACTTCAACATCTGTACCAAGACCCTTTCCCTCTTCAACCGTAATAACACCGTCTTTACCTACTTTCTCCATAGCATTAGCAATCATCTTACCTACTTCACTATCATTGTTACTCGCAATAGTTCCAATATTAGTAATATCTGATTGGTCTTTTATTTTTTTACTCATTTCCTTTAATTTCTCAATTACTTTGTTAACGGCTATCTTCATTCCACGATTCAGAGCCATAGAATCTGCACCGGCAGAGACACATTTTAAACCGTTATTGAAAATAGATTCAGCCAAAATCGTTGCAGTCGTAGTACCATCCCCTGCAACATCGCTTGTTTTTGACGCAACTTCCTTTACCAGTTTTGCACCCATATTTTCATATGGGTCTTTCAACTCTATCTCTTCAGCAACCGATACCCCATCCTTTGTTATTGTGGGACTACCCCAACCCTTATCGAGTATCGCATTTCTGCCTCTGGGTCCTAAAGTACATTTAACCGCTTTGGCCAGCTTTGTAATTCCATTTTTCAATGCTAATCTCGCATCTTCCCTAAATGCTAACTGCTTTGCTGCCATTACTTCCTCCTTTCAAATTGTACGCATATCTTCTTAAAAAAATCTTTTCATTACATATAAAGCAAAACATGTACCAATATATCTCACAACGCCTCATATGTCTTTAATTCATGGTATGTTATGAGCTTGAGAAGACATTACTATTTTAAATAATTTGTAATGTAAACAGCGATGTGTCATTTTGGCATCCACTTTTTTTTTTAATTCCGTCGTGTATGCCAATTTGACAGAATGTTATTTTTATAACCGAATGACTATTCTAGTTAAAGCAAAATCCGCACTTTGTCTATGCAACTTAATTTCAGAACATATAAAAAATATGTTTTAACAGGCCTTAAGTATCTTAAACTCATCCATATTTATTGTGATTTAGCATGAACGACATCAACAAAACTAAATCTCGTTAACTGTTCTTGTCAGATATTTTCTATAAATCTAAATTATTTTATTAAATTACCTTGACTTATCCTTCTTTGGCATTTATTGCTATGGAAAATTAGAAATTTACTTTCCTATATCTGTAAAGGTTCTTGATCTTTCTAACTAATGTTCTGAAAACTGTAAATAGCTTAAAAGTTTCATTTCTGTTTCATGCATAGCAAAAGGAATCCGTCTAAAATTATAAATAAAATAAACACTTTCTTTTTATGGCAAGGCCCATGGGTTCTTTATTGTCTTTTTATCTTCTACCTTTCATCCATTCCCAATCCACCAGATATTTATACCTTCCCTCTTTCTGACAAGATTAAACACGCATTTCTATATTTATTTTTGGCCTTACTAACTTTAAGGGCATTTCGTAAATGGTCTGGAGATTTTTCTAGTAGGTATTACTTTATCTGGGCTATTTTTTTTTGCGTCCTTTATGGGGCATCTGATGAATGGCATCAAAGTTTTGTTGCTAACCGGGATTCGAACGTGATGGATTGGGTCGCAGACGTCATCGGTACTAGCATTGGTGGAACGATTTATTGGTTTCACAACAAGAAGAAGTAAAGTATTATCCAAAAAAAAAATTAAGATATTATAAAAAACCAGGTTGTTTTATATGAGGACGGCTTTGTGATCTATTAAATTTGTGTCACTCACCCCAAGTCCGAAACTAACAGCAGTTTCAATATGTTTTGGAACATTTGCACGATTAAAGAGTGAAGGCAGATTTCTTTCTTTCCTCTTTTCCTCAATGATGTTTCTCCCCGTTGTATCTAGGGAAACAGGATCTTTACTTAACAAAATTCCATTATTGACCCATACATGTCTCTTTTGTGGCATTGGTCCACCATCGAAAAGACCAAGGATGCCATTACAGATGTGAAGCCTGATTTTATCCCTTATTATGGGTATTGAATTCATGGCTGCAATGAATGGATCACATGAATTATCATGAAAGTTATCCGGGTGACTAATCACACCATGTGATATATTTTTTAATGCAATGCTTACACCTGCAGTTTCATGGTCTTTTAGCAAACATAGATTTATGAGTGAATCAACATCTTCGGTAAGGATCTTACTTATCCTTACGGCTCCATAACCACTGTCGTACTCTTTATATGAACTACCCGAATCCAGGGCATCTAATCCTCCCCCCTTATCGGTTGCATAAATCCTCACCCCCTTAAAAGATGTGTTTAACCTGAAGCCTGATGATAGCAAAAAATGCTGATATTGATCCCATATAATAATATTATTTTCATTAACACCTATGCCTTTAAGGGCATCAACGATAACCCAACAAACTTGATAATTACCAGCAAGGAGGTGAGAACCAAGACCGTTTATCTTTATGCCTATCCTTTCGTCTTCGTGAAACAGCGAGCCCCATGCATCTTTTGGATTTTTTTTGCCTGTAAGTGAAGTTATTCCTGTAACCATCATCTGTTTAACGAGAGAAATATCTGGAGTTAAGTTTTTAATAACATCTTTCTTGCTTTTAACATCTACGACAAGAGATTGCGGGTTTAATTTGTTTGTTAATCCTGAATTTTTTTCAACGTTATTTGGTAAGGGATCAGGGGGTAATGGTATTTGAGATAAGAATATACCACCCAGTAGTGTATGGGTGCATGTTTCTTTAATAAATTCTCTACGAGTTTTATGTTTACTCATAACAATCTCTCCTCAAAGATATCAGATTATTGATGTTAGATACAAGATGTTAGAAGCAAGAGAAAAGAATCTATTCATTAATTGTTATTAACTTGCGCATTTGTTTTTATTCTCAGTGTCACTCTGTGTTCTCTGGTTAAAGAAAATAGTTATCTGTATGTATCTGCGAAAATCCCTGCCCAACGGATAGTTTGGCGAGTGTGTCCTATATAATTTAAACTATTTTAACATTTTAGTTTGATACATTCAATTATAGAATTTCGGAGTTTGATATACTACATTTCATTGTGGCATATAAAACCAAAAATGGAAGAGCTTTTTCTCTTTATCATAAAGATAATGAGAGTGCTATGCAGGTTCAGGCTACAAGCCTGAACCAACAAAGAACCAGCAAGAATGTCATTCTGAATGGAGTTGAAAATCTCGTAAGTTATTGTTATAAATAGATTTTTCACGGAGTTTATCCTGAGCCGAAGGTATTAGATTCTTCCCCCCTCATCTTGCTCGCTTTCGCTTCGTAAGCTAGCAGAGGGGGTCAGAGATGACATTTCTGGTATTATGCAGAACTCTTCAAAGATAATTATTTATGACTGTTATGGCGGCTTGGCATGCGGCTTGATATATAAATATTTGGAACTACATATTGTTATCAAAAGTATTAACTCTTTTCTCAGACTCAGTAATTATAAATAATGATATAATAAATTAAACATTTAAAGATGTTAATAAATGAGTTTTATATAAAGGAAAATTAATATGAAAAACGTACCAAATTCATTAAAAGAACAGAAAAGCTCAAAAGTCAGATGGGAAATTATCTCTGCCTTAATTGCTATTTTTATAGCAGGATTAATTATAGGCTTGTTTTTTAAGTCTGGTGGAGTAGAAGGTCCTATTGACACAACCATACTGACTGAGACAACTGAAGGTAAGATATTATTCTGGACGTGTAGCATGCATCCACAAATTAAGCAGGCCGAACCTGGACGTTGTCCTATATGTGGAATGGATCTTGTTCCGATGAGGGAAGAAGCAGGTGGAGGGGAAGAGGCAAGTTTAAGGCTTGGTGAGAGGGCTCGCCATCTTGCCTCAGTTCAAACAACTCCAGTTGAGTACAGAAAATTGGCAAAATCTATCTATACCGTAGGCAAGATAAACTATGATGAGAGCCGTATTGCACACGTTACTGCATGGGTTTCCGGACGCACCGACAAGCTTTATGTTAATTTCACAGGAACCATAGTTAAGAAGGGTGAGCATCTGGTTTACATGTATAGCCCTGACCTTCTGTCCACCCAGGAAGAATATCTACTGGCTTATAGCGGAATTGAACAGCTCAAGCAGAGTCCTGTACCTGAGATTATCTCGTCATCAAGAACTCTCCTTGAAAACACCAAACAAAGACTCCTTTTATGGGGCATAACTGAAGAACAAATTAACGAACTCGAAAAAACTAAGAAACCCCAAACTCATCTAACTATCCATGCACCTATAGGTGGGACTATTATTAACAAATACGCCTTTGAAGGTATGTATTATAAGACGGGAGACATGCTTTTTACTATCGCTGATCTGAGTCGTGTATGGCTGTATCTTGATATTTACGAATATGATATTCCCTGGATAAGGTATGGTCAGGATATCGAGGTTATAACTGAATCTTATCCCGGAGAGGTTTTTCATGGGACTGTTGTCTTTATAGACCCATTTCTGAATGAAATGACAAGGACTGTCAAGGTTCGTGTCAATATGGATAACCGGGAGGGAAAACTTAAACCTGGCATGTATGTTAATGCAAGATTCAAGGTTAAACTCGGTAGTGAAGGAGTTATCT
>JBHICG010000053.1:0-24109 GCA_046759445.1 Candidatus Scalinduaceae bacterium
CCTTCCTTTGTAAACCAGAAAATGAGTAGAATTGAGGCAAGTAAAGAAACTACTGCGTACGTTTCAACTAGGGCGGGCATAATTATAGCTCGACCGACTTCCTCTGGTTTTTTACTTGTTAGATTTATAGCGGCAGCAGAGGCTTCACCTTGATATATCGCACAACGCCATTGCACAATTCCCATGCAAATCCCAACCGCCAGGATTGCCATTCCTACAATTGGTGTAACTGTAATTTCGCCTGCTATTACACCACTCCGCAAAGTTATCATAATTGCGCATATAAAGCCGTAAAAGCCTTGAGTCCCCGGTAGAGCCATAAGTATGAGTAATCTACCGAACAGCTCTGGTTTTTCTGAAAGTACACCTGCAGCCTGTGTAGCAGCTATTTTTATACCCCTTGCAGACCCCAATCCACCAAACATTACTGCAATGATTGCCCCTGTGCATGCCGAGCCAAAGCCTGTCCGGATAAAATAAATATTCATTATTTCTTCTAATACCTTTTCCATTGTTTTCTTATCCCCTTCCTTTAATCTTCAATCTAAATTGATTACTTGAATTCTTTTACTGCTAAAACCGTAAGGCCGAAATTTGATTGCAGCCCCTTGATAGAATCTACCGAAGAACTCCAGAAAAATTAACCTCGCAGGATGAACAAACGAACTTATTATACACACAAGAAAGTTAAATGTGTGACCCAATATCAGAATTAATATAAAGGCACCTATTCCTATTATGTTTATTGATCTTACAATATCTGCTATTATATTGATCGACATAGCAATTATTGACGTAGTAAGTCCAAGCGCTAGCAATCTGGAATATGAAAGGATATCACTTATAAAACTTGTACATCCATAAGTGCCGAGTATCCCATACATACTAACAAAACCTATAAGTATCTTTCCTATCCAGGTCTTTTCATTTCTTCCCTGAGTTAGCACCAATCCGATTGCACTCCCCATAATCATGTATAATCCTGTATTAAAGACCCAGTTCGGTATCTTTATGAATAAGGGAATAGTGATTATTATTATGCCAGGTAAAAAGATTAACCAGAGCACACAATCAAAGATAGCATTTCCTACATTACCCTTTCTCAATTCCCCATACATTCTTAACGAGATACCATAAAACTGATTAAGTATTCCAAGCCCTATTGCAAATACCAGTGCAATGATTGGCCTTGCAAGTGGGTCTATAATCATTAATGAATTTCTTAAAAGCATAAGAAGGTTATTTTCACCTAGATAATTTGCACCGTAAATATCACCTGCCCATCCACCCGTCAAGGCGCCAATCACGGTAGTACTTATACCGGCATAAAAAAACAGTTTAAAGAAATTTCCAATACCTTCGTAGTTTTTGTATTTACGTATTATATAATATGAGAAGCTCATTAGCATTAAGCCGTATATTACGTCTCCGAAGCAAATTCCAAAGAAAAGCAAAAATCCCAATGTCAAAAACGGGGTAGGATCAAAGTTAAAATAATTCGGTAATCCAAACATATTTGTTAATAATTGAACGGGTTTGAAGAACTTGTTCAGTGTAATGGATACTGGAACATTTTCCTTCGGACAGGGGGCATCATAGATGGAGGAAATTCCCGGAAACTCATTACTCAAAATTCGTTCCAACCTGTCTACGTCTTTTTCCCTTATGTAACCGGAGATCACTAACATCCTGTTAGATTTCACAATATTATTCTCAGCACGAGCCTTATCTCTTTGATTTTCCCAATAACTTAGCATAATCTCGACTTCATTATAATATTTGGAAAGTTCAATAACTCTATTCTTAAGCTGTATCTGTTTCTCAGTAAGATTTGCTATTTCTTTTTTTAAAAAATCAATTCTTTCCTCTATATCACCAGATATATCCGGAAGTACCATCGTGGTAATATTATATTTTTCTAGAAGTTTTGTAGCCTTGTCTCTTTCTTTTTTAAGATAAAATATTAGTGTCTTTATTTTTCTGTTATCTGAACCAATAACCTGCCAGGTAAGAATTTCGCATGCATCATAATCATTTGATAATTCACTTAATTTAGTATGCGAAAAGATGCCAATCTTAGCTTCAACCTTTTCCATGCCCTTGAGTTCTTCTATTCTATAAGGCAAATCTAAGAAGAGGGAAAGGTCTTTTAACTCTGATTCTGTATATAAAATTACGGTTGAGAGCGAATGGTATTCGTCACATATTTGTTTACACTCCCTTAATAGGATATCTATATCGAAAGTAGTGAGGACATTGTTAAATTCTGATTGTCTTGCTAGAAGTGGCAGGGGGAAAAAACTTTCGAAAAAGTCTTTCTTTCTTTTTGCGAATAATTCAAATGTTGATCTTATAATGTTGAGTTTATTTATGTTCTCATCAGGTTCATCAGCTTTTGTTTCAATCCTTTTAATGACTTTTTCATGTTCTTTTGAAAAGGCGTCTATGACGTGTATGACTCGCAATCCATATAGTTTAGCTAGAATTTTCTCTTTAATACTTGAGGGCGCTATTACTGTTACTTTTTTAACGCTATCAATAGCCATATCAAGTCTTACAAATCTCCTCATAAACGAGCATAATCATTCCTTCTAAGACTTTTGGGTCAATTTGCCTTAATCTTTTCTTGCTTGCTTCAAATTGTTCTTTTAACCTTCCTTCTTCATCTTTCTGTTCTCTTTGTATAGTTGCCTTTAGCATATTAACCTTTTCGTTAAATTCCTTTTCTAAATCTTTAGTAATTTTTTCGATTTCTTTTTCCTTTTCTATTTCCATTTGCCTTATCTTCTTCTTGGCATCATAAATAATGTTATTTGCCTCATCTTCAAACTTCAATATTTCTGTCATCAAATTTTCGTTCATAACTATTTCTTTTTTATCTTGCCAAGAATATGTATTATAAATGCCTTTATTGTTACTGGAATTAGTCGAATTTGAAATACCGGATTAAAGGCCTGCAGAAAAATCCTTCTATAAGGCGCATCTCCCGTAACCATATTCCATAACATTTTATTAAGATGATTTGCCATCCACGAACCCTTTCTGTTTGCAACATATGACAAACGTGCCGTTACCAGCCATGCCCTTCTCGTAACAAAATCACTAAACCTCACTATTATTGCGCCAAATAGGTTATCCATTGCAAGCAATTTCCTTGCAGGCTTATAATAATACCTATTAAAATCTTCACCAGAGATACCTTTTTCAAATGCAGTCTGTACCGCTAATTGTGAAGTTATATAAGCTGATTCTAATCCATTCTTGTATATTCTTGCTATACTTGCATCACCCACAATAACAAATCTATTAGTATATGGCCTTTTTGCATGTGTGAGCGAAATCTTTGGCATGCACATGCAAAATTTATCAGGCATTTTCCAATCGGAAGGCAACCTATCACGAATAACGGGATGATTAAGAAAATCAAACAAATTCTCTTTTGATAAATCTTTGCTTCCGACCAAACTTATTGTAACATAATTTCTCTTAGGGACCATTGATGCAAATCTGAAAGGTTTTAGTCCAATTGCAAAAACATATATATTATCCTTAAAAGACTCTCTTATGTAAGAGTCACTTAAAGGCATCTCCATTTGAAATGTCTTAATTGTCTTAGGTGGTTCATAGCCAAAACCGAGTCTTTTGATTTTATCAACGGTTGTTGAATTTATGCCAAACGCACCGACTACCAGGTCTGCTTTTATCTCATTCAATGAGCCTCGTCTTCCATACGCCAGTTTTACTGGAGTTCTCGCATCAGAAGGAAGGGTGATATCCTGTACAGGTTCATGGATTACGTCAGCACCCTGTTCGATTACGTGTCTCAACATAAAATCATCAAAGCTGATATTGCCAGCATGGGTGCTGTGAAAAGGGCCATTGCCCCGATAGACGGCCAGTATCTTAATATTTTCATTAGATTCTGGTCTGTGTAACTCAATGCCGTATCCCTTTGACTGAAAATAATAACCTTTTATTTTTTGACGTATAACATATTCAGGTAATTCAATACCATCTTTTATAAGTTTTCCGTGTAGGGTTCTGGCAATTACGGCGGCGCTCATATTGCACCCCTTCGGGCCACACTGGCTGAAATCCCTCCCTTCAAAGATTGTTACAGAGATATTCCATCCAAGTTTCTTTGCATGTTTAAGGGCAAAATTTGCAAAAAAACTTCCCGCTGGCCCGCCACCAATTATGGCAATCCTCGAGCCATCTTTTAAGCAAAGATTCTTTTTCATCGCATTTGCTATTATAAGATTTCTAAATTTCTACCTTCTTAAGACATGCTAAATATAACAGAACCTTGTTGGGGATTCCACTTATTAATCATTGAAAGATAGAGTAGCAAAAGTACAGGGGAGAACTCTTTACATACCTTTGATTCTCCTTTATGAGAGATCAATCTATAGTGAACAATATAATTAAAGTATTATTGCCAACTTAATCAGGAGCCTGACACAGATTGCCACTTTTATGGGAATGGTGAAATGGGTACCTGTAACTGAATTACAGAATTGATATTTTATTACCACTATACTCACTAGAGCCATTTCTTCATCTTTTATTATGGGAGCTGTTTAGGGTGATAAATAGATTTGGATGCTTTGCCCTTTTTCACTGATTGTTATATTGATTAATTTTTTATTAATCCACATTTGCTTTTTTTAAGCGCGCATGCTAAGATTTTGCAAAACTTGACAAAATTATATGGAGGAAAACAATGTCAGAGAAGTTGGTAATCATTGGGTCTGGTCCCGCCGGATGGACGGCAGCCTTATATGCAGCAAGAGCTAACTTAAACCCTGTAGTCTACGAGGGAGAACCGTCAAATATTATGGTGCCTGGCGGTCAGCTTATGTACACCACTGAGGTAGAAAATTATCCTGGATTTCCATCTGGTATACAAGGGACAGAGATGATGGAATTGTTTAAAAAACAAGCAAAAAGATTTGATACTCGAATATATACGGAAGATATTGCTTCTGTTGACTTCAGTTGTCATCCCTTTCGTTTAAGTTCCTCTGAGGATAAGGAAGTAGAGACCTTAGCTGTTATAATAGCTACTGGGGCAAGGGCAAATTGGCTTGATTTACCAAATGAGCAACGGCTTGCACACTCAGGAGGTGGGGTGAGTGCATGTGCGATATGTGATGGCGCACTCCCTGCATACAGGGATAAGGTACTAGCAGTTGTTGGGGGTGGAGATTCCGCAATAGAAGAGGGTATATACCTAACAAAGTTTGCGAGTAAGGTTATTATAATTCATCGTCGTGACAAACTCAGGGCAAGTCCCATAATGCAAGAACGTGCTAAATCGAATCCAAAGATAGAGTTTAAGTGGAATTCTATCGTCATAGACGTTTTGGGAGATAATATAATCTCGGGCATCAGATTACAGGGTACCGTTACCAAGAAGGAATCAGAATTAAGCTGTGGTGGATTATTTATAGCAATTGGCCATACTCCGAATACGGCATTCCTCAATGGTCAGGTTGAAATGGATGAGAAAGGTTTTATCATCACCCACAAGTCATGGAGGACTGTAACGAGTGTGGAGGGTGTTTTTGCGGCCGGCGACGTCATGGATCCCTATTACAAGCAGGCAGTGTCAGCTGCCGGTACCGGTTGTATGGCAGCACTTGACGCCGAAAGATGGCTTGCCCACAAGGGTTTGGTGTGAGATTGCAATTGAGGAATTAAAAAGATTAGATAATTTAAGAATTGAGGGATTGGGGGATTGGGAAATTATAAGAAGTTTGAAGAGTTACCATGCTGGCAAAAAACCAGAGAATTATGTCAAGCAGTATCAAAACTAATAAATAAAGCCAAGTTCCAAAAGGATTCAAACCTTAAGGAACAGATATGGAAAGCTGCCGGTTCTGCCATGGATAATATTGCGGAAGGATTTGATGATGGTTCGTCACGTGAATTTATTCGTTTTTTAGGTTATTCTCAAAGGTCGTGTGGGGAAGTCCAATCGCAGTTATATCGCTCATTAGATTGCGGTTATATCAATAATCCAGAATTTAATATTGTTTATGATCTTGCGAGTGAATGTAGAAAGCAAATTAAAGGTTTCAGAAAGTATTTAAGAAATTACAAAAAAGATTGAAGGTATAAATAGAATCTTCTAAATTCTTAAATCCCTCAATCGTAAATTATAATTTCAATCCCTATCATAACGCCAGCTTAAGGGAAGAATCGACTCTATTTGTTCAAGCATGTTTAGACAATCATCCAGGGTTTTTCCAAGAAATAAAAATTGTCCTTTTTGCACGCCACCTTTTTCATCAAGATTGAAGTTTACGGGTAAAACACCTTCCTGCATGTTAGGATGATAAAGATAACCAGCTTGATCCAGCATTTTTAGTAAGCTTGTATCTCTCAGTGGTTTTACAAACCGTATATTTCGCATTAACCACGCATCACGTGGCAGGAAATGCCGCGCTATAACCGCCGGATAAGTGGCCCCTGTAACACGTGCATTAATTTCACATACCCTGACTTCCACAGCACCCTGACGATCAACAACAAGAAAGTCAATACTTGCCGTGCCTCTGTATCCCTGATCATGAAGCCACGAACCAGCAGCTCTCGCCTGACGAAGCAGTTCTTCATAAACAAGATCTCCCTTTGAAAAATAAGGTGGAGGAGTAAGATTTCCTTCATGAACGCTATCAGCGCTAAGAATCTGCTCTGTAATATCATAAAGGGAAACTGCTTTGTCATCCAGAAACAGTTGAACACTGGGTGATCCCAGATAACATATGTTTGTAACTGTATCATCAAGCCAGCCCTGCACCATACAGGGACCCTCAAAAAAAAAGTGCTCAGGAATAGTGTTTGTATTACAAGAAGTAGTTGACAAATTAATGATACCGATACCAGATGCACCAATTTGAGCCTTGACTACCGCTTTTTTATACCCCTTTTTATGGAGCGTGGTAATACAAGCAGGAATATCTTCGGGTGATGATGCCGATATTGTATCAAACACAGGAAATCCCATTTCACAAAGATGATTGTGGAGTAGGAATTTGTTATTTCCCCTTTTACTGCCCTCCAGACTGCTTATTGTTGGCTTGTTTAGAGCCTTTGCAATATTTATGAGTACGTTATCACTTACAAATCCATCAATCCATGTTGCATGATGTTTGTGGATTGAGGTTAATGTTGGACTTATTTCATCATGGCTCAATTTATCAACTTGAGTAAGAAGGCTATCGTAAACAGAATGTGGCAAGATTGCAATATTTGGAAGGCTCAAACCGAGATCTTCCTGAAAATACCGTATTAAGGTTTGATCAGGAGGCCTTTCCAGTACAAGCAGATTTTCGCCTCCTCTGAATATGAGATTAATAATCGGGATGAGCCTTCCTCCGTAGGTTTCTACACCTCTTATCTGTTGTTTTAGTTTTTCCAATTCACCAAAGTTTTCGTAAAAAATAGAGAGCATGTTGGCAAAGAAGATGACACTTCGATTCCAAAAAGTTGGCAATTGGCCTAATGTGTTTTTAATTTCCAGAGACATATTTTTTATCCTTGCACTAACAAGATTTAAAAATATTCAGAAGGAATATTATTTGTCTGTTAATTTAACTGTATAAGATTAAAAAATTAATTATTATCACATATTATAAGAAAATCAAGGATAGAAGTTTATATAAAATCAATATAATCAGAAAATTTATAGCCTGTGAGAGTTGACTAATTACTTTTTGATAAGTATACTAAATTTAGTTTATCTACATAAATATGACACTTTATATAAAGTATCAGTATATTTTCTATATGTCTGCAGTAAAAAAGAGTATATGAATATATCTTACGAGAAGCTTCCGTTAGTTGACCTGACTGCACCAAAGGCATTGACACGTCATGGCAGAAAAATGAACAGAGCGTCAAAGGCGGTCATTACACAAAACTTTGAGGATGCAGAAACTATTCTTAAGCTTGCGGGTTTGAATATAAATCTGGATTCAGAAAATATAATTGAAGCCGGAGAAAAATATATGATTGAAACGCAGACTAACAATACAACAGTCCGTCCCTCTGAAAAAACAACTATTGGTATTATGCAAAAAGCCAACCGAAGACCTCACTATACACGTCTTTTGGTATTTGATAATAGTCTGATATTTCAAGCAGCCTGTTGCCTGCCCTTAAAGATCGTTGCAGCTAGTCTTGACGGTAATAATGTATCGGGGAGGGTTTTGTTCAACAGCCACTCAGAGAGCGGTGGTGGAAAATTGGTCTATGAGTTCATGGAAAAGGGTACAAGGATGGTCGTAGACCTGAGGCGTGGAGAGAGTACAAGAGCCCAACGTCTTATCTTTAAAGGAATAGGTAATAGGTAGATAATACCATGGTATATAGGGTCTTACCATGAATATTAAATTTAGAATCCTACCTACTTTCTTTTTAATATCTTTCTGCATCCAAATTTTTTACTATACGCAGAGCGACTTTAGTTACCGCACTTTGGTTTCCCTCCATAGCTATAGCCCTCAATCATACGGATTCTCAGTCCTGTCATTATGTTTCTTTTTAGAAATATTGTTTTGATAAACCCTCTCTTAAGAGGTATTTTATTAGGATTAAGAATTATGGCACGTTTGCTACAAATAGCACAACTCGGACATCTAATCCTACGCAAAAAGGCAGAAAAAGTTGTAGACATTAGGGATCCTTTAGTCAATTCCTTGATCAATGACATGCTCGCAACAGTTGTTGACGTGAATGGAGTGGGGCTTGCTGCACCGCAGGTATATGAGTCATTAAGGGTGTTTGTTGTTGCGTCTCATCCGAACCTGAGGTATCCCATGGCCCCAGAAATGGAGTCCACTGCAATGATTAATTCAGAAATAATTTGGTCGTCTGATGAAATTGTTAAGGATTGGGAGGGATGTTTGAGTATTCCTGGTATCAGAGGATTAGTGCCTAGACCGAAAGCCATCAAAGTCAAATACAGCAAGAGGAACGGGAATTCTGAAGAAGTAGAATTCTCAGATTTTATAGCAAGGGTATTTCAACACGAATATGACCATCTCGAAGGAATTGTGTTTCTAGACCGTTTAGAAAGTACAAGAGATATTATCACGGAAAAGGAGTATCAAAAATTATTTTCTTAAGTTAAATATGGTTGATTGGAAAATACGGATGTGGACGTGTTAGAAAGGGTACAGAGAATTTAATGGAGTTAACTACTGCAATATTGATTTTGTTGACCGGTTTAGTTGCAGGCTTTTTTAATACAGTAGCGGGTGGAGGATCTTTGTTGACCTTACCGGTGTTGATATTTCTTGGTCTCCCACCCGTCATCGCCAATGCAACCAATCGGGTAGCTATTGCTGTACAAAATATTTTTGCAGTTACTGGATTTAAGCGTAAGGGAGTATCCAATATGAGATACAGTATCTTTCTGGCTGTTTCGGCAACACTTGGAGCAATCATAGGCGCTAAAATCGCATTGGATATCAAGGGAGAAGATTTTGAACGGATATTGTCCATTGTCATGGTTATGGTATTGATTCTTATCCTTTGGAATCCTACCAGAAAACGGACCAAGGATAAGGAATTAATGAATACAAGACGCCAAATTACTGGTGTAATTGTCTTCTTTTTTGTGGGCATCTATGGAGGTTTTATTCAAGTTGGGGTCGGTTTTATAATTCTTGCTGCACTTACTCTGGTAAACGGACTGGATTTGTTAAAAGCCAACAGTATTAAGGTAGGTGTTGTATTAGTATACACACTTGCAGCCGTAGTCATCTTTGCATACGAAGGTAAGATTTATTGGGTATACGGTTTGGTACTTTCTATTGGGAATGCGGCAGGGGGATGGATTGGAAGTCACTGGGCAGTTTCTAAAGGAGAAAAATGGATTCGAAGGTTACTTATAGTAGCAGTTGCACTAATGGCAATAAAACTTTCAGGACTTTTAAAGTTCTTGGGATAAGCTACTTCTAAGCCAACGAACAAATTTTTTTTAAAATTGATTTTTCCGGAGTAAAGACTTTAATACGATGCGTCGTTAGTCAGGATGTTCAACTCTTGATATCGCACTGAGTCAATTAGAATTTCAGTTTCTACGGTATTTTTTTCTTTGCCAAAATATTTGTCATATGACAAAAGACATAAAGATTTGGGCACATGTATGAAAACTTAGTACATTACTTCCGTCAATCTGCACCAGCAATCGGTGTAATTCCTATTAATTTATGTGCACAATCTTACCGCCGACCATCACTGCGGAGATGAAGTCTTTCAGATGACTCCAATCATCAAGAGAAAGTTCAAGAGGATTGCGACTCCAGAAGATTAAGTCAGCGTCATATCCTACTCTAAGGCAGCCAATTTTATCTTGCATTCTTAAAAGTTTTGCCCCATTTAACGTAGCAGCCTCAAAGACATGCGGCGGACTAAGCCCAAATTTTCTCATGAAATACAGTTCCTTTAAGGAGGCATGTGGAGTAGTAAAACTTCCAGCATCAGAGGCAAAAAGCATATTGGCGAATGGTGAACCATCATCATTGAGGGAGGCAGCGTTTCTGAACATACTGGTTACTGCTGCCCATTCGTAGCCTGCTGCCGCCAAACCAGAACCAGATTTTTGAGCATGCTCTAGACGGCACCAAAAACCTTCAAGGGTTGGTCCTAGAAAAATTCCCTGTTTCTGCATTTCTTTCAGGTGTTTTGCAGTAGCTTCAATGCAGTGTTCTATGCAATCTACCTTGTATTTTAACCCCATTTCGATAGTGTCATGGCCCTTGGCATGAATAGCGAAAAGAATACTCTTTGATATAGTTATTTTTCTAGCCAGATCAAATAGTGGCTCTGGAAATACGAATTTGTAAGTAAAATCATCTGGCAAAAAAGGTGATTCCGGGATAGCTTTCAATAAACCTGCCCCGGTTTCTTGCAATTCATCGAGTAGTTTTTGCAAATCTTCGTTATTTTGTACAACTCTTAAAAACTTGCTTGCAAAACTATCTTCCACGCCGACTGTCCATGTAGAATAAACGGTCTTAGGAACAGGAACTCCTCTATTTTTTGCATCTAAAAGCCCATAATAAATATTAGCTGTTTTAATTCCTGGTGGCCCTTTGTCACAACAAGCTATTATACCTGCTTTGACAGTTGCACGTGCATTCTCCACCACCAGTTCAATCATCTCTTCAGGGGAATTAAGAATTAGCTCATAGGCTCTTTGCAGGGAAGCCTCTCCCAGCATAAGCCAATGCATATGGCAATTAACAAATCCTGCAGTCACAAAAAGATCGGCATGGCCTTGATAAGGCTCTGTGGAAATAATTTGACCATTCTTGACTTTTATTTGCTGCTGTTCCATGATAACTTCACCGTTTTCAATTCCCATTGAGCACACGGGGGTGGTAACCAGGTGATTTCCTTTATCTATGAAAAAATCATTGTCTTTCACCACAATCTCCTATTAGATCGATAAAACTGATTTTAAGAGGTAGGAAAATCGAAATTTTAATTCCACAAAGTGTATTATATGCTTGTACATGAGGAGATAAGTCAAGTGTAATATTAATTACCCTTACGTCTTATTTTTCTTTTCATCTACAAAGTACAAAAGCACAATTCCTATGACAAAGAAACCAACTAGCGATAAGATAGCGAGGCGAGATGTTCCCGTAATTTGGCGGATAATACCGAAAACAAAAGGCCCCCATATTGCAGAGAATTTCTCAAATACTGAATAAAAACCAAAGAATTCTGAAGTTGCATTTATGGGAATCATCGCCCCGTATAATGACCTGCTTATGGCTTGAGAACCGCCAAGGACTAATCCTACTGCTATCCCCAATATCCAGAAATCGAGAGGGCTGGTTATAAAATATGCATAACACAGGATAGCTACCCAGAGAAACAGGACAAATATCAGTATTTTCTTTGCTCCGAATGCCTTAGCAACCCGGCCGAATAACAATGCACCGCCTATTCCTATAAATTGTACTAACAAAAGTGTACCCATAAGGACTTCGTCTTTAAGCCTTAGCTCATCCTTGCCAAAAATAACGGCCATCCTGATAACCGTCTGAATACCATCATTGTAAAACATAAATGCAATCAGAAAAAAAGCCAGATTCCTGTGTTTCTTAACATTTAAAATCGTATTCCACGTTTGTAAGATACCAATTCTTAGATAAGTCCATGGAGCGTATTTGTTCTGATATTGTTGGGGGGGTGTTTTATTAGCTTTAGGCTCATATAGCCACATAAACGTAATTATTGCAAAGCCAGCCCACCAGATCCCTGAAAACAATAAACTTAATCTTATCGCCAGTGTCTTGCTTATGCCGATCTTATCGTGCATCATGATTAAGGTCAGGCAGATTAGAAATTGCAGGCCACCACCAAGATACCCATATGCATAGCCTTTACCAGAGACCAGATCAATCTCTTTTCTGGTAGTAATATGAGGTAGGAATGCGTCATAAAAGATATTTGCGCTGGTAAAACAGGCATTAGCAACGAAGAAAAATATCATAGTCATCCATACATCTCCGCTATGGCAAAAATATAAGAGTGCGGTGAACAGGCTTCCGCCGAAACAAAAGACCATCAAAAATTGCTTCTTTGTTTCTGAAAGATCGGCAATTGCGCCAAGGGTAGGAGCCATTATGAACACGAGAAGAGCTGTAGTTCCAGAGAGAAATCCCCATAATGTAGCGGCATTAGTAACTATTTCTATGCCAGAGAATCTAAAAGTCCAGCCGCCTGATGGGACAATAACCGTGGCAAAGTATATGGGTAAAAGGGCCGCTATAATTGTGGTTGCAAATGCCGAATTAGCCCAATCATACATACACCATGCAAAAATATTTCTATCCTTGCTATTTTCCATGTGTTTCATTTTATAAATTAAATTTGATACTTAAACTCATTTTTTTCCATTATTAATAGTATCTGTTGCGGAAACACGATTTTACAAAAACAAGTTTGGTAACTTTTTTGACAAAGTAGATTTTAATTATTGACAATAAGTCATAATTAAGCATAATATGTTTTACACAAGTATAAGCATATTCATAATAACAGAGGACAAAATCATGAAGAAGAGGATTAGAAAAAGTGCTATTAAACGAGTCAGAATGTGTGGTTTTCGTAAGAGAATGAGAACAAAAGGAGGAAGGGCAATAATTAACAGGAGAAGGGCAAAAGGAAGAAAACTGAATGTATAGGTAATAACGGTAGATTAGCATTTTTCAATGTCTTACTGTTTTTTTCAACAAACATAATCTCAATATGTTCAAGGCTGCATTTGCAGCATGTTTTTTTATGTCTACTCTCGAACCGAAAAATCGATACTCTTCATTTTCCATGTCGTTATTTATTGACACTGCAACATAAATTAAACCCACCGGTTTTCCACTATCAATTTGTTCATCAATGCCTGTTGGACCAGCAATTCCAGTAATACCCAAACCTATATGTGCCCGTGCACGTTTTTTTATACCATCTGCCATAGCTTTTGTGACATCAGCGCTAACCACCCCAAATTTTTCGATGAGTTCTTTCGGAACATTTAGTAAATCCATCTTTGCCTTACTGCTATACGAAACAATCCCTTCCAGAAAGAATTTTGAGCTTCCCTGAATATTCGTCAATAAATTTGAAACTAACCCACCGGTACAAGACTCTGCAACAGCAAGTGTTACATTATGTTCTTTTAAGAGTTTCGAAACAACATCTTCAAGCATTTCTTTACCTTTGCTAAATACAGATACTCCTAATTCCCTGCAAATTATTTCTTCGGCCTCATCAAGGATAGAAACAACCTTATCTTCCTTCTCACTACATGCCTCTATGTGTATAGAAACTATTCCATCCTTCACTAGTGTGCCAAAAGATAGGTATTCATCTGGTGTGATTAATTGCCTAATTTTCTTATCAAGCATAGATTCTGACATGCCAAACGTATTAATTACCCTGATGCACCTCTTTTTTCTCTTGTCTGTTTTACGAAGTATAAACGGAATAACCCAATCCTCCAACATTAACTTCATTTCAGTATGCACACCAGGCAAACAGATGATATTAGACCTGGAGAAGTTTATGAGAAAACCTTGAGATGTTCCAATTAAGTTGCGAATAACAATTCCACCTTCAGGAATCATTGCCTGTTTCAGATTATTAGCGTACATTTGACCGTGTATATTAACAGTTAAACGTTCAATATGATTCATAGATTTTTCATCTGCTATCAATTTAACACCACATAAATCAGCTACGGTTTCTCTAGTGATATCGTCCACTGTAGGTCCTAATCCTCCAGTTATTAAGATCAAATTTGCTCTTCCTAATGCAGTATGTAATACCGATTTTAGACCTTTGATGTCATCTCCTACAATAGTTTGGCTTGTAATAACAAGACCAATTTCTGTTAGTTTTGACGCAATAAATGGTGCATTTCTATCCATAATCTTTCCGCTAACAAGCTCTGAGCCAACAGATATTATTTCCACCTTCATAATATATTTGATTTTGTGGGTAAACCTATTATGACAGAATCTAGGTCAGTAAAACCCGGAAAGATAATTCTTGTGCATAATAATTACGTGGCCCGACCCATTTGTTCACTTACAAGGTTATTATCAGAAACACATTATAGTTTACATATCATTCTGAACCTTCGCCATTACTGTAAATTACTTTATGCTCTCAGTAGTATATAGGGTATGTCAAAGTTGTCAGGGAGTAATCCGGTATATTGAAAATTAAATAGACGGTTTATGGCCATCCTCATAGAGTTCGTAAGGAAGCCCTTATAACCTAAACTTTTTGAAGCAGACAGGAAGGTCTTGAAGATAAAACTAATATTGTTCTTTGGTATTCTTTTTTTAGAAGTAAGTTTTTCTATGTATTGTGAGAAACTTAGTCTTTAACAGTGGTTGTATTCCCATATACGTATAAAGTGTTTTTGCCCACCCTCTTTGCTTGATACAGGGCTTCGTCTGACTTCTTTATTAAGGACTCATGTGTATGGGCATCATCAGGATAACCGGCAAGTCCTGCACTTATTGTTAATGTGTTTCCTTGAATTCCTTTGAATTTAGAGGATGCAACACTATTAACGACTCTATTTCCGAATAAGTAACCATGTTCCTTATCCGTTTCTGATAAGATTATGGCGAATTCTTCCCCACCGTATCTTATAACAGGGTCAGTCTTTCTTGCAAGTGACACAAATATCGAAGCCATCTTTTTTAATATATTGTCACCTGTTTGATGGCCATATTTATCGTTAAATTTTTTGAAATCATCTATATCAATCATTAATAATGAAAAATTACGCTTATATCTATTAGCCCTTGCAATCTCACTATCCAATAAATTATGAAAAAATCTATGATTGTATAAACCTGTAAGACCATCAACACGCGAAATTTGCTCATAATACTCTCGTTCTGCTGCACGTTTCTCAAGGATTCTTTTGTATAGTGTCTTTTCAACTATAATATTAAAATACTCCATATCAAGGGGTTTTGCTATATAATCAGTAGCTCCAAGCTTCATACTCTCCACAGCAGTTTCTACAGAAGGGAATTCTGTCATTACAACCAAATCAGAGTTAGGGGAGATTTTTTTAGACTTTTTAACGAATTCAATCCCTGAAAAATTTGGTAACTCTAGCTCAGTAATAATCAAATCATAAATTCCTTTCTTTAATTTATTAATTGCATTTTGTGCGTCCAAAAAGGTACTTACCTTATATCCTTTACCTTCCAGACTGTTTCTTAAAACCTTCAAGGTGTCCTCTTTACAATCAACAATCATAATTGCGGGATTTGCTGGTGTGGTTCCCTCTGTTAATTGTTTATCATATTTATTCACAGTCTTAACATCCTAAAGTTTTAATCTATTCTTTTATTTCTCTCTTTATTTATAAAGACTTGGTGTAGATACCCCGGCTTCAGAGAATGTATCCAACTGCGTCAGGATTTTCACACCAGCCTCAACCAGATTAAGACCCAATACAGCTCCTGTACCTTCCCCAAGCCTTAAATCCAGATCCAGGATTGCCTTTTTCCCCAATTTCTCCAATGCTATGCGATGTCCATTCTCTGCGGACATATGAGATGCGATGAGGTAATTGCTCACCTTTGGTTCTATTGCACATGCTATTAAGGCCGCAGCGGTGGAGATAAATCCGTCAATCAATACTGGTATCCTGTATCTGGCGGCAGCAAGGCAAAGTCCAGCAATTCCACCGATTTCAAATCCTCCTACCTTAGCAAGGACATCAATTGGATCTAAGGGATCAGGTCTATTAACGTTTAATGCCCTTTTGATAACACTGATTTTCCTTTCTACTCCCCGTTCATCTAAACCGGTACCTTTTCCAGTTACTTTACTTGCATCTTGCCCTGTTAAACATGCTATTATCGCGCTACTTGGTGTAGTATTAGCTATTCCCATATCACCAGTAGCAATAATATCCAAACCGTTACAAAGTTCATCGCTAAGGACCTCTATCCCGACTTCCAAAGATTTTATTGCCTGTTCTGTAGACATTGCGGGACCATGAGCAATATTATCTGTTCCATATCCAACCTTTTTAATCTTTAAACATTCTATCAATTCGAGTTCTGCATTCACACCACAATCTACTACAATAACCCTTGCGCCTACATGTTGTGCGAAAACGCTTATCGTTGCACCACCATCAAGAAAGTTCTTGACCATTTGCCTGGTTACCTCTTGGGGGAAAGCACTTACCCCTTCTCTGCAAACTCCATGGTCACCAGCCATTGTAAATACAACTTTATCTTTTATTTCGTCGTTAACAGAACCTTTTATTGAGGCATAAATGATTGCAAATTCCTCTAAACGCCCAAGACTTCCCAAAGGAATGGCTAATTTATTTAATCTGTTTCGTATCTCTCCATTTGAATCTATAGAGACCTCCTCTATATTCTCTATTGTTTGATTTAAAAGTTTCACTATTTGGGGTCTTAAATTTTTATCCTGTTTTCTTGTAATTCAGATTTAAAAGCTTCCTTGATGCCTTCATCTGACTGGGAGTTGTCCTTCTGATGTTGAAAAACCTAATTGTTAACTTTGCTAAACTGAAAAAGTTAATGTGCGAATAACTTTTAACATGTGCAATTTCATTCAAACAAGAGTTGATGTTTATGGGGGTAGATATGTATACGAAATTAGCCATTTGGCCTGAAACTTTTAGATATCAGCAGTTGTTTTTGATAATACATAGATTCAGAAAGGATTAATATCGCTATTTTGTTTTAATTGACAATAACTTGAACAGCATTCCACATGCTGGTTTGTACATAGATGATAATTTTGTCAAGCAAACGGATTATACTTTTGACATCATCTTTGTCAATATAATTAGTATCTGTTGTGGAAAACTTAAATTCCCAAAAATGTCATTGACAATTCCGCAACAGATACTAAGTAGGATGTTATGAAAAAAGTTTAAAACATTCTTCGCTCCAGCCTTAAACCAATCTTTGATCATGTTGAAAACTTAACAAATTTATTTTATCAGAGCCATAATTCCTAAAAAGAGCAATTTTAGAGTTGCACAGGAATAACAATCTTTATTAGATTTTCGTTGACAGCACTGTATCATTGTATAAAATCTACTAAAATGCAAATCGATAGAAATATGGAAGATACTACAGAAAAACCTTCAACAACTGAAGCCCTCAATAAACCTTTAGATCTTAAAGGCGGACTCAGAGAAGAACCTGATTTATGGAAAATTATTGGAAACAGTAAAGAGATTAAGGACGTTCTTAAAAATATACAAACTGTTTTGGATAGCGACGTGCCCGTAATTATTCATGGAGAAACCGGTACAGGAAAAGAGCTTGTCGCAAAGGCTATTCATTACAGAGGCCCCAGGCGCCAAAATCCCTTTTATGCCATAAACTGTGCGGCAATTCCTGAGACTCTAATGGAAAGCGAATTATTTGGATACGAAAAAGGCGCTTTTACGGGAGCAACACAGCAACATATAGGAAAATTTGAGCGCGCAAATATGGGCACATTTTTTTTGGATGAAGTGAATGGGATGAGCCAAACCACCCAGTCAAAAATCTTACGAGTGATTGAAGAACAAACATTTGAGAGAGTAGGCGGAAGTAAACATATCAAGGCAAACGTACGTATTATTTCAGCAAGCAATATAGACTTATTAAATGAAGTTCGTTCAAGCAAGTTTAGAGAAGACCTGTACTATCGTATTGCCGTATTCCGAATATACATTCCTCCATTGCGCGAGAGAAAGAATGATATACCCGAGCTAGTTAACTGCTTTGTTAAAAGATATAGTACATTGGCGGGTAAAAATATAAGGGCATTAGCTCCGCGCACGATGGAAAAACTGGTAGATTACAACTGGCCGGGCAATATCAGACAACTCCAGAATAGTATTAGAAGGGCTATCCTGTTAGCGGCTAATGATACTCTGCTGCCAGACCATTTTGATTTTCCAGACGTGGGAGAGAACAATTTAAAGATGATAGAATCTCTTGAGGATGGACTCTCCATGCTTGAATCATCTTTAAGGAGACGCGAAATAATTCCTTTAAGTAAGGTTGAGGAAGTGTTTATCAGGCAAGCATTGAATATTACAAAAGGCAACATTTCCAAAGCGGCTGAACAACTGGGTGTCAGCAGATCCACAATTTATAGGAAGATGCAAGAACTCGGCATTCAAACAGAAGACTCTCAAATACCTACTGAATGATTAAACCCCATGTCCATTCCTGTATAATTCGAACAAGGATATTAGCATGTTTAAGTTTATCAAAGATCATAGGCTCTGGAAAAATCCGAGAACAACAAATAACAGTTTTATAATTTTATATAAATATGAACTATTACTATATTTATTGGAACGTAGATACTCTCCATAGCCTATTCATATTCCTTGAATAGCGTTTCCAGATTGTGTTCTTTTCTCCAGGTCTTCTCTAACATATCTCGAATTTTATCCAGAAAGACGTAACTTTCCTCTATTTTATCTCTTAGTATTAATTTCATGATCATGATTTGGCCCATCTTCTTTATATCCCGGTCAGCATGGTGTAAACCTAGTTCTTCAATTTTATTTTCAACCTCAAGTTTCTGATAAATTAGGTCAAGAGAGGGAGTGAGCGTGCCAGTGAAGTCATCAAACAGTACATTTTCTTTTTGTAAACCAAGATTATTGGCCGCCGCATCAATCACCGTTACCGTCATCGGTGCTGGCCCACACAGGTAAAACGTTATATCAGGGTCATAAGAAAGATATTTAGCAAGCAAGGGGCCGATAAAACCAACCTGCCCAAGCCATTTCTCGCCACTTTTATCAATCAAACCATGTTCTATGATGCTTCGCCTGCGTTCATCTGATATATTTTTAAAGCATTCTTTATCTAGTTTGTTTAATTCAGCCGGATTATCACCCTTGAATACACCTGACAATACAGGTATAAATCTGAAATTTGGAAACTCCTCCTGCCAATTTAGCCATTTCAAGATATAGAGCATGGGAATATCCTGAAACCGTCTTTCACCGAGGAAGAAAAATATATCATCTTTACGCCCTTCGTCGAACCATTGTTCAAGTAAAGCCAGGATAGGAGCAAGACCTGCCCCGCCTGCCACAAAAACAGCCTTGTGATTTTCTTTCTTCAACGAGAAATGACCATAAGGACCCGTAAACCGTATCCTATCTCCAACCCATAAGTTCCATACTGATTCATCCTGAATATAATCTTTTATACAGTTTGGGCCAATACACGGGACACCACCATTTTCGACCGGTATGCGTGGATTTATTGGCGCAGTTCTCGCAATCAATTTTATTAAGTCTTTTCTTGTCGAAGCTATCGAATAGGCACGATAAAGCTCAATACCTGGGGTATAGGGAACATAATCCCTTCCTGTTTCATTACAAAAGCATCGTATCTGTTCAACATATTTCTTGTAATGTTCTTCTGCATAATCATCGGGTACTCTTATCTGAATATACTGTCCTGGAATAAAATCAAACTTCTGAAACGGTAGTAAACGTATCTCATATTTATCGTAGGTTAAAGGGATTTTCTTGACTACGCGGGCAGTGTATTTTTTAACCTGTAATGTTGACATTGGTAGATAAACGTTGACATCTTTATCCACCATTACCTGACAGGATAGTCTTGTATATCCGTCACCTTTACCTTCTTTAAGGAACTGATTGGTCTCTTTCCTTGCCCTGCTATCGAAAAGAGGTATTTCAGTCGGCGCGTACGTGCCCATATTGGTAAGTAATTTTACCTTACATTGCCCACAAGTGGCATTTCCACCACACCCGGCAGATATATGGTAACCCTTGTTTTGAAGTATAGAGAGTAATTTCTTTCCGCCTTCAACATCTAACTCCTTTTTGTAGTCATCATCACTATATACGACAAGTTTCAGCCTCTTCCCTTTGCCAAATAACTGATAGGTTATCTCACTAAGTGCGGCCATAGAGAGCATGAGTATGATAATAATACAAATTCCCAATATTAAAGAAGTAATCATTTTATTAATCCTGAATTATTTAAACTTAACCTGTAAAAAGGGGACAGGCGTAACCTCCTTCAGAGATGACAAATTCAAGGATTTCTTGTTACAATCAAAGTTCGTGCCGAACAGTGTTGAGCTTGTTCCCTTTATCATTTATCACATCAGAATATCTTTATCAACCCGATACCAGTAAAGATTGCTGCCATGAAACCCAGGAGCAGTATAGCAAGGGAATCTTCATCCCATGAATTTACGGGAACAAACAATCTTTGGCGTCTTAATACAGCTAACCAGATACATACCATCAACCAATGAAGACCATAGCCAAAAGCCGTAACCGTTGCAGCCCAAAAAGACAAGCCAGGTGGAATAGTAAAGGCTGAACTTGCAAGGACAATGCAGTTTACGGTAATAAGCTCTAAAAATTGTCCCATTTGTTGATACACATCCATTGCGAAGCGTCTGAGCAGTACACCCAGGATCTGTACAAACGTTGCAATGGTTACAATAAAAACGGTGAGGTAAAATATCTTCTCTAGTCTTATAGGTATGGGAGAAATCGTTGAAAGGTAATTGCTTACATTGAGCAATAACTTATTATAAACTATCCAATTAAGGCTTGTGGACAGGGTGACCACTATCACAACCGCTAAACCCATCTTCCATGCTGCATCAATCTGTCTTGATTTGTTAAGCAGAGGACATATTCCCAGAAGCTTGCTTAATACGAGACCGTCAAAAAACAAAGCGCTGAGGAATAACGGGAAAAGGATTTTAAATTGATTATTTATGAACGAAGCAGCTTTTAGATTAACCATGAGGCTTATGATGAGGAGAACTCCTACTGCAATGGTAATTATGAACATCTTCGACATTTTAGGCTTTTTCAATCTTGAAGTTATAGGAGTTCCTCCATTTGTAGTAGTTTCAGTTGTCTCCTGTCGTAACCTTTCCTCATAAACAACCCCTGTCTTGACAAAGAGGGGTCTGAGCATGAGTCTCCATAATGCAAGGGTAAAAAACCCTCCCACGGGTGTTATCATCAATACCACTACAGGAAAATTCTCCGGAAGCACACGAAAATTCATTAGCGTGCCAAATCCCAGGGGTTCCCTCATGAGCGCTAGAAATATGAGTGCAATAGAATAACCGAGACATGCCTTTAATATCTTCTTCTGAGCGTCCCAGAATTCATACGTCAGTCCTTCGGAAATTACGGCAAGTACTATACAGTTTGTCGTAATCAGGTCAATGTATGCCTTTATGTTAAAGGCTATCCTGGGTACTGTAGCCTGAGCTATCAGATTAAATATGGCTACAAATACGGATACAATAATCATGAGGAGTGTTATCTTATGATGTGTTCCGGATGCTAATATCAGTTTTCTGAATGGATATACAAGACAAAAACTGCCACAGGTGACAAAGATAACTCCAACGTCCATTGTAAGAGAATTTTCCATCTTGTTAGTTACTGCCAGGGCTGAACAAAAACCTAGTCCTGCAGCAGCAGATATTATATAATTATCTCTTAGAAAGAACTTTGATATCTGTCTAAAATATCTTGCCATCACATTCATTCTTTATTTGCCTCCATTTCTTGCCAGAAGGTATTCATTGCCTCATTGATTATATTCTCAATTCCCTTGCTTGTGTATGAAGCGCCCGTAATGGCATGCACTTCATTGGAGCCAACTGTCTCTCTTCCTCTTACGAGAGATATTTTTGGTTTAAGTTTTTTCCCGATAAATTGTCTCTTAAATTCATTTTCAGTCATTCTACCACCAAGACCGGGCGTCTCAGCATGATCTAGCACTTCTATACCCTTTATAGTTTCCAGATCAGGGTCGACACAAATAAATAGAGAAATCTCCGCCGCCTTGTTAAAACCATAACCAAGTCTTGTTACAACAAACCCGGTTCCGTGTAATTTTTCATCTTTATAATATTTGAAGAGTTCTTTAGCTGTTTCATCTTTCTTGATTCCAGGTTGTTCTGTCATGGGTATTTCTGGAAGGACTTCTATTGTTATATTCTTTGTAAACCTATTTCTGACATCTTTCTTGTCAATTTTCTTAAATTTAAGGCCAAAAATTTGTTTTTCTTCAGTGCGATACGGAACATTAAAAATGTCCAGGACAGATTTTTTTAACTTTATTTCGTGGTATTCGGCTATCCTCGGAGCCGTTACAAAATAAAGGGCCAGCAATATTGTGCCTGGAATAGCAGTAATGAGGCTAATAGCTACGATCCTAGTTATAAACACCTTTAGTTCATTCATTTATTCCTCATATTCTATATTTTATCTTTAGTATAATGGATTGGATTGGAACTCCTACAAGATTCATAAGTAATATGGCATACATCACACCTTCCGGTATAGGAGTAAAATTTCTTATAACGACGGTGATGAAACCACAACCTATACTAAATATCCACTTGCCAATCTGACTATACGTGGTCGTAATCGGGTCTGTAGCCATAAAGAATGCACCGAAGATAAGTCCCCCACTCAAGAGTTGAAACATTGGTGGCGCCATGGTTTCCCCATTTATTAAAGAAAAAAGGGCAGAAAAGATAAATGCACTTCCTAAATAAGCAACTGGAATTCTCCAGTTTGCAATCCTTTTCTTACACAGCCATATTCCTGTTATAATAAGGGCTATGCGGCATGTTTCTCCCAAAGAGCCGGTATTAGCGCCGAATAAGAGAGAAATATACGATGTCACCTCACCTGTTTCCTTGAAGACTATCAATGGGGTTGCATGCGTTACTGCATCCACTCCGTACATTAGGGATTGAAATGTTGGTATGCCTATGAGTGGTTCCTGCCAACCAGATACAACCATTGTAGGAAAACAGATTGTCAGGATTAGACGACCAAATAAGGCAGGGTTAACAAGATTGTATCCAACCCCTCCAGTTATATTCCTGAATAATATGCTAACCGCCGCTCCAACGCCAATTAACCATAGAGGTGCCTGAGGTGGCAGGAATGCGGGGATAAAGAGACAGGTTACAAATCCTCCTTCATTAATCCTGTCCTCTTTTGCAAGTATCACCCATAGTATGTCTACTACGAACACACCAACCACAAAAGATACTATAATTTTGGATACAACGCACACAAATCCAAAGAAATATATAGCAGGCACAACCCAACCTACGAACAATGCCACAAGAATACCACCCATATATTGTTTAACATCCATCTGATTTCTAATAAACGGTTGGGTTTGGGCTGTATCCTTAGAGCTTCTGATAAGACCATCAAATGCCTCAAATAATGCTCCAAAAAGGAAATTTACCTTTGGACGTGAATGAATAAATGATTCAGTTTTATTTAGAGTTTTATTTAAAATTGGCTCTATTTTTTTTATAATATCCTTCATCTTAGTTTATTTCTTTAATGTTAAAAAGTTTTAAATCTTATATAAGATTCCGAAACAATACTGAAACGAGTTCAGCACAAGGAATGACGGAGAAAAACCATAAAATGTCATGCTGAACTCTTTTCAGCATCTAATTTACATTCTTTAATAACCTGAAGCAGTTCCAACTTTGAAGG
>JBHICG010000054.1:0-24055 GCA_046759445.1 Candidatus Scalinduaceae bacterium
TCAGGATTTTCAAGCCAATTATCAGGTTGTGATACAAAATCGATTATATTTTCCAGTAGAACACAATGTCTTTTTTCTTCGTCTGCTATCTTCAAAAATATTTCCTTTCTAGATTGGTCTTTTTCCTCATCAGCTTTTTCTATATAAAAGTTTTGGTTCTTTTTCTCAATTTCCAGTGCATTCTTATATAATTCTACTTGTGAGACATCAACATTAAATTCTTTTTCTTCTTTCATCTTTATGAAAACATTTTTTACTTTTGTTAATATCTCTGTATCCGCCGAATATTGTGTTTTATCATTTCTTTTCATACTCAAGAATACATTATAATGTTTAGCTTCAGAATCTGCCATCATAGTCAGTATATTCTTAAGCCCTGAATTACTTGTTTTCTTAGCCATATCGAGGTAGAATTTTCTACCGTCTTTTTCCATCTGCATTGCAAATTCGTATATATCCATTTCTTAAACTCCCTTCTTGTTGCCTATGGATAATATTAATCTTGATAACTATGCAATTATAGTTGAGAAAAGTAGTTGTATTATGAAAGTACAGAATTAAATTGCAAAAAAAGTTTAACACTTTAAAGGAGTTAATTAAGCATATTATATCTCAAGATCTTCTATCTTTGGAAGGTCTTTAATTGATTTTAGATTGAAATATTCCAAAAACTTTTTGGTAGTACCATAAAGAAGTGGTCGCCCCAGAGTCTCGTCACGCCCTACAATCTTGACAATACCTTTCTCGATTAATGCCCTAATCAACTGGCCAGATTGCACACCACGAATTGCTTCTATATCTGCTCTGATTATGGGTTGCTTGTATGCAATAATTGCTAAGGTCTCTAAAGCAGCTTGTGAAAGTTTACCTTCATTTGTTTTCTTACGTATCTTAGAAATCCATTCATGATATTCAGGGCGGGAAAGTAATTGAACCCCATTTGCAATTTCTTCAATTTGAAATGCCCTTTCGTATGTATCATATTCCTCACACAATTTTTTTATTATTTCCTTAATCTCTTTTGTATCCGTATCTTCTATGATCTCGACTAACTTGCGTACTGAGATTGGCTCGTGAACGGAAAATAACAAAGACTCTACTATTTTCTTGAGTTCTTCAGGAGTTTTTTTTCCCAATTTTTCTTGCTTTTATAACTACAAATTTAGATGTTCCGTTTTGGCGTTTGATGAACATTAATATATCTTCGCCGTGAAGAATGTTTAAAACTACCTTCTGAAATTCAATAACACTTTCAATTCTTTTGTGTTGAACCTCTACTATAAGATCGCCCTTTCTCAAACTTGCTTCAAAAGCAGGACTATCAATCTGTATTTTTGTAATAACTATGCCTTTTTCCCCCTCATAGCCCAGATTAAGAGCTAACTCAGGCGTAAGTGTCTGCACTATCAATCCTATATCCCTAGCAGAGGTCTTTTGGTCTATCGTGTCTTCCTTAGATCGTGCCACTATAGTTACATTAACGTTTAGCTTTTTACCGTCTCTTATCACAACTAGTTCTATTTCCTTGTTAATCTCAGTTCTGGTAACAAGGTTCCTGAGATAAAAAAGGTCTTTTACTTTTTTACCATCATACTCAATTACAACATCACTGGTTTGTAGACCTGCAGTTTCTGCCGGAGAACCTGGCTCAATATTGCTTATGAGCACACCCACATTGTTCTTAAGACCGAGAATATCTTGTAATTCCGGAGTAATTACTTGAGCAGTAATGCCTAACCAACCTCTTGTAACCTTCCCCTGTGTAATCAGATCCTCCATTATCCTTTTTGCTATATTTATGGGAATCACAAAGCTTATTCCAAAATAATCTCCTTTTTGTTTTAATATTGCAGTGCTTATACCTACAACCTGTCCTTGTAGATTAACAAGTGGGCCGCCACTACAGCCAGGACTAATAGTTGCGTCCGTTTGCAGAAACTCCTCATATTCAGCAATGCGAATGTTTGACCTTCCTTTCGCACTAATTATGCCACTTGTAACGGTTTGTTCCAAGCCAAAAGGACAACCTACGGCCAGGACAATTTCCCCAATTTCCATGGAATCTGAATCACCAAATTCTGCAGGTTCCAAGTTTTCGGCATCAACTTTTAATACTGCGATATCTGTCTTGTTATCAGTACCAACTATTTCGGCCTTAAATTCACTACCATCATAAAACTTGACTATTATTTCATCAACACTGTTTACTAAGTGATTATTTGTTACAATGTAACCTTTTTTGTCCACAATCACACCTGAACCATGACTCATAATTTCAAATCCTTTTCCAAGCTGTCCGTGTGGCAATTTTCGTCTTCCTCTTTTTAACATATCTTCCTTTAGTACCTTAGTTGTACGTATATTGACAACAGATGGTTTAACATGCTTTGCTACAGAAACAAAGGTATCTGATAAAGTTCCATTTGCAATGCCTTCATGAAAATTGGAACTTATAGCCAGAAAAATAATTATTGTACCAGCCGAAAACAACCCGCATCTTAAAAATGACTGGAAACTAGCTATCCTCACGCACACAAGCCTCATTCTCCTTTTCATGATTCAGTATCTTCTGTAACTCTTCTTTTTCAATTACCTCTTTTTCCATCAATGTTTTTGCAAGCTTTATAAGAGTATCCTTCTTCTTTCCTAATATCTCTTTGGTCTTCGCAAATGTTTCATCAATGATTCTTTTTACCTCAATGTCTATCTCCCTTGCAGTTGCCTCACTATATTCATTTTTAGAACCGTAACCTGTACCCAGGAAAGGAGATCTATTTTCCTGTTCGAATGTAACAATGCCGAGTTTGTTACTCATCCCATAATATTTCACCATTCTTTTCGCTATATCTGTTGCTTTTTCGAGATCATTTTGTGCTCCCGTAGATACTTCTTTAAATATCAACTCCTCTGCAATTCTACCACCGAGCAAGACAGAGATTCGATCGATTAGTTCCTCCCTGGTCATCAAATACCTGTCCTCAGTGGGCAATTGTAGTGTGTACCCCAATGCCGCAATACCTCTTGGTATTATTGAAATCTTCTTTACTTGATCTGTAGTCTTTAGTGATGATGCTACGAGTGCATGTCCGCATTCATGGTATGCTACTATTTCTTTCTCTTTTTTGTTTATCAATCTATTTTTCTTTTCAAGCCCAGCCATAACTCTCTCTATTGCTTCTTCAAATTCAGTCATACCAACTGTTTTCTTATCACGTCTTGCAGCGAGCAACGCTGCCTCATTCACTATATTTGCCAAGTCAGCTCCAACAAAGCCGGGTGTCATTGCCGCAATTGACTTAAGATCCATACCCTTATCCAGTTTCACTCCTTTTATGTGAACGCGCAATATTGCCTCTCTGCCATTCAAATCTGGCTTATCAACGACAACCTGTCTATCAAATCTCCCGGGTCTAAGAAGGGCAGGATCAAGGATTTCCGGACGGTTAGTTGCACTCATTATTATCACTCCTTTGTTAGAATCAAAACCATCCATCTCCACAAGCAATTGATTCAATGTTTGTTCTCTTTCATCGTGCCCGCCAAGTGGATTTATACCCCTTGTTTTTCCAAGGGCGTCAAGTTCATCTATGAAAATAATACATGGAGCCTTTTGATCTGCTTGATTAAACAGATCTCTTACCCTTGCCGCTCCAACACCCACAAACATCTCAACAAATTCAGAACCACTAATACCAAAGAAAGGCACCCCAGCTTCACCAGCAACAGCCTTTGCTAAAAGAGTCTTTCCTGTACCTGGAGCACCAACCAGTAATACGCCTTTAGGAATCTTTCCACCTAAACTTGTAAACTTACGAGGTGTCTTTAAAAACTCAACTACTTCCTTTAATTCCTCTTTTGCCTCATCTATCCCAGCTACATCGTCAAACGTAAACTTTAAATCTTCCTGGGCATATAATCTTCCCTTACTCTTTCCAATTGACATTACGCTACCTGTGGGACCAATACCCTTTAAGACATAACGCCATATTAGGAAAAAGATAGCAATAGGAACTATCCACGTCAACAAGAACGTTTGTATCCATGGACTTCCATATTCACCAGAATATTTGACACCATGTGCCTCCAGTTCTTTAACAAGTTCTGGATCCTCCACCCTTGCAACAACAAATGTCTTTTTCTTTTGCATACCTTCTTCTGCCTTCAAAGTCCCCCTTATAAGGTTAGTCCTAATCTGGCACGTCTCTACTTTTCCTCCTTTGACCAACGTCTTAAACTCGCTATATGATATATTCTCAGCAACGGGTTCAAAAATATAGGCATGAAGGCTTATAAGAAATAAAACTGCTATAATAAAAAACCATATTGGCATACCTAACTGATTTTGTTTAGGCTTTTTCTCCTGCTTTTTCATGAACATTCCTTATTACAAATAATTATTCAATACGCCATACAGACTAATAAACATGTATACATAATAGATAGTGCTTGATAAAAATGCGGTATATTAAATCATCAATAATATAATTTCTACAGCTCCACATGTCCTTCAAGATCATTTATATTACACCTTCCGTTCTCTATGCAAGAATATGAAATTCATTTCCCATTCATTCATCTCCATAAATCCGTGTCCTGATAGCAGAACGGTTAACTTCTTTTGCATCGCTAATATTATATGCATATTATAACATATATTAATATAAAATATAATTGTGATGGTCATTATACAAATAAAATAATACCATAAACAACACTTAATATCGTTTTATGTATAACATGCACAAGACTCCTTTAATACTATTCAAAACCTTCTCCCTCTATAACTTCATCCTCGGGATTCTCATTCTCACTTCCTTCCCTCTTCTCTTCGCCAATCGATAACAGCTCAAAAAAACTTTTTATAGGATGTTTGAATGGTTTTAATGTAACCAAGGTACTTTTCGGATTTGAGAATGTCCCGGTTATTTGTACCTTTGTGAGTTTCTTCCTGACACCAGCTACTACATAATCCACCACTTGACCTATTATTGGTATCTGAGAAAACATTTCCTGACTAAATCCAGCAACCACCATCAAATCAAGAGTACCATCAAAACCCATTTTTCCCAAACCACCTAATTCCATAGTATTACTCAACACCTTTAACTCTTTTATATTAATGACATCATTTTCCACTGTATATTTTATATCTGCACTATGAAATGTTTCTTTAGTAGGTATGGACAAGTTCAATAAATTCATAATGCTCAACAATGGTGGAACCTCAGAAATATAACCCTCTTTTAGCTTAACCCTTCCTTCAGCAACAAAATCCTTCAAGTCTTTTCCTTTTCCATGAAACTCAATTTTGCCTTCGCAAATTCCAGTTAATTTGTGCTTAGTCTTAAAATATTTCTCCACCAACTCCGCTAAATCTGTTTCTCTAAATCTAAGCCTTCCCATATATTTTCCATCAGTTGATGTCCTATCAATGTCTATTGTGCCATTGATCCTACCCCCACTGAATGTCCCGTTAAATTCTCTGCTTACTATTTTTTTGTTCTCAATATTCACTCTGGCATCTATGTCTGATATACTAATGGGAATCTTTTTAAGTCTAATTCCGCTGCCTATAGTGTCAACGACAATTGAATAGCTACCTTGCGGATCAATATCTTTACTTTCAAAATCAATATTGATATCCACCCATCCCTCAGGCTCTATTCGGAACAATTCATTTTTGAGTAACTCAGGGAATTTATCTAATAAATCTTCAGTAACTTTTAAATCAAGAACATCAAATAAAACTTTCTTATTTTTGTTTCTCAAACCAAGTACACCGTTGCAAGTAGCACGTGAGAATTGCTTACCAGTAACGACGTATCCTCGCAAGCTCTTCAACTGGATATTATTCTTATCGATTACGATCCTGCCCATGACATCCGATACCTTAATAGGTAATATTGTTGATTCAAACTCGTTACCCTTGCAGTCAGCCGTGATTAAGTATTCATCCTTACTACTATCTTTATAACCAGTGTAATTAATAGTTAGATCAACTTGTCCCGTAGGTTTATTTTCAGACCATATATCTTCACCTTTCTCTGGTATGCTTTTTATTATCTCTTCTGTCAAATCCAGATTTGGGATTGATACCGTAAATCTCTTTTCCTTGGTTTTTACGTTTACGATACCATCAAACGTAGTGCGGCTGGCCTTATGTCCGTTTAGGAGATTACCATTCATATTTTTAAAATATATATTTTCTCCGTCCATTTCGATGATTCCAACAATATTTGATAATTCGTAAGGAATGTATGGGGGTTTTACACTGATTCCCTTACATATTGCTTCTATCGAAAAAATAGTTGCGGACTTATCTTTGTTGCTCTCGTATGTCAGGTTCATATCTATATTGCCTTTTGGTTTATAATCGATCCATATCTTCTCCCCTAAATCAGGAATTAAATTCATAAATGTTTTTGTGATGTTAATATTTGATATGTTAAGTTTTATGTTTTTTATCGCATTACGTTTATCAAAGAAGGCATCAATTTCTCCAGAAGGTTCTTGCCCCTCGTTTTGAATACTGCCTTTTAAACTCTTTAAATATATGCCATCTTTAGACATTTCTATTATACCGTTAACATTTTTCACTAATATCGGCCAATTTACGTACACCATCTGCGCATCAATAATATCAAGCCCCAGACGGTAACTCATCTTCCTCTGGTTATCTTTGTTGTTAAAATCAAGATTACACAATAAGTTAAACTTTCCCAGTGGTGAGTACAATCTCCAAAGCTTCTCTCCAACAGCAGGAACTTCTCTCATAAGCGCTTCAGTCATAATCTTGTCCCTGAGCTGTGCAAATAACTTTAGTTCCGGTGTGGCAAAATTTATGTCAGCATAGAACTCGAAACCCTCCCAAAACCCCCCGTATATGTTGCCTTTGATGTTAACGTCTCTCAAAGAACCTCCAAATGGCTGGGCAAACAGACTCACATCTTCTATGTTCAATGCACCTTCCCTAAATATTTCTTTATCAAAAATGTGTACATTCAAATCTTTAACAGCAATTCCACTCCTCAAATGATCTGTTGGAAATTTTAATTGCGCATGATCCAGAAACGCCTTTATTCCATTTAGATATTTCCATACAGCCTCCTTGTCCCTAATAGCAAACAACTCTGGAGATATAACCATAACATTATTGATTAAAAGCTCACCCCTTAATAAGGCCAGGGGTTCGTGTTGGATAAAAATCTTTTCTGCCTCTATACGTAAATTCTCAGCTTTTTCTGCTTCAAATTTAACCCTGTGTAATTCAAGTCCCTTAAAAAGGTCAAAGTGAACATCCTCTATTTTCAATTTACCCCTTGTAATACCTTCCAACGTACTTATAATCTTTGTCTTAATTGCCTCATCGGAAGTAAGCTTTTTCAGAAAAACATACCCAACTATGAGGCTGCACACAAAAACAGATAAGATTATGGTTAATACTATCGAGGTCTTAAATTTCATTAAAGTTTTACTCCGTTAACAATACCCTAAATCCTGGTAAAATAGAAAGATTACAGGCATTTTATACCTATTTCAAGCATAAACTCAACGTTGGGATTAACAACGTAAATTGTTAACCGACATACTTCTTGACAGACTATGATGTTATTCTATTTGAACTGATAATTTTTGAAGATAATAAGGAGGAATATTGCAGGGCAGCACAACTTCATGCTGAAACAACTCTCTCCGGAATTGCCTAGCTCACTCGGAAACAACTGGACGGACAACTTGCAGGCAGGAAAAAAATCTGTTTAAACCCTAATTATAAACAAGTTTTGTTATCAGTTGAACTTTTCTGGGATATTATCCGGAGAACTCTCCATCGTAATCATCGCCAGGTTCTCTTGATAAATCAATCACTCTATGGGGATTTGGATATTGTCCTTTTCCCGTACAAGTACCTCCATCATAGGCTCTTTTAATATCCCACTTTCCATGCCACGGCTTACCATAATGGTTATGGCCAAATAATAATGCATCAATTTTACTTCTCTTGAGTATTTTACCTAACTCTTTTGAATCTTTTAATTGCATAGTTAGGTATATAATGGAATGGGTGATGATGAAGATATAGAACCCGATAATCGCATTTTTTTACTTTATCTTTTTTTAGTATTACAGCTAATCGTTTGAGTTGCGGTTTACCCAATTCACCCTCTGCAGATAGTCTATCTACGGTGCCAATCTCAGCTTCCATTGAATCAAGACCAATAAAGGCTATATTCTTTTTAACATCCAGTTTGGGGTAATTAAGATTGGTATTGCCATAAAAGCAATCTTTAAATCTTTTGACATATTTTTTATTGGCTATTATGCCTGTACCATAGTCGTGGTTGCCAGGTACAACCAGTACTGTAAAACCAGCATCTTTGAGTCTGTTAAGGTGAGCTTTAGCTTTATCATAGCTTCCTTTTTTTGCTGCATTTTCAACAATATCTCCAGTATGCACTATCACATAATCCGAAGCTGGTTCTTTCATGAAAATTATTTTCGTGACGATATCTTCTAGTTTCCTACTTAAATCCTTATATCCTACATGTGCATCAGATAAATGAATTATTTTTTTACCTGCCTTTTTCCTTTTCTTTGCCATTTCTATATTCTCCTTATTGTTAATTCTTAATGTTAAAAACCTTTATTTGTATTATAAGCACCCCAATAACCATGTTGTTTTACGTTTTTATTAAATACCAATGTGTAAAATACATTCATCCAGTCATCCAATAAGAAAAAATGATTATGTTATTTTTCACCTCCTCCCTTTCTCCATTTTCATTCTTAATACAAGTTCTAATTATTACTTTTGTCATTTCCCATCCACTATTTGATGGTACGACTTATAGTGGCACAGGAAATACCTAAATATTCTGCAATTTCTTTCTATGCTCAATCACAATGAAAGTCTGTTGGCATAAAGTTTAAACTTTCTTTTCAGATGACAATGCCTTTTTGACCAGTTTTTCATAACTTTCCATACTGTGATCTTTAATTCCGTCAGTACCCCATTCAAGGATATCTTCACTTCGTCCATGCATTCTGTCGAGAAAGCGATTCCACCAGGCAATGTCATGTATTAATTCGCCGGGCTCAGTAAAATACTTGAAAGTACCGACATGACTGTATTTTAGCGCCCGTGGGGGTGTACGAGTCACGATATCATTATTATTTACAAAACGAAAAGCGCAGGGTTTGAATTCGAAATTAAAGTTTCTAGCAAATGTTCGATCACCAGTACGGGGTTGACCAAACGTATAAAGACCATCCACAGGACGATCATCATCTCGAAAACAGGCGACTGCTAACGTTGCTAAAGCTGCTCCTAAACTATGCCCCGTAAACCACAGAGATTTGGGCTTGTTCGCCCTAAACTCAGCGATTGTTCTTTCTATCTTTTTCCATACGCTGCCCAGTGCAGTATAAAACCCATCGTGAACCTTTCCTTCCATTGGTCCATCAACCAGGTTGAAGTCCAAATCAGTGAGCCAATCTTTGATCTTATCAGGCTCAGTCCCACGAAAAGCCACCGCTATGATCTCGTCATTAGACATGACAAAACCCTGTGTATCTTCACTGGAGCTAAAGAAGCGAAAATCTTTAAACTTCCATTCTTTCTTTACAGTATTTTCAATGTCCCTTTCCTTTTGGTATGCCAGATTAGCTGTCATGGCCAGGCTATGTGCATTTTGCAAATTAAATCCCGTAGTATTATGAACAAATTTGAATTTAGACATCATTCATCCCTCCTTACTATAGTTTCTAAATTAGCCAATTAAGGCGCTAAGTAACGTTATGAGCACACTTTTAAAAAATACTTAATTTGCATCGAAAGAGAATAATACATTTTTCTTTAGGAATAATTACAAGTGATAGCTTTAAAACATATCTCTGAATCTTTTCTTTATCTTGTCATCAATGAAGGCAAATTTTATAGCTCAAGACAGTAATCTGTTATTGTTACGATTTAACTAGTTCACTGTGAATATTATTTTGATTGGTTTCTTCATGGTTGAGATAGTTTTTGAAAGGACCTTTAATGTTAAATTGAGAGGTAAAACTGTCTTGATATCATTTACTACATATTTACCATTTTTGATATTTCCATAATGTCTTATGTACATGGTTTTTGCTTCTGTGTCCGTTGATGGAAATGTAAACGAGAGCGGGTCTTTAACCAATATTCTGTAACTTCCACCAGTTAATCCACCCATTGTCTGGAACGTTATTAAATGATATTCTCCTGCTAAATTATCATGATATTTCCTTTTTGGGTGGATGGTAACCTTTGAAATAATTTTGGAGTTTGCTGGTTTATGAAAGCTTTTTTCAATAATGACACCATTATTGTTAAAGCCAACTGACAATGCTCTCCTTTGATTTTCATCTGAAGAGATAATGTTTACGTGCAATTTACCTTTAACATTTGCATATTCAGGAGTTTTATTATTTACCTCATCATCTGATATGAAAATTGAACTTCCAATAATTTTTCTTTCTAATTTGCCATTTACCATGTGTGTTTCATAAGGTAGGTTTTCGGCAACTATTTCAGCCCGTTCACGAGACACAGTAATGCTTACTGAATCGTAGCTTCCCATAAACACCTTTGTATTTGCACATCCAGTAACCAGTAAACAAAGTAAGAATATAAAAATATGCTTATTCATTCACCGATACTCACTCCTGTTTCGTCCGGGAAGATTCCCTTGTTCTTTTGTTGGAATGTTATAGGTCCTTTAAGTTCTCCTTTTAAATTGGTCGTTGTTGTCTCAACACCATCATCTGACTGCTTCTTAATCTGAATGTTTTTACCACGCACTTCATGAATAAGTTTTCCCTGATCATTATATTCAGCTTCATAATTCAAATTTTCCGCCGTAATAATGGTAGAATTTTTGTTAACGGTTATTACGACCCTATCGTGTTTTCCAATCCTTGCATTGGTCCCCATTTTTAAATATGCCTTAGGAACCAAAGTAAAAGGATCTCCCTCTACCCCAACACCTAGCCCACGATCAACCGTAATACTACTATTATTGTTCAATGAACTTAAATGGTTTGCGCATCCCATAAACAGCATAAATATTAAGATTACAGAATTGGAGAAAAGTTTCTTCATTTAGTTAAATAATTTTAATTTAAGAAATGTAAGGACCTGTTTGTTCCATCTGAATGCCATTTCTGCCTCTAATCACACAAAGCATAGTTAGCTAGAAAGTATTTAATGCTTGATGCTAGTACCTTAATAAAATGAAATGTACAACACCTTCGATGTTTACCACATATGATTTTTGATTAACACTCAAACCGAGTTCTTTATTTTTGTGATTTAAGGACCAGCAGTACTCGTACCTACAAGACTTCCGATAGTACTCGTACCTACTGGATTTACAGCAGCTCTCGTAACTGCAGGGCCATATTGATATATACCTTCTTTAGTTTTAGCATTCATTATAGCCACAGGAATATTTTGACCTACTTTGCCTATTGACACCATAGTACCTCCACCAGCACTAAAAAGATTTCCTGCTGTAACTCCCATGCCAAAGCTGCTTTTTTGATATACAAATATTCCCTCTTCAAATTGTTTGCCCTTTGATTCTCTTTTTTCCTTTTTCAAAAGCTGCCTCGGTTTGCTGGTGTTAGTACCTACATTTTCATAGTCAACAGTAATATCATAGTTTTCACTTACTATGTCTGTGGTGTTATTGTCAATAAGTACAACAGTTCTATCAGACTTTCCCTTTCTGGCTATTGAACCCATCTTAAAGGATACGGATGGCACAGGATTTCCTGATGATGCATCCACACCTGCCTGAAGTTTAACCCCCCTGAGCATATCTCCACTAGTGTTATTACTAAGGGCATCAATTGTAGATGCACATCCATAAAGCAAACCAATCAAACCGGCTAAAATTATAAGAACATAATATTTCATTTCTCTCCCCTTCCTTAAAAATATTATTGTTAAAAAAATATTCCTACTAAACTAAATCTTTTCTTATTATACGTTTGCTCCATTACGCCTTTTAATAAAAACGTCCTCCCTCCTGCCCAACCCAACAAATCATTCTGGTATGAGAATTCTCTGATATGTAGTTGGGTTGTTTTATAGAATAATTATATTTAGTACATTCATTTGTATTTTTTAGTTTACATATAATCAAAGACTAATAATGCAAAGATTATGCCGATATTTTCTCAAATATAGTGAATTTATAAGTTCTTGTCTGATAAAGAGATATGAGTATCACTAAAATTGCAACATGTTAGTTTGTTATGGACGCATAACAAAAAATGTTATGAACCCGTAACAAAATATGTTTAATCATTTTTAGGTTAGTCCTTATCACGGCTATAACACTACCAATAAAAGTGAGGGATAAATTACAACATTACGATTCATACATAGTCTGCATATGCGTGATCACACGCAGACAAGTAATTAGCATGTAGGTATTGCGATAGGATAATATTACTTTATAAACAGACTGTGGAAAGATTGATGTGTTAGTACTATAAACGAGTGAAGAAATGTTTGTGAAGTTGCTTTTAGCTGATGAGTAATGTTTGACTCGAAAGCGGATCCATCACAAGTTTGCGGAATAAATAAGACTTTGTTACGCCAAATATCATATATCTGTCGTATATAGCTCCAACAAAACTATACCGAAAACAAACGATCCGTTATTCCTGGATTGTATTTCTGATAAAATTGCTCTATGGTTCCATCTGCCTGTGCCTTGGAAATTAACCTCATCAGTTGAGCCTGTTCTTCATGTAGAATCTCTTGAAATGACTTTACGTGCTTTTTGTTGGCTTTCCCAACAGGGATATTGGAATTAAAGAACCTCTGGAAAAACTTGCCAATTTCCATTTTACATCTCCTCCTGTATCAAGTTTGTTAATTAATGTATATTCTATATCTTGTTATTATTATCGGAATTTACAACAGAAATTTTAGATTATTATTCATATCAAAATGTAATTTTTTAGATGACACCACGATGTAAATGAATTGGAATGGCTTTTCCTTGAATTTTATAACCTTTATGGTTATTCTTATAATCCAACTTTTAGAGTTTCGTACTCCTATAATTAAGGCATTAAGCTGATTTTACTAATAAGAAGACAAGGCCATAAAAACGATTTCAGGGTTATGATAAATAAAATTTTCAATACTACCAACTATAAGATTGCTTCAATTTCTTTAGCCAGATTTGTAACACACTTTACTACTATATTCTGGTAAACGCCCATTTTAAATATAATTACAACATGGTCTAATAGAAAGGTTACTTTGTGACTGATAAAAGAAAAACCTTGAAAAGGGATGAAATAAGAGAAATTGATCGAAAAGCTATAGAAGAATATGAGATTCCCGGCCTTATTTTGATGGAGAATGCGGGCAGAAATGTTGCAGAAGAAATCCTAAAAATGCTTGTAAATCCAAATGATGCCAAGGTTGCAATTATTTGTGGCAAGGGAAATAACGGTGGTGATGGGTTTGTGGTAGCGCGTCACCTCTATAATAAGGGCATAAACGTTTCTGTGTATTTAACGACTAAGATATCTGATGTTCTTGCAGCGGATGGTGATGCAGGAACAAACTTAAAGATAGTACTGAATATGAATTTAAGAATAAAGGAACTACAGAGCCTTCAGGATATTGAAGAAATTGAAAAAGAACTTCCCGGATGTGACATTATTATTGATGCAATCTTTGGGACAGGTTTAAGTGGTGAGGTGAGGGAGCCTATAAGGTCGCTCATAAAGAAGATTAATGAAACTAACAAACCAGTTATATCTATCGATATCCCCTCTGGATTGGATTGCGATGAAGGTGTCCCACTTGGTGTCGCCATAAAAGCAGCCAAAACAGTGACATTCGTTTCACACAAGTTGGGCTTCTTTAAGGAATGCGGCAAAGAATATACTGGAGAATTAATAGTATCGGATATTAGTGTGCCAAAAGAATTAATTGAATAATGAGAATTACATATTTCAAAATACACAATAACTCGGCACAATTATTATACTGTATAAGTAGTATTTTTTCCTGTTTAACCAGCAGCTATTTTCCCCCCAGCTATAGCTGGTACTATCGATATCTGGTCACCATCTTTGACCTGGGTTTCTTGATTATTAAGAAATCTTATATCTTCATCATTAATATAAAAGTTGATAAACCTTCTAATTTGTCCGTTTTCGTCACAAATACGCTCCTTAATCCCATTGCAATTTGCTTCAAGATTATCAATCACTTCCTTTATGGACTTGCCTTCAACCACAACTTCCTCCGAACCATTTGTTAAAGATCTTAAAGGTGTAGGAATTCTCACTTTTACGGGCATATTGTTTACCTCTTTCCTTTCAATATAAGCTACGTCTGAATATTATTTTTTATTTTCCGCATTTTATTTAATCTTATACTTATTGTCAATAAAGAGTTTACTGTACTACAAATGTGTAAAACCTTTTCTATTAAATGACGGTGTATAATCATTGACTTTTTGTGGCACAAATCTTACTTTTCTCCATAAATGCATCAAATTCTCCTATGTTTGCCTTAATAATACTCGGTTCTTCCACCTTGCCCAACACCGCTTCCTGCGTTTTTAGACCATTGCCGGTAATACTAATAACGATAGACTCATCCCTTGGTATCCTTTCCTGTTCTAAGAGTTTCTTTGTTACGGCTACTGTTACACCCCCAGCAGTTTCAGTAAAAATCCCTTCTGTTGATGCTAAAAGCTTTATCCCTTCTACTAACTCCTCATCAGAAACATCCTCAGCCCAGCCACCACTCTCATTAATGGCTTTTATAGAATAAAATCCATCTGCCGGGTTTCCAATTGCAATTGAATGGGCTATTGTATCAGGTTTAACAGGCTTAATAAAATCCCACCCATTCTTAACTGCTGTAGAAATCGGGGAAGATCCGGAAGCCTGTGCGCCATAAAGTGCCGTATCTGATTCGTCAATCAATCCCAACTTTGCCATTTCTTTTATTGCCTTGCTAATCTTGATTATCAATGACCCTCCCGCCATTGGTACAACGATGTGCTTAGGGGCCTTCCATCCAAGTTGTTCTACAATTTCATATCCATATGTTTTGGAGCCTTCAGCATAGTAAGGGCGAATGTTTATGTTAGCAAATGCCCAACCATATTTGTCTGCAATTTCTGAGCACATTCTGTTTACACCATCATAATTGCCAATTATTCCAATTACGTTTGTTCCGTAAATTGAGGTGCCAATAACTTTACCCTGCTCAAGGTTGGCAGGCATAAAAATATAGCTCTTAAAGTTGCCCTGAACTGCTTGTGAAGCAACTGAATTTCCCAGGTTACCAGTAGTAGCGCATGCAACAGTGTCGAATCCAAGCTCTCTGGCCTTTGAAAGGGCGGCGGACACTACTCTGTCCTTGAAAGAAAATGTAGGGAAGTTTACTGAATCGTTCTTTACATAAAGTTCATCTACGCCAAGTTTTTTGGCTAAGTTATCTGCCCTGATTAGTGGCGTATAACCAACCTGCAATCCCACGGTAGGTTCACCATCTAGTGGCATTAGCTCTTTATACCTCCACATGTTATTTTGACGAGATTCAATCTTTTCTCTGCTGATTACCTTTTTTATTTCTTCATATTCATAATCTACTTCCAATGGGCCAAAACAAAAACTACAGACATGAATCGGTTCTTTAGGGTAAGTTTTTTTACATTCCCTGCATTTAAGTCCTTTAACAAAACTCATTTTTATTCTCCAAAATATAGTAATAAAAAAGCCTCTTCTTATTACAAAGATAAGAAGAGGCTTTTTTATATCCTTATCTTATCTTTCCCTATCAGGTAGGAATTAGCACCGACATTCAAACATTCGTTAGAACCGGTTGCTGTGGTTTCTCAGGGCCATTCCCTCCACCACTCTAGATAAGTCTTAGGTTTTTAGAATTTTAGATAAAATTCAACACAAAGTCAACAAAATATTTGTGTGTGAAATATTTATGTACTCTAGATTTAAATATCGGAAATATGCCTGATCACCATTCCCGTCATAAGCTTAGGATAGAAATAGGTCGCTTTAGGTGGCATCTTGTGCCTCTTAATTGCTATGTCTCTCACCTGGTCTATTCTCGTTGGATTGAGGAAAAAGGCTATTTGGTATTCCCCTTCGTTTACGGATGCAACCGCATCTTCTACGCCTTGAATATATTTAACACTTTCTGATTTCGAAATATTTTTTGCCTGTATGCCGAGTATCCTGTCAAATATGAATCCATGTAAGATTCCGGTATCAATAGTCTTCCATTCGGTGTATTCGTCTGTTAAAATTTGATCGAGAAGTTTTTCATCACGCAGCGTCAGTATATAGAACTTCTTCTCGCCTTCACCTATGTACATGGAAAGCTTATGTTTATGAGCATCTTCACTGAGTTTCTGCATCAATGTTTCTACACTACAATCATTTCCCATGTCACTTATATCAAAAACCTCATTTAAGGAATTTTTTATCTTCTCCGGTTTAAGGTCTTTTATATTTCTGGCCAATCTATGTGTTGGCAAAATTTGAAGTCCTGGGTCCTCCATAGAGACGCACATCATCATTACATAATCAGATGGTGAATTACCATTACTTTTCATTGCCTCTTCGTTGCCCCTTATCAAGTCTCTATAAAATAAAGCTGTTTCATAACGATGATGGCCATCTGCTATAAACAATGCCTTGTTCTTCATTTGTGACGATATTTCTTCGATGATTTTATTGTCCTTTATAATCCAAAGTAGATTTTTTACACCAAAGCCATCTATAAAATCAACTTCTGGTGTTATGCTGGTTCCGGGATCTCCTTCAGATACTTTATGTAAGAGGTTTGATATTTTACTATCTTCGTCTTCAAAGAAGGCAAATACCTGACTGAAATTTGCGTTACAAGATTTCATCAAATTCATCCTGTCTTCTTTTGGTTTTGCAAGTGTGTGTTCATGCGGATATATTTGTCCGGTCTCAAACTCTTCTAATTTTACCAAAGAGATGAACCCCCTTCTTACATATCTTTTATTATCTAACGTAAACTCTTGAGCATAAACATATATTGCGGGTTCAGTATCCTGGATTAGAATATTCTCTTTTCGCCATGTATCGAAAAATTCTGCCGCCCTTATATATTTGTTGGACGATTGATTATCGTCAGGAAAATCCCTGCCCAGGATTAGTCTGATTATGTTGTTTGGATGGAGCTGATAATAACCTTCTTTATCCTCTTCAGATATTATGTCATAAGGGGGAGTTATTACTTTTGAAATGTCCTTTATTTTTTCAGGATTATATCTTAATCCTTTGAAAGGTAATATTGTCGCCATTATTTGCTTCTAAAAGTTTTATAGGTTCTTAATAAATACTTATATTGATATTGTTATAGCCGTAATTGTATAAAAATAGGATTTGGTTGTCAAATTTAGAGTAGAGATTGAAATGCTCTTAAGAAGGTTAGATACTTTTTCCCTGGATGCTTGCTAACCTATGACCTATATCTCTAATAGGTAATCTCGTTTTTATACATCACGGCTTTGAAAATTTTACTTATATCTGTAAAATATGAGTCATAGAGTAAAATGAGAAAAAGGATTGCATTTTCAGATGGGTTCTTATAATATCCAAAATTCTAAAAAGGCAATCCTTTTCATATAAATAAAGGAGATAACATGGCTGAGCAAAAAGCTACTAATATTAAATGGCATCATGGCAAGATCACAAAAGAGGACAGACGCAAACTGATGAAACAAAGAGGCGTGACCATATGGCTAACTGGGTTGTCAGGTTCGGGAAAATCAACTATTGCGGTTGAACTTGAGCATGCCCTGGTTGAGAACAAACATCAGGCATACATCCTTGATGGTGACAACATACGTCATGGCCTGAATAAAAATCTTGGGTTTTCGCCCGAAGATCGTTCTGAGAACATTCGCCGCATTGGCGAGGTTGCAAAGCTGTTTACGGATGCAAACATTTTAACAATAACGGCATTTATATCGCCATACAAAGAGGACAGAGACAATGCAAGGGCATTGCAGAAAGAGGGAGAATTTATAGAGGTTTATGTAAAATGCCCCCTTGACGTATGTGAGCAACGTGATACAAAAGGGCTATATAAAAAAGCCCGTGCAGGCGAGGTCAAGGAATTCACAGGCATATCGGCGCCTTATGAAGAGCCTTCAGATCCTGAGTTAACGATTGATTCATCAGAGTTGTCCATTGAGGAATCAACGAGAGCAATATTGAACTACCTTGAAGAAAAGGGGTTTGTTAAGTTTTAATGTCTTAACTCGTTCACTGATATGCCGATATGGCTCCCTAATCTGTATATCATGATGTCAAGACATTTTAACATGAAAGGAGAAATGTTATGTCAAATAGAAGAGTGTTCCTGAAATCATCATTAGCTGTAGCCGCCGGTTTAGCTGTTGGTCACATATCCCCTGTGTCGGCTGATTCCGTTTCGTTTCCCAATGGTATTGTCTATACAAGGACAAACCCGGGTAAATGGTCAAAGAAGGTCAATGGACATGTTCCAAATGTCAAAGTGGAAGGAAATAAGGTAACAGTTACAACTACTCATGGCATGACTGACGAACATTATATTGTGAGACATACGATAGTCTCCAAAAACGGTGACGTCCTGGGTGAAAAGACTTTTTATCCATCTGATTCAGAAGCAAAATCAGTATTTGAGTTATCTGATATTAGCTCTAAATATGTATGGGTCCCCACAACACTTTATGCAACAAGCTTCTGCAACAAACATGACCTTTGGGTCACTGAGTTCGAGGCATAGAAATCAACAATAGTCGCACAAAAAACTGATGAGACTCTTCATTTTGGTAATCTAATGGATGATGTGGAAGGGTTATTGATTACAATTTGCACTCCAATCTTTGAGATTTCAGCAAATTTACTCAATCTTCAATCTAAATTGAGCGATTTGTGTAGCCGCAACCTTTAGGTTGCGTAACTTACGTGAAATCTTCATATACCCATCAGGTGATGAGAAACGCAGGCTTATCCCGTTGCTAATATCTACGGGACTTAAGCACTGCGGCTACAGTAATATATAATATAAAATCGCTCAATTTAGGTTCAACTATATCCACAAACTCTTAGTGAAAAAAAATGTTGTTTTCACTTGATTCTCTCAATTAGTTTTAGGGGTCAATTTTTGGCCGACTCCCATTTTCAATTCCAGACTCCTCCATTAGAGGAGCGTAATAAATAGAAGCTATCCCTGTTTGAATTCAAACAACATGATACTTGCACTCCCATATAGTATGTGATAAACTCTTTTTCATCCCTGTCCGTCCAGTACGCTCATGCCCTGTAAAATAGTTTTAAAAGGAAGATTTCACTGGGCAGGCAAATGATACATTTTGGTAATTTGATAGTCTTGTGATTTTTTTAAGCTATCTCATTTTGTTTCATGTGTTTTCAATTTGCTTTAAATAAAAGTTAAATTAGATTCTTCGCTCCGTTCAGAATGACACTTTTATCACAACGATGTAATTCTGAGGAATGGAGTGACGAAGAATCTTAACTTTGAAATTTCTAAACATTAAAATATCAGTGAATACATTAGTAAACATTATAAAACGGCTTCGCCTCAACGGAACGAAAGTCTTTTTTGTCATGGGTCTGGTAGTATCTTTTGCTTTGCCCGCATATACCCAGGAGAATTTGTGGAAGGAACTAAATGACAAAGCTACTACACTTCTGGAACAAAGGAGATATGCAGATGCAATAAAAGTGGGTGAAGAGGCATTAAAGGTTGCAGAGGAAACATTTGATTCTGACCATCCCAATATTGCTACTTCCATGAACCTGCTGGGAATGCTTTATCGAACCTATGGCAGATTTACCGAAGCTGAGCCTCTCTTTATGCAGGCACTCGGAATTTATAAAGAAACACTTGGTTCAGACCATCACAAAGTTGCTGCCGTTCTGCAGAATTTAGCGGAAATGTTTCTGGCTCAAGATAAATATGCTGAAGCAGAGCCTATCTACGAGCAATCTCTTAATATATACGAGAGTGTGTTTGGTCCTGACCATCCTGGTGTTGTTACAGTCCTGAACGGTTTGGGAGGGCTTTATCAAGACCAGGGTAAATATGCTGAAGCGGTACCTCTATACGAGCGAGCATTGAGAATCGAAGAAAAAATCCTTGATTCAGACCATCCCAACATTGCCTCAGCACTGAACAATCTGGCAACGCTTTATTACTACCAGGGTGAAAACACTATGGCTGAGCGTCTTTATAAACGGGCACTTGAAATATATGAAAAAGCCTATGGTAAAGACCACCCTTTAATTGCAACCGTGCTGGTGAACATGGCAGATTTTTATGAGGATACTGGAAGGAAAGACGAAGCGGAGAAATTAAAAGAAAGAGTAAGAAGGATTTATTCAAAATACCAGAGATAAAATAAGCAATAAAATTCTTCAGGATAAACAGGGCGCTGTTTACCCTATTTACCCTTTGCGTTTATTTCACTCGCTTCATTAAGTTTAAGATATTCTTCCGGAGCCTTTAAACTCAAACCTTTGGCATATGTTTTAACTAAGCGATTGCTCTGTTCGTCGAAACTTATACTTCCTATGAGACATGATTCAGCTACTTCTGGATGGATACTCTTCAAACGTAGATAGTTATTACTCGTCCACTTGAGAATCACCTTGTGAAGATAGTAGTAATTTCTGTCTAATCCTTTTCTCTCTCCGATTTTCAGACCCATGACGTTCAGACAAAACCCCAATATTCTTGAAGACTTATAGTTTGGGATTTTCTCCAACTGGAGTATTTCATCGTATAGCAAGCGACGTAGCTTAAAGTGGATAATTTCCCATGCTTTTCCCTCGTCATCACCATATAGGCCAAAAAATTCACTCCACACAGCGTTGTGATGAATATGCCAGCATTCATCTGGCGGTGATGTTACAGAAGCAGCGGAAAATATGATTTCAAACATAAGGTCTGCGATGTGGTCGTAAAAGTCCTGATAGCTCCGACTGCCTCGTACCCGCAAATTAGTTGAGGGAAGATTCTGTTGCTGGCCTATAAGGTTTATCGCCTTTTTTACAAAACCAACGGCAGTCCTGAGCCTCTTGAAGATATCCGTAGAATAGTGGTCTGAAGGGGTATCATTAAGTTCGTAAACATCGCGGCAAGAGTTCTTGATATTCTCAAGAGCGCGATACAGGGTAATGGAGTGCAGACTCCAGCTGCCACTTTCAAGGTAGCTTTTCAGGGTAATCAATACGGCTCTTGAATAAACTTCGAGTTGTGATGAATCCCATGACCAAACTAACTCAAAGTGTATATCAAGCGGAGTTCTGTGATCGGATCCAAGCGCTTCAACCAGTCGATAGTTGCCGTAGATGGCTTGACTGAATGGCTTTAGATAGCCAATCAATCCAGACCTGTAACCTTCATCCTCATGGTATAATATCGAATCCTTGTTGGTAATCGCCTCTGTAGAAATGTTTTCGGCAAATTGTCCGATAGGAAGATTATATTTCTTATTGATTTCCATGGCTTCGAAAAAAGCTATTGCTGTTACAGGTGATGAAGCAACGATATGTCTGCATAGCTTTCGGTTGCCGATCAACAATAGTACATCATATGCATAATCACCGTCATTGTGCTTAAGCTTTCTTTCTTCCCCTTTCTCTTTGTTATCATTTCCCCACCTGGGTGGATTTTGTTTGGAAAGTTTCACTAGAAGTTCTGCTGACCTCGCCAACTCATCCGCAATAACAGGTAAATCGCTGTCTGATCCTTTCAAAATTACTCTATACAACGCACTGGCAAACTTTCGATAGTTTTTTTTGCAGAATATCGGAGGGTTGATGAAAGCGTAGTATATCCACATCATGGCAAGTAAGAGAAAAATAGAACCAAACACTCCCTGCCATATGGACTGGCTAATAAGAAAATTTGGTATTAGCCATCGCTCTGCAAACCAGATGTCTGTCAGCAGCGTTCCAAAGCCGATAATTCCTATGAGGTAGAAGGTCAGTGGAAAAAGAGGAATAGGTGCTACTGCGACACGGAATCGATAACGTATACCTGATATTGTGTAGACAATAACCAAAAGCGCCAGCGCCGAAATAAATTGAGCAAAGCCAAATATCGGCGACTCCAAGCCACTTGGGGGCTTTACAAAATAAATTCCCAGATTGGCTTTTTCATTTCTTTCCTTGATAGACTTATCATCTGTCTTAATCGTAATTGTATCACCATCCTGCACAGAAACAACCTTGCCGTTGACAAATGGTGTAACGTTAGATTCTGCCTGGCAAAGATTTACCGGTAGGAATATTAAGATTATTGATATGATTAAAGAATAATTACTGAGCATATACAACAGCGCCTATTTAATTTGTATGGTAATTAACACGTTATTATATAGTTTCTATATAGTAACTAATTTTATTAAATATTTGGCAAATTTCAAGCCTTTACTAAGAACAAAGACCCTCAATTGTTATCTTCCTGTTATGTAAAGGAGTTTTTAAGTTCCTTGGTTGTTAAACGGATGGTATATTATCCATATCATATAAAGAGACAAAAAGTCTTCCTTGTTTTAACCGGTATTGATATACTTTGGCTACTGGTAAGTTCTCAATAAGTAGAGGAATTGCACGTAAATATAAGTAATAATCGTTATTCGGTAGTGGTTGAGTAGCTCGAAACTTCATTCGTCTTGCGGTTGCGACTTTTTTTTTTACGTTCAACCATAAGCGTCAACCGATTCCAATGGCCTCAGGCGGCAGTCGGGATGCTGGCTATTTTACAAAATAAAATTACTCCAAAATAGCCAGAAGTTATATACATTGATATTTCGGTTGACATGACAGATATTTCAAGGTAAACTTAGATTAATAGGGACAGCGCCTATTTAATTTGTATGGTAATTAACACGTTATTATACAGTTTCTGTATAGTAGCGAATTTTATTAAATATATGACAAATTTCAAGCTTTACTAAAAACAAAGACCCTCAATTGTTATTTTCTTGTGATGTAAAGGAGTCTTTAGGTTTTTTAGCGAAAAACGGATGGTATATTATCTATACCATTAAAGAGACAAAAAGCCTTCCTTATTTTAACCTGGATTGATATACTTTGGCTACTGGTAAGTTCTCAATAAGTAGAGGAATTGCACGTAAATATAAGTAATAATTGTTATTCGGCCGGCCCTGTTAAATAGACAAATAATAGAAAACATATTATTTCTATTTGTCTTAGATCAGATATAAACATTTGATAATATGTACTTATTTAACAGGGTAAATAGCTCGAAACGTCATTCGTCTTGCGGTTGCGACTTTTTTACGTTCAACCATAAACGTCAACCGATTCCAATGACCTCAGGCGGCAGTCGGGATGCTGGCTATTTTACAAAATAAAATTACTCCAAAATAGTCAGAAGTTATATACCTTGATATTTCGGTTGACATGACCGAATTTTCAAGGCAAGCTCAGGAATGCATTTATGATATTAGAAGCTAGATGCGGGATGGTTATTCGTTCCAACGCGTTTGTCTTGGAACGCGCGTTATTAAGTTAAAGGCCCGCCAAAAGCACGCCGGGCAAACTGGATTTTCGCTACAGCGATCCCTCCAGCTTCATTTAACCTTTATGATTTTACAGTAGACTTATTCAATAATATATAATATATTTCAATATAGTTAATTCTTAAAAAGGAGGTCTACAATGCAATCACTCAAATATGTCCATTGGCAAGATGGCGAGTTTTTTTTAGGTCATTTTGTCGATTATCCTGATTATTTAACTCAAGGCATATCTTTAGAAGAATTAAAAGAAAATCTTGAAAGTTTGTATAAGGATTTAATCAGCAAAGAAATACCTTACTTAAAAAAGGTTGATGAACTTAAAATAGCTTAATGAAGAGACCTGATCAAAACTATTGAAGGTCTTGGTTGTTATTTGGTAAGGCATGGTGGTAAACATGATTGGTATACAAATCCCAAAACAAAGA
>JBHICG010000055.1:0-23850 GCA_046759445.1 Candidatus Scalinduaceae bacterium
AATTGAAGCTGGAGCATAATCTTGGTTTTGCTGAAGAATTTGTCGAATCTTATCTGAGCACGGGTGATTCCCTGGAGGAAAAGAGGCAAATCCTGAAGGGCATTTTGAATTGTATATTACAATATTATCGTGACCTTCTAATAGTCAAAATCAGACATACACGCAGCAGCGCTGACGAAGGAGATTTAGGTCTGTTTAATGCTGGCAATGAAGATACCCTTCAAGCTCAGAGCAGGTTTTTTACACAGGAACAAATAACGAACATAATTGATGAAATTATGAAGTCTATTAAATACATCGATTATAATCTGAACATTAATTTATTGATTGAGAATATATTTACAAGGATAGCAGTACTGAAGTCTACTAATGAGTAATAACCCCGAAAAGATTATTTATTCAATGATGAGAGTCAGCAAATCTTATCAGAAAAAAACTGCGATTAAGGACATATCTCTTTACTATTTTTATGGTGCCAAAATTGGTATCCTGAGATTAAATGGAGCAGGAACCTGTAATTGCCATCACGCATGATCGTTATTTCCTGGATAATGTAGCCGGTTGGATTTTAGAGCTCGATCAAGGGCATGGTATTCCCTGGAAAGGCAATTATTCAGATTATGAAGCGGACCTAAAAAAAGACTGGGAAAAGCCGCCGATCAACCACATCGGATTAAATACAGGTAACTAACAAGGAAATAAATTTGCTTTTTTTAGTTTTAGCCAGTGTCTACAAGTACTTTTGTGCGCTAAGAACCTACACTAAAGGACCCCCCATATCAATAAAATAGTCGCTGACCCTAATTTGAAGCTATTATCTAAGAAGAGTGTATTTGGATATCTTTTCAGTAGGTTCTTTTATTTCAAAAGAAAGGGGTAAGGAGATGAAGAATATAATTCATTTTAGCATAATTGCGGTAATAGTAATTTTAATGTCCTCAGTGCGTACTCATGCAACCAATGAAAATTATGGTAATCCTACAATTTTAGAGAACTTGGAAAACCATGACACCGATGTTAAAACTAAACTTGATGATATATTGGCAGCAGTTCAGAATGGTGGTGGTGATTGCCCAGACGCACCGGTTGAGAAGACCGGGCAGATAATACCGTATTGGCAGGGAGATGATGGTGAATTGGAGAGAGGGGTAGCTTGGCCAGATCCACGATTTACGGATAATGGAGATGGTACCATAACGGATAATTTGACTCACCTTATCTGGGATAAAGATGCAGATCGTTTTGGTTCACAGACATGGATTCTCGCGTTAAACGCTTGCAACTTATTGGCTGAAAATGGTGTTGATCTTACAGACGGATCACAAGTAGGAGATTGGTCCCTCCCAAATTATAAAGAAATAGTAAGTTTACTCCATTTGGGTGTTAGTAATCCAGCTCTGCCAGACACATTAGGCACTGGTAAGTGGAGCGATGGTGATCCCTTCCACAATGTGCAGACCGGATACTGGACGTCTACCACGGATCACTTCCAAAACAGCAAAGCATGGATCGTGGGGATGCAAGATGGATCCCTCCTCACAGGAGACAAGGGAATCTCCGGCAGAGCGTGGTGTGTCCGAGGCGGGCCATGACCCGTGACCTATTTGAAAATTTTAGTTATTTGATTATTTAATGTATCCAAGAGATTGTGTTCTAGAAAAAGAATTGGTGAGAAATCTGAAAAAAGGACATAATTAGGGACAGCGACATAATTAGGGACATAATTAGGGACAGCGACCGTTTTAATTAACACACTAAAACTTCACAAATCCCTTTTCTGCAAGGTAATTTAATATCGCTCTCGTTGATTCCTCAACTGACAGCTCTGATGAATCAATCGTTAACTCAGGATCTGAAGGCTCTTCATAAGGCGCTGATATGCCCGTAAATTCCTTCACCTCACCTGCAAGCGCCTTTTTATATAGCCCCTTTTGTCACGCTGCTCACATACATCAAGAGGGCATTTTACATAGACCTCTATAAACTCTCCCTCCTTTTAAATAAAATAGGCGCTGACCCTAATTTAATAAAATAGGCGCTGACCCTAATTTATGTCACGTTACTACCTATATAAATAGCACCATAATTTCCCTCCGTTTTACAAATATATGGTACAAGTGGCAAAGATTCTAACAGTGGGTAAAGGTATTCCAAGGGTCGATTTAACACTTCCTCTGTCTGCTTGTCTTGTTGTAATTTTTCTTCCTTACGCAACATGTGTAATCAAGTAAGTTATAGATAATTAATATACATTTGATAGAGTGGCATTTTATACTATCAAAATCAACGGTAACTTCAAAGGGTAAAAACATAATGATACTCAATCTTGAATGGCTCAAACCTAAAGAAAAGCCTTATTTCCACCAAATCTCACTGGATTGCATAGAAAAGTTAGTTGAGTATCCGGAAAGGTTTAATAAAGGTTAAATAGATAATGATACTTTATTATTTTGATATCATAAAGCGGAAAATGATGAATTGAGATTAAAGTATGAAATGTAGAAAATACGGAGAATAAGGGTGGTGATTTCTCAGACTTGGAACACTACAGCTTGATATATGAAACTTTCTATCTTTATATCCTACAACAACTTAAATCAGCCTGATGTAAACTAATAGAGTAAATAAACGCATTCTGAAGATTTCTAACCTTTGTTAATACACGGTTGATTGTGTGGTTATCTTATTACCTCACCAAGAAAAATTTGGGCGTTGTTCCTTAATGTCCACATCACAACTTTCTTGATAAAATCAACTTCCATTTATTGGATATACTATCCAGTATTAAACGCTTCATTTATATGAGATGTTAGCGTTGAGAAATCAAAAGGCTTCCTGATAATAAAGTCTATCTTCAACTCCTCTTTACTTTTAGTCTCAATCTTTTCATCCCAACCCGTAATCAGACCTACTTTTGGCTTTTTGTCTAACGCATCTAGGACTTTTACTATATCATGTCCAGACATGTCCGGCAGGACAAGGTCACATAAAATTAGACCAAAATCTTCGTTCTTTAGTAACTTGATTGCCTCAGTACCATTATTAACACTCCTAACTTCATGACCATCCCTGGAGAAATATTTATTTAGAACACTGCATATTTCCTCCTCATCATCTATCACCAATATGCGTAGTCCATGTGCCTTTATCTTCCGGGGCGGATCAGGTGATACTGCTAGTTGAGGTGTTTCTCTCGTAATCGGAATACTCAGGGTAAACGTTGCACCTTTTCCTACTTCGCTTTCCACTTCTATCTTTCCACCATGCCCTGTTATTACACCATAAGTAACACTCATACCCAGTCCACTTCCTTCTGACCTCTTGGTTGTAAAAAATGGATCAAATATCCTCTTCCTTACCTCTTCTGTCATACCCTCACCAGTGTCTGATATGCTTACGAATACAGTATCATCCTTACTCCATGTGCAAAATGATATACAACCACCACCAGTCATTGCATCCAGGGCATTATTTATTATGTTTACGAATACCTCTCTCAACTCCGGAGGATTACCCAGTACGTCTGGTATCTTCTTGATACCAGTTTTGTCTATGTTGTAGGTTATTTCCCCGGCCTTGGCTATATTCATCCATCTAGGCCTTGAGAATTCTATCGCCTGTTCTAATATTTTCTTTATATCCACTGACATAAACTCTGAGGCGTCTCTCTCTACTTTAGTAAACTTCTTCATTCTTCTGACTATTTCAGCACCATCGTTTACGGCCTTGCGAATAATACGAAATCCATCCATCATTTCTTTATGGTCTCCATATTTCTCTCCCATCAACTGTGCATTGCCCGAGATGACTGCAAGGATATTGTTAAAATCGTGAGCCACACCAGACGTCATCATACCCATGGCCCTCAATTTTTCTGTCTGCAATATCATTTCATCCATCTTTTTACGCTCAGTGATGTTGCGGACAAAAGCACAAATGTATTCCTGGCCTTCATACTCAAGATAAGTAGATTGGATTTCCACGGGAAATACAAGGCCGGCCTTGGTCTTGTGATGACCTTCGAAAGTAAGTGTGCCTGCTTCCTTCATTTCCTGCCAATGTGCCGGCCAGGACTCATCTGGGAAGTCAGGATCAATGTCATGGACTCTCATGCAAGTAAGTTCCTCGTAAGAATATCCCAACGACTGGCAGGCAGCTTTATTTGCATAAGATATTTTTGCATCCGACTTCACCCAGTAGGTGGCATCTGCATTGTTATCAATGGCAAACTGAGTAAACTGCAGAACTTCTTCCATACGCTTGCGCTCGGTGATATCAGTCATCGTCCCAACATAACCCACAAGATCTCCGTTATCCACTATCTCAGGCAAAGCTTGTCCAAAGACCCAGGTTATTGTGCCATCAGGTTGAAGAAAACGATATTCAGATTTAAATATAGACTTACTCTTTGCAGCCTGGTACCACTTCGTGAAGATACGATCACGGTCATCTGGATGCAAAGCTCGCGCCCAGCCTTCTCCTTTTGCTTCTTCCATGGCGAGACCAGTTATCTCACACCATCGCTCGTTTACGTATAAGCAATGTCCCTCAGAATCTGTATGGAACATTCCTACAGGCGATAACTTTGCCAGGGCATGATAATGTTCTTCACTCTTCCGTAGTTTTTCTTCTGCTTGCTTACGCTCGGTGATTTGTTTGATGATAGGCAGAAGACGATCCATATTTATTGGTTTTGTTTCATAAGATACTACATGTTCTTGCTTCGCTGCTTCGATGGCGCTATCGATCGAAGCATAACCAGTTATATAGATGTACTCCGTTGAAGGGGAGATCTTAGACATTTCACTTACAACCGTATTACCTGAAATATCAGGTAGCTTAATATCAACAAGCGCTAGATCGTAGCTATCCTTCTGGCAAAAGCTAATTGCCTCCTTGCCGTTAATTGCAGTATTTACTGCATAGCCATTCATCTCCAAAATGTCCTTGATATTAGCATTGTGTTCTGCTTCGTCATCAACAATTAGTATGCGGTATCTCCTCTGCATCTGGTTAACTTCCCTTTACAAAAGGGGGAGCTAAAATCGTTCCCACGCTCCAGCGTGGGAACGAGGGATTAATAATTAGTATCTGTTGCCTTAGCCTTTTATCTGCTTTTTACGTAAAGAATAAACACAAACAAGATAAAACTCTAAAGAGTTAACTTTCTCTTTTATAAGACTGTTTTCTTGCTTCTTGTGTCTTACCTCTTGCCTCTTACTTCCTGCTTCTTATACGTTTCAATCCGCAATCATCAATCGTCTTTCGTCCACATAAAAGTCCAAAGACTTAACTCCAAATTCCGCAATCCGCAATCGCCAATCATCAATCGCCTTTCGTCCTTTGGCTGGTTCAGGCTTGTAGCTTGAACCGAAACGTTTAGGTTCAATCAACCTGCCCAACAGGATGGCAGGCAGGCATGATTGAACCAGCAAGAAAAGTGTATGAGATTCCGGATCAAGTCCGGAATGACAATTCTCGGACAACCTGTTAGTTTCTAGTATCAGACTCCAGGATATTCTGTATACACTTCAACAAATGATCCATGTCCAATGGTTTTTCCATACATGCATAGGCTTTTTTTCTTAAAGCCTGCTCGATAAGGTCTCCCATCTCTTCCTTATGTCCCGTGATAATAATGGTTTGCACATCTGACCTAAAATTGCGAATAGCCATAACGGTTTCCAGTCCGTCCATAAACGGGAGTTTCATATCCATGAGGATAACATCAAATTTGTTTTCCCTTGCCATCTTTACTGCGCTTTCGCCATCCTTGGCAACTGTAACCCGATATCCCTTTTCACCCAGAGTATCACTCAGGTTGGCACATAATTCCTCGTTATCATCAGCTATCATAATCAACGCTCCGTTTGGAAGGGCTCTTTCGATGCTAAAGAAAAGCCTTTTAAGGTCTAAGGGCTTTTGGAAGGCACCAAAGGCCCCTTCCTGCAATGACAGTCTGATAAGGTCTTCGACCATAAAAGCCGACATCATAATGACAGGTAATCTTGGCGAAATCTCCTTGAGTCTCCTAAAGGTTTCAACACCATCCATCTTTGGCATTTTAACATCCATTAGTACCAGATCAAAGCCGTCCTCTTTGACCGCGTCAAGGGCATCGAACCCATCATAAACCTCTACAGTTTTGTATCCCTCTAATTCTAGAACGTCTGTAATATTCTCGCAAAAATCGTTATTATCATCCACTACAAGAATTCTCTTTCTTGTTTTCATAGTTAACTCCTTTCGTTGTTTGCTTTAAAAGAAGGTAGTCTGACGATGAATGTAGTCCCTTTCCCCAGTTCTGATTGGGCCTCTATCTCGCCTCCATGTTTTTCCATAATCATCTGACAGATGGTAAGTCCAAATCCAAGACCCTTTGCCTTAGTACCGAAGAATGACTGGAAGATTTTTTTTAGGTCTCCCGACGGAATGCCGGGACCAGAGTCCTTGAACGATACTTCAACCCAATTATTATTTCCTCTACTAGCAGTTACCCAAATTGTCCCTTTTTTATCCATTGCCTGTACTGCATTGTTTAAGATGTTGTTGAATACTATTAAGAGCTGTCTCCCATCCGCATCCACGAACAACTTATCTTTTGGCACCTTCTCAACAATCTTGACAGCTTGTGGTATGCTAGAGATATTTATCCCATCTTCTATAACATCGGCAATATCCATTCTGTCCTTTTGAGGCTCCTTCATCTTTGTCAGATCTTGCAGGCTTTGGATAATATCAGTGGAAATCCTGGTCTGTTTGATTATGCGATTGAGGTGCGTCATAGTTTTTTCATCCGCATCTTTATGTTTCTTCTTCAGGTAGTAGGCCGAACTGTCAATAACACCCAGAGGATTCCGTATTTCATGTGCAATGCCACTTGCTAACTTGCCCAGCACTACCAGACGCTCTGTGCGTACCAGTTCCTCATGAGAATCCTTAATGCACCGAATCATGGAATTGAATCCTTTCGCCAGAATACCCACCTCATCCGAGGTGGTTACGCGTGCTTGAGCATCGAGGTCTCCACCCGTCACCTTTTGGACTGTCCGGCTTAGGCGCCTTATAGGACGTGAAAGGTTGGTAGAAATTATAACCGTAAGCCCGAGCACAATGATAATGCTGGCTATAGCGGTAAAGGTAAAGTAATAAAAACTCTCTTTCAAAGAGGCAAAGGCCTCTGCCTTATCCACCTCTGCTAGTAGTATCCAACCGTACTCAGGTATATCTACAGAGGCGCCAACAATTGGAACACCTCTATAGTCGGCATAGATGCCGGTCATTCCTTTACCACTCTCGACAATCCTACGTACCGGTTCGGTATCCACCACCTGATTGAGGGCAGCATCCTCAGTAAACCTCGACTCAGTAAGCATTATCTTCCCTCGACTTACAATATAGATCTCTCCAGTCTCTCCCATACCAACACGGCCTGTCGTGATCTTATTCAGAGATTTCAGGTCATAGGCATTGATAATGACACCCATTGTCTTATTCTCCTGTCTACTGGTAAGAGGCGCGGAAATAAATATGCAGTTTACATTTAGATAAGGAGCATAATAAGACTTACCGGTGTATGTCTCTCCGTAGTTTTTACTTACGCAACTCATAAATAGCTCATCTTCAGACATATCTTTTCCAATCCATTTCTCACTGGTAGACGCAACAACCTTACCGTTTATGTCCAAAACGGCTATTGCCACTATGTGGGCGTCCAAAGGTTTCTTGTTCACTACAAGATATCTGTTTAGTCTTACGAAAGCATGGCTTTGAGATCCCCTGCTGGCAATTGTACCAAGAATGTCTCTTATAAATCCGTCGGAACTAAAATCAATAATTCGTCCCTTTTTTGCATCCAGAAAGGACAATGTGTGAATCCTCTTCGACTCTGCAATTGCTACCATCTTCTGCAGTGCATGACTCTTTAGAGCACGTCTTGTGTTTAAGTAGTATATTGTTGTGATTATGGAAATGGGTATGAGTGAGATGCTGAGTCCAAATACAAGTAATCTTATCTTTATTGAACGAAATATACCCATATTGAACACCTCCCACCAAGAAGGATATAACAGTGTAGGGGCTCAAAATTTTGAGCCCCTACTCGTCTATCTCTACGGCATTATAATTGAGTGTTGATATAGAATAGTATGAATAGAAAAACTGCTATGTGAGTGAGTTTATATGTGAGTATGTGGGTAAAAATTATTCCAACAAAATCTTGTAACAGCACCAGCTTCCCCCAATTACAATATATTGTTCTATAATTTTTGGATGATTAAACTACGTTAAACTATTACTACAGCAGTATAAAGTCAAGTACAAATTACAATTTTCTTGATAAATCAACCTGCTTTTAGCGGATATGCTATCCAGTATTAAACGCTTCATTTATATGAGATGTTAGCGTTGAGAAATCAAAAGGCTTCCTGATAATAAAGTCTATCTTCAACTCCTCTTTACTTTTAGTCTCAATCTTTTCATCCCAACCCGTAATCAGACCTACTTTTGGCTTTTTGTCTAACGCATCTAGGACTTTTACTATATCATGTCCAGACATGTCCGGCAGGACAAGGTCACATAAAATTAGACCAAAATCTTCGTTCTTTAGTAACTTGATTGCCTCAGTACCATTATTAACACTCCTAACTTCATGACCATCCCTGGAGAAATATTTATTTAGAACACTGCATATTTCCTCCTCATCATCTATCACCAATATGCGTAGTCCATGTGCCTTTATCTTCCGGGGCGGATCAGGTGATACTGCTAGTTGAGGTGTTTCTCTCGTAATCGGAATACTCAGGGTAAACGTTGCACCTTTTCCTACTTCGCTTTCCACTTCTATCTTTCCACCATGCCCTGTTATTACACCATAAGTAACACTCATACCCAGTCCACTTCCTTCTGACCTCTTGGTTGTAAAAAATGGATCAAATATCCTCTTCCTTACCTCTTCTGTCATACCCTCACCAGTGTCTGATATGCTTACGAATACAGTATCATCCTTACTCCATGTGCAAAATGATATACAACCACCACCAGTCATTGCATCCAGGGCATTATTTATTATGTTTACGAATACCTCTCTCAACTCCGGAGGATTACCCAGTACGTCTGGTATCTTCTTGATACCAGTTTTGTCTATGTTGTAGGTTATTTCCCCGGCCTTGGCTATATTCATCCATCTAGGCCTTGAGAATTCTATCGCCTGTTCTAATATTTTCTTTATATCCACTGACATAAACTCTGAGGCGTCTCTCTCTACTTTAGTAAACTTCTTCATTCTTCTGACTATTTCAGCACCATCGTTTACGGCCTTGCGAATAATACGAAATCCATCCATCATTTCTTTATGGTCTCCATATTTCTCTCCCATCAACTGTGCATTGCCCGAGATGACTGCAAGGATATTGTTAAAATCGTGAGCCACACCAGACGTCATCATACCCATGGCCCTCAATTTTTCTGTCTGCAATATCATTTCATCCATCTTTTTACGCTCAGTGATGTCATCCTTGACAGCTATAAAATTGGTTATGATACCTTCATCGTCTTTGACAGGTGAAATGTATGCAAGTTCCCAGTAGAGTTCTCCATTTTTTTTCTTATTACAAAATTCTCCTCGCCATTCCTTTCCTGAAGTAATATTTCCCCATAGCTCTTTGTACACTTCCGAGGATGTTTTACCTGATTTTAAGAAACGGGGGTTTTTCCCAATGGATTCTTCTAAGGTGTAACCTGTTAATTTTGTGAATTTGGGATTGACATATTCTATATTACCTTTAGTGTCCGTAATCACAACCGTACATGAACTTTGTTCGATAGCATGAGACAACTTACGTATTTGCTCCTCAGCCTTCTTTCGTTCGGTAATGTCCTCGATAACGGAAATAAAGTACTTTGGTTCACCACTAGAATTACGTACAAGCGACACCGTTAGATGTGCCCAAATGATAGAACCGTCCTTCCTGAAGTAACGTTTTTCCATTGTGTAGCTGGAAGTTTTTCCGTCCAAAAGCTCTTCCCGAACCATATCCTGTGTATTAAGGTCATCAGGACATGTAATGTCCCTGAATGTGCGTTTAAGAATTTCTTGCTCTGAATGTCCTGTGATTTCACAAAAGCGTTTATTAACTCTTAAAAATTGGCCATTCAGAGCAACATGAGCCATACCAACGGCAGCTTGTTCGAATGTACTTCTAAATCGTTCCTCGCTATCTCGTAATACATTTTCCATCGTTTTGCGCTCGGCTATGTGTTTTTCCAGATTTTCGTTAAGGTTCTTCAACTCTTTCTCAGCCTGTTTGGACTCAATCAAAACCCCTATTAAGCTTGCTGAAACGCGTAAATGATTCTTTGCTATTTCTATTATAAAAGATGGACGTGAGACATATTTGTCGGCTTGCTTACGAAGTTCGTCCACACTAATATTGAATTTATCTGCGATTTCTTCTAGTTTCTGAGAATCCTTGGGTGGGGTGCCGTATCCAAAATTGATAGACCCCACGACCTCGCCATGAGCTAAGATTGGAATAGCGTAGATCCTGATACCTCCATTACATTCGGCATCAACTGGTTGAACCGTTTTCATTGAGACTTGTGAGGCATCTGTAAAGCATGATTCGTGGCAGAGCCATTTTCCACCTGCCAATGCCTTTCTGTTATCTTTCGTGTTGCAGAGATTCCGAGAGGCATTGTCTAATAAGCGACACCAATCCGAGGCAAAAATACCTAATGCATAGTCACCATTCTTTTCATAGACTGCTGATGACGTACCGAGCGTATCAAGAAATTCGTTCACAATTTCGGTTAGAGCATCTTCTCCGATCGAATCAGCTATCACACGGCAGGTGTTTATTGAGGAGAGGTTACCGTAAGGTTGTACATATTTTCCATTTTTCTTTTGCCGAATAGAATCAGATTTTGTGCACTTCTTCTGACTCATTTTATTGGCTTTTAATGTATCATTCGCATCATGTAACCCGGTTTCCAATGCTTCCAACTCTGCAATCCGACGGCACAACCCTTCCAGTTCATCCATAAGTTGCTCTCTTGTTTTTTCTTTGACTTTCATTTGCGCTCCACAACCTGTTTCTTCCGATTTTCTTTCTAAACCAAGTGAGATGAAGTCTTGTCGTCCTCTACAACAAGAATCGTATAATGCTTGTTCAGGTTGGCATTTTACTCCGAAACCCCTAAACATCAAGTTAATTTCAGAGACCTTCAATAGAAATCCTCACCTGCGTGAGTAATTTGTCTAAGTCAAGTGGTTTGTGCATGCAGGCTACCACCGGAGGTTGTAATGATTGAATCTCTGTATCGATCAAATGATTAGCTGTCACCAGTATGACCGGCATCCCTTCTGCATTTTCCGGCAGGTTTTTAATGAGTTCCAGTCCGGTGTTTCCAGGCATGTTAATGTCGGTAATTAAGAGGTCATACCTGGCTAACCGCAGGATCTCGATAACGGCCCCCGCTTCGGAGGCGCACTCGCACACGTATCCCTCCCTACGTAACAAGTCTGCAGTCGATTGTAAAAAAGTCTCATCATCATCGGCAATCAAGATACGTCCAGAATCAGCCATTTGTATAACCTTTCATCGTAATGAGTATTTATCAAACTCAATTTATGGAATTACATAGGATTAAAAATAAAGGAATCGGGGAATTTTAACCACAGCAAATTCCACCTTGGGCAGGTTATAAAGTTGCTTACACGGGTACCTCTTCCTTCTACATTCCTGAAATTAACAGGAATTAGCACCTTACGTTGGAGATAAGTGGTGCCCGAAGAACATCCAATTGATTGACTGGCTAGACAGGCATTGCCAGTGCCGCACGTCATTTATTCTTTGCTTGTCTATAATAGTTAAAAAATATCTTATCCTGTGTCATAATGTGATCGATAATCCAGTCGTACACTAATTTTCTAAAAATATATACGTTAGAATGATCAGTGTTTGATGACCGATGATTTGTGGCACCCAGTTTCTCTATCAAATCGTTATGCAACTCTCTATGCTCTTCAAATCCGGGAAACTGTACTTCTTGCATTAACTCTTCCTCATGGTCAAAATGCTCTCTTGTATGCTTGAACAAATCCATAACCACCTTTTTGACGTTTAAGCCATTCATGTTTGATATTTCATTACCAAGATAAAATATTTTTTTATGCTGTTCATCAAGGAGTTTATCACCAACCGAATAGGAACTCTCCCAGTTGAATTTGACACTCATAATATTCTTCCTTCCTATCTATCGTATAAGATATACCCTCTGGCTGTTCTACAACACCTTCATTTGGTAATTCCTTTTATATTGCTGTTACCTTCCCATTCCGGTCATTTTCTGTAATCAGCGTCCTTCTCTGTAGAAAGAGATTTTGATAAATCCTTCAGAAACATGTTAAGGGCGTTACAAGCTTGCTTTTCTCCACTCTTAAGCTGGTCAGCAAGGAAGGTATTGTAAATGCGCATTTCGTCCACTATTTCGTCTACCGGGGCACCATTCGTCAACTTATCGGCCACACTCAATAAATGTTTCGCCGCCGACTTGTGTTGCGCAACTACCCCTTCCAGATCTTTGGTTTCAGCAAGGAGCAGTTTCTTGTAAGCCTCCCCAACTGTGCCGGGTTTGCAGCACGACTGCTTGATCCTTTCTGTGTGTAACTGAATCTTCACAGCATTGGCAGCAAGGGCTGTTGCCTGATCGGTAAGTAACAGTAAAATATTATCCCTATTGTGGTCTTTCGTTAATTTGTTATCTTCGGCCATGCTATCCCTTTATCATACAACACATGTCTCGGTACCCCTGCGGCGTATCGTAGACACGCCGCAGGCATGAATTTAAGATGTCTTCTCTTTCGCCATCTGTTCAACCATTTTTATTACTTCAACTGATAGTACTTTCTCAATATCAAGCAGTATTACTATCTTCTTCTTCGTCTTGCCCAAACCCATTATGAAATTCGTGTCTATGTCCTTCCCGAAACTCGGCGATTCTTCTATATCCTCTCCCTTTATGTCCGTCACTTCCGAAACACTATCCACTATGACCCCTACCTGCGCAGTGCCAACCTCCGCCACAATTATGCACGTCTCCTTCGTGTGTTCCACCTCCGGCATCGCAAATTTTAACCTCAGGTCTATTATGGGTATAACCTTTCCTCTCAGGTTAATGACTCCCTTCATGTAGTCCGGAGTTTGAGGTACAGGGGTGATTTCCATAATCCCGATAATTTCTCTAACCTTGAGTATCTCAATCCCGTATTCTTCGTTGCTTAAGGCAAATGTTAGAAATTTTCCCTCATGACTTGAAATATCTCTTTCTTTTAGTACTGTTTCCATCTTATTTTTTCTCCTTTTAAGTGTTTGTACGGATTTCCTGATCTTTGCTCATAACCCTTACCTCCCAGGCCAATCCATTCGGATGAGCAGGCTTACCAACTCCATTCTAAATGATAATAGTCTTTTACATGGTACCCTATGCTGCCCCATATTTTGGGGACAGCATGGAGCGTCAACGCATTACCCACCCATGTAAAATTTATTCTTCTGACTTCTATCTTCTGCTCGCTATCCACTGTCACCTGTACTTAAAAATCCTTCACTCTTTCATCATGTTCTGAAATTGAATCGGTACCCATTGGAATTGCTGCTTCTAAGTCTTTGTTACGTAAAGAGCCTTCTAAACCATCCCCATTGCCCTCATCGGCAACTGGCTCAGCCTTACGTACGGATTGTTGTCTTTTAGCTACTTGTAGCTTTTTAACTGCATGGGTACTCGTTTGCCCTGCTAGCCCTGAATGTGCCTGCCTCAGGCGGGTTGTTGCCTCAGCAGCACGTGATTCCTCAGTAGCTGCACCTGCACCACCAACCTGTGCCTCCAATATCGTGACCTGTTCCTTCGTGTTTTGTGCCTGCGCCGACATCTCTTCACTCGCAGATGCCGTCTCTTCAGCATTGGCTGCATTCTGTTGGGTAATCTGATCCATCTGTTGCACTGCATTGCTCACCTGCTCTATACCCTCAGACTGCTCTGAAGATGCATTTGCTATCTCCTTCGTCAGGTCTGTTACCTTAGTAACATTCTTAACTATGTCCTCCAGTGATTCTCTACACTTATCTGCAAGCTTGGCCCCATTGTCTGCCTTGGTAACACTGTCTTCTATCAATGATGTAGTATCTTTTGCCGCTGTCGCACTCCTCTGTGCAAGGTTTCTTACCTCTTCTGCCACCACTGCAAACCCCTTCCCGTGTTCACCCGCTCTCGCCGCCTCCACTGCAGCATTAAGCGCAAGAAGGTTAGTCTGAAATGCTATACCATCTATTACCTTTGTAATCTCTGCAATCTTCTTATTACTTGCATTTATCTCTTCCATCGAACTGTTCATTTCTACAACTGCCTTGTTACCATTCTTTGCAGATACACTGCACATATCTACCAGTTTAGCTGCTTCGTTAGCATTACCAGCATTCTGTTTTGTCACGGATGCCATCTCTTCCATAGATGAAGACGTCTCTTCCAAAGATGATGCCTGCTCTGAAGTTCCCTGCGCCAATTCTTGGCTAGACTCGGATACCTGGCCGGTGGCAGATTCAAGTTGGTCAGAAGCTGAGGTCAATGACGCAATCACTCTTCTTATGGGTCCAGTAATCGATCGAGTTATTAAAAATGCTACTACGATGGAAATAGTAACTCCAGCGCCAAGCAGTATCCACTCCATGGTCAGAAGGAAGGATGTAAGGCTCTTCGCTGTTCCCGCATCAGTTGCCATCAATTGTCTTTGATTTACAACCATACCGTCAAGCTGTTCTATGATCGCACCGGCTTCTGGGGCTGCCTTAGTTCCCAGCCACGCGTTGGCCAGGTTCCACTCAGCACTTCCCCTGATCTCGAACATCTTTGGTGGTAAGGGGCTGAATTCCTCTCTGGCACTGCTAAATGCATTGAATGCCTCAAGCTGCTCGGGTGACAAGAGCCTGGCATTGTCAGTGAGGTCACCAAACCGCCTGATATTCTTGGCCCATAATTTATCAAATTTCTTTTTAAACTTTTCATTACCGGAGAGCAAATACGCACGTATGTTCGCGAGTGACAGGCCGGTAGTACCCCGCACGTCTGCCATCATGCCAAGCAATGCCTTTCTTTCGGCCGTCGCTTCCAAACCTGCCTCCAGGTCGATCATCTTGGTGATGTTGGTCACCATTATGGCTGCCCGTGGAGCTGCCTCTTCAAACAGTATCTTGGTGGCCGGTGTATTGTCTACTGTCTGGGCAATGTCCTCAATCTCTTGCTGATATTTTCTGAAATTTTTAAACTTCTCTTGCATAATCTTAAGCCTTTTTACGTTCTCCGGGTTCGTCCAGTTGACCGCATACTTCTCCATTGCAGCTAACGGTTTATCTATATCTTCAGACCATGCCTCTGCACGTTGATCCTTGAACTTATCATTGCCCAGGATGATCCAGCCTCGAAGTGCGGCCAGAGAGTAGTTAACCCCGTTAAGCAATGAAATACTTGTTTGTGCAGTAGGTGCCCGCAAATCAATGACTCGGTTGATTACCGTGTTCGTCTTGCCAACCTGCCATACTGTGGTCAGCACCGCTGCAAGTAGTACTATCGTCATTACGCCAAATCCGCATACTATTTTTGTCCCCAACTTCATACTTTTAAACATCCTTAATCCTCCATTTATTCGGTTAAATTACTGTTAAAAAAATAAATTGTCCGCATTACCCACCCATGTAAAATTTATTCTTCTGACTTCTATCTTCTGCTCGTTATCTACTGTCACCTGTACTTAAAAATCTTTCATCCTTTCACCATGTCCAGAAGTTGAATCAGCATCCATTGGAATTGCTTCTTCTACGTCCTTCTTATGTAAAGCGTCTTCTAAACCCTCCCCATTGCCCTCATCCGTATCTGGCCCGGCTTTGCGTACAGGTTGCAACCTTTTAGCTTTATGGGCACTCTCCAGATCTGCTACACCTGAATGTTCAAAATGAAATGTTTCCTCTTTTCTCGTTGTTTTCTCACCAGCAGTATTCACTTTTTCATCGACTCTTTTACCAACCTGTGCTGATAATATCTTTACCTGATCCAAGAGTGATTCTGCTTGAGATGATAATTCCTCACTTGCCGATGCCGTCTCTTCAGCATTGGCTGCATTCTGTTGGGTAATCTGATCCATCTGTTGCACTGCATTGCTCACCTGCTCTATACCCTCAGACTGCTCTGAAGATGCATTTGCTATCTCCTTCGTCAGGTCTGTTACCTTAGTAACATTCTTAACTATGTCCTCCAGTGATTCTCTACACTTATCTGCAAGCTTGGCCCCATTGTCTGCCTTGGTAACACTGTCTTCTATCAATGATGTAGTATCTTTTGCCGCTGTCGCACTCCTCTGTGCAAGGTTTCTTACCTCTTCTGCCACCACTGCAAACCCCTTCCCGTGTTCACCCGCTCTCGCCGCCTCCACTGCAGCATTAAGCGCAAGAAGGTTAGTCTGAAATGCTATACCATCTATTACCTTTGTAATCTCTGCAATCTTCTTATTACTTGCATTTATCTCTTCCATCGAACTGTTCATTTCTACAACTGCCTTGTTACCATTCTTTGCAGATACACTGCACATATCTACCAGTTTAGCTGCTTCGTTAGCATTACCAGCATTCTGTTTTGTCACGGATGCCATCTCTTCCATAGATGAAGACGTCTCTTCCAAAGATGATGCCTGCTCTGAAGTTCCCTCCGCAAGACTCTGGCTCGATGCTGATATCTGTACTGTTGCAGATGATACCTGATCTGACCCATTCGATAGGTTATCGATTATTCCCGTAAGTGTCTTTATAAGAGGTCGTACTATCACGAACCATGTTATCGCTATAGTTATAGCCATTATTCCTACAATGATAAGGCTTATCCAGCGAAGTGTTGCCACCTTTCCAGTCGCTGCTCCCTCATACATTCCCACACCTTTGTTCATCTCTTTCAAGAGTTCTACATTGTTACCATTTATATAAGTTAGGGCATTGTTCGTCTCTGGAGCGAGTTTCAATACTGCGTTTATGTTTTCGTAAAAACTCTTCCACAGCGTTTGTACACTCGTTAGTTGTGCAAGGATGGCATCATCTGTCATTGTAGACAATCCCAGTTCACTATCACCGGACATGAGACCTTTAAGTGTCTTATCGAAGAGATCGGAAGTACTTTTTAAAGTGTCGCTTGATTCAGTTCCCTGCACAAGACCCAGTGTCTCTTTTACAATCTTCTGTGAAAGCATCCTCTGTTTACCTGCAAGATTTATTGTCCTTGAGTCAAATGCATTACCCTCTAACAGCATCACTACTTTATGTGATGCCTTCAATAACTCTATATTATTTTCGTTTATATAAGATAAAGCTGCGGCTGCCCCTGCTGGATTAGCTAACACAGCGTCCACATTCACACGAAACTCCTTCCATAATTCCTGTACTTGATTAAGTTGACTTATAACCTTTGGGTCTTTAGTTTGCGAAAGTTTCAATTCTTCATCGCCCGCTATTAGGCCTTTGAGTGTCTTATCAAATAAATTGGCTGTCTCTTCCAGAGTTTCCTTTGTACCTATTCCCTGACTCAAGGCAATTGCTTCCTTTGACATCTTTTGGGTAAGCATTCGCTGCTTACCTGCAAGATTGATTTTTACCGGATCAGATGCCTTTTTCTCTAACATGCCCACTGCCTTGTTCATCTCTTTCAATAATTGTATATTATTATCATTTATATATGATAATGCTGCAGTTGTTTCTGCTGAATTAGCTAACACAATTTGCAGGTTTGAATTAAGGTCTTTCCATAGTTTCTGGACGTGATTGAGTTGACTTATGATACTAATACTTTCCGTTGGTGGGATTCCCATCTCTTTATCACCGGAGATCAGACCCTTTAATGTCCTATCAAATAAACCGGCCGTCTTTTCCAGAGATTCCTTTGAACCTATGCCCTGACTCAGGGCAATCGCTTCCTTTGACATCTTTTGAGTGAGCATTCGCTGTTTTCCTGCAAGATTAATCACCACGCTATCCCCTTTTTGCTTGGATAAAAAAGAAAGCGTTATACCAGTTCCTGCTCCGCTTAAGATCAAAAAAATGGCCAATACAACAACTAATTTGGACTGTATGGTTTTCATACTTCAATCCTCCCTTTCTTCGGTTAAATTACTGTTAAAAAAATAAATTGTCCGCATTACCCATACTAAATAAAAGCCTGATGGCTATATTCTATTTGTTATGCTATTTTCTACAAAGGCCAGAAGCCTGCGTTACTGTAGCGCAGGCATAAAAAAAGCACGACCGACTTACGTATCTATCTCTTTCTCTCTCTATAGAGCGTATTCGATCGCGCCTTACTTACAGGCCCGCGTTTCCTCCTGCACGTTAATTCAACCCTACAACTCATATTTAAACCGCCTAAAAAATACTTGCATTTTAACACTCAAAGCTTAAGACCCTAATTTTTCTACAAAAGGGTTAAAATTCTCTATTAAGGTTTCAAGTCCCAGCCCGACAAAGTCGTTCTGGCGGGCGACCGAGTCCTGCCCGAAACCTGCCCGAACTGGTACAGGCGGGGACATGGTCAGGCGGGCATCCGGACGTGAAGGATTTCAATAAGATATAATGAAAAAGCACATATCCCCCCCCTTCACATGTGGCCAAAAGGAATAAACTGAGTCTAATGTGAATGCAAGAGGACAATTAATCCCCTAATTAGAAATTGGGTGAGATTTGGATAAAGCAAGGGAAATGCCATTTAATAATAAGGGGGAATCAATTCTGTGTAATATCCGATGATACAGGGACTTACATCTTTAAAATAAATTTTTCAGGGGTAGAGCAGGTATGGCTTTCGGGTAATTATACCATAGAAAGTATTCCGTAGTTATGGAATTGAATCAATATATATATTGTGACACAAGTCAGGAAGTTTTGGCCTTTATCTACACCTCTGGAGATGAAGAAGAAATGATATTTACTCTGAATTACGCACAAATTAAGGCGTAAACTTTATATCATATTCCTTGATTTTGTAATACAGAGTTTTATAGTCTATTTTTAATATCCTTGCAGCTTTACTCTTATTGCCTCCTGTATGTTGCAAGGTGTCTGTTATTACGTACTTTTCGATGTTACTTACACCCTTCTTAACAATATCCTTTAATGAAAACTCATTGAAAGTACCTTTTTCTCCATTAATTAGATGGCTTATTGGACTATCAAATGAATCAATATTTAATCTTGATTTAATGGTCGGTATATTAACAGATTCTATCTTATCATCAGCCACCAGCGCAGCCCTTCTAATCACATTCCTTAGTTCCCTTACATTACCCGGCCAATCGTAGTTGTTCATACGTTCTAATGCAGATTCTGAAAGGCCTTGAACGTTTTTATTTAACTCTAAGTTACACTCATCCAAAAAACGGTTTGCGAGATAAATTATATCCTCCTTGCGGTTTCTCAAAGGAGGTATTTCTATTGTAAATTCATTTAATCGGTGATAGAGATCTTCTCTAAACTTTTCAGTCTTTACAAGCCTATCAAGTCTGCTATTGCTTGCAACTATAACACGTATATCGACTTCTATGGATTCTCTTCCTCCCAATCTCCTTATATTGTGTCCTTCCAGGACACGAAGTAATTTGTTCTGCATTTTCACGGGTAAATTGCCTATCTCATCCAAAAAGAGCGTACCTTTTGATGCCAATTCAAAATATCCTTCTCTTCTTCCTTCGGCCCCAGTAAATGCTCCCTTTTCGTATCCGAAAAGTTCACTTTCGATTAATGTTTCAGGTATTGCACCGCAATCAACAGCAATAAATTTGTTCTTCCTTCGTAAACTTTGATTATGAATTGACCTTGCCACTAATTCCTTACCCGAGCCAGTCTCACCGTATAAGATAACTGTGAAATTCGTATGTGAAACGCTGTTAACCAGGTTAGCAACTCTTTTTACTTGATTGCTCGAACCCATTTGTTTAGGGAGTGGGGCTTTATCCTTTAATCTAAGGCGAAGTCTTTTTAATTCGTATTTCAGGCTGTGTTCTTTTAAGGCATTATTAAGTGTAATGATAATCTTTGCATTATCGAATGGCTTTGTAACATAATCGTATGCACCCGACTTAACTGTCTGGACGGCAGTCTCTATTTCCCCATAAGCCGTTATAAGGATAACTGGTATGTCATCCTTAAGCTTTTTTATCCGCTTCATCACCTCTATACCATCCATTTTGGGCATTTTTATGTCCATAATAACGGCGTCAGGGAGTTCGCTTCTTACAAGTTTAATTGCGGTAAGACCATCTCCAGCAGTTATTGTTTTGTAACCCTCTTTCTTTAAGACCTTTGTAAGTACAATTCTCATGTCTTTAATGTCATCGACTATAAGGATTTTGGTATTACTGTGCATGTGAATATCCTTTCATTCAAAAGTTTTGTGAAAGGAACTTCCCTGAAATGAAGCAAGCATATGAATGGAGATAATGTTCTTTTAAACGATTCTATAAAAAAATCAAGCATAATATAGGTATATTACCCTATTTTATAATGATACATACCCTAGTTTAACCTAGACCTCCCGCATATAATACTTCTTTTGAGATATAAATACTAAATACTTTCTGATGAAATTGATGACCCTGAGTTTCTCAACTGGTTATAAAGAGCTTCAGCGAATTATTGCCATACATTACTTCTGAAAGAATGAATATCAGGATTTACAGGGAAGACGGGTTGTTTGGCGGATAAGATGTGGTTTGGGATATGGTAAATTTGAAATTCGGTTTATTGATGAATAGCCAATGGCATACAGATTAGCAATTCCTTGATTATTACAAGATGAATTGTTGATACTGTCAATGAACGCATTTTTAGCAGTATTTCTTCAAGGTTTTTACCTCTTCAACAAAACCATCATAAGAAGCAAACTTAATAAAATAAGCGTTAGCTTTATTATTATACGCTTCAACAATCGTTTTTTGATCAGAACTTGCAGAGAAAATAATTACGGGGATCGAACGATACTTTGAATTCCCCTTTATAAATTTAAGGACGTCCATCCCATCAATTTTCGGTAAATTAAGGTCTAATATAACAGCGGAAGGTTGTGATTGCATTTCATACTGAAGATAATCTATGGCCTCCTGGCCATCTTTTTTTACGATAACTTCCGTTTTAATGTCTTTTACGTCGTCTTCCTTGAGTACATTGGTGATTACGTCAGCATGGTCTTGATCGTCCTCAATAAGCAGAATTATCTTTTCTTTCATTGACACATACACTGATCCCTTTTATTTACCGGTAACATAAAACAATATCTTGTTCGTCTTATGTACGAAATGGTCCCAGACATACGTAATGGAAGCTGCAATACATTATCATTATGAAAAGTTATTTGCAAATATATTAATATATTATACATATACTGTAATAAGTAATAATAAAAAAAGCCTTACTGCAAAGATAGTCATATATCCCACCTTCGGCAGTAAGGCTGTCTTTTCTGATACTACTTCCTTGTAAGTCTTAGAGCTTTTACTCCTCTTCTCCGTACATCCCTGGATACTAAAAGACCCTTTGCTTTAATAATTAGGGACAGCGACCGTTTTAATTAACACACTAAAACTTCACAAATCCCTTTTCTGCAAGGTAATTTAATATCGCTCTCGTTGATTCCTCAACTGACAGCTCTGATGAATCAATCGTTAACTCAGGATCTGAAGGCTCTTCATAAGGCGCTGATATGCCCGTAAATTCCTTCACCTCACCTGCAAGCGCCTTTTTATATAGCCCCTTTTGTCACGCTGCTCACATACATCAAGAGGGCATTTTACATAGACCTCTATAAACTCTCCCTCCTTTTAAATAAAATAGTCGCTGACCCTAATTTATTAAAGGTAACAAATGAAATTTGGGAAAATGGAAGGTACACCAGAAGAAATCAAAGACTTCTGCGAAAATAATGGATTGAATATATTAGACTACCTAGATAATCAGGAGAAACCATTAGGCCCTTTTCTATTTATTGTACCTTTATGTTTTTATGTGTTATTTATTATTTTACTAACAATTATCACAAATATACCGGATAAGTTGCGTACCCTTATATTTCTTTTAGGTTGCGGTTGTTCATTATGGCTTAGCATATATATTCAAATTCATTTTAAAAATGTATGGGCAATGACCTCTATCATAATTTGTGGTATAGCAATTATGTTAGTAGCATTAGGCACTATTAGCCCACTTGAATTATTAAAACTAATAAAAAATTAAAGATAGTATGAAAACGAGGTCACATCTCGCTTTAATGAGAATCTGGGGACACCATACTTATTTCCTCTGTCATAAGAATGTTATGGCTTTTTAGAAAGTATTGATGCAATCGGTGGGCGGGGACAAATACAACATAATCAAATTGAATAGTAAGACACACCTACCGACAGGCTGATCGTGGCACGGAAATGCATAAACATCATTTTTGCACCTCTTCAATAACTTTTGCGCATCTATCACACAGGGTTGGGTATTTATCTATCTTGCCGACTTCTTCGCGGTAGTTCCAGCATCTTTCACATTTGTTGCTATCTGCGACTCTTACCTTGATAAGCAGCTTTTCAAAGATTTCCCCCTTGTTTGCTGAATCCAGAGGTTCTGTACTTATGTTTACGTCTGAGACAATAAATATCATCGGGAAATCGTTTTCGTATTCCTTCAGGAGCTTAAGCAGTTCGCCATCTTCGGTATAGAGATCAACCACGGCCTCAAGGGAGTTGCCAATGTGTTTTGAGGCCCTCATCTTTTCCAACTCTCTTGCCACGTCAGTCCTGATCTTGATGATATTGTCCCATTTGTTGTTGAGCTCTTCATTTATATATTGTTCATTGGATTCTGGCCAATCAGCCAGATGTACACCCGTATTATTGCCATTATCGTGTTTCGTTTCCGTCCATACCTCTTCTGTCGTATACACAAGGATGGGAGCCAATAGTCTTACCAGAACAGAATTTATCCTGTGAAGTACGGTCTGTGCCGCACGTCTTTCCAGTGATTTTTTTGAGAATGTATAAAGCCTGTCCTTAAGTATGTCGAAATAAAACGAACTCATCTCAACGACACAAAAATTATGTACATTATGGTAAACGCGATGAAATTGAAAGGATTCAAATGCCGATGTTACTGAGGTTATGAGTTCTTCTGTCTTGTGTAGGGCCCATCGGTCAATCTCCCACATCTGTGTGTATTCTACAGTATCTTTAACCGGATCGAAATCATATAAATTCCCAAGCAGATACCTAAAGGTATTTCTAATACGCCTGTAAGAGTCTGACATTCGCAAAATGATTGAATGTGAAACATTCATTTCATTTCTGTATTCCATGGAGGCCGTCCATAGTCTTAAGATATCTCCCCCCAAATCCTTCAGGGCATCGCCAACCGATATAAAGTTACCAAGTGATTTAGACATCTTCTCACCTTTTTCATCAACCACAAAGCCATGCGTCAATACTGTCTTGAAAGGCGCACACCCCCATGCCGCAACAGAAGGCAGAAGTGATAGCTGGAACCAACCTCTATGCTGGTCGCTTCCTTCAAGATAAACGTCAGCGGGAAAGGTTAATTCTTCACGCTTGTTCAACACTGCGTGATGACTGGAGCCTGATTCGAACCATACGTCGAATATGTCATTTTCCTTTTCAAAATCAGTAGAATTGCATTTTGGACATTTAGTACCATTTGGCAGAAATTCCTCAGCATCCTTATAAAACCAGCTATCTGCACCATGTTTTAAAAATATATCTCTCACGTGATATATAAC
>JBHICG010000056.1:0-23386 GCA_046759445.1 Candidatus Scalinduaceae bacterium
ATTCTGAAATCGGAGGTACTGAAAGAGATGCTGAAATAAATTCAGCATGACATTTTTCAGGACCTGGTTCAAGTGTGATTATGCCTGTCCTTCTGACAGGTGGGCAGAATCACCAATGACATTTTTGGGCATTTAAGCTTTCCGCAACAGATACTAATCAAGGAATAGCAATAGTGAAAGTAGGTTTTACTTGAAATTGACCATGAGAACAAGTTGGACTGAAATTTTAAAAAAATTCTTTCCAGAAAAGACAAAAATAAAAATCAGTTTACTTGATATTCCTTTTCATGCGATGTTCGTTCACTTCCCAACCGCCCTCTACCCTGTAGCGGTTTTCTTTCTTTTCCTTGCCCTGCTTTCCGAACGGGATTCATTCCACAATTCATATTTTTACCTCATGATAATAGCAACTCTTTTTACGCCGATCTCCCAACTTACTGGAATCATTGAGTGGAAAAAAAAATACAGGGGTATAAGAACACATATCTTCATTAGCAAAATTCGTTACGGGCTAATTTTGATTATAGTTGGAGGACTATGTACCACTTGGTACTGGTTTTACCCTGGGATATTGGACAATACAGGTGTCCTCAATATCGTCTTCATTATTTTAAACATTTCCATCTTACCACTTGTCGGCTATCTGGGGCATTTGGGTGGCAAGCTTGTTTATGGGTTGCCTCATTGAAAAAACTGTCAAGATTTCTTATATTATGAATTAAGGAGGGTGATCTATGAAGAATCAAATTAAAAGTTTACGAGAACGAATTAAAGAGATGGAAAAAGTAATAGAAGTCTTGATCATTGCAATTCCTAAGGAGGAGTCAAGTTACAAATTTTACCTAGACCTTGCAAATTCCATAGAACACGAGGGTAGCAGAAGGATGTTCATTAAAGTTGCTAAACAAGAGCTTGCTCACAAAGGCATGTTAGAAATGGAGCTGAAAAAGTTGCAACATGAGATATCCAATTTAAGGTCTGAAAGGTAGCATATACGCAGAATGGACCTCTTCTATACAGAGTGCATCACGGAGTTCTTGTATTAGTTTTTTCTTTCTTCTTCGGACTTGTGTTTGTAAAGAGCTATCTCAATTGCTATTTTCAAGTCTTCATCTATAAAAGGCTTGACGATATATCCAGACGGTTTTGTTATTTTTGCCCGCTCCAGTATCTTCTCATCGGCATAAGCTGTTAGATAGATAATGGGAATATCCAAACATGAGTGGATTTGACTTGCCGCTTCAATCCCGTCCATTTCATCTTTTAACACAATGTCCATCAGCACTAAATCAGGCTTATCCTCCTTAGCTTTTTGAATCGCTTCCTTTCCTGTAGATGCCAGGGAGGAAACAGTGTATCCCAAAGCCTGTAATCTCATTTTTATATCTTCAGCAGTAATCCACTCATCTTCAACAATCATTATTTTTGCCTTTGACATTATCTTATATCCGTTCTTTGTATTTTGCTTCCTTAAATTTAATTTGAAATTCCGTGCAGGGATATTTTGATTACACCGTCTTTTCCTTCTGGAAATGCGTAAAGAGGTTTAGATTAGAGTGTGCTTACCTATGCATCGTTCCACGCTTAAAAACATAGATCAAGACCTTTCCATATTAGTTCTGGCCTTGGGCATCAATAGGTCAAAGAAGAATAGTCCTACACCAGTGACTGTAAGCAGCCCAAATACAAATCTCATGAGATAGAAAAAGCTCATATAACCTTGTACCTGAAGAAAAGGTAACCCCCACACCCTCTCCATAAACACCTGTATAATGCCGGCACAACTAAGAGCAATGGTCATCCCCATCACACCTACTACCATGAGTAAGAAAGAATAAAAACCTCGTCTCTGGTCAAAGCTATCCCCTCCAAACCTCCATCTTGGCAGGGCATAATATGCGCATGCTATAATTAGCATGGCATATGCTCCAAAGAAGGCTATGTGTGCGTGCGCGGCCGTAAACTGGGTGCCATGGGTCCAGCGGTTCACCTGAGGGAGGGTTTGGGCAAATCCCCATACCCCTGCCCCTAGAAAGTGTATAATCACACTCCCTACCAGCCAGTATTGAGCTAAGAGATTCGGATGATTAAGTCTCCTATCCTTAATGGCTAGCCTCAGGGAATCTAAGACCATTATAAAAAGGGGCAGAGGTTCCAGGGCGCTGAAGAACCCACCCAACAGAAGCCAATACTGTGGCGTCCCTATCCAGTAATAGTGGTGCCCCATTCCCAGGATGCCTGTAAAAACAACAAGCCCCGCCTCAATATAGAGGTATTTTATCGCCCTCTGCCTTGGAAAGCCAAAGAGGCGAATGGCCAGAAGAGCATACAGGCTGGCGGCTATGAGTTCCCAACTGCCCTCTACCCATAGATGCACTACCCACCACCAGAAGTAGAAGTCCAAAGACATGTTTTTGAAGAATTTCATCCCGAAGAGGTAAAAAAAGGCAAGTGCTATCAATCCTACTGCCAGAAGTCCTGTAATGGCATCCCGTTGTGTATGCTTGTATATTGTCATCAAGGTATTAAATAGGAATAGACAGAATACGGCTACCAGGTATATATCGGCCCAACGGGGGGCCTCAATATATTCCCTCCCCTCGGAGAATAGCCTTGAATAATTCCCGGAAAGGCCCATATAAAGGTAGCCTGCCACTATCAGAAATGTTCCTATACAAAAGAGCCATAAATTCCACTTAGCCAGTCTTTCTGAATAAAGCCTTCCACCCGCCTCCTCCTTCAACAGATAATAGGTGGCTCCCATAAAACCTGCAAGTAGCCATATAATTAGGGCATTGATGTGGAGCATTCGGATGATGTTGAAGTTTAATGGGATAGGAAGGTTGGGCCAGAGGAAATACATAGCCCCCACCAGGCCAAATATTACCTGTAATAAGAATAAAAGTCCGGCAAAGATGAAGAACCTGCCTGCTACCTCCTGTGTCGCTTCTCTAAGGATTAGCATGTTAGCTACCTTCATCACTGACCTCCTTTCCACTTCAGGTAGGTTGTTATGGCACGGGCCTCGGCCTGGCTGAGACCAAGTTCAGGCATTAGAGGAAATCCCTTGTTTATGGGACTTATGTTCAATTCCTTATACACTGCCTGAGGACTCTTTATCCAGCCTATCAAATATTCCGTATTATGGCGTCTTACAGCATCAATTAGATCTGGTCCCACCTTCGGCCCTTGACCCAAAGTGTGACAGATACTACAGCCTTTTGAAAGGAAGAGAACCTCGCCTTCCTTTACTAATGATTCCGAAGGGAAAGCGAGGGTGATCTCTCTTTCCAGAGACACAGTAAGCTTTGGAGCTAAGGGCTTTGGAGGCCAATCATTGGTATCAATATTGGCAACCCAACGTAGGAACTTGACAAGACCTTTGGACTCTTCTTCCGTCAGGGCAAATCTCGGCATACCCCTGTGCTCATGTGTGGCTGACGGAGAATTCATCAAAAATGCCTCCATAACACTGCTGGCTAATTCCTCATCTCCACCAGACCTGACTAAGAATCTATCCCAGCTCTTTGTAAGGTCTGGCGCATAATAAGCGCCGTTTCCAAGCAGAGTATGGCAGTCTATGCATATGTACTTGCGCCATGTCATCTTGCCAGAGACGACCTCATCAGTGATCATGTCCGCATTGGTGCGTTTAGGAAGGAGTCTGAGATAATCCAGGGTGAAAATCAATAAAAAAAGCATTAAGGCAGATGTCCCTACAAAAAAGGCACACCTGATCCTTCTTGCTTCTACCCCTTCAGGCCATGGGAGCCAATAGAGAAATAAGATGCAGAGACTTCCTCCAACTGCTATCGCTGTCCAGGTTAAAAACTCCACACTCTCACCCTTCTCTCGCCAGAGCAAATTCGCCCTGGCCGTGCGTTTTTGTAAATAGAATGCGCAGCGCGACCAAATGTATGTTAACACTTGTTCGTTTTTTTGAATATTACCTTACAGATATGAATCCGTCAAATATTTTAGATAAGCTTTATCATTATATAAAGTAAATTTTTTTGCGTAGCAAATGCCATAAATTAGAGACCAGTCTGAGTGCGGGGTACCCGCACGGGTATGCAGAAAGGAGCTAATTTATTTAGTAACCAGGAAATTTTTCCATTTTTATCTTTTTTACCTCAAGTTCTTTAAGTAGCCCCAGCATTACATCTACCATCATAGGGGGGCCACATACATAAAATGTCCGATCCCGAAAATCTTTAACCTCCTTTTTTATGATGTCAACAGTAATATATCCATAATAGCCTCTCCAATCTTCAGGTGGTTTATTAAGGATTTGCACTACCTTTAAGTTCGAGTTATCCTCAATCATCCTATCAAAATCGTATCGAAATACTATATCACTTTCTTCTTCGTTCCCGTAAAGAAGAATTATATCAGTATCTAAGTTTTGGTCAGTACAATTTTGGCATATACTATGGATGGGAGTTATTCCAATTCCTCCACTCAAAAAGCAGATTTTTCTGATATCTTCTAGTACAAACTTTCCTCTTGGTCCCGATATCTCAGCCCACTCACCGCCTTTGAGTCTATTCAGTCTCTGGCTGAATGTAGAGTTTGTGATTTTTTTTGTAAACTCCAGGTATCCTTTTTGTGTTGGAGAGTTACTAATAGTAAAATGTTTCGTTTTTCTTTCTCCATCTATTTCCAGAGTGATGAAGAAAAATTGGCCTGCCTGAAAGTCAAATCCCTCAGGTCTTCCAAAGCGAAAGCTCTTAATATTGTGAGTCCTCTGGATTACTTCCTTTACATTAGTTTCATATTTCATTTATTATTTAAATCTAGAATAAATAGACTCATAATAATTTACCATGTCATCTATTATGCTGTCAATACCATCCTTAAGACCCTCCCATATACTCTCATGCGTTTGTTTTATTTCTTTCAACCTCTCCTTACATTTTGTTGTTTAGCCTTCAGATATTCAATATGTTCGACATATTCAGCTTTATTCTCAGGTTCAGTTTTATTGGCCAGGGAATCAAGTTGTTTAATTCTGGCATCCCATTCTCCCAATTCTACTTCTAGCTTATGTTGGTAATCCTTCTTTACACTCATAATTACGCTCCTTTTTATATAAAGTTATGGCTTTTCCACTTTACTCATTTTTACTTAATTTGTAAAATGTACACGTAAATAATAATTTATATCATACAAGAAAATTAATAGACCTGTAAAGAAAAGTTTAAATGGTATATTTAAGAAAAGGAGGTTAAGCCGTTTTTAAGATAACTGTATGGGGATGCCGAGGGAGCTTAGCAACACCATTAACCAACGTAGAAATACACGAAAAGCTTACGTGGATCCTTCAAGATATTTCAAAGAAAAGGGTACAATTTAATAATGATGATGATATAAGAAAATACTTGTTGTCTATTCCTTTCTATCATGGTTCTACTTATGGCGGAAACACTACATGCCTGGAAGTAAGATGTGGTGAAACTATTATAATATTTGATACGGGTACAGGAATAAGACCACTCAGTGAAAAGCTTTTCAACGAATATACAAAAAAAAATAAATTCTTAGATTTAAATATTTTATATACTCATTTACATACCGATCATACAATAGGGCTACCATTTGCAAGTTTCATTTACATAAAAGGAAATCGCATTAATATTTACGGGAGTACCCAGTGGGATCGTAGTCTTGGTGATATAATAAAAAATGTTATGAAATATCCAAATTTTCCAGTAACTCTGAATGAAATAAACCGTGTAGGAGCAACTATGAATTATAACAATATAAGTGAGGGCAATGTATTGCGTTTTGGTAAGAATCAGGAAATTCGCATTTATAATGCCAGGCTAAATCATCCTGGTGGTGTAATAGGGTACCGTGTAGAATATAATTCAAAAGTCTTTGCATTAGCTACAGACATTGAGCATACTAATCAAATTGATCCCAAGCTTGTTAGATTAGCCCAAAACGCAGATATACTTTTCTATGACACCCAATACACCGATGATGAGTATATGGGAAAAACAACAACCTCTAGAAAGGGATGGGGGCATAGCACACCTGAGTATGCCATTAAGACTGCAAGGTTTGCAGGAGTCAAAAGACTGGTTCTTACCCATCATTGTCCTTACCACAAGGACAGAGACATTGCTAAAATTGAATCTATGGTACAAAAACTCTTTCCTAATTCTCAGGCTGCATATGAAGGAATGATGATAGATGTTTAGCTACTTTAGAGGATAAAAAACGAGACAACCTACTCAGTTAAATGTTTTTATATTTTTCGGTTCTGGGAATGCGCGGGGAGGGAGTCGAACCCTCACCCCCTATCGAGGAAGGGATTTTAAGTCCCTCGTGTCTGCCATTCCACCACCCGCGCTCAAATCATAAAAAATGGAGGCGGCACTGGGATTCGAACCCAGGATACCGGATTTGCAATCCGCTGCCTTAGTCCACTTGGCCATGCCGCCATATCGTCTTTACTATATAGAAAGACTTATATTTTTGAGAAATTAACCTCTTTTGGTTGCTAATTTGTACTATCTTACTTATTAATCTAAGTTATTTAAAGTTGGTATGTTGTTGTAATACAAATAAATTTATTTTTTAAACGGATGATTATATAAAAATAATTTTTAAGGTGTCAAGGCTTTTCCAAATTGGCACTTAAATAAGGCTTAAAAATTCTTCCATTTTTTGATGGAAGACAAAATCTGCATAGCCGTCAATGGGAGTCTCAGAGAGGGATATGATAGCAAGGAGTGCGCCATTCTCTTTGGCAATTGAAGGAAAGGAGCTTGCGGGCTGAACAACTAGTGTGGAGCCAACTACTATCATCATATCACATGAAAGGGATAAGGTCTTTGCATTCTCCAAATCCTCTTCTCTAAGTTGCTGTCCGAAGGAAATTGTATTAGGTTTAAGGAGACCTCCGCATTGGGGGCATAACGGCACTCCCTTTTCAAGGTTTAAGTTGTCAAGCACCTTGTCGGATGGCATAATAAATCCACATTTAAGACATATGACCTCAAGGTTGGTACCATGCAGATTAACTATTATGTCCTCTGGCAATCCACTTTTTTCATGAAGTCCATCTATATTCTGTGTAATAAGTCCAATAAGTTTACGTTCGTTATAAAGATGTTTGAAAAACGTGTGTCCTTTATTGGGCGTTGCATTTTTCAGGTCATTCCATAATTCCTGCTTCCTTTGCCAGTAAAGGATGCGTTTATGTTCGTCTGAAAGGAATTCTTCAAAATAAACAGGCTGGAATTTATCCCAGATACCACCTTTACTGCGATAGTCGGGAATGCCAGATTCTGTGCTTATGCCTGCCCCCGTAAATCCAACAATCTTTTTTCTTCTATCAACGACAGATTTAAAAGCCTTAATCTGATCGTCTTTATCTTTGTGAGTCATGAAATTTTTCGACTAAGGATAGATGGCAATATTTAAGTATCTCAACAGATGACATTTTATGTTTGTAAAAGTATACTCTTGGCTGCGCCAAGTATCCCGCCTTTATCACCCAGTTTTGAAATCTCTATCCTTAGAGATTCAGTTGCCTGTTTAAATGCCCTTCTTTTGACTTCTTCCTTCAAGGGTTTGAGGAGGTTCTCTCCCAGATTCGTCACGCCACCAAACAACACAACCATCTCAGGATTCAAAAAGTTTGCGATGTTCGCCACAGCAATTCCCAAGATAACTCCGGTTTCCTTAATGACGTTTAATATAATTTTGTCACCCTGCAACACCAACTGGTCCAATTGTTTAAGATTGGTAATTGGTGGGGATTTGCCATTATCCCTTTTTTCTAACAATGCAATGTTAACTCTTTCTATAATTCCTCTGGCTGAAGCATAAGCCTCTAGGCATCCTATGTTTCCGCAGGTGCATTTCACTCCATCCCTTATGATGGTCGTGTGGCCTATCTCACCCGCAATCCATGATGCACCATGCCAGACATTTCCATCCAGAATTATACCTCCTCCTATACCTGTTCCCAGCGTAATGCAAATCAGGCTATTTGTTCCAGTCCCAACTCCCTTCCACCATTCTCCCAGCGCCGCCGAATTCGCATCATTTTCAATAGAAACAGGTATCTTAAATTCTTTTTTGAGTATATGTTTCAGTGGAACGTTATTCCAGCCTATTAGATTAGGGGGGTTAAAAACTATACCAGACTCAACGTCCAGGGGTCCTGGAAACCCTATTCCAACTCCACATATTTTCTCCATGGTCAGCTTTGATTTTTCAACCGTTTCTCTTGCAAAGGAAATAAGGAACTTAATCATCTCATCCTTACCTTCTTTACAATGTGTGGGCCTTTTTAATAGATTGATGATTTCTCCATCTCCTGTTACGACGGCCATACGTGTATTTGTGCCTCCCACGTCTGCGGCCAGAACATATTTATTTGACATATTTTATTAGGGACATATCCCCCATTAACGTTTTTCGGGTTTATATCTTCTCTACCTTGCCTTTGGGTATCCAACCCTTTTTAAACTCCATATCCTTTTTTTCTTCATCATCGTTAATATTTTCAACGTCTACGTACACATATACCTTATACCACTTGTTTCCTTCTTCTTCTATTTTAACTTCTGCGCCCTCATGTATCTCGAATTTTGGTTCATATTCTTCTCCCGGTCCGTATCGTATTTTGCATTCATCAGCTATTACTACCCCTTTTTCTATAGAGTTCTGTTTATACCCTTTTATACATAAAGAGATAATTAATACAAGAAGGCACGCCCCAAATATAATAGAAAGTTTTCCTAGCCATTGAAACTTTAGAAAAATGATTGAAAGGATAGTTGCTATGAGAGCAAGATATACATATATCATAAGGGTTGTAATTTCACTTAAATTGAGAAAGAAATACCAGAAACACATAACCTTTAGAATCTCCGGTATTTGACGTATTGCCTCTTTATCTTCAAAATCACTTTTCAATAAGTTTATGTTTGCTTTTATGTCGGCATTCCTTGGAAGCAATTTTTCCGCTCTACGATAATACAATATTGCTTTTCCAGACATACCCTGTCTGTAATATGCATTACCTAAATTATAGTAAATTTGTCCATTTATAAAATTGGAATCAAGTAGTTTTTCGTATAGTTGGGCAGCATGCTTAAATTTCTCAATAGCTTCATTTTCTTTTTTCTCAGACATTGCCTTCTGAGCCGCTTGAAATTCTTTATTCGCTTCAAAGAAGATATCAATGGCCTCTTTACGAATTATCTCACCTACTAGAGTCTGTCCCATAAATGGGAATACAAAAAACGGAATAAAAATTATTAATATCTTATTTTTTCTCATAATTGTCTTTCTAAATGTTTAATAATTCTTTCTGCATTATTGAGCGTATTTTCCATCTGATCCTTTGAACGATGATCGGTAGAAAATCTACCATAATCGCATGACTCAAGGCATTGCCTGAGTTCTCCTACGGTATCTGAGGATATGCCGCGTTCAGCCAAAATATCAGAAATATTGTCATGTGTGATGGATGCTGGTGTCAAATTTATTTTATTCGCAATATATTCTGTTAATGTCTTGGCTAGGGCAGAATAAAATTCAATAGGATTTTCTCGTCGCAAAAATCGTCTTGTATCCGAGAATTGTTTTTTTGCCTGAGATAGTGCGCGTTTTTTTCTTGCATAGCTTACGTCAGTTTGTAATCGCTCTCTATGCCTCTGTATATATGTACAAGCTAATACTAATAGTATTGGTGTGAAAAAGATAAATGACATAAACAAAGGTCTTTTATGCAGACTTGAACTCTGATTCTTAAATGAACGTAAATCTGTCATTATTGGCAGAATGTCCTTGGTCAGTATTTTTACCTGCTCCTTGGTATTTTCAATTTCTTTAAGGGAAAGACGAATTGGAGTTTCTCCATCAGATTTCTCAACAGTTATAGGAATTGGTTCATGAGTAATGGTTCGGTATTTCTCTGATACTGGGTCAAAGAAACTGAATGATATCGCAGGTATTGCCTTAATATCTTGATATTGTGGTTCGATAACTTTGCTGAACAGCTTTTCTCCTTTTATGCCTTTTTCCTTATCTGCAATGGTTATATTGGCTTCAGCGGGATAAAGCTTAAAATCATTTGAATTTTCGATATTGAGTATAGGTTCACCAATTGTTTGTATGTTTCCTTTTCCTGAAATGTTTATAGATAATGTTATTGGATCTCCAACCTTAACTTTTATGGGTTTTGCTAGAACGTCCATATTAAACGATCCTACTGCACCGGCAAAAGCTTTTGGTTTTCCTGACACTGGTAATGGTTTTATTTTTAATTTTACAGAGTTAGTATTTCTTTCCACCGGATACCTATATTCGTTTCTGCCAAGGAATTCGTCAAATAAAGACCTATCAAAAAAATTTTCAAATGGATCCCAATTCCTTTTATGTTGTTGTCTTATAATGATGTTACACTTGAATTTTGCTGAAGGTATTTCTATTTCTCCAGAAACTACAGGGAAAAGGGCAGTGCGAAGTTCTATTACGTTATAAAGTATTCCATCACGCACCTCTTCATAACGCCTTTCATCACCAAGTTTTTCTGCAAGAAAGCTTTTGGTTGTTGCAGGGACATAATCAAGGTCATCTATAGGTAATCCTCTCTGGAAATATAATTTAAAAGACATAATAATCTGTTCATAAATATAAGCATCTTTTTTATCAGTTATAAGTTCAACAAATACTCTTTTAGATATATCAATGTCTTTGCTTCCCCTTCTGCCCCCTTTACCTTCAAACGGTGTTCTCTCGACAACCTCAATTTCAATTGAGTTTGATTTATAAGTCTTTCCCTTGTATTTCAATGTTGTCGGCTCTATTGTATATTTACCTGTTTGTTTGGGACTCAGTCCGTAAGTAAATCCACGATAAACGGATACCACGTTATTTACTATCTTTGTCTGGGTGGATATATTCGGCCCATATCTTAATGAAAACCCTTCAAGAGGTGGGAGTTTAGGTTGTTCTGTGTCAAATGCTCCGTGTACGCCGATTGTATATCGGATGTAGTTGCCTAATTCAACCTTTGTTTTATCAACATTTGCCGTGAGCCTTATGTCTGCAGCAAAAACATTAAGGGGACTGCTTATAAACATAAATATTAAGATAATAATTGGGTAATACTTCTTCATTTTCTCTTACCAATCCTTTTCAATATTAAAGTGTGCTGACTTACGTTCTTTTTCCTGTTTATCCCGTGCGGACATTTCTGCGTGCTTCAGTGCATCGAGAATCCTTTCGGCTTCTTCCTTCGTCATTTCTCCTTTTTCACGAGGCAGTGGAGGAGGTTCTTTAATTTTATTTTCCTGTGGAGATTCTTTTTCCTGCTCATTCTTTTTGTTTTGTGAATCTTGCCGTTTTCGGTTTTCTTCTTTTTCCTCGTCTTTTTTATCTTGTTCCTCGTCTTTCTGTTTTTCTTGTTTCTTCTGTTCTTGTTTTTCCTGCTCCTTTTGTTCCTGTTTTTCTTGCTCCTGTCTTTCTTGCTGCTCCTTTTTCATTTCCTCAATCTTTTTCTGGACGAATTCATAATTATATTTGGCATCTTCTCTTATTCCTTCTATCTCTTTACCCCTTATGCCGCTTTTTTCTTCAGTTAATTCGATAGCCCGTTTATAGAAGTCAAGAGCTTCTGTGAATTTGCCCTGTTTATACATAGTATTACCCATATTATAATTAGCCTTGGCTTGCATGCTAATGTCTTTTGTTTTCGTAGCATCTTTAAAAGACTTTTCAGCCTCTGGAAATTTACCTTTTCTATAATGAGTATTTGCGATGTTAAATTTTAGTGACTCTGACTCTTGGTTATGTAATTGTGCATCCGTAAACTTTCCAATTGCTTCATCGTACTTTTTTTCATTGTAAAGGTTAATGCCTTCTTCATTTTTATCAGAGGCAGGGTCTATCCATCCAATTAAAAACGTGCAAGCTATCAATATTGTAAAGATTCTTAATTTTATTCTAAAATCACTCATATAACTTTTTCTCTACAGTTTAATTATCTTTTCTGAAATGTGTCCATACAGCTTAACTATAGATATATCAGTGTTAGCAGGCCAGTGTATTAGTTGGATTAAGGCAAAAAAATAACTACTTAACCCTAACTTAACAACGATATAACTTATTTTCGCTAAACTACACGTTCATCCTGTTATCCTGTCAAATATTTTCATTCTGGCAAACACTTATGTTTTACCTTTTTTAGTCCTTTCTCCAATTAATGATTCCAGCGCGATAAGGATAAGTGAGATAAATAACGGAATTTGATAGCGGTTCTCATATAACTTTACCTTTTTACTGCTTAATTGTTTTTTTTCCATCTTGGCTATGATATTTTTATAAATATAGTCCAAACCCCACTTGGTTCCGTATGCGGGAGAGTATGCCCCTCCTGTCTCTAACGCTATCTTGTTTAGGTTTATTTCATCGAGACGGGATTTGATAACCTTTCCATCCTTGTCCTTTAATAAAACCTCTTTACCTTTATCCCTTATCTTGATATAAGCGCCGTCTTTTTTGCCCACACCAATTGTGTATATGGTTATGCCCTTTTCCTTTGCGGCTTTCGCCATTTCCAATGCATTACCCTGATGGTCTTCACCATCAGTTATGAGGATTATGGCCTTGTGTTTTTTCGACTTATCACTAAAGGCTGATATGCTCTTATTTATTGCCTCTCTGATAGCTGTGCCTCCCACAGGAATGAGATTCGTATCAATGTCATCTAGAAAAAGGTTAAATGCGCCGTAATCAAGGGTTAAGGGGCATTGAATAAATGCAGTTCCTGCAAATGCAACCAACCCTATCCTATCGCCTTCTATAATGTTCAATAGACCTTTGATTTCCCTCTTTGCAGCTTCCAACCTGTTAGGTTTGATGTCATCTGCAAGCATGCTTCTGGATGTATCTACGGCAACAACTAAATCAATTCCCATTCTCTCTACCTCTTCCCAATGATATCCCCATTTTGGCTGGACTAAAGAGAGGATAATAAAGAGTGTGGCTGTAATAGCAAAGGCGGCCTTTGCTATTTGCTTCTTTTTGCTTACTGAAAGGATTATACTGTCTAGTAATTCTGCTTGAACAAACCTTTTCAAGGCCTTTTGCTTGTTCTTAAAGAACACTATGTAAGCTGCCACCATGATTAAAACTAATGGCAATAGATAGAGATAATTGATGTTTTCATATTTCATGTTACATTTATTATATTCTCAGGGTATTTTCCTGAATCTTGTGTTTGCGAGTAGAACCTCAAAAAGAAATATGCCTAGTGCAGGAAACGCTAAATATTGAAATAGTTCGTTATATTCTGTATATCTGGCAATTTCCATTTCGGTCTTCTCAAGGTTATCAATTTGCCTATAAACTTCCTTTAGGGAGCTTGTATCGGTAGCCCTGAAATACCTACCACCCGTAATCTCTGCAATTTCTGTCAAACCTTCATCATCAATATCTATCTTTAATGATCGGTACACCGTCTGCCCTAAAATATTCTTTACAGGATAAGGGGCAAGTCCCTTTGTTCCCGCCCCAACCGTATAAATCTTTATATCAAATGTTTTTGCTAATTCTGCGGCCGTTAATGGATCTATCTCGCCTTTATTGTTGCGGCCATCAGTTAGAAGTATTATTACCTTACTTTTGGCCTTTGAAGATTTAAGTCTATTTACACACGCTCCAATTGCAGAACCAATTGCAGTCCCGTCTTCAATCATTCCAACTTTTACTTTTTCAAAAAATTGCAACAAAGTGTCGTAGTCAGGCGTTAATGGGCATTGAGTATAAGCCTGTCCCGCAAATACCACCATCCCTATGCGGTCATTCGAGCGCCATTTTATAAAATCCTCAACCACTTCTTTAGCTACATAAAGACGGTTTCGTCTTTTACCCTTCAATTCAAAATCTTCTGCCAACATACTGCCAGAAACATCCAAAGCTAAAACAATATCAATCCCTTCCGTCTTTATCTTTGAATGGGCTTTACCTGATTGAGGTCTTGCAAGAGCCACTATCAATAAAACAATTACAAAAATCCTTAGTGCAATCAGAGCATGTCTTAATTTGAGAGAATTTCCTTGTTTTATCTTTTTAAAATAACCAAGAGACGAAAATCTTAAATTGCCACTATCTTTTCTTAAGAGATAATTTGCAATTATAAGAGGAATCAAGATTATGATTAGGACAAGAACCAGAGGGTCTTTTAAGATTATCATGCTTTAACCTGTAATATATTAGCTATTTTCTTTTTACGAATGCTTACTTCATTCTCCTTAACTTCTCTGGTTTCATCAACCAGTTTTTTTGCTGAATTATATGCGTTTTCTATTTCCTGACTATCAGGACCATAACCCGCAAACTTGACCAGATCGCAGTGTTCGAGGAAATTACTGATAAGTTCTTTATGTTTCACTTCTAATTTATCAGTTATTGCCATCTCTGTTAAAAATTCCTCAGTTGTACGTTCAGGGGCCATCAGCCTGAATCGATTCTCAATGTAGTGCCTTACTATATTGGAAAGACGATAATAATATTCCTTTATCTGTACTATCGATATCAGGTTCAAAGCCCTTAAGCTATCAAGTTCATTATAGGCTATCTCATGAGCAGAAAGAGGCAACGGTACAAAATCAATCTTTTTATGTCTTCTATTATAAAAATACATTATTATGGTTCCCACAATCCCAAGTACCCCAAAAACAATTGCAATGACAATATAAAGTCTAGAATAGTTTTTTTGCAATACTACAGGCGGTCTTATGTCTCTTATATCACTGGCATTCTCATCTAATACACTCACAACCTCAACAAATATTTCAGGTGTCTTTACTTCTCTTGCTTCCAGTTCATCTTTTTTCTTATATTTTATATTATTTGCTGGAATGATATAGGAACCAATATTATACGTTTCAAGAATGTACCATCTTTCCTTCGTAATTCTTTCCTTATCTTTTTTTAACTCATCAGTACCAGAATCTACTACAGTGAAGTCTCCTATTTTATCTCCTATTACGGGAAGTACGACCTCTATTTCCCTGGAAGAATCGACCATTATTTTGTAATTTATTTTGTCTCCAATCGTTATTTTAGCCTTATCAACGGTAGCATTTACGTTGATTAGTGATTTTGCTTCTTTGTTGATTACCTTTGTCTCAATATCCTCACTGGCCATACATAAAGATTCCGCACATGCAAGAATTATGAGAACGTATATTAAATTTTTCACATTTTCTTTAATGCTACTAAGCATTTATTAAACCCTGATTATGCGTTAATTCCTGAACTTGTCAGGAAAAGATTTTTAAAATTACCTCAACCTGCCGTGACAATGTCCTGATTGATTAAGTTGCTGAATAAATATGGAATGCCAGCTTGGTTAGTAGCTTAAGTAGTTGAAAACCCTTTTCTTAATATAACCCAACAACAGCATGCTTCCTAATTAGTATCTGTTGCAGAAAGCTTCAATCCCCAAAAATGTTTCCGCAACAGATAATAACTAATATACCCCAAATGTGAATCAAATGTTCCCTTGGTAACTCAACCTGGATGTTTCGGCCAAAAGTTTAAACTAAAACTGAAGTCTTTTTTCTCTCATCCTGAAAAATTTCATAATTGGTTCAACGTACGATTTATCAGTTCTAATATCAATCAGATCAACTCCCATACTTCTAAATAATTTTGCCCTTTCCTGCAGATTTTTTGTGTTCGATTTATTAAATTCTTCCCTTACCCCCCTGTCCCTTGTATCAATAAGTATGGTTTCACCTGTTTCCGCATCTTCTAATTCAACAAAACCGACATCTGGTATTTCTAATTCTCTCGGGTCTGTCATAGAAATTGCAATCATATCATGACGTTTGTTCGTAATACGCAGGGTATGCTCAAAACCCTTTGCAATGAAATCGGATACAAGAAAACTAACCGTTTTACGTTTGGTAACCTTTATAAGATATTCAAGGGCTATAGAAATATCCGTCCCCTTCCCTTCTGGTTTGAAGTAAAGGACTTCTCTTATTACGCGAAGGACGTGTGTCTTTCCCTTCTTTGGCGGCACAAATTTCTCTATCTTATCAGTGAAGAGTATAAGGCCAACCTTATCATTATTTCTTATGGCGGAAAAAGCAAGCAAGGCACAAACCTCGGTTGCAATTTCATCTTTAAGCTGTCTTACACTCCCGAATTTACCGGATGAGCTAAGGTCTACCAGCAACATAATGGTCAATTCCCTTTCTTCTGCAAACCTTTTTATGTAAGGATGCCCCTGGCGGGCTGTGACGTTCCAATCAATCGTTCGTATATCATCTCCGGTCTGGTACTCTCTCACCTCTTCAAACTCCATACCTCTGCCTTTAAAAACGCTTACGTATTCACCAGCCAATACATCATTAACTAAACGACTTGAACGTATCTGTATCTGTTTTACCTTTTTTAAAATTTCTCTTGGAATCATGATTGTGTATTTAGTAAATCCTGTAAACTTTTGAAATTAAATGGTTTCATTAAATCCTAATACCTTACTGTTAAGCAAATTTTCTATTATAATTAATAAATACAAAATTTCAAGTACGAGTCAGATACCGAATTGCATCGTCTATCTTTTCTCACCATAAATATGAGATACAATTTTGATATGTAGAGAAAGGTATGTACATTGAGAAGTGGATTTCAAGTAGAGTAGTGTGGGAAAAGTAGAATAGTATTCTTTGTAAAAACTTCTTTTTCTCCTTACGTAAGAGCAAAATTTGTAAGTGTTTTAGTAATTATCTAGCTCGTACATTTAAGTTAACATTAAGCAGTTACCTACCGTTAATCCTTACTGTTTACTGCATCTTTTTGTTTGTGATTACACCGTGTTAAGGTTTTTTTGACAGCTCAATACCTACTACTTTCTCTAGTTCTGCGATGTTTATGCCAAAGTCGGCTATAGCCCTGTAATTTGCAAGTTTAAAATTAAGCAATACCCTCTGACTATCTATGAGGCTTAAAAAATCAATTTGCCCCGCTTGGTAACCTATCTCTGCCGCTTTAAGGGACTGTTCTGCCTGCGGGATGATACTATCCCTGTAAAGTTTAACCAGTCTTTCTTCAGTCTGTACCTTGAAATGCAGGTCTTTCACGCCAAATAGTGTCATGTTTTCCATGTTCCTGTATGCCTTTTCGCTGGATTTGAGTCTGGCATTTGCTTCTCTTACACCTGCATCATATTTTCTTTTCTGAAATATCGGGACATTAACACTCAGTGTCCCCGTATATGAATCCCTGCTCTCTCCAACTGGTGATGACAGCACGCTTGAAGGCAAGTCATTAATCAAAGTATAATTAAGCCCAAACGTAAAATCGGGGAAATATTGTTTTTTTGCAAGTTTATGCGCTGCTTTGTCTCTTTCTATCCTGTATTTAAGGATGCCAAGCTCAGGACTAACCTTCTTTGCCTTTTGATAAAGTTCCGCAATCGAAACAGTAAGTTCCATAATATCTACTTCCTCGGGAACACCAAGTGGAACATCCGGGTGACGGTTTAATAAAGTATTTATCCTTGCTATTGCAGTTTCTCTAAACTGCTCTAAAGTGATTAGGTCATTCACTATTTTGGAAAGTTCCACCTGTGCCTTCAGGACGTCCTGTTGTGTTGCTTTGCCAGTTGCATATTTTATCTCTGCAATCTTCACAAATTTGCGAAGGAGTACTTTGTTTTCTTCATTTATGTTTATTGATTTATATACCCAATACAACTCATAAAATGCTGATTTTGCTTTTGCTATAATTTCTCTTTCAAGCGTTCTATATTTTTCCTCAAATACCTTTGTTTCGTTCTCAGCAATTTCACCCCTTAATCTGAGCTTTCCATAGAAGGGTATCTTTTGCGATGCCGTAAACCCGGCCTGTTTCTCTCCCACGCGAGTTTGGACCTGTTCGCCATAATAAGTGAATCCTAAAACAGGGTCATCTAAAGCACGAACCTGCGGTATCCTTTCCTTTGATGCATCCGACCTTAGTTTTGCAGCCTGGAGTTCAGGATTAGTTCTTAATGCTTCATCTATAACCCACCTTATTCTTATAATATCTACCCTTTCCTCCGATAATGCGATATTGGCAAATCCCACATAAATCAATAATACAACCACCAATATCTTAGAGAAAAAAAAACTTTCTTTTATTATTTGTTTTAAATCCATAATTTACCTCTCTTTTAAATAATTGGTTATTGATTTTTTGTTATCTGTTATTTGTTTTTTCTTTTAAGCTAATTTATTTTATATCGTACTTTTGCATTCTGTATATCAGAGTCTGTCTGGAAATACCCAGAAGTTCCGCCGCCCTTGTCTGATTTTGCTCAGCCTTGTTCAGGGCATTTATTATGAGTGTCCTTTCTACTTCCTCAAGCTTAATACCTTCATCAGGAATTTCCAGTGATATTGGACCATAGACTTGCTTTATCCTTATGTGGTCGGGGATGTCTTCTGTGCTAATTACGTTGTCTTCTTTCCTCAGTACTAACGCCCTTTCAGTGATATTCTCAAGTTCCCTTACATTTCCAGGCCAATCGTAGCGATTAAATATATCAAAGACTTCTGGCAGTACCTTACACCCTCTTCCACCATGCTTGTCTATAAAGTGGTGTATAAGCAAGGGGATGTCATCCTTTCTATCTCTTAATGGAGGAAGCAGGATTGGGATTACGCTAATTCGATAATATAAATCCTCTCTAAATTTACCTTCCTTAACGGCTATTTCTAGCGGTATATTCGTTGCCGCAATAACACGCACATCAACGTTGATATTTTGTGTGGCGCCAATCTTGTCTATAAACTTTTCCTGAAGAACTCTGAGTAATTTAGTCTGCAAATCTTTACGGAGGTCTCCAATCTCATCTAAGAAGATAGTACCCCCATCAGCAGCCTCGAACTTTCCTGATTTATCCTTAATAGCTCCCGTAAACGCTCCCTTTACGTATCCAAACAGTTCACTTTCCAGGAGGTTCTCGGGAATTGCAGAACAGTTTATGGTTACAAAAGCCTTCTCGGCTCTTGAACTATTAAAATGTATTGCCCTTGCAATTAATTCCTTGCCAGTCCCACTCTCACCCTGCAATAGCACCATTGAGTCACTCTTTGCAACTCGTGCAACCAGGTCGTATATACCCTTCATCTTTGAACTAACACCAATAACATTATTAAGACTAAAACGGTCCGCAAGCTCCTGCCTTAGCCTTATGTTTTCGGACATCAGAGATTGTAATTTCAAGGCTTTCTCAATAACGATTTGAAGCTCATCTCTATCAAAGGGCTTTGTAATATAGTCATGTGCCCCCAATTTCATAGCCTTTACGGCCGTTTCAATACTACCATGAGCCGTTATCATGATTACGAGGGCGCTGCCCTTGAGTTTCTTTATCTCTCCCAATAATTCTAACCCGTCAATCTTCTCCATCTTTATATCAGTGACAACGATATCGACATCTTCGCACCTAAAAATATCCAGGGCTTGCTCACCATTACTCGCAAGAAACACCCTGTATCCCTTATTGCTCAGGTTATATTCGATAATCCTTCTCAAACTTTCATCATCATCAGCTATAAGTATTGTCTTTTTATTTGATACCAACTTATTCTTACCTCAAATATATCACTCTGTCTCAATTGGCAAACTTACTGTAAAGGTAGTTCCCTGATTTTCCTTTGTCGTAAACTCAATCTTACCTTTTTGCCCCTCAAGTATCCTATGAACGATTGCGAGTCCTAAACCTGTACCTCTTTCTTTACCGGTGAAGAAAGGAGTAAATAATTTTTCCTGTTGTTCTTTGCTAATCCCCATTCCTGTATCTGAAAATTTGCACACTATCTCAGATTTATTTTGATGAGATTCAACCGTCAAAGTCCCACCATTTGGCATGGCCTGGACTGCATTAATGATGAGATTCAGGAAGACCTGCTTCATTTGTCCCGGGTCAACGGATACAGATGGCAAGTCCTCTTCAAATTGTGTCTTGAGACTTATATTGGATTTTGCTATCTGATGACCGGTTAATTTAAGTACTGATTGGATAATATCATTTATGCTTGATAACTTTAGTTCTGGTGGTTTGGTTCTTGCGAAATCCAGAAATTCGGCAACAACAGTATCCAGTCTGTTAACCTCTTTTATGAGTATCTTTGCAAACTCATATTCTTTTTCTCCAGGCTTAAACTTGTCAGATATAATCTCAGCCGTTCCTTTTATTGATGCAAGAGGATTCCTGACCTCATGCGCAATACCGGCCGAAAGCTTACCCAATGCAGATAAACGGTCTGCACGTCTTAGTTGCTCTTCAGCCTGAACGAGTATCTCGGCTTGATTTTTCAATTTAGCATACGACTCATCCAAATCGCCCACAGCCTTCTCAAGATTGCCGGTTGCGTTCATCTGTCTTTGTGAAAGAAATCCTGTTACAAATCCTACCATGTTATAAAGAACAATCTCAAGTGTCTTTGGCAGGTCATCAGTGAGAAAGTTGCCTCCCCACTGATAAATAACATGTGGGAGATAAATAAAGCTCACAAAAATAGAACAGGATACTCCCCCCCTTAATCCAAACCAGAAGGCAGACAGGATGATCGGAATATAATAGAGTCTCCTGTAAATCTCATGTAACCCATGATATTTATGTTCTGTGCTCGTTATGTAGTGTGAAAGGCTTATGGAAATTATAAATAAAGCCAGGGCTAGAATTTTCCAGTAGTATTTATGAATAACAGTCTTTAAACACAAAATATCACCGTAAGTAAATTCGCAATTGTTATACCAATCAAATCAAATAGTATGAGAGGCAAACCTTATTGTCAAGACCGTTCTGACGATAATTTTATGAATCATGGGTGAGATAAATTGGATGTTTTGCAACAGGAGATGTTTCATATACCACTATATTCTATAGTTTTGTAGTTATATTTTACAGGTTTTTTAACACAGAAAATGCCCGATTACGGCCTGCTTGCCTGCGAGAATGTAGACAGAGCACTGAAACTTTTAATGATAACTGCGTTCCTTTCTCGTTTACTGTAATAACTTCGAGAAGAAAGTAAATCCCGTTGGAATTTCACACGGGGCATTCCTACGGAATAAAGTTAAAGTAACAGTTTGGGTTGCTATTTTGTTTAACACATGTTACAAATATTTGTAACATGCATTAATTATGAATTACGTCATAAATGGCTTTTGCTGATTTACAATTTGCCTCCTAAATCTTCAAAATGCAGTTTAAGTGTATTTAAGTCAGGAGTTGATGATTAAAAACAGCCTAATCTTTCATATCATTTCTATAAGCCTTATGTCTTTAACCTTCATCGCCGGATGTAGCCAAAAAGATACTAATGAAGTTGTGGTCTATGTCTCGGAGGATCAAGTCTTTTCTGAACCGATCTTGAGGGATTTTGAAGCTGAAACAGGTATAAGAGTAAGGACCGTCTATGATACAGAAGAGACAAAGAGCACAGGGGCGATGAACCGCCTTATTGCAGAAAAAGACAATCCACAGGCGGATGTATATTGGGCCAATGAGCCTATACGTGCTATTGTGTTAAAGCAAAAAGGGATATCTACACATTATTTCTCACCTAACGCTGAAGGAATTCCTGATAATTTTAAGGACCCGCAGGGATATTGGACCGGTTTTTCTGCACGGGCAAGAGTCTTAATTGTGAGTGCGGGAGATGGAGCGTCTTCCTCTATTGAAGAGACGCCTGCTTCCATTTTTGCCTATACTGATAAGAGATGGAGAAATAAAGGAGTGGTGGCAAACCCACTTTTTGGAACTACTACTTCCTGGGTCGCCGCACTCTTTACTATCTGGGAGGAGGATAAGGCAAGAGATTTTATGGAAAGAATGAAGGAAAATGGCACAAAGACGTCGACCAGTAATGGTGAATCAACTATGCTGGTTGCTAATAAGGAATTTGTATTCAGTCTTGTTGACAGTGACGATGCTACAAATGCAATAAGAGGCGGAAAACATGTCAGGCAGATTAAGCCTGATCAGGGAGAAGGTGAACTGGGATGTCTTGTTTTGCCTAATGCAACGGTCTTGATAAAGGGAGGTCCAAACCCCGAAAATGGCAAGAAGGTAATTGATTACGTCTTATCTCCTCAAACAGAACGCAAACTGGCCTTTGCTGATTGTGCGCAGATTCCGTTACACAAGGGGGTTGAAACCCCAAATGATGTCATAAAGATTGAGGAGCTTGAAATTATGAAAGTAGATTTTGAGGCTGTGGCAAGGAAACTTCAAGAGATACAACCATATCTTAAAGAGTGGGTGGGTTACTAACTTATTAATAATTCACCGCAGAGACGCAAAGAGCGCAGAGGATACCATAAAAACTAACTAATTATGATTGACGATTTATGATTACTGATAGATGAATTAACATTGTGGGTTTCCCGCTAAAACGGTATTGCTGGACGTGAAAGCTTGCTTCTAGCATTCGCCTTCTACACCCTTCGGGGTGTATTTGGTCTTTGATGTCAGGAAAGAATTGAATTTACAATGTTTTTGTTTATAATGAGTCTTCGGTAAATCATATTTTATATTATATAGATGAAAGGCAGGTAATATTAATGAGTGTAACATACAATACTTTAATAGAAGAAATTAAGAAACTTCCTTTTGGAGAAAAGGAAGAATTAAAATTCCTAATTGAAAAATATTTGGTAGAAGAGCGAAGAGACGAAATTTTTGAAAACTATAAAGAAAGTGTAAATGAATTTAAGCAAGGCGATTTAGAATTTTCAAAGGATGTAAAAAAATTAAAGGAGATACTTTAATTGACGGAAATAGCTTTTAGTTCTTCTTTTAAGAAATCATTTAAAAAGACGATTAAGAGTAGAAAGAAGCTGGAAGATAGATTTTGGAAAAAAGTAAAGGTGTTTATCAGAAACCCATTTGATGAGCAATTAAGAACACATAAACTTTCTGGAAAATTAAAAAAGTTATGGAGTTTTACAATAGAGTATGATGTAAGAGTAATTTTTTATTTTGCAGGAAAAGGTAAGGTGATTTTTGTAGATATAGGGAAACATGATGAGATATATTGATTTTTCAAGCAAAAAAAACACTTAAGCTTCACTTTTATCACATTTTAGTACCATCAAATCAAATATAACTTACTTGACTATACGAGTAAGATTTTGCACATACACTTATATTCGCGAGCGTTGCCTGCCCAACGTTTTTTTTGGCGGGTCAACTCACAGTCCTATAAAATTTTTAATTGACGATGAATTACGTTATTATGGGAAGTAAAGGCTTGCTTAGTTTCATAAGCAAGCCCCATAAAATAGTCGCTGTTGTCCCAATACTGTTCGGCACGGTCTTTGATAAATGAGTTCAATAAATAAAGCT
>JBHICG010000057.1:0-23356 GCA_046759445.1 Candidatus Scalinduaceae bacterium
AACCGAGAATCACCAGATGTTGAACTAACGGCAGTCAACCGGATAAGCCTATTATATTATATGCCATTGTAGCCGCTGTGCTTAAGTCCCGTAGATATTAGCAACGGGATAAGCCTGCGTTTCTCATCATTTGATGGATCCAAGTAAGTCACGCAACCTCAAGGTTGCGGCTACAAAATCGCTCAATTTAGGTTACAATAAAGTTTGTTACTTCTGTTTTCGGTTTTTAAGGTTGTGAGTCAAAAAAATACAAATATAGAAGGATTCCACCTTGATTTAAATTAGTATCTGTTGAGGAATTACCAATGACATTTTTGGAAATTTAAGACTTCCGCAACAGATACTAATTAAGGAACTAACCTAAATCCACTAAAAGACATGCCATAGGTGGCATTCCATTTGCTAGTATATAAATCATGTATAACCAAAAAGGGTTTACGCTAATTGAATTTATCGTCGTTGTTTCAATCATTGTCGTAATTGCAGGAACTATCATTCCTGTCTATTTCAGTATGAAACCAACCATTCGTGTGAATGGAGCGGCCAGGCAGCTTATGGGAGACCTTATGTGGGCAAGGATGAGGGCGGTGTCTGAAAATAATGACTACGTGATTGCATTTGGAGAAGCAGGTCCTGACCTATCAAACGATACGTATTATATATATGATGACGATAATGGCGACTTTATCACTCTTGGCACGGCGACGACAGGTAAATTAGTTAAAACCACCATAATCCCTGATAGATATGATGACATTGGGTACGGTTATGTAGCTGGCATTAATAAAACGGATAACCTTACTCCTTTATTAGGAAATCCTGTAACTTTTGCTTCTGGAGGCGGAACAAAACCTATATGGTTCAGGTTTCGCCCGAATGGCATCTCTAATATCCCTGGAGCAATTTATCTAATATCGAATGAAGATTTGGCAAATAATAAGACGGAAAGAATGCGTGCAATTACTATATCAATAGCTGGCAGAGTTAAAATATGGAATTATAATTCCGGAACGTCTGCATGGGAATAAATTAACAATAATACTTTATTTCACAAGGATTCAGTTACAAATACTATTGGCATTCCTAACAATTAAGGCATATGAAAAACACGAACAAAAACGCTAATATAGCTATGAAAAAAATAAATAACATTAAGCAACTTAAAAATAATGGCTTTACGATAATAGAAACCATAGTTGCCATCGCCATTATTGCCATAGCAATGTTTGCTCTAATGAGTTTGGTAGCAATTGTGATTAAGGGCAATTCACATAGCAAAAGAGTCACCACTGCCACAACAATAGCTCAAGATAAGATGGAAGACATTATAAAGGTTGGCTACAATAATGTCGTGGCTGATTCTGGAACATATACCGCTAACGTAGACTATTTTGGAACAGGAACAGCTTATAATATAGATTTTTATTGGCAAACAACTGTGCAGGATAATACTCCTGGCACAAACACAAAGACTATTAAGGCAGAAGTCTTCTGGGATCCACCTGGTACCACTTCTGCCCATAATGTTGAACTAGAAACAATACTTGCACAATAATGGACAAGACAATGGATTCTTTACACAAAAACAATGAACGCGGCTTTACGATTATGGAATTAATAGTCAGTGTTGCAATCGGAATGGTCATCTTGGTCGTTTCACTCAGTATGTTTTACGTTCAACGTAAGACATTTATTGCTCAGGAACAGCTTTCCGAGGTGCAACAGAATGTGCGTGCGGCAATGGACATAATAAAAAGAGAAGTCAAAATGGCCGGTTATGATCCAACTGGAGCAGGCTTTGATGGCATAGGTACCAGTACTACCCAGCTTCAAACATTGGCAGACCTCGATGGAGACGGACTAACTACCGCTTCAAATGAAGACATAATATATTCTCATGATATCCCTAATCTTCGAATCGATAGGAATACACAACCGTTTACGGAGAATATCCAGGCCTTTAATTTTGATTATCTAGACGCAACCGGAACCACAACAACCACTCCCGCCGATATTCGACAAGTAAGGATTACAATAACGGGAAGAACCGCAAAAGTAGACCCTGGCTATCCTGATAATGGAGGTTACAGGACATACACCCTGAACTCTCTTGTAACCCCCAAGAATCTTGATTATTAAGAGGCTCTTCTTCATGAAAAACTATTTTTGCCACAGAACAAATCTAAATTAGGAGGTGTTAAAATGAGATCAAATATATCAAGTATAGGATCAACCGTTAGAAATGAAAAGGGGATAGTCCTTGTTTCAACTATTGCATTGGTAGCTATTTTAGCGCTTATGGGAACAATATCAGTCAACACAACTAATACGGAAATGAAAATCAGCAAAAATTATAAGACCAGTGTACAGGCATTTTATGCAGCCACAGGAGGGGCTGAATATGGCCTGTCTAATCTTCGTCAGAGACTTAAGAGTGTATTGTATCCAACTATTGGATATATTAACGGCATTCCTGATCCCACAATGACGGGTTACAATTTCGATGAATTTTCCTTTGTAAAAGTTGGAGGTACCAATACATCAACAATTGCAAGCGGCAACTTTTCCGGACTTACATCCGTTAATCAAAACTATAATATTATCAGCAAAGCAAGCATAGCCGGAATCAATGCAGCCACAGCAAAGGTAGCCCTGTCTGTTGAAGACAATCTAATCCCCCTATTCCAATTCGCCGTCTTTTACAATGATGACCTGGAAATACATCCCGGTCCTGATATGATATTTTCCGGTGGTAGAATTCACTCTAATAAGGACATATACCTTGGCGCCAATAATACCCTTTCCATAAATTCAAAAACCACCACTGCAGGTAACGTTATTTACCAACGTAAAACTACTGGAGCTGAGCAAAACGTGAACGGTATAGTTCAGTTTAAAGACGCAGGGGGAAATTATCAAGCGGTAAAAATAAGCGGTATCGTCCTCGATAGCAATAACCCCAACTGGGCAGTAGAATCCATAAATAGATGGAATGGAAATCTAAAAAGTACTGAACACGGTATATTTGAATTAAATTTAGTACCTTTACCTGAAACCAGTTCGCCTATAGAGATAATTAAGCCTGGTGAGACTTTAGATCCAGCGACATCCACAGAACCAGAAGCACTCAAACAGGCCAGGTATTATTGGAAGGCAGGTCTTAGAATTATTGATGGCGTAGCTTATGGCATAAATGGCAATGTACTTGATCTGACAAATGGAGGAACCGAGACAAATCCAATAACTACTGAAACTTTTTATGAAGCCAGAGAAGGATATAACATTACGGTGGCAACCGTCAATGTGGGAATCCTCAATACAAACACCGTTGCTACGAATGCAATATATAGCGCTCCTGAGCCTGGCGTACTTTATGTCTCCCAAACTGGCTCTAATAAAGGTGTGCGTTTAAAAAACGGCGCTACACTCCCCGCTGGGGGATTAACGGTGGCATCCGTAAACCCCGTTTATATACAGGGCAATTATAATCTGGCCAATGTACCGGCAGCAGTAGCAGCCGATGCTGTTACTATTCTTTCTAATAGCTGGTCAGACCCTAATAGCAGTCTTAATTTAAACACTAACAGGGTTGCAAGTAATACTACGGTAAAGGCCGCAATCATGACAGGCCATATCGCATCAGCGGGCAGTCAATACAGCGGTGGACTGGAGAACTTTCCGAGATTCCTGGAAAAATGGTCAAGTAAGACATTTACTTACAGTGGTTCATTAGTATCCCTCTGGCAGAGTGAGCAGGCTACCGGGAATTGGCAATACGGAGCCCCCGTTTATAAGGCGCCAATACGTGATTGGTCATACGGTATTGATATTGGTAACATGCCACCAGGGACCCCATTTGTCAGATTGGTACAGAAAGTAGGTTGGTATCAAGACATCAACTAGTAATTATCGACATACGAAATTGCGAAGAAAACACGAACATATCCAGGACATTAGTTATTCATAGGAATAGGTAAGTGCTATAGCGTTTTATAATTGCCTACTATTCTAGAAACTTATTATATTTTTTTTGTGTACTTATGTAGTATATGAAATATACAACTGATTGGTTTTTCAGGATTAAATAATTCTGGCAAGTTACAAGGTTTCATTTTGTATTAATAAGATACAAAAGCGTACTATTTGTTACATTACTTATAATCTTTTCCGCATCTCCATAACTTTCAATTCAAAGTTTTCTCACATTTAAGTCTTCTACAACTTTTTCCCATAACCAGTTAATTTTATCTAAACCTGAGATCATTAATTCTTGTTGTTTTGTACAGAAATTTTGCGGAAAACATCATAATGGAAATTCAATTACAACTTAGTAAGAATATCTATAAATAAGTGATTTATAAGGCACTTCTTTTGCGGTATTTAAGTTTATATGGCAACTACAACACCTTCTTCATATGGATATTTTCCCTCTGAAATATTCAAAGTAATTAATAGGCTTTCAGGCTCTTCTCTGATTGTTAAATGCTTTATCGCATTCATTGATCATGCCTTACTTTCTGTCGTTAATCTTCTCGTTCCAATAATCCTTATTAAGAACGTTTCCAAGATGGAGTATGGATACTATTCAATTGCGTTGTCTATTTCTTTTTTTCTAATATCAATACAAAATGCTGTTGTAACTACACCACTCACTGTTTTGCTTGTAAACAAGAAGGGAGAAGATAGGCATAATTATGTCACATCATTATGTTGGGGGCAATTTATATTTCTACTTCCTGCAATCGTAATTGGTTTGGGTGTAATTGGTCTAATATACTTTTCAGGATTAGACATCGTTAAGGCTTCAATAGCTGGTGCTTTGTGTCTGGCAAGTACAGGGATCTTACTTCGAGAATTCTTACGTGCTTACCATTATGCTGAAGAAGCGCCACACGATGTTCTAAAACTTGATTTATATTACATAACCATATATCTCGGTTTGATTGCAATTACTTTACTTTTTTTTAAATTATCCGTAGCTGCAATTTTTATTTTTATTGGACTGAGTGCAGGCCTCGTTTACATAATTAATAAACGCAGATTACCACTAATATTTAATTGGAATTTAATAAAGGAAAGTTACTCAGAAAACTGGAAATTTGGAAGATGGTCCCTATTGGGTGTGATCACAATCCATATTCAAAAATATAGCTATTTGTATTTACTAGGGGCTTTGATGGGTAGTATTGCTGTCGCAGATGTGTCCGCATCCAGGCTTTTATTAATACCACTTCTGCTTGTTCAAACTAGTTGGGGGAAAGTAACCAGACCTCATGGCGCCAAGTTAAGAGAAAATGGCCGGTTAAAACGCTATTTCTTAGAGCTTGTGGTAGCAAGCTCAACCGGTGGACTTGCTATTATATTGTATGTATATGCAATTTTATCCTTCTCCGGCTATTTAGAAAATCTTTTATATACCGATAATTATGAAAAAGCGTTTGATTATGTTATTTTTTGGGGGGTTATTTTCGCCATAACATTTATAAGGATGAATGCTGGCTTTGGGCTGCAGGTCATAAAAAAATTCAATTCTCTAGCCAAACTTACTGTAGTTACAATGATTATTACACTATGTTCGGCCTTCTTTTTTATAATATCTTACGGTATTGAAGGTGCACTGGCTGCAATTCTTTTGGGTGAATTTATATTGGCCTTCTCACTTTGGTGGGTTCTGGGTGCGCACATTTTTAATAATACTCTTTATAAACATATAATAAAGGTATTACAGATGAATTGGTTGAAATAATTACACGATGATAAACAAGATTTAAAGTTTTAATTAATAGGACTTTTCTATTATGATTTGCTCTATTTGCATAGCCACTTATAAGAGACCTAAACTTTTAAAAGATTTACTAAATAGCCTTGTTGCTCAAGTTATTTCTGAAGATGTGGGGTTAGAAATAATTATTGTTGATAATGATCCTGCAGGGAGTGGAGAGTCCGTCTATAAAAAATTTTCAAATACGAAACAATTCGAATTTCTCTATTTTATCCAGCCAATTAAAAATATTAGCCTTACACGTAATATGGCGGTAAAGAAAGCAACTGGAGAGTATATACTTTTTATTGATGATGATGAAGTTGCCAGTCCAGAATGGGTCACCACACTTCTCAAGACGATAAAAGATTTTGATGCAGATGGCGTCTTTGGTAGAGTGATCTCTAACGTCAATAACAAAGCCTCTGAGTGGATTAAAAGGAATTATTTGTTTAACCGTCCCTCTTCCGCAACCGGTACTGAAGCCATAAGCACAAGAACAGGTAACTGCATAGTAAAGGCCTCTCTCTTAAAGGGAGTGCCAGGCCCTTTTGATCCTACGTATGGCCTCACGGGAGGATCAGATAGTCATTTGTTTTATAGTCTTAGACAAAAAGGGGCTAAGTTTGTGAATTGTTACGAGGCATGGGTATCTGAATTTGTACCGCCAGAAAGAACAAGGATATCCTGGTTATTAAGACGAGCATTTAGGAAAGGGAATACTTATACCAGGAAAATTATTGACTCGGCAGGGAAAAGAAGAAGGATAATAAAAGTTACTGCATCAATAAGAGCCATATGCCTTGTGTCTATTAATTTATTCTTGATTTTTATTGCATCTCCCAGCAAAATCTGGCAAACTCATTGGACACTGAAAACGGCCGAACAATTGGGAAGATTCTTTGCTGTATTTGGATGTTTTTATCAAGAATACAAGTAATACAGTAGAAATCCTAAAATACCCCACAAAACAAATCTAAATTAGGAAGTATTAAAATGAAATCAAAAATGTCAAACATAATGTCAACGGGCGGAAATGAAAAGGGTATAGTCCTTGTTGCCACTCTCTTGTTGGTAGCTATTTTGGCCATAATGGGAACAGTTGCTGCTATTACAACAAATACAGATATACAGATAAGCGGCAATTACAAGACCGGCGTACAGGCATTTTATATTGCAGAGGCTGGACTTCAAAGGGCTATTGGAAACCTGAATGCAGTTACCAATTGGATAGGAACCCTTACCAACCCAACAACGATAAATGTTTTTTCTGGAGATAATTCCATAGGAAATGGGACTTATGATGTAAAAGTTTTTGAGAATGATCCAAATCCGGGTAGCGTAAGGATAATTTCAACCGGGTATATTAATGGCACTATTGAAAGCAGTTCGTCAACAACTGTTGAAGGAATAGCAAATCCTGATTATTATGATATTTTTGATTATACAACCTTTAACTGTGGTAATCTTACACTAAAAGAAAGTGAAAATAACCTTATAAGTGATGGAGATGTTTTTGTTAATGGGAACGTTGACCTTGAGCCAACCGGTAATCAGCAAATTCAAAATGGTAATGTTTATGCTACGGGCAATATTAATATAAATGGTATTAGTAGTATTATGGGAGGAAATGCCTTTGCTAATGGAAACATAGATGTGTTATCCTCTGCCAATCCAAATGTTGGAGGTAATGCCACAGCTGGCGGTAACATTTCTGGTTCTGGTATTATAACAGGGACTGCAACTGCAAACGTTTCACCATTTTTTCCAGTCGAAGATCAATGCGTTGGAACCAAACTTGCTGAAATCACTCTAACTTCAGAGGATATCCAAGAACTTCGAGACAATGCAACTACTACAATTAATGATAATTATGAACCTGTCTCTAGTATCGCATTTACCGATATTGTGCATATTACAGGAAACTTTATATTAGCAGGGGATGCAACCTTTTCTGGAAATGTGGTTTTCATCGTTGATGGTAATGCAGAGATTTCTGGAAGCCTGACGAGCAGCCCTCTTGGATCTAGTGTTACGTTTATTGTTCCAACCGGCAATTTTGAGGTTAAGGGAGGCGGTAATTTTACAATTGATGGTACAATCCTTACAATTAGTGTTAATGCCGATGGAAGTAATCCTTCTGGTGGAAATATTGATGTAAAGGATGGGTCAAATTTAACGGTTAATGGCAGCGTTATTGCTAAAGGAAACACAGATACTAAAGCAGCGGGAGGATCTTTCACTGTGAATTACAAATCTCCAAATGATTCTAACCTTGTATCTAGCTATTTCCTAACGCAGTGGCGTGAAGTGAGAAATTAATATTTCTTGAGTTGATGCTGTAAGAAGTTGGGTATGTCTTTGATCACCTATTTTTATACTTAATCGTATGCATACTCTATAGTATCACCCAAAATTACTTATAATCTAAGATATTTATATGTAAGCATTTAAATATAAATAGTGTCTGTACGGAAATAGAAAAGTGGAGATATAGTAAGAGTTTAAGAAGAAGAAAATATATAAAAATCCTTGCAAAATGGGAGTTAAATGATATAATCCAGTTCTCATAAGATATTATATATCAAAGGATTACATCACGAACACCCAAAATGCAAGGAGGAAAAAATGAGAGCAATTCGAGACGCCCAGTTGAGGCTTGAATTCTACAAAAGTGAGAGTGGATTGTCAAAGAAATTGGAAAAAGTATCAGGAATATTGGATAAGGATATAAGTTTTTTAGAAAAGATAGCACAAGACTTCAAGACAAAAAAAGAGACTAAAGCAGGGGCCAAGGGAATGACGGTGGAACAAGCAGTAAGGGTAGCGATAATAAAACAGATGTATCAATTGGGCTATAAAAGGTTATACAATGAATTGAATGATAATCTGAGTTATAGGAGTTTTATCAAGATACATGAAGAAAAAGTGCCAAAGAAGATGACACTGAATGATAATATAAAGAAGATATCTCCAGGAGGATGGGAAGAGATAAATAAGGTAATAGTAAAGACCGCAATAGAGCTGGGGATAGAAAAAGGTAAAAGAGTGCGAATGGATTCAACGGGAGTAGAGAGCAATATACATTATCCAACAGATGGTGAGTTGTTGTGGGATTGTGTGAGGGTGTTGGATCGGATAATAGAAGTGGTAAAGGAGGAATATCCGGATATTGAGATTGAGTATCACAATCACACTACGAGAGCGAAGCGGCGACGATTCAAGATAGTCAACACGAGTAGTAAGGAGAAGCGGAAGGAGGCATATAAAGATTTATTGAAGGTATCAAGAGCGACAGCAGAATACAGTGAGTCCTGTATAGAACAGTTGGAGAAAAAGGTAAGGCAGGGAGAGATAGAGGCTGGTGTGTATAAAGAGAATGTATCCGGGTACTTGGAATCATTGAAGACCATAATAAATCAGACGGAACGCAGGGTATTAAATGATGAGAAAGTGGAATCGAAGGACAAGTTGGTATCAATATTTGAGACTCATACGGACATATTGGCTAAGGGTAAAAGAGAGACAATATTCGGGCATAAGATATTACTTAGTGGCGGCGAGAGTAACCTGATATTAGATTGTATGATAGAGAGGGGTAATTGGAGTGATGCAAATAATTTTGCAGAAGGGATAGACAGGCTTAAAGAAAAGTATGGATATTTGCCCGAAGAAATAACAACAGACGGTGGATTTGCAAGTAAGGAAAATTATGATTATGCAGTAGGTGAAGGAATAAAGAAGGTCTTATTTACCAAGAACATTTCATCTAAGATGGTAGAGCTTGTAAAGACTAGTCGTGCATATAAGAAGTTGAAAAAGTTTCGAGCTGGAATTGAGGGATGTATATCTGCAGGAAAGAGAGCATATGGCTTGAGCAGATGTACATGGAAGGGATGGCGAAGTTTTCAAAGTTATGTTTGGTTGAGTGTAATAGCATTTAATTTGAACATCCTGGCTGAAGCCTTGCTAAAATAAATAATATTATAAGAAGGACTTAAATCAGTCAAAGAGAATACAACAATAGTCGGAGTATGTCCAAATTTAGTTAATAAGATAAATTTTAAAGAAAATTATTAAACTTTCAGTAAAAGACGATTAATTTTAAGCAGAAAGATTTGATCGTCGGTCTGGGGGCAGCTTTTATACCTCTATTTCCGTACGGAAACTAAATACAATAATATTTAAATTATTACATATATACTTTTATACATCTTATTTACGAATCAAAACAAACATAAATCTTTAAATATGAAATTAATAAATAGTAATGAAAAAGGCATAGTCTTTGTTGCCACTCTCGTGTTAATAGCTGTTTTGTCAATAATGGGAACAGTGGCCGTAATTACAACCAATACTGACGTACAAATAAGCAGCAACTATAAGACTAGTGCACGGTCTTTTTATGCTACAGAAGCAGGGATAGAAGAGGCAAGGGCACGGCTTAGAGGTCAACCTACTGGCTCCAATGCCAATGTGGATTATGCAGGGGATACTGGTGCTATTGATGACTGGTGGAGTGCTTATATCTTGACATCATCATCATGGAATACATCTGATGATCCTAATTATAGCGCTTCCTATTTAAATTATTATCCTACAACCGGCAATCCCACTAATGCTACCTTAGGAACCAATACAATACAAACAACCCCGGATATCTCATATTGGGTTAAGATTAGGCACAAAAGGGAATATGATGCCGAACAAGCCGGCCATAGTATAGTAACTCCTCACTACTATGATAATGACGGAAGCACAGCAACGCATACGGCTGCATCCCCCGGCAACGTTATCTACTGGGGTTTTGGAGACCCTGCTCTACCTGCAACTCCAGTACAGTTTTCAACGTCAGCGGCAACAACACACAAGCCTGTGGATATAATCACTGCATATGGGAGTAGCGTTGGTAGTTCAAAGACAGTTGAGGAAGAAGTAGTGAGTAACCCTGGCCCACCCGTAATCAGCACTATATATTCAAGGAATGATATAAACATCAATGGCGCCGCTGGAGTTTATGACGGAAATGATAATTGCGTGCCCCCCCAGCCAAGCCTTCCACCGATTTACACATTACAGCCCTCTACTACAACCTTTAACGGCGCGCCTACTGTTACTCCAGATCCACCCGGAGACGTCGTAGGCCCGATTGACATTGCTCTTCAAGATTACGTAGACATGTTAAGAAATGGCGCAACGGTAATAACACTTGGAAATGGCGCTGATATTACATACTGGGGAAGTGCAACTGATTACCAGGTCTTTTATTCCGAAACATCCGGCTTCGGTGGTGGAAAATTATCCCTATCAGGTATAACTGGTTTTGGAGTCTTGCTGGTAGAAGGTGATTTAGATCTTAATGCCGGATTTAGTTGGAGCGGACTCATCGTAGTTACAGGTGCGTGTAACGCAAGTGGAGGAGGGGGGCCAAATACCGTAAATGTCAAAGGCGCCCTTCTTGCTAACCCATTTAACGCGGCAAACGGACATGTCAAAATAAGATATTACAGTTGTGAGATCGAAAATGCTTTGTTCACCCGACCCGCGATCCCGATCAGTTGGAAAGAGATCAACTGAAAATGTGGATGTACTTTTTATTAAGGAATAAATGCAACAACTATAACAAAACAGTAGAAAAACAGAACGGGACTTATAAAAGTTTAGCTGTGCTATTTAGTCTCTTATTTGATAACTAACATATTTATATCTCTGATATAATTTTATATTTTATTTTACATCAACGTCCTTATCATCAACTTTTTTTATCTCCTTTTCAACTTCGTCAACCTCATCCTTAACCCCCTTGAGACCTTTTTTAAATTCTACAATCCCTTTTCCAATAGACCTCATAGTGCCAGGTAGTTTCTTACTAAAAAACAACAATACTATAATCAATATAATAATCCACTCCCATCCACCAGGAATACCAAACATTTTAAGTTACCTCCATTATGTAAAAAAAATCTGCTACACATTATTAAACTCAGCATTGTCCGGTTAGGTTTTTGCGTGTTTAATTTATTTTCCCAAAGCTGTCATTCCCCCCACAGCTTGCTCGCTGCGTTTCGCAAGCTAGCAGTGGGGGGAATCTGAGATGAATGAACCTCTAGATACCCGACAAAAGCGTTCGGGTATGACAAAACCCGCGCATGCAAAAACCTAACCGGACAATGCTGTATTAACCTAATCTATTTATTCTTTTGTGTCAAACTATTTTCTTAAACCTAAATTGAGCGATTTTGTAGCCGCAACCTTGAGGTTGCGTGACTTACTTGGATCCATCAAATGATGAGAAACGCAGGCTTATCCCGTTGCTAATATCTACGGGACTTAAGCACAGCGGCTACAATGTCATATAATATAAAATCACTCAATTTAGGTTAAAGGCAGTTATTTGATGAATGTTTAAGAAGGAGTCAAAAGAAATGCAGAAAACCCTTAATATTAAACAGTGATATTTTGAATATGGTTGCTTTTTTATGAAACAGCGGGATGGTATTATTCTAGCAATTTGCATTTTAAATACAATTCTATCAATTTAACAATATGTTATGAGAGGTTTAAGTTCAGCAGAGTATATTGGCATTATGCTTGCTAATATTTTATATATCATATAGTTACACTATTTAAATAAAAGTATATATTTTAGGAAGATATAAATTAAAGTGAAAAAAACAATTAAAGCAAAATTTTATCGGTTATGGGCATTGATGGGAGTTATCTTTTTTCTTGGGATTGCAGGGCAAGTTAATGCTCAGGTAGAATTCTTGTACAAGTTTGGCACTTTTGGCACTGGAGTCGGGCAATTACAATTTCCGGCAGGAGTAACCATAGACAGCTCAGGTAACATCATCGTTGCTGATACCTGGAATCACCGAGTCCAGGTATTCGATTCATCAGGCACTCACCTTAACACTTTTGGTATTAATGGAACTGGAAATGGACAATTTATTTGGCCATTGGGAATAACAGTAAATAGTTCTGGAAATATCATAGTTGCTGACACATGGAATGACCGAGTCCAGGTATTTGATTCCTCAGGCACTCACCTTAATACTTTTGGATCTAATGGTTTTGGAAATGGAGAATTAATATTGCCATCGGCAGTAGCAGTAGACAGTTTAGACGAAATCATAGTTGTAGATTCAGGAAACGGCCGCATCCAGGTGTTCGATTCAGGAGGGGAATTCCTCCGCGAATTTGGCTCTTTTGGTACTGGAAATGGACAATTTGTTTATCCATATGGCGTGTCAGTAGACGGTTCGGATAATATTATCGTTACTGATTGGGACGGTCACCAAGTACTGGTATTTGATTCATCAGGAACTCTCCTTAACACTTTTGGTGCTAATGGTACTGGAGATGGGCAGTTTCAAAATCCTGCGGGTGTTGAAGTAGATGGCTCAGGTAATATCATCGTTGCTGATTATGACAATCACCGCATTCAGGTATTTGATTCAGAAGGTAACTTCCATAGCAAATTTGGCTCTTTTGGTAATGGAGATGGTGAATTTAATAATCCATGTGATGTAGCAGTAGATGGCTCAGGTAATATCATAGTTGCCGATTTCTTAAATAGTCGCATCCAGTTATTCGGAATAATAAGTACTGCACCCATGGCCATTGCAAGCGTTGATAAGTCGGTTGTTGATGTGGGTGACACGGTTTTCCTGGATGGAAGTAATAGCTCTGATCCTGATGGCGATCCGTTAGTATTCAACTGGACTTTTACGTCTATACCCTCCGGCAGTACTGCCGTTCTGGACGATCCAACTTCTGTATTTCCCACTTTTACGGCCGATGTTGCAGGGAATTATGTCGTCTGCCTTTCAGTCAATGACGGTACAGTAAATAGTGCTCCTGATGAAATAACTATTACTGCTGAAGCACAGATAGCCGATCCAATCTTAATGGTTCAAGCTTGTATAGACGAAATCAACGGTTTAGCTCCAAGATTATTTAATGACCCGAACAACAAAAAGGCATTGATTAATAAGTTAAATGCAGTAATCCATAAACTCAAAAATGGTGAATATAAGGGCGCCTCGAAAAAGCTTGAAAATGATATATTAAAGAAGACGGACGGCTGTACTTTAAATGGAAAACCAGATAAAAACGATTGGATAAAGGATTGTGCTTCACAAGATACTATTTATCCATTGCTACTGGATGTAATTAAACTTTTGTGACAACTCGTTTAGACAACTAGCGAAAGAGGGAATGGATATGTGGAAGTGTTTAATGATTTTTGGGTTTTAAAATTATGTTACAAAGTATGTGAATTCTATCTTTCTCGATCAACCACGTAATCCCCTAATTCTAATAGCGCCGTTTTATAAATTGTATCTGGAATGAAGGATATTTCATCCTGTGCTTCTTTTACCAATCGTCTTGCACTATCGTAAGCATAGTCCATAGCTTCATGTTCTGAAAGCAGGTCAATAATTGCAGACTTGGTTTCTTTCGTGTCATTCTGCTGAAAGATAAGTTCACATGCGCTTTCTTTTCGGCTTGTTGGCAATCTGTTTACCAATCTAATTAAGGGAAGTGTGAGCTTTCCATTTTGAATGTCTGTATTTAGCGATTTTCCAATCTCTTCTTCAACTCCCACAACGTCCAGGCAATCGTCTATTATCTGAAATGCAGTTCCCAATTTCATACCATAGTTTGTGAACGCCTCTGACACTTTTTTATTTGCACCCGAAAAGATAGCGCCCAATTTTGAACTTGTAGCACAAAGAGAGGCTGTCTTACGTTCAATAATGCTTAAATACTCTGATTCTGTAAGGTTTGGATCATAACGCCTCATAAGCTGAACTATTTCACCTTCGCACATTACGCTTACGGTTTGAGACATTATTAAAGATGCTATCTGAGAGTCGAGAGAAGATAGTATAGTAAAACCTCTTGAAAAAAGATAATCGCCAAATAAAATAGATATTTCTCTGCCCCATTTTGCATTTATTGTTTTCACATGCCTCCTAACCACTGCTTCATCAATAATATCATCATGAACGAGCGTTGCTGTATGTACCAGCTCTATAACTATTGCCAAATCAATATGTTGTGGTACAAGGTTGCCTGAACATTTACCTGAAAGTAACAATAACGCAGGACGAAATCTCTTACCCTTAATCTTGCTGATGTGAAATATCAAATCTGCAATATGTTCGTCCCCTGATGCTATATCCTTGTAAAGACGTTCTTCTAGCATTTGTACCTGCTCTCGAATCGGTTCTAATATGGTTTCCATACTCATCTATTATAGTGTCTTCTAAGATTTTCTTGACTATAAAGGTATTTTTTTGGCGAGGTATATTATCAAGTACCTAAAAAAAAGTCAATTATGTTTTGTTACCAGTTATTCTGTAATATCTTTCCTCATTATCCTTGATATATTTACGTCTCTCCGAAAGTGTTCAACTATATCACCGAAAGTACAATTTCCAACATTCACATCTTCTTTGAATGGAATTGTCCCAAGAACGGGAACGGAAGAGAATTTTCTTATTTCTTCAACAAATTCTTTTCCATCCCTCAACATATTTATAATTATTCCCTTTACACGAATATTTCTGTTTTTGGCACACTCTACCGTTAAAAGTGTATGATTTATGGACCCGAGACTGTGTTTACTTGCCACTACAATAGCAAGATCCATCTTCAAGATCATGTCAGCGACAAGATGATTGTCATCAACGGGAACCATAAGACCTCCAATGCCTTCAACAACGACAAACTCATGTTTGCTTCTAAGTTGCTTAAATGCGTCCCATACTTTGTCAAGATCTAAAGTGATGCCAGTCTCAGTAGCAGCCAATGTAGGCGCTGATGCAGGACTCAAACGTATTGGATTTACCAGATCATCATCATCTGTACAACCAATTATTTTTTTCAAATACATGGCATCTTCAGAGACAAGCTTACGACCAATTACCTTGGCGCCCGTAGATACGGGCTTCATAACTCCCACATCAAGACCCTGCTCCTTTATGGCGGCGGCGATTGCCCCTGCAACAACAGTCTTGCCAACACCTGTATCGCTTCCCGTTACAAATATACCTTTTTCCATAAGTTAGGCTGCCTAAAGGCAGCAACTCTTAAAGAGAATATCGAATAATGAACACCGAATAATGAATTCTAAATTCGATATTCGACGTTCAATATTCATTATTCGATTATTATTGAAATTCCTAGACATTAAATTAGCTCACTCCGTAACAAATGCTATTGATTCGTATATGATATCCAACAACTTATTCAATTGAGAAATATCAATGCTTAAGGGTGGCATTACGACTATTACATCATCTAATGGTCTGATAATCAAGCCACGTTGTTTTGCTTCGGAACAGACTTTAATTCCGATCTTTTCATCCATTGGGTAAGGTTCTTTCCTTTCCCTATTTTTTACCAGCTCTAAGCCGGCAATGAGACCACATTGTCTTATGTCGCCTACTGCGTTCAGATTTCTAAATTCTTCAAGCCGCTTTTGCAAGGTCTTGATCTTTGGATGGAGCCCTTCAATAACTCTGTCATTCTCAAATATATTAAGACTTGCTAGAGCCGCTGAACAGGCTAATTGGTTGCCCGTATATGTATGTCCATGGAAAAAGGTTTTCATCTCACTATATTCACCAATAAATGCATTATAGATTTCTTCCGTGGTTAGTGTGGCTGCCAAAGGCATGTAACCTCCATTTATGCCTTTAGAAAGTGCCATAATATCAGGAGTCACATCTTCATGGAGGCATGCAAACATCTTTCCTGTACGACCAAAACCAACCATTATCTCATCCTCAATAAATAGGACGTTATATTTCCGGCATAACTCCTTTGCAGAGGATAAATAATCTTTAGGATGAACAATCATACCTCCGGCACCCTGAACAAGTGGTTCCATGACCATGGCAGCTATAGAATCACTATTTTTTGATAGAATGCCCTCTAAATCTGACAAACACTCGAAGGAACATCTTGTTTTATCTTTATCATATGGACATCTATAACAAAAAGGCGCTGGTGCAAATATAGAATCAAATAAAAGCGGTCTGAAAATAGTATGAAATACATCCATACCACCTAAGCTAACGGCCCCTAAAGTGTCTCCGTGATATCCGTATTGCAACGCTACAAATTTTTTCTTTTCTTTGTAGCCCTTGTGTTGCCAGTATTGAAATGCCATCTTTAAAGCAACCTCAATAGCCGTGGATCCATTATCAGAATAAAACACTTTGGTAAGCCTGCCAGGAGTTATCTCAACTAATCTTTTTGCCAACATAATCGCCGGTACATTTGAAAAACCAAGCAAGGTCGTATGGGCAATTTTTTTTAGTTGATTGTTTATGGCATCATCAATCTCTTTTCTTCGATGACCATGTATATTGCACCACATTGAAGAAATACCGTCGATATACTCTTTACCATCAACGTCTCTTAATATAACGCCTTCCCCATTTTCTATAATTACGGGTTTTGCATTTACATAGTCTTTCATCTGTGTAAATGGGTGCCATAAGTATTTTTTATCCCAGGAAAATAAAATTTCTTTTGTAATTTCCATACCAGCTTCTTCACGGATAGCCAGCGTGCCGCCACGGTGCAAATCCTCTTCCTTATCAGATGTCGCACTGGTAGCTGAGCAAGCAAAATTATTTATATTTTCATCCATAACCTAAAACCAACTTATCTCCCTTTTTAAGATTTAAAACATTCTTAGCGTTACCATGATTTACTGATATCTCTAAATAGCCAGAACTTCCAAATATTGCTACTACCTCTTTTTCCCCCACATCAGCATAAGAGTTACTAATCTTGTTAAGCTTTTTCCTGCCTACTATAATTGCCAGTTTACCGGATTTTTCCCTCAATCTGCTAAAGATGTCTCTGTTTATGTTAGTAATAAGATTGCCAAAACCATCCACATATATAATTTCACCCTTTAACACACCGCCAGGTGACCGAATAGGCTTAGATAAATCAATCTCCTTTATCTTGCCCGCCCTCTTGCCTAAGTCCTTATAACTAAGTCCATTGGACAAATGCGCTGCGATGGGGGCAAAGATATCTCTCCCATGAAAAGTATTACTAATTTTTGGCAAGAATAATTCCTTGTTGGTAACCTCTCTTATAGAGGGAGATTTCTCCCTGGCAATAATAAATGAAAGAACGCCGTTGTCAGGGGCAAGGAATAAATAGTCCTTTGTTTTCAAACATATTATTTTTCTCCTGCTTCCCACTCCTGGATCAACTACAACGACATGGATTGTGCCTTTAGGAAAATATGCAAAAGAATCATTAAGTACGCAAGCAGCTTGAAATATATCTTGGGGTTCGATGCTATTACTGATGTCAATTATCCTCACTGATGGATTAATTTTCACCATTACGCCCTTCATTACGCCTACATATCCATCTTGTAGACCAAAATCAGTAATAAGAGTTATTATGGGTTGTATTTTTGACATATAAGATTTTTAACTAGATGGTATAGGAATTCTCATTTTGGACACAGATAAATACAGATTTTCATGATAAAGATATTAGGAAACTATCAATTGTCTGCTTATATCTGAGGAAATCTGTGTCCTATTTAATTTAAATCCAAAATGTTATCAAAAAACACCAACAATAGGAATCCTGGCGCCACATTTTGTACAGATTCCGTTCTTAATTTCAAACGTTTTAACATAATAGCCAACTCTTTCAATCAACATTTCTCCGCAACTATAGCAATAAGTATTTTCCCACTTATGTCCAGGAACATTTCCCGTATAAACAAATTTAAGCCCTTCTTCAATCCCTATTTTTCTTGCTAATTCTAATGTAGAAACCGGAGTCGGTGGCACATGTGATAATTCAAGATATGGATAAAACCTGCTCAAATGCCATGGTGTCTCATCTCCAAGATATTGCACTATCCATCTGGCAATTTCATGTAATTCTTCAGCACCATCATTATAACCGGGCACTACATTAGTTATAATCTCCACGTGCATATCCCACTTTGATTTTGCTCTAATTGCTGCATCCAAAATCGGTTTTATATTCTTTATATTTGCAGCATCTCTATAAAAACAGTGTCTTGAATCCTGTAGTTTCGCACTACCCTTAGTGCCAGTCTCTGAAGTCTCATCCATTTTGTAACCATTAAAGCCTTTTATGTCTACTCTGTAAGCATCTAAATAAGGACCAATTGCATCCAACGCTTCTAGTTCAATGTAGCCGTTAGTCACAAAGACAGTGTAAAGCTTTTCTTCTTTTGCTAGTTTTGCACCGTCAATTGCATACTCCATCCATATAGTCGGCTCATTATAAGTCCACGATATACCCTTGCACTTATTTTCCAGAGTTAGATTTATCAATTCTTCTGGAGAAATATATGTTGTATCTCTGTCGCTGCTATCAGCTCTGGAATGCGCAATCTGCCAATTCTGGCAATGACGACATCGCATATTACAGCCTAGAGAACCTATTGAATAAGTGTAACTGCCCGGGTAAAAATGGTATAAAGGTTTTTTTTCTATCGCATCAGCACATGCAGATGAAACTTTTCCGTAAATCAAGGAATAAAGTTTTCCACCAATGTTTTTCCTTACCCCGCAATATCCTAATTTACCATTTGCAATCACACATTTATGAGGACACAAGTAACAACTGACTTTGCTTCCGTCTTCTGTATTATAAAACAATGCTTCGTGTTCCATTTCTTCCTTTTTTAAGATTACTGGCTGCATTACCTTAGCTCATGTATTTATAAATATGGTTACGTATTGGTCTTTCAAGTAAGAGATTCTTAGTCTCAGGATAAGCTCCGAGAGTTTCAGTATCATGATACTCGATTTTTACGTTAATACCCTTCCATAATCATCTTCTAATCGAATAATATCATCTTCTCCAAAATATTCACCAAGTTGTATCTCAATAAATACCAATTGCCCTTTACCTTTATTGGCTATACGGTGCGCTGCCTCCTGAGGTATATCTATTGCTTCTCCTTTCTCAAGATAAATCTCTTTATCATCTAGGATTACTAAAGCCTTGCCCTCAACTACCATCCAGTGTTCATTTCTCTTAAAGTGTTTCTGATAACTAAGTCTTTTTCCCGGTAGCACAGTTATCCTCTTTACTTTGTAATTTGGCTCGTCCAATAACACCTCCCACCTACCCCATGGAGGGCTTGCCTTTCTCTCATCTGACTCTGGTGTCTTCATTCTCTTTTATACACCCCTTCTTAACATTTGTCTACTATGCCGTTGATATTATACATTCATTCAGTCCTTCTTACATTTATGTCCCTTTTTTTTCTGAATCATTTTTCTTAATATTATAATTTATAACATATTCAGCCGCAAACTAAATGATAAAAAAAATCATTATACTAAACACATAATAAGGAAGGTTTCAGATAATAGACAAATAATAGTTAGTGTGAGATTATTCTTTTGCATGCCAATACGCCTTTTCCTTTTGAGTTGCCCTTACAATAGTAGATTTTAAATCTTTTCTATCTCGTATATGATTGTGCAAGTGGCATCCGTCTGCCTGTTCCGAATGCCTTCGTAGTGACCTTGAGTCCCGGAGCGGCCTGTTTTCTTTTATACTCATTCTTATCAACCTTTTTAATAATATCTCGAACAAGTGATTCATCATACCCCAGAGCTACAATATCATCTATATCCTTAGATTCTTCTATATAAGCCTTTAATATACCGTCCAGAATATCGTATGGTGGTAATGAATCCTGATCTTTCTGATTCGGTCTTAATTCGGCCGATGGTGGTTTTTTAATTGTACTAATTGGAATGATTTCACTTCTGAGGTTGATGTATCTGGCCAGATCATAGACCATAGTCTTTGGAATATCAGATATTACTGCTAGTCCCCCACACATATCACCATATAATGTGCAGTATCCAACAGAGAGTTCAGACTTATTCCCAGTTGTCAACACCATGTATCCATACTTATTTGAAATGGCCATCAGTATCTTACCCCTTATCCTTGCCTGTAAGTTCTCTTCTGTAACATCAAATGGAAGTCCCGCAAATACCCCACTCATAGCCTTCATATATGTATTGTATATGGCCTTTATTGGTATAATTTTGCACTCAATTCCAAGTCTCTCAGCAAGCACTTTTGAATCCTCTATGCTGCTCTTTGATGAAAAGCTTGATGGCATGGTAACACCAAGCACGTTATTTTCCCCAAGCGCCTTTACGGCAATTACAGCCGTTACAGCAGAATCTATGCCCCCACTGAGGCCAATTACGGCCTTTTTGAATCCACACTTTTTAACATAATCTCGTGTACCCAAGATCAACGCCTTGTATACTGAGTCAATTTCATTTTCGCTAACAACGCTTTGACTCCTCCTTCTGACTGACGCCAATTTGTCTTCCACTACACTTACGTCAGAATCCCTGAACTCAACCGTCAGCAAGTCTTCTTCAAAGGCTGAGGCTTCACCCACAACAACTCCTTTTTTATTAATAACCATACTGTTACCATCGAAAACTAAATCATCATTACCGCCAACTTGATTCACATAGATAAGCGGTACATTGTTCTTTTCTGCATGGTCCGTCAACATCTTCACTCTTACATCCTGTTTGCCAATAGTAAAAGGTGAAGCTGAAATATTTATAATAATTTTTGCACCTTGATTTATCATACTTTTAATGGGGTCTTTATGGTAAATCGTTCTTGGCCAAATCACGTCTGCTCCCCAAGTATCCTCACAAATAGAAATACCGAATCTTTTACCAGATATTATTGCTAAAGAAATAACATGAGCTGGCTCAAAGTATCTATCCTCATCGAACACGTCATAAGTAGGTAATAGAGATTTATAATGCTTAGATATAATTTTTTTGTTATTTATGTATGCTGCCGCATTATAAAGAGGTTTGCCACGCTCAGCCAAATTCCTGTCGACAAAACCCACAATAGCCGTAATTCCAGTGACATCATTTCTTATTTCCTCCAATGCCTTTAGATTACTATCCACAAATCTGGAAATTTCTAAAAAGTCCCTTGGAGGATAACCCATAATACACATCTCCGGAAATACAACCAAATCAGCCTTCCTCTTCCTAGCTATGTTTATGAACCGGCATATCTTCCTTACGTTCTGCTTAAAGGCTCCAACAGTAGGATTTATTTGAGCTAAGCAAATCTTCATAAATAAATTATCCTCCATACATTTACACTTAATCGATAAGCATTTAATAGTATAATTCGATATAGAAATCAATAAAATTTGGCAATTTTCATAAATAGTTGATAATATGTCATTTGATATTGCTCGCCCTGTTAGATAACTATGATATCAGTATTTGTGTGTTACACAGTGAAAAAAAGATAATAATTTTTATTAGCATTGATTATAAAATATATCTAACAGGGTAAAGAATCTCGTGCTTCGGATTTTGGTATTTACGTGCAATTCGTTAAATTGGCTTAATAATGTCGTACCACTATCTCTTAATCCAATCGAAAAATCATCAAAATGCATTCAATGCGGGTAGTAAAATTAAGTGCCTTATTTATTATCATTTTTGTTCTATGGTTTCTCATGCTTCGAATTCCAGGTAAGACATATCACGGCCCATTTCCACCATTGACAGAAGAACAAAAGCTAATACGTGACCAATTGCTAAAAGATGTGACCAAGTTAGCCGGGGAGATTGGTGACCGTAACGTAAGCACTGAATATAAGAATCTTTGCAAGGCAGCGGATTTTATTGAGGGATCGCTCGTGGAAGCTGGTTATAAGGTCTTTCGGCAAGGTTACGAAACGAGTCTGTATGGTCTCAAAGGACGAGAGTGTTATAATCTGGAAGTTGAGATTACGGGTTCGGAGAAATCAGATGAAATTGTCGTAATAGGGGCACATTATGATTCACTCGAAGGTACACCAGGAGCCAATGATAATGCTTCTGGTGTCGCTGCCCTGCTATCGCTTGCACGTGCATTTGCTGATAAAAAAACCGTACGAACTCTCAGATTTGTTTCATTTACCAACGAGGAACCCCCTTATTTTCTGAGTGATGATATGGGAAGCTTTGTTTATGCCAGAAGGTGTCGTGAGCGTAACGAAAACATCGTGGCCATGGTCAGTTTGGAAACCATTGGTTATTATACAGATGAAAAAGAAAGTCAGGGTTACCCTTTAGGATTGATGAGCCTTGTATATCCAACTACTGGAAATTTTATTGCGTTTGTTGGCAATATGAAATCACGTAAACTCGTGAGAGATGTGGTAGGCTTGTTTCGTCAGTATGCAAAATTCCCATCAGAGGCAGCCTTTTTACCGGAGCATATAATTGGTGTGGCCTGGTCAGATCAATGGTCGTTCTGGCGCAATGGATATCCAGGTATAATGGTTACCGATACAGCACCTTTCCGCTATCCCTATTATCATTCCCATGAAGATACTCCTGAGAAGATTGATTACGATCGGCTTGCCTATTTGGTTAGTATACTGGAAATAGTTGTGGCAAGACTTGCGGCATCCGATTAATGCATACGTGCATTGCTTAATGCATACGTGCATTGCTTAATGCATACGTGCATTGCTTAATGCATACGTGC
>JBHICG010000058.1:0-22778 GCA_046759445.1 Candidatus Scalinduaceae bacterium
TAATCGTGGTTACTAATCCACTTGACGCAATGGCTTATGTAACATATAAGGTGAGCAAGTTTTCCAGGGAAAGAGTGATAGGAATGGCAGGAGTGCTGGATTCCTCTAGGCTAAGAACTTTTATAGCTATGGCATTAAATGTCTCAATAGAAGATGTCCATGCCTTTGTACTTGGTGGACATGGCGATACAATGGTTCCAATGATAAGACATACAACCGTTGCGGGAATTCCTGTTACAGAGTTGTTGTCTAAGGATAAATTAGATGCAATAATTAAAAGAACGGTAGGAGGTGGGGCTGAAATAATAGGTCTTTTAAAGTCTGGAAGTACATTCTATGCACCTTCAGCTTCAATTGCAGGGATGGTCGATGCAATTGTAAAGGATAAGAAAAAAATACTTCCTTGTACAGTTATGTGTAAAGGTGAATACGGGTTTAATGACATATTCCTGGGCCTTCCTGTTAAGCTTGGTAAAAAGGGAGTTGAGCAAATCATAGAAATAAAACTTAATAAAGAAGAATCAGACGCATTAAATAGATCTGCTGATGCGGTTAAGAAACTTTGTCAGAATGTTTCTTTATAAATTAGCGATTGTAAGGAATTAGAATGGAAACTGGAAAAGGAAGAGCCTTGAGCTGGTTTATACAGAGGTTAACGGGTTTAGTATTGGGATTTGGTGTGATATTTCACTTTCTTATGTTTCACTATTTTGGCTACAAGGCTGGCTTAACATATCTTGAAGCGCGTGAAAGGCTGATTTCACCGGAGTGGATTACATTTTATTCGGTTTTGTTGGGTATGGCATTATTTCACGGGATGAATGGCCTGTGGGGTATTTTCTTAGATTACAATCTTAGTGTGAGAACAAAAAAGCGTATTAAATTCTTCTTATATGTTTTTGGCTTTGTCATTTTTATTGTTGGATGCCTCGTATTAATAAGATTTAATATCTTGATATTATCAGAGGCATAATCTGAAAGATGCAAACCTGAAAAAGTAAGAATTGTAACTGCCCTCCTCAGTGTACTACTTAACAATTTATGGGTAACATCTATTGGTTAGGGTGATGATGCCCGTTTTCGTCTTTCGGTTACGTTATCAGTTTAATTAAAATAATAAATTAGTGACCGAAGGGAGCTAATTTATATGTATAAAGTAAAAGCTTTTCTTAATGATTTAAGACTTAATCTAACCACAGGCACAGTTTCATATATCACACATCGTATAACAGGAATAGCCTTCCTGATCTTTCTATTTCTTCATGTGTTTACGTTAAGCTCGGTGTTTCGTGGAACAGAAGCATTTGAGAATTCCTTAATTCTTTACGATAATCCGTTCGGATATTCGTTGGAGTTTGCACTTATGTTTGCAGTATCAATACATCTCATAAATGGGATAAGGATAACCATAATAGATTTCTTTAATCTAAGCTACACCCATAAAAAGTATTTCTGGATTACGTTTGTTGTTTTTTTAATTATTGTGATACTAAGCATTGCGGTGTTTTTCCCTGTTTTTTGATCCGAAAATATGTTTTTCATTGTATTAAACCTTTGATTATTCAGTGATGTAAAGTAAATCTATATCCTAATGTTTTGCGTAAGCAAAACATTTAAACTAGTGAACGAAGTGAATTAATTTATATGAAGCCAATTTATCATGAAGCGATAGTTGTTGGGGGTGGACTTGCAGGTTTGCGTGCAGCGCTTGAATTAAACCGTAGAAATGTGAAAGTGGCCATCATATCAAAGGTTTATCCACTCAGGTCTCATTCTGTAGCTGCCCAGGGTGGCATAAACGCAGCATTGGGGAACCACCCTAGAGGTTATTATGATAGTTGGGAGAAACACGCATTTGATACGGTTAAGGGCAGCGATTATTTGGCTGACCAGGACGCTGTTATTCGTATGACAAAAGAGGCCGTAGAAAGGATAATAGAACTTGAACATTGGGGTTGTCCTTTTGATAGAAACGATGAAGGCAAGATTGCGCAAAGACCTTTTGGTGGCGCAGGCTTTCCCAGGACTTGTTATTCAGCAGACAAAACAGGCCATGCCTTGCTTCATACCCTGTATGAACAGATTGTAAGGTTTCGACAGGCAGCGGAACGACAAGAACTCGCTCTTTATAATGAGTGGTTCGTAACAAGGTTGGTCATTGAAAATGAAAGATGTATTGGCCTAATTGCTGTGGATATTAAGAGTGGTAATCTTTCTGCATTTAAAGCGGATGCGGTAATATTTGCTACTGGAGGTTCAGGCAGGATTTATGGAAAAACTACGAACGCCCTAATAAATACGGGTATGGGTATGGCAGTGCCTTATTGGTCAGGTATACCCCTAAAAGACATGGAATTCGTACAGTTTCATCCTACAACCCTGGTGGGAAAGAATATTTTGATTACGGAAGGTTGTAGAGGTGAGGGTGGTTATTTGTTAAACAACAAGGGAGAAAGATTCTTAGGAAAATACAATGATTCTAATAAAGCAATGGAGATAGCGCCTAGAGACATAATTTCTAGAAATATAACAAAAGAGATAATGGATGGTGGTGGATATAAAGACCTAACAGATACAACCTCAAAGTATGTACTCCTGGACTTGAGACACCTGGGTGAAGATAGGATTATGTCAAGATTACCAGGAATCAGAGAGATTTGTATGAAATTTACTGGAATTGATCCTGTTTACGAACCAATTCACGTACAACCAGGACAGCATTATACGATGGGGGGAGTTGATTGTAATAAAGATTGTGAAACAAATATTAAAGGCCTCTATGCTGCAGGAGAAGCAGCCTGTGTAAGTGTTCATGGTGCAAACAGATTGGGAGGTAATTCACTCCTTGATACAATTGTCTTTGGAACTATTGCCGGAAAGAATGCGGCCAATTATGTCCAGAACTTCAATCACAGTAATAATGAAGCTAAAACACTTGATAATAGTATTAAATATGAAAGTAAAAAAATAAAAGATATTATCAAATCAAATGGTAATGAAAATCCGTCAAATATAAAGGAAGAGCTTAATAAGTTGATGGAAGAAAAGGCTGGAATATTTAGAGATGCAGAAGGTTTAAGGTATGCACATAATAAGATAAAAAAACTACAGGAGAGATACAAGAACATAAACCTGAACTATAACGAATGTAGAGTAAACCTTTCCTTAATGTGGGCACTTGAATTGAAGGGTAGTATAGATGTTGCTGAGGCTATTATTGCTGGAGCGCTTGCAAGAGAGGAAAGTAGAGGGGCGCAATTTAGAACAGACTTTACCGAGAGGAATGACAGAGATTTCTTAAAACATACCCTCGCTTACTTTTCTGATGAAGGAGTTAGATTGGACTATAAAGAAGTAACTTTAGGTACTTTTGAGCCAAAGGCAAGAGAATATTAATCCCCCCTTACCCCCCCCCTTTGGTAAAAGGGGGGGGTAAGGGGGGATTTGAAGAGGTTTAATTGATGAGTTATGCTTTCTTACAATAAAAAACTGAAAAAGCATTCCAGGGAACTCAGAAAAAACATGACTGATGTAGAAAGATTGATTTGGTCGAGAATAAGAAGAAAACAATTGAAGGATTGTCAATTTTACAGACAAAAGGTTATAAGTAACTATATAGTTGATTTTTACTGTCCTAAAGCAATTTAATTATTGAGCTTGACGGAGGACAGCATTATAGTGATGAGGGAATAAAGAAGGATGGAAAAAGAGATGCATATATAACAAGCATTGGCTTAAGAGTGTTGAGATTTTCGGATAGAGATGTCTTTAAAAATCTTAATGGAGTTATTGAAAAGATATGGGAAAGCTTGTAATCCCCCTATTTCCCCCCTTTTTTAAAGGGGGATTAAGGGGGATTTCACCCTTTTCCAAAGGGGGAAACATGGGAATTTTCACCTTTTCCAAAGGGAATTTATAGCGAGATTATGTTTCTTTTACAACCCCTTTAGTAAAGAGGGCTAGGGGGATTTGTTGTGGGTATTTTATGGAGGTATAATAAAATAATTGTTAAAAAAAGCTTAATCTGTTTTAAAGTATTCCGTTTTGATCCTGATAAAGACAGCAAACCTTACTTCCAAAAGTTTCAGGTGCCAGTCGTAAGGAAGGATATGACTGTATTGGAGAGCCTTTTCTATATTCAGGAAAAATTGGATAATTCGTTAGCCTTCAGGTCTTCATGCAGATCAGCAGTGTGTGGTTCCTGTGCCATGCACATAAACGGCAGATATGGACTGGCTTGTAACACATTGGTTTCAAGTCTTAAGGGGAATGTGGTGAAAATCAGACCACTGGGTCATCTGAACATTATTAAGGACCTCTTTGTAGATTTGGAACCTTTCTGGGAAAAATACGAATTTATAAAACCGTATTTGATTTCAAATACATTTTCTTCAAAACATGAAAGATTGCAAACGCGTAGTGAGAGAGCCAAATTGGATGGGTTGATAGATTGTATACTTTGCGGTTGTTGTTATTCCTCGTGTATGGTTACTATGACCAAAGAAAATTACCTAGGACCTGCCGCATTGTTGTGGGCGAATCGTTTTCTTGTAGATTCAAGAGATGATGCGGGAGATGAACGGCTTGCTATTGTGAATGTTGAAAATGGTGTATGGAGGTGCCATACAATTTTCAATTGTCATCAATCGTGTCCTAAAGATCTAAATCCGGCGAGTTGTATCTCAACTCTTAAAATGAAGCTTATCTAAATAAATTAGCTTACACCGTTCGCTAATTTACTGCATTATAATATGAAAATAGATTCCCGATCTGGGTCGTCGTGTGATTCTACTCGCCAAGTAGAATCACCTAAGCAATTCCGCTGTTGCGGAATTACCAATGACCAATTTGTAGTGATCTATGATAAGGGGTCAGACCTCAACAATCAACAGCTTGCCTTCGATAAGTTTAATTTTCTTATCTAGATCTCTGTCCTGTTGCCTCCTTTTTTCAAGTCTCAAAAAACACTGACTTATAGCCGCTGCACTCATTTGGTTAGATAAATTTCTTGAGATTTCCTCTAAGGTATAACCGGTAAACTTTCTCAAAAAATAAACGCTTAAATTTATGCATTCTTTTTCTGACAAACCATAATCTTCTTTAATAACACTAATGATTTTTTTGGGTGATAGAGAATCCTTTTTTAATTCTCGTAAGCTAGGCAGATCCCTAGACTTTTTCTTGTAGTCTAGATATTCATCCTTTATCAATTGAACAAAACTATGGCTCCCTAAAATAAGACCTACAGCAACTTCTTTAGAAGGGTTGGATATTTCTCTGGACAAACCTTCTTCTACAAATTTTTTAAAATCCTTCCGTGTTTTGTCTCCCTTATTACCAAAATAACCTAAAATAAAATCTATCTTTAAAAATTCAGGTTTCTTTTCAGGGTGAATATAGTAATGAAAACTACTCCAAAAATATTCATATGGGGTTGAAGTAATCTTAGACCGTACTGGATTTAGGTGAATGTACCGAGAGAGGACTTGAGCATAAGAATCCTTATCCACTAATATTGCTTTATAACGTCCTTGAAAAAGATGGCCTAACCTCTTGTTTTTAAGGTTATAGTAAGTGGTATAGCTAGAATTAATCATTTGCATACTTCTGCTAAGGTTGGGAAAGGGTGTTTCAACTAAAAGATGATAATGGTTATCCATAAGACAGTAGGCATGAATTATTAAATTAAATCTTTGATGGGCATTTTCGAGATAACTCAGAAATTTCTCTTTATCCATATCTGAATTAAATATATTCCGCCCCTCGTTACCTCGGGAGGAGACGTGATAGAAAGCTCCAGGGTATTCTATCCTTAATTGTCTAGCCATAAAAAATTATCTCCTTTTTCTTTCCGTTGGATAATAGTAAAAGATCAAATCTATTTTGTCAAATGTTGAGGTCTGACCCTATGATCTCCTCTTTTTTTGGCTCGGAGCAGGTAAGATGTTCATGGGCATTGGTTAGATATCGTTTTGAGCATAAAGAATCAAAGTGAGTGTATTAAGGTTCCAGAATATCTCTGTAAACCTATTTACATTTTTCGAAAGAAGAGTTAGTAAATTTAAAGGATGGAAGTCTTATTGATTACTAATTAAATTGATTAAAATGGGAAAGATCCCCTATGCTATTTTGAATTACATTAGCTTTTTGGGAGACCTCTCCACTCTCAGTTTTATTATAATATCAATAAGATTCTTACAGAACAATTTAATTTTTCAAAGAATGTAGATTTTTGATAAATTAGCAACACAATTTTTTACAGTTAAAATTTTTTTTTTGATTTAATCTCTATTTTATTTAAGCAGGATTGTATAAAATTATGTGGCTGACTATAAAATTACTATAATTTGCTGTATGTTATTATACTAACAATAGTTACAAGAATTACAGCAACATTATTTTAGACAGCGTAAAAATTTTCTGGACTAATAAATAAGCTAATGATCGATTACTAAAAATTGTTTGAATAGTAAACATAGTGTTTAAATAATAACCACATTTGCACATAGCCAGAATTTGAAAATTGTCAATTTATAGAGGTATTAACAAATTTTATTTCTAAATATACATCTATTAGCAATCAAATAGGACGTGAAATTGCTTCATATGTGGTAAAAACAAGGAAATATTTTTCCGATTACCATTATTAAAATTAATATGCTATTAAATATTCCCTGTGTTAAAAATTGGCAACTCTTTTGCTTTAGTTTGTAAATTGAGACTAAAATATTAAGGACATGTTCCGATAAAAAGGAAAACATGTTAAATACCATTAAGAATTTTTACCTTTTTGTTTGGTGTATTTATAACTTTATATATCGCAAGAAGGGATGGTTGTGATTATGAAAGCCAAACAGTATAAGCTAATATTGATATTAGGTATCTTTATGATAATATGTTTTGCTGAGAAACAGCAAACGTTTGCTCAAGATGTATCAAATGTAAAGTTAGCGTTTATTAAGAGAGCCAGTTTAAATGTGAAGTTTATGCAAGTAATTCCAAATGAATCGATGAATCATACAGTGAATTTATACGACGAAACATCAAAAGACGTAATTTCAGTTGACAAAGAGTTAAAACATGCATCAATAAAAAGAAAGGAAAAACTCGATCAATTAAGTCATGTTAGAAAGCTTAGCTTATTAATATTTTTTCAGATGTTAAATCAGGGTTGAATTATATAAATGATGTAAACACGTAGAACAACACATCTCTTTCTTCTTCAAGACCATCTATATATAACAGATCCTTTTTCTGTTCTCGCTTGTTTAGTTTTTGGATGCGCTGTTATAAAGCCTAACAGGTATGAATTCTTTTCCATATAAAATCTTAAAACACTCAGAATAAAGGGTATCAAAAATTCCTTATCGTTGGTTAAATGGATTAATGACATTTGCTGGCATTCATTTTGTATGATGATAACATGTTTATCCTATAGTTGTTTGATAACTGTATTGGATTTGTGTGATTGATTTATAGAAATGATTTGAGTAAGAAAGGGTGTATGAAATGAGAAAGATTCTCTTTGCGGATGATGATCAGAATGTGCTCAAGGAATTTAAAAAAACGCTGCGTCCGATGTGTCACGAATGGGAAATGGAATTTGCAGTGAGTGGTGAAGAAGCTCTGGAATTTATGTCAAAAACCTCTTTCGATGTTGTCTTGTCAGATATACGTATGACGAGTAAGGAAGGTATAAAAATTCCTGATATAGTTATGGAACGCTATCCTGAGACAGTTCGTATTATCCTTTCAGGACATTCAGATAGAGAGAGGGTATTGAGATCAGTTAAATCCACCCATCAGTTTTTGATTAAACCGTGCGATATAGAGAAGATTAAGTATACGATTGAACGTACGTGCAAGCTTCGAGACTTGTTAGGAAATGAAACTTTGAGAAAGATAGCCGCAGGCATAAAGGATTTGCCCAGTCTCCCAACCTTATACGGTATGATAGTTAAAGAAATGAAATCTCCTGACGCTTCTCTTAAAAAGGTGGGCTACATAATTGCTCAGGACGTTTCAATGTCTGCCAAGATCTTACAGCTTGTTAATTCAGCTTTTTATGGCCTTCCACGAAAAATTGCAGACCCACAGCAAGCGGCCATTTATCTGGGTATAGAGACATTGAAGGCGCTTGTGCTTTCTGCTCATGTGTTTTCTTCATTTACAGAAGAGGCAGAATCACTTGGTTTTTCTATGTCTGAAATGTGGAGACATAGTATGATGGTAAGCAGGCTTGCCAAAGAGATAGCTCGGGTTGAATCGAATGATAAAAAAGTAGTAGAGGATGCATTAATAGCCGGAATGTTGCATGATATAGGAAAGTTGATTTTGTTAAAAACTCCTGAGATATTCGGGCAAGTCAACGAATTTATGGAAAAAAACGGATGTAGTTTTGTAGAAGCAGAATACGCTGTTATGAAGACGTCCCATGCAGAATTGGGGGCTTATATGTTAGGGCTCTGGGGGATTCCTGACAGTATAGTAGAAATAATTGCTTTTCATCACAATCCACTAAACTTACTGAATGGTATTTTTGTTAACTTAAACGAATCCTCTAATAAAGTAGTAGATGAACTAAAATTAAATAATGGTATTTTAAAACCAGTATCTATCAAGAAATATTTAACAGAGTTTACGACATTGACGGCCGTTCATGTGGCAAATGCAATGATGTTACAGAAAGATTGTTCATTCGATACTACAGTATTTCCATATATTGATATGGGTTATTTGAGGGCATTTAATTTAACAGAAAAGTTGTTTGAATGTGTAGATTGTTATAAGAAAGTAACACGAGAAGAGGTTTAGTCAAATATTGTTCGCAAAATTTTGTCAGTGGTATAAAATGCCGGAATTTGTCATTCTGAGGGAGTATTCGACCGAAGAATCTATTACAACAAGGTCAAGATTCTTCACTTTCAGACTGTGTCGCAATTGTCATCCCGCCCCCATTCCTAGCTTACGCAAGGAAGCTATGGGGGTTGGGATCTCTTAGGTTGCTAAATTATTGAAATTATTAGATTCTGAAGCAAGTTCAAGAGTGATTCTGCCTGTCCTTCTAACAGGTTTAGAATCACCTAAGCAATTCTGCTGTTGCGAAATTGCCAATGACATATTATGTGTTTTCTCTATTGTGACACAGTCTGTTTGCTCAGAGTGACACTCTCAAATCCTCACTAAAGCTATTGTTTAATCGTATTTTGTTTCATTAAGCAAGTTAAAGTCAAATCACAAAAAGTCGTTTAAATAATCAACATAGTGTTTAAATAATCAACAAATTCGCCACAACTGGTTTTTTTAAGTTGGTACATTTAATATCCAAAGGTAATTTAATAGTTTCAAATTATTATCTGCTGCAGAAACACTATAATGTCACCCTGAACTTGTTTCAGGATTGATATATATAGACTCTGAAATCGGATATCCTCTCACAAATGACATACACAGGGAAATATTTTCTTAATCACTCCGCTGTCAATAGCATTCGTAAAATAGGAAGTAAAAAAACAATACCTCTTTAATCCCCATTTATTAAAGGGGGAAATAGGGGGATTTGAAATTCCAGACAGCAAATTGTCTTCATGTACAAATTTGGCAACTATTTTGCTCAGGTTTTAAATTGCGACTAAAGTATTAAGTATCTGATCCGATAAAGAATAAAAATATCAGTTAAATGTCTTGAGATTTTTTAATATTTAAGGTGAAGGAGTCGATAGGCGAAAAATGATGTAAAATATGCGAAAAAAGTGAAAGTTTATAGTTAAATCACAAATAAGTTGATTGAAATGGCTCATATTTAGGCTGTGGGCCGCCTTGTCGTGCAGGAAACATGACCTGTAAGTTGAAGGCGCAATCGAGACGTTCTCTAAACGTAATTCGATTGCGCCTTTTTTTTTGAAAAAAGAAAGAATTTGTTGCTATGAAACAAGTTAAAAATCAAGAAGGAGAGACACTTATCGCTACTATTAGGGACGAATTATCTAAGACTCCTGAAGGTCGATACTACCATCGGCTACATGTTGTTCTCCAATATATTCAAGGTAATAGTTCTAACGAGATTGCTCGATTCTATGGTCATTCGCCGAGAACTATTCAGTATTGGATTTGCAAATTTCTCTCCTGTGGCTGTGAAAATCTATGGGAGGGAAAACGTTCTGGACGCCCGGGGCATCTCTCCATGTCCATGCGAAGAAAGTTGCAACACGAAATAAGACGTTCTCTAAGAGAATTTGGTTATGAGCAGGATTCGTGGAATGGTCCGTTACTATCCGAACATCTTAAAGAACGTTATGCGGTTACACTCAGCATCAGACAATGCCAGAGACTTTTACGTCAACTAGGGTTATGTTTGCGGAGACCTCGCTTATTGGATACTGCAGGTTTAAGAGTACAGGAATCTTTTTTTTACAAACCTTTGCTACGAAAAAGAAGCCCCCCCCTTAAATAGATATGAAGATCATATAAACTAAATGGCAGTTGTGTCTTATATTTTTTTAACTTTAGGTATAGAAAGGAGATTGTATTATGAGGACCATACAGTCTAAATTATTAGTAATATTCGGTGTGTTTCTGGCATTAGGTGTAGCAGGTATAGTTATTGTTTTACTGAATAGCCAGCAGGATGACGGAGTGGTGATTAATCTTGCCGGAAAACAGCGAATGCTTACCCAGAAGATGTCAAAGGAAGCGCTTACCCTGAGCCAGGGCATTGGTTCGAAAGAATCTACGAAACAAACCATCGACTTATTCGACAAGACATTAAATGGTCTGATCTCAGGTGACGAAGGACTTAAGCTCCCACCGACACAAAACGCAGAGATACTCAGTCAACTTAATCATGTCCAGAACCTGTGGAAAGACCTTCGTGCCAACCTGGACGTCGTAATCGATAATTCCGATGAAACGGTTGCGGCTTTGTCTTACATAAATGACAATAATCTGGAACTCCTGAAACAGATGAATGAAGCCGTAGTTATGTTAGAGAAGAAGTCATTCGATGCCAAGACAATTAATCTAGCGGGTAAACAGAGGATGCTTTCACAGAAGATGGTAAAGGAGACCCTGAATCTTGTCCAGGGAAGTGGATCAAGTGATACTCTCAAAAGCACATCCGGTCTCTTCGATAAGACCCTTAACGGACTGATTAAGGGTGATAGCGAGCAGGGTTTGTCTGAGATGCAGGATGATGCAATACTTGCAAAACTGCTGAATGTGCAAAAATTATGGGACAGTTTTTATAAAAACATAAACGTGGTATTAACGCTTGCTCCTGAGACGAACAGCGCCCTGGCATACATAAACGGAAATAATGTAAAAGCGTTAAAAGAGATGAATAAGGCCGTGGTAATGTATGAAGGACAGTCTACGAAAAAAGCTGGTACACTTCGTTGGGCAAATACGACTGTCGTAATAATAACCGTCATAACAGTAGTGGCAGCATGGCTTTTGATAGTGCAGCCTCTCATAAAGACACTTACAGGTATAATTAATAGTATGTCGGAGGGTGCTAATCAGGTTACATCCGCATCAGGCCAGATATCATCCTCAAGCCAGAACCTTGCGGAGGGAGCGTCAGAGCAGGCATCCTCTATCGAGGAGACGTCTGCATCTATGGAACAAATGGCGTCTGTGACGAAACAAAATGCCCTTAACGCTGAGGAGGCAGCTAAACTGGTAGATATGTGTAGTGTCGCTGCGGAGAATGGAAACAAGGCAGTTGGAGAAATGAATCATTCAATGGAAGAGATAAACGCGAGCAATAAGAAGATTGCAGAGATAACGAAGGTAATAGACGGTATAGCGTTTCAGACCAATCTTCTGGCGCTTAATGCGGCAGTAGAGGCAGCCCGTGCGGGTGAGCATGGAAAGGGATTTGCTGTGGTGGCAGAAGAGGTGCGTAATTTAGCGCAGAGGAGCGCGACTGCGGCAAAAGACACGACCTCCCTGATAGACGATTGTTTAAACAAGGCGGAAGATGGAGCCAGGCTTGCAGGCAAGTGTAAAGAATCGCTTGGGGATATTGTCAAGAACGTACGGAAGGCCACAGACCTGACAAAGGAGATAACGAGCGCATCCGGAGAGCAATCTGAGGGGATAAGTCAGGTGAACAATGCAGTGCAGCAGATGGATCAGGTTACACAGCAGAATGCGGCAGCAGCGGAAGAGACGGCATCGGCAAGTGAAGAACTCTCAGCACAGGCACAAACCCTTATGGGACAGGTAAGGATACTATCGGCACAGGTTGGCAGTGAAGTTAATGAAGTCTCCAGCACGAGTGGCAAATCGTTGTCGAAACGTAAGACGGGCCATCATGCCAACCCTGCGGTAACTGGATCACAGTCTATTGGCAAGACACGTAAAGACGTAAATGATGATGGAAATGGTTCTGGAGACATCGTTTGTAAAGAGGAAGAGAAAGCATTAATTCCAATGGGTGAAGGTTCAGTCCAGGAACATGATGAAAGATTCAAGGATTTTTAAAAATAATCAAGTTGATAGTCAAAAAGTCAATGCACTCGTTCCGTTAGATAGAGAGCTTATATAACATATTGAGTACCTTCTGGCTTTCATCAATTATGGCTTAATAAGTATCTCACTTGCTAAGAAATTATTTATCTAACGGGGTAAGCTGTCATTAAGTCAATAACGGCTAACAAGATCAGCAGAATGACGGCGAAGCCATTTTGTGGCATTGCCTTTTACTATAAGGAAGGAGGAATAATATGGAAGCAGTAGCGACAAAAAATGTTGTTGATGAGGGAAAGTATCTGACCTTTGTATTGAGTAAAGAGGAATACGGTATTGAAATACTCAAGGTTAGAGAAATCATAGGTCTTATGGATATTACGACAGTGCCTCAGACTCCCGACTATATGAAGGGGGTTATTAACCTGAGGGGTAAGGTCATACCCGTAATAGACCAGAGACTGAAGTTTTCTATGGAAGAGGCTGAATACACACAGGAGACGTGTGTGATAGTGGTGGAGGTTAGTAAGTCACTTATAGGAATTATAGTTGATAATGTTTCAGAGGTGCTGAACATTAAGGGTGAAGAGATAGAGGAAGCGCCGCAATTTGGGCAGGAGATAGACACGAGTTTTATCATGGGTCTGGGCAAGACAAAGGGCAAGATAATAATACTCCTTGATATTGAGAAGGTGCTATCGTCTGAAGAGCTGAAAATGGTTGAACAGATAGCGGCATAATTGAGGGATTATGGAATTAAAGGATTAATGAATTGTGCTATTAATTCTTGAATCCCCGAACCGTTGGGACATATATATTAGTTGCATTATGAAAGGTTGTCTGAGAATTGTCATTCCGGACTTGGAGACTGTGTCACAATTGTGAAAACACGTAATATGTCATTGGCAATTCTGCAACAGCAGAATTGCTTAGGTGATTATGCCTGTCCTTCGGACAGGTGAGTAGAATCACACCTGAACCAGGTCCTGAATAATGTCATGCTGAACCCCGAAAGTGTCATTCTGAATCCTGTGCTGAACTCGTTTCAGTATTGGTTCAGAATCTCTTCGGGGCAGGTTTATTTCAGTATCTCTTTCAGGATCTACAATTTAAGCAGGAAAGGAGTTAAAAAATGCGATGTTTGGAGATTTTGTTATATTAATTAATTAATATTTTATTACAGAAAACATGTAAGGTGGGTAACCTGCCCGCCGTATGAGCTAAAGGGAGGTATTAAAGATGAAGATAGGAATGGGTACAAAGGTGATTGCGTTGTTTTTAATAGGGGGTATAGTGCCTTTTGCAATAACTGGGGTTGTTAGTTACAGGGCGGCAAGCACGTCACTAAAAGAACAGTCCTTTAACCAACTGGTTTCCGTGAGGGAAACAAAAAAGAAGCAGATAGAGGACTATTTCTCTACCATTAGAAAGCAGGTTCGAACCTTTTCAGAAAACAGAATGATTGTAGACGCAATGAAGGAATTCAAGGTTGCCTTTAAAGATTTCCAAAAGGAAAATAATATAGCTGATTCTCAGTTAGGAGAATATCGTACAGCCTTAAGGACTTACTATACAGGTGATTTTACAGGAGAATACAAACGACAAAATAATGGGAAATCACCTGGTGCAGTCAATTATTTCAATCAGCTTGATGACGATTCCATAGCGCTACAGTATACGTATATAAAAGCAAACCATAATCCACTTGGAGAAAAACACAATCTAGATTATGCAGATGATAAGTCCACATATAGCAGTCTCCATGCCAAATACCATCCAGTTATCAGAGATTATCTGGAACAGTTTGGATATTATGACATATTTCTTGTAGACCCTGACAGTGGAGACATTGTCTATACGGTTTTCAAGGAGTTAGATTTCTCTACCTCTCTAAAGGATGGGCCTTATGCCGGAACTAATTTTGGAAGAGTCTTACAGGAAGTAAATAATAGTAACGATCCAAACTATGTAAAGCTAGTAGACTTCGAACCCTATGCACCATCATACGAGGGAGCTGCCAGCTTTATAGCATCACCTATATTTGATGGTTCTGAAAAGGTAGGCGTTCTGATATTTCAGATGCCTATAGATAAGATTAATTTGGTTATGACCTCTAATAACGATTGGAAGAATGTGGGACTGGGCGAATCAGGAGAGACGTATATTATTGGCAGTGATTTTACTATGAGGAGCCAATCACGTTTCCTTATAGAGGATAAAGAAGGCTATTATACACAGATGAGAGGATTAGGTATTAATCAGAGCTTGTTAGATAATATTGATGCAAAAGATAGTACCATACTTTTACAGAAGGTTGAAACCAAGGGAACACGGGCAGCTATTTCGGGCAAGACCAATGTAGAGATCTTTCCGGATTATCGCAAAGTTCCAGTCCTTAGCGCTTATGCACCTCTGGATATTGAAGACGTAGAGTGGGCTATCATGGCAGAGATAGACGAGGAGGAGATACTTCGTCCGGTCAATGCATTGGCGGAGTGGATATTTAAGATTGCAGGGGCAATGATAGGGCTTATTGTAGGATTGGCTTATTTGGTTATCAAGATTACGGGAAAGGTGACTGATGTTATCAAGAGGATGATTGTCAATCTAACGGAATGTTCTGCTCAAATTGCATCTGCGTCTGAACAGGTATCAAACTCAAGCCAGAGCCTTGCTCAAGGGTCTTCAGAGCAGGCATCCTCTATAGAGGAGACGTCCGCATCGATGGAACAAATGGCATCGGTGACGAAACAAAATGCCCTTAACGCTGAGGAGGCAGCCAAACTGGTAGAAATGTGTAGCGCTTCTGCAGAGAGTGGTAACAAGGCAGTCGGAGAAATGAACCATTCGATGGAAGAGATAAACGCGAGCAGTAAGAAGATTGCGGAGATTACGAAGGTAATAGACGGTATAGCATTTCAGACCAATCTTCTGGCGCTCAATGCGGCGGTTGAGGCAGCCCGTGCAGGTGAGCATGGGAAGGGATTTGCAGTGGTGGCAGAAGAGGTGCGCAATTTAGCGCAGAGGAGCGCGACTGCGGCAAAAGACACTACATCCCTGATAGACGAATGTGTTAACAAGGCAGAAGATGGAGCCAAGCTTGCAGGCAAGTGTAAAGAAGCGCTTGGGGATATTGTCAAGAACGTCAGAAAGGCGACAGACCTGACAGGGGAGATAACGAGCGCATCCGGAGAGCAATCTGAGGGGATAAGTCAGGTGAACAATGCAGTGCAGCAGATGGATCAGATTACTCAACAGAATGCGGCCAGCGCTGAAGAGACTGCATCGGCAAGTGAAGAAATGTCAGCCCAGACACAAACCCTTATGGAACAGGTTAATACTCTATCAACGCTGGTTGGTAGCGGAGGCAATGGAGAATCGCAAACTAATAGCGAAAAAACCAAAAGAAATGATCCCCATATTTCCCCCATTAATCGCCCTAATTCCCCCTTTATCAAAGGGGGACAAAGGGGGATTGAGAAGTCACCCAGACGAAAGGCCAAGTCAGATAATGCTGATGGTAATCGGGATGTCATAGAAAATGCTTTAAATAAGAAGAAAGAGGCGGATGCCCTGATCCCAATGGGAGAAGGTTCAGTCCAGGAACATGATAAGAGATTTAGTGATTTTTAAGAATAATCAAGTTGATAGTCAAAAAGTCAATGACGATACGGGGTCAGCCCTTGAATATTGACAAATATGGTTTTACAGGATAAGGCAAAATATGAAAGGCATTATGAATATAATATGAAGAGGCCGTTTATCATTAATAACAAATTATTAAGATAAATGGAAATTGTAATAACAGAGTTGTCAATATTCAAGGGCTGACCCCTCCAGCTCTTACACCTTTAAAGGAAGGGGGTAATAGTATGGAAGCAGTAGCGACAAAAAATGTTGTTGATGAGGGAAAGTTTCTGACATTTGTTTTAAGTAAAGAGGAATACGGTATCGAGATACTCAAGGTTAGAGAAATCATAGGTCTTATGGATATTACGACCGTACCTCAGACTCCCGACTATATGAAAGGAATCATCAACCTCAGGGGAAAGGTTATACCCGTAATTGATCTGAGGTTAAAGTTTTCGATGCCCGAAGAGGAACAAACTCAGGAAACATGCGTAATTGTGGTTGAGGTAGGGGCGTATAGCAATACGCCCCAACAGATAGGAATTATAGTTGATAATGTTTCAGAAGTGCTGAACATTAAGGGTGAAGAGATAGAAGAAGCGCCGCATTTCGGGCAGGAGATAGATACGAGTTTTATTATGGGCTTGGGCAAGGCAAAGGAAAAGATAATAATACTGCTTGATATTGAGAAGGTATTATCATCAGAAGAGCTGGAAATGGTTAAACAGATAGCTGCATAATTGAGGGATTATGGAATTAAAGGATTAATGAATTGTGCTATTAATTCTTGAATCCCCGAACCGTTGGGACATATATATTAGTTGCATTATGAAAGGTTGTCTGAGAATTGTCATTCCGGACTTGGAGACTGTGTCACAATGTCATCCCGCCCACATTCCTAGCTTACGCAAGGAAGCTATGGGGGTCGGGATCTCTAAGGTTGCTTAGTTATTGAAATTATTAGATTCTGAAAACAAGTCCAGAATGACAGAATGCCCATATTATGTGTTTTCTCTATTGTGGCACAGCCTCCTAGGGAAGGGGAAGTTAAGTCCTGCCAGTTTTCTATATCGTAATGTCAGTCGAATCAGAAAGGAGTTATTAAGATGGCTATTAAGAAAAATATTATTAAGGACTATAGCAAGGAAGAATTTATACTGGTGCTTGCTAATACGGTGACGGCTTTAACTTCATCTTCTGGAGATATTCTAAAGGCGTCAGAAGCTATTTTACGTTCATGTAATGCGCCGGGTACTAAAGGGGACGTCAATAAGGACCTAATTCTTACCAAGGCCCACAACCTTAAAAAGTTAGCCGCATTATATATTTCAGCGGCGAAGAAATTGATGGGTGCCATAAATAAGTTGGTACATAATGTTTCTCGTGATGAGGCGTTGGCGGATGTGCTCGTTTACGGTCAATTTCTTAACGACCAATTAAAATGCGAAGAACGTGATGCTCATCGTGTTCTCAGAAAACTTAATGAAGATCGTTAAGGTGGCTCATAGATGCTTAAAATCTATCACTAACCGCTAGATAATATAGTTTTCGTGCGTAAGGCTAACCTGCAGAGAATATAAGTAAAATAAAAACAAGTGTTATGTCCTTTAAATGAGTGGAAAAATGAAATGATGAAACGAAAAAACTGTTGGGAAGTAATGAAGTGTGGGCGTGAACCGAATGGTGAAAAAGTCGAAGAGCTTGGTGTGTGTCCGGCGTCATTATCTAATAAATATGATGGTGTTAATGGAGGCAAGTTTGGTGGTAGGTTTTGCTGGGCTGTTGCGGGCACTTTCTATGAAGGAGAAGTGCAGGGCACATATGCAAGAAAACTTGTGAGGTGTCTTAGATGTGAGTTCCTAAAACAAGTACATGAAGAAGAGGGTAGGTTTTTCAAGTTGGTTCCAGAAGGTGTTATAAGAGAATAAGACAAGTAGGTACAACAAAGCACTGTACCTGACCGCCATTTCGCTGTGCTCCATAGAGTCCCATAGCTAGAGCAATCTTGTAGATTGCTCCAGCATGAATATATATTTGTATAGAAATGACCATTAAGAAAAAAATATTATTCTGGTTTTTAATTCCTTCTATCATAATCACAACTTTTACGTCAGCATTATGCTATTACTATATTCAAAAAACTGTGAAACAAAATATCTTTGATCAATTAGATATAGCTGCAGATGAATTACAGAAACACATACAATTTTTCTTGAAAGAAAAGATGGGGAGGACAGTTGATTACGGTTCCGATGGTTTCATAAGGATGTGTACAGAAGAGATTACGATGAAAGAAAGTCGTAGAAAACATTACATCTCCATATTAAAAGACCATCTTATTACGAACAAGAAGTCCCTCGACCCTAATATCCTTGAAATACTTGTTGTTGATTTTAATGGTAAAGTAATAGCATCTACTGATGAAAACCGCATAGGTGAAAATGTTTCAAAAGAAAAATACTTTACGGAAGTAGAACACTTAAATGCATTTGTCGGCGACCTGCATTATGACAATCTTTTGAAAGAAATCGTAATTAATTTTTCTACAGTGCTTTTTAGTAAGATTGGGCTGGAATCTATCGGAGTCATAATCAACCGAATCAAGGTTGGGCGGAAGGATGGCGGAAAAACAGGCAGTACGTTAGTTCAACAGGATTATGAACGGTATTATTCCCAATTAGTAGCCGTAAATAAGGCGCGCATAATGGATTTTAGCTCTGACGGCTTTATCAGGGATTGCGCGGAAGAGGTTGCAAAAAGAGATGATAGAACTCAATTTTACGTAGAGCGTTTAAATATGCATCTTGCCTTAAACAAGCAACCTCTTGATCCTGATATTATTGCAATCCTTGTCGTTGATTTTGACGGTAAAGTAATTAGTTCAACAGAGATTGGCCAGATAGGTCTAGATGTCTCAGATGAAAAAAGTATTATGAAGGCAATGAAAAGAGGTTCTCACATAAGCGATTTGCGTTATACTCCGGGATTAAGACAAAATACGTACTTTGATGTGGCAAGATTGCTTTTAAGTAAAGAGGAACAAAATCCTATTGGCGTAATAGTTAATAGATATAAAGGAGACACCCTTGGAACAATTACTCGAAGTGGGAGTGCGGGGGAATTGGGGCAGATAAAAAAATTGGGAGGCATGGAGAAGACGTGTAAATTGTATATCATAAATAGAGATAAATTAATGATTACGGAATCAAGATTTGCAGAAGATACCATTTTTCAACAGGTCATAGACACAGAGGGTGTTAGGGCCGCATTCGATAATGGAGCAGGAGTGACTGGTATATACCTTGATTATAGAGGTATACCGGTACTTGGCGCTTCCAGGTATATTGAAGACATGGATTGGGTTGTACTGGCGGAAAAGGATGTCTCGGAGGCATTTGCTCCTGTTGTGCGTTTACGTAATTTTATCATAATTATGGGGATAACGGGCATTGTGGTTATAGTGGCGGTTGCAATCTTTATTTCCTCGGGGATAGCAAAGCCTATCAAGAAACTGACTGAAGGGACTAGAAGGATAGCAAGTGGTGATTTGGAACATTCAATAACAATTGATAGAAGGAATACCGAAATAAAAGAACTGGGCGAATCATTTAATTCGATGATGGGCAAACTAAAGAAATCTAAAGAAATAAATAATCAACTGTTCTTACAGGTGAAACGTGGAAGAGACGAATGGCAGAAGACCTTTGATGCAATTACGGATATTATAACTGTGCATGATAAGGATTTTAGGATCCTTAGGGCGAATAAGATATTTTATGAAAAGTTTGGCATTGACAAAAAAAAGTTAAATGAAAAGAAATGCTATGAGATATTTCACAGTACTGATAAACCGTGGAATAATTGTCCACTTGAAAGGAGTGTAACAAGCTTAAAACCAGAGTGTGAAGAAGTAAATGACCCCAACATGGGCGGAAGCTACCTTATATCTACCTACCCTCTTGAAAAAGATGAAAAAGAAGAAGCTTATAGTTTTGTACATTTAGCTAAAGATATAACCTTACAAAGGAGATTACAGAGGCAGTTAGTCGAGAAGGCAAATGAATTAGAGAACGCGAACAGGGAATTGGAAGATTTTGTTTATATCGTCTCGCATGACCTGAAAGAACCTTTGTTTGCAATCGAAGGTTATACGTCAAGGTTGCACAAGGCATGTAAAGATGCTATTGGTGATAAAGAGAAATATTACATAAATAGGATTAAGTCAAACTTAAAAAAAATGTCTCAGAATATCAGTGAAATTATGGAGGTCTTAAAGATTGGCAGGATTGCATATGAATTCAAGAAAAATGATATCGGAGTTATTGTTAAAGATACTGTTAAAATGCTGGAGAACAGGATAAAGGCCAAAAAAATTGATGTCTCAATACAGGATAATCTCCCTGTAGTATTGTGTGATAGAGAGAGGTTAAGAGATGTATTTTTAAATTTACTCACAAATGCAATTAAGTTTATGGGGAGCGCCAACTTCCATAAATCCCCCCTTCCCCCCTTTAGGTGCGATTCAGAGAATCGCCTAAGCAATTCTGCGAATTGCCGTAAAGGGGGGAGTAAGGGGAGATTAAGGAAGATCAAGATTGGGTGTAACAAAAATGGAGAAATCTGTAAATTTTTTGTTGAGGATACAGGCATCGGAATTCTACCAGAACATCAGAAACATATTTTTAAAATATTCAGAAGGCTAAAAGATGTGGATGCAGAAGGGTCTGGAGTTGGGTTGGCTATAGTAAAGAAGATAATTGAATTACACAAGGGAAAAGTCTGGGTAGAAAGCCCGTTTAATGGGGGAAGAGGTTCAAGATTTTGTTTCACAGTGCCAATGTCGAGAGATATTCCAGACCAACAGGATATAAAGTCCTAGGTAATTTTGAATTTTAGAATTCAGATTCTGGGTTCGCTAATATCTAAAAATTTCGCTATCTGCAATCGTTAATCTAAGATCGTTGTTGTCTTTGTGTTTTCCATGGGGAGGCAGAACATGAACTATGATGAAAATAATTCTATGAGTAATTCTTTGAAACAGGGAGAAGTTTTGCTTATTGAAGATGACCCTGACCATGCAGAACTAATTATTGACATACTTAAGATGGAGGGTCTTGAAAAGGATATCATCCTGCTGAATGATGGACAAGAGGCTATAGATTACTTTCAGGAAAAGAATATTGGTGATAATGGTGTGAAACTTCATCAGATTGACCTGGTTATATTAGACCTTAATTTGCCAAAAGTTCATGGGATTAAAGTCCTTAAATTTATAAAAAATAATCCGAAGTATTGTTCAGTCCCGGTGATTATTTTGTCAACAAGTTCTGACCAGGTAACTATTAATAAGGCATTTAAGAATGGAGCTAACGGTTACATAACGAAGCCTATTTCTTATGATGAATTTGTTGAAAAGGTGAAAATCCTGAAAGAATATTGCTGACATGGGGTCAGACCTCAACAGGCTGTCCGAGAATAGCAAGAAGCTTTATGTCCAAAGGGATTTCCCGACCCTCTAAACAAAAAGAATCCTATAATTTGTATAATTGGATTGTCTAAAGTGCAACATATGATATAATTCTCATTGATGAAAACAGCGAATGTAAATACACAGAAACAATTGCTTCTATTTCCTGAATCATCCACAATATCTATTAAGTACCCATCAAATTCATTAAATACCCTATCTATCAATAACCACCATTGGAGAATTAATCACATGTCTAAATTCAAACCGTTTTACGAATTTCAAAAACCTCTGGTAGGACTTAGTCCTGAATCGTTTTTGGATTACATAAACACGGTAATTCCAGAAGACCATCTATGCAGATTGGTGAGGCAAGTAGTATTTTCATTAGATACGGAGCTCATAGAATCCAAATATTCATTTTTAGGTCAAAACACCTATCACCCAAAGTTGCTGCTAGGTTTATTGTTTTATGGATATGCAACGGGAGTACGGCGTAGTCGGAAGTTAGAGGAGAGATGTATAAGCGATCACATTTACATATATTTAATGCAATGTTACAGACCTGATCATCGAACGATTAGCGATTTTCGGAAGAATAATCTAGAAGAGATAGAGAGATATTTTGTAGAGATAGTACGGATATTCAACAAATTAGGATTTGCCAGGGTGGGGAAGATATATATAGATGGGGCGAAGATCAAGGGTAATGCGTCAGCGAAGCGAACCAAAGATCAAGCTGGATTTGAGAAATGGTTATCTAATATCAGAGAAGAGATAACTGATCTAATGAAGGAAGTAGAAGCTATAGATAAGGAAGAAGACGAGAGATATAAAGCAGAAGCTGCACAGGAATTGTTAAAGAAGAGGTTGTCAGGACGAGAATATTTGAAAGAGAAGATAGAAGACGCCTTAAAGGAAATGAAAAAAGAGGATAGAAAGAAGATAAACCTTACAGATTCAGAAGCTAAGCATATGAAAGCAGGAGGGAGCAAAGATATTCGTCCGGGATATAACTGCCAGGCGGCAGCAACAGAGGAAGGTGTCATTGTGGCCGTGGATGCAGTAACAGAGGCAAATGACCATGGCCAGTTAGAGCCAATGATAGAGCAGACAGAGTCAAACACCGGGGAAAAAGTGGACGAAGCGTCTGCAGATAGTGGATATGGTGGTTATGCAAGTTGTGAATATCTTGAGAAAAGAGGGATAG
>JBHICG010000059.1:0-22200 GCA_046759445.1 Candidatus Scalinduaceae bacterium
AGCGACCTCCTGCTCCCAAGGCAGGCGCGCTAAACCAAGCTGCGCTACGCCCCGATTATGTTTTAAATATAAACTAGCATACTCTATGTTACTTTCCAGTTTTTGTTGTACAAAACACTATTTCTGTTGCCTTTTACCCATTAGCACTTTTCTTGGCATCATTAAGCTAATTTGCTTTTTAATCCACAGACAAATTAAAAATACGTTATTATTTGTGTTCTTAAAATATAGTTGCCGCATATATAATTAAGTTCCTCTAAAATATAAGATAAGCTTAGGTTTTTCAAGGGAAAAGAAGAATGGATTATAAAGATTTTACCACGATCCTGAGAATGCTATTTAATATGGTATGATTTAAAAAAGGAGTTGTGTAACTTAAAAATGACAAATCTATACTTTAATTATTTTATATTAGAAAAAACATTAAGGTTTGAACCATCAAAGATTTCTTCTTCCCTTGAATCTCGTTCTATTTCAGATTCTATTTCTTTTCTAGGTTCTAATATCAGTTTTTTATATCTCTCTTTAATTAAAGCTAATCTTTCCTTTTTCTTATGATTTCTAATAACAGGTATATTACAATCAGAAACCATCATCCACCTCTCTTTTAAGCTTACTAATGTAAAACTTTATGCAAAAAAATTGTCAAACAAAAAACTTCCTTCAGCAATTTAATTCCATTAGTGGTTTCGGATTATATATTTCAAAGAATCAAAGTCAAGTCGAAATTTACTTTTTTTTAAGAATTTACAAGAAAACTTATTTCAGCAAATCGAAGGTAATAAAACCCATAATCTTTCCAAAATCTATTAACTCTTTTAATCTATAGATTCATTTGCAATATGGGATCGATCTTCATCACCAGGTGGGACTACATCTAGATGGCAGGCGATAAGTAATGTTGGATTTACACTTCCTATATACCCAACTATATTTGTTCTTCCCTTAGTTTTTTCAAAAGTATCATATCTAATGCCATGTCTCTTGAAGTACTTTTTTGCGATTCTTGCTGCCAGGTGCTCATTACCAGGAGGATTTATGGTGTTTTTGCCTATAAGTTCTGTTGCCAGGCGTACTATTTCCCTTTCCTGGCTTTGTATGTAATTAATGATATTTTTCTTTCAAATCTTATCTAAATGCTGCCATTGTTTACCAAGTTTAATGGGTATTGGAAGTGTTTTATAGAATGGTTATCTGGAGGATGTATATTTTGATTGAGATCTTCATATTATGATGGTTAATACAAAGAACCTGAGTAAATTAATTATGAGATTACTTGTCAATAATAGGATTTTCTGGCTCGGATTGTGCAGAGCTATTTGTTATTTGGGCATTATTCACTTTTTCTTTCATTAATTTCCCTACCTTAAAGACAACAACATTTTTAGCTGGTACAAACGCTTCTTCTCCTGTACGAGGGTTTCTTGCTTTCCTTGCAGCTCTTTGCTTAACTCCGAAGACGCCGAAATCTCTTAATTCTATTCGGTTTCCTTGTGATAACTCCTGTATGATTTTATCTAAAAACATTTGAATCGTTTCTTTAACTTCCAGTTGTGAGTTATTAGTTTTTCTTACTATCTTCTCACACAGATCTTTCTTGGTTGTTGTTTGCATTTATATATTCCCCCTTTCCATATGGTAATTTATTACTATTTTTCTTCAATTAAAACTTCTTTTCCAACATGCTATCAAGTCTAAGTGCTTATGTCAATAGGATTTTATGACTTTTATGTTAAATATAATATTGTTATATCTCTTCATAAAAAATATTGTTGTTAGGAAGGATAGTTTAGATAGTATGAGATTGAATGTGGAAATAGGGTAAGACTTCTGCCAAAAAGTTTTATGGAAAAAGAAAGGGTATAATATGTAATATTGCACTACCACAATTTAAATAACTTTACAAACCAGTATTTACCGTATATTACTTTATAGGGAATATTGATAGAGAATTCCTTCCGCAATTTTTCAATCTCCATTATCCATTCTTCTTTGCGTCCTTGCTTGACAATTTTAGTGACTAGAAAATGTACCTTACGCCTTGCCCATTCTTGAGCGATTTCTGGCCTACCATTTCCTTGTTTGGAAATAGTTTTCATAATAAAAAGTTCTCTCTTCCGATCCCTAGTATTACCAACTATCCTTAAAGCAACTTTTTCGTTTACCTTGCACATACCATAAATTTCGATTTTCTGTCTTCTATAAAGATTAGGTAAAATTTTTGGATAGATTTTCCCTTCATCAAGATTGCAATAGTTTACTTCAAGGTTTAAGAGTATTGGGTTTTTATAATGCCAAACAAAATCTTCTAAGATTATCTTTCCTGGTTTATCTTCCTTTTTAACCCAAGAGACTCCTCGACTTTCGAATGCCAGTAGGTCAAGGAAATATCTATTCCCACTCCCTCCTATATCTACAGGGAAGATTGATATGTTTGGATAACGTACTATGGCTAAATCTTTTACAATACTTTGGATATCCGTAATGCCTGTAGTTGGTTTGCCATCACTTATAAAAAAGATATTGCAAGGTCGCTCGGACGTTGGGATAGCTTTTACGATATTTTTAAGTACGGTATAAATGTTTGTTAAATAGTTTTTTGTCGTAAGATTAATAAAGTTAATAAAGGAAATAGCAGCATTAATATTACCTTGATTAATCACCTGAAAGTTAGTGAATAATTGTTTGCTTGTAGTACTAAAGATTATTATATTAAAACGATCACCTTTATTAAACATCTCTAGATAATTTGATATCGCACCCTTGACCTCTTCAATGTCTGAGTCACTTATACTACCTGATATATCTATAACAAAAAGAACATCTTTTGAAATAAGTGGAAGAATTGAATCTTTTTTTGGTGTAATAGTTATTTTGAAGTATCCTTCCTCCTTTCCTGGATAACTAAAGGTAGTAAATTTTGTTTCCACCTCTGTGGAGAGATCTTCATATTTGTTTTTATGTATAGTTTCAGGTTCTTCTTCAGACACCATAGTTTCAATATCATGTTTGACATCAATTTTTGAAATTTTAGTGTCAATTGTTTCAGGAGTTAACTTATTTATAGGAATTGTATCTATTATTTCTTTTTTTTGAGGTTTTTTGCCGATTAATCTTTTATCAAAACCCGAGATTTTCATCTCTGACAAATTGTGATGATCTTGAAAGATATTAAGTTCTTTGATGGCGACTTTTTTACCTTCTGAGACTTTTACTTGTTCTATATCATCCTTAAAGGTCATCTTTTCTACTTCGTTGAAGAATTTAGTGTCTTTGCGGGATAAACGTCCCACCTGTTCAAGCATTTCTTTCTGGAGCTGGCTTTTTATTTTATCGCTCGTAGATATTTCAAGCTTTGTAGCTGAATCTCTTTTCGTTTTAGGTGCCAAAGTTTCTAGCTCTGTATAAGGTATATCTTTTAGTAATCGTTCCGGAGACTCCTTTAAAACAGCTACTTCTTCGGGCGAATCGTATTCCTTATACATACGTTCTAATTCCATTCTTTCCCGCGAAACTGTTATTACTTCAAAACGAGCATGTATTGCCTCTTCAAATGCCCTTAGATTTAAAACTTTTTTATTGCTGAGAAAGAGAAATACATTAATATGGAACAATAAAGAAAAAATAATTGAACCAATAATCAAAGAATAATTTATTGAATGTCTGGCAGAAAGATTTTTCACCTTATTTCACTTAGTTTTTTTCTTACTTCTTCCGTAAAAGGGCCATCAGGATAACGATCAATTAGTTCTTCAAGAACTTTTACGGCTTTGCCTTTATTATTAAGTAATAACCAGCACTCACTTGTTTCCTTCAAGGCTTTAGAGCATATATCAACATCATCAAAAAGAATGGCAACATACATAAAGGCGCGTACCGCATCTTCGTACCTGCCATCTGTTCGATATATATTTCCTATACCCATTTTAGCACGAGCACTAACCATGGTTACTTTGTCTTTAGCGAGTTCTTCATAGATCCGCTGTGCTTCTTCCAATCTTCCCAGATTTCTATTTGCATCTGCTATACCAAGTCTGGCAAAAGATATTAGTTCCGTTTCAGAGAATAATTGTGTCAGTCGTTGATATTGTATAATACTTTCATCCCATTGATTAAGCTTTGCATGCCACTCTCCCAGGCGATAAAGGCAACGTTCAGTCCATTCCGAATCTTGGTTTTCAATTAGCAATTTTTCATATATGGATATAGCCTTTTTATGCTCAGAGTAATCGGCCATGTACTGTCCAAGCCAGAGTAATAAGTTCTCGGGTATAAGTTTCTGAATTTTGTTTTCTATCATCTCATATAGATTATCTGCTGCCTTCTCAAACTGCTTTGTTGCATAGTAACAAAGCGCAAGTCTATAGCGGGTGTCTTCAAACAATATAGTCTCTAAATTTGTGTTATTCGTGACTGCTCTTTCAAAAAGAAGGATAGCATTTTCAAAATCTCCTTTTCTCTGGGAATCCCATCCAAGGTAATATAGCGCTTCACTAAGTTGTGGGGATTCAGGGAACCTTTCTGTAAAGTCTTCAAATGTTGAGACCATAGATTCGTATTTTTCGAGATAAAAGTGGCATAGTGCCAGATGAAATGTCGAGTATTCTGCATATTTTCCATCAGGAAGAGATTCCATATAAGCAATGTAGTGCCTTCCAGCAGCATGAAAATCCTTCAATTTTTCAAAAATTTCTCCCAGTTTGACATGGGCATTATTTATCATTTTGTGTGCCTTATATTTCTCGATAAATGTCTCAAAATAATTAATTGAATCAGTATAATTTTCTTCCATTGCTGAGATTATGGCCGTTCTATAATAACTTTCTGCACTACATTTCTCGGAATCATTTCTATCGATTACTTTTTGATAAAGCATTAAGGCATCCTTAAGATTTTCAATTTCATAATTCGCCCCTGCCTGTAAAAAGATTACTTCTGTTATAAAGCTGCTTTCAGGAAATAATTCTATATATTCATTGGCTGTGGATAAGACTTTTTCAAAGTCTTTTGTATCAAAGTAACACCAACATAATTGATAGTAAGCCTTTTCCCTTATTTCGTCACTTGATGGATTATCAAGAATTGTCCGTAATACTGCGGCAGCATCTTCATATTTCTCTAGTTTTATTAAATTCGTTGATAGTCTTAGTCGTACAGATGGAGCAAGTTCGCTGTCAGGGAATTCTTTTATGAAGGTTTTAAGTAGATTTATTGATTCGGATAATTTATTTATCTTCTCATATGCAGTTGTAAGGTCGAGTAATGATGCTTTATATAGGGGTGATATTTTGTCAGAAATAACACTTAATGCATCTATAGCATTTTCATATTCTTCTATTTCTATACAAGCCTTACCCAGATAGTAACGTATTTTTGTGGATAAATCATTGTTCGGTTGAGTATCAAGTGCCTTTACAAAAAATTCTGCAGATGCATTAAAATTTGATTCTGCAAACTTCAATCTACCTCTTCTGTAATATATTAAAGCGGCATTTTCTCCATCTGGAAAAAGCGAGAGATATTTGTAAAAGGCGTTTGTGGCCTCCATAATCTTTTTCTCTTTAAGATACGATTCTCCGAGAAAGAAGATCGCATTGCCTACTCTGGGGTCGTCTGGGAAGCGAGTAATAAATTCGTTGTATTCAATTGCAGCGAGTGTATACATCTCCCGATTATACAAACCATTTGCAAAATCATACTGAAGGGTTGCAGGACCATCCTTATGTTCTGCATGAACTGAACCAATGTAAAAGAATAATAAAATTGCAAAGAAACTGGCAATTTTTTCAGTTACCTTGGGAATGTGAACAAGGGATGAATCCTTCGTAATATTCTTCAACATAGATTTAACCTTTTTAAACTTAAACAGGCTCTTTTTCTATGGTAACAAAGGATACTTTTTTAATATTCAATCCTGCACATACATCAAGGACGTTTACTACATATTCGTGGAATGTCTTTTTGTCTGCACGTATAAGGACAGAATTTACATCAAAGACCTCACGGGCCTGCTTGAGTAATTCCTTAAGCTGATTTATAGAAACCCGACGTTTGTTTACAAATACATTTCCATCTTTCGTAATGTTTATGATGATGTCACGCGGTGTTTGGTCAAGAGACGCTGACTTTTCAGAAATAGGAAGGGCTATTGACATATCACGTTCTACCTGCTGATATGCGTAAGTTACGATAAAGAAAATCAGCAGGAGAAAGAGGATATCAACTATTGGAGCAAGGGGGAATCCTTCACTAACCAGGTTTTCGTGTTTCCTAAAATTCAAGTTTTATGCTCCTTTTTTGAAGGAGTGGTTTTGGGTGTACGACTCAACTTGTTCATAGCCATGTTAATAACATCTTTTTTTGAATGAATTGTTTGAGAGGGAAGACTCAGCCCGCTTGTAGCCATATTAATAGCGTCCACTATACTTTCTGAATCTGCTTCCATATCATAGATTATCTTGTTTGTTTTAGAATGAAAGTAGAAAAATAAGATCATGGAGAAAATGCCTACAGTTAGGCCTCCCGCAGTAGTAACCATGGCTTCTGAGATTGCGGAGGCTAGGAGTAGGGGTTTTCCGAATTCTACTTTATAGGCAATGGAACTGAATGCGCGAATCATACCAAAAACGGTACCCAGTAAGCCAAACATCGGTGCAATTATTCCAACGTGTGAGAACCATACAACTCTTTGCCTTAATCTTGATGCCAGTCTTGAACCCTCTGCTTCAATAATTTCTCGAATGCTTGAAAATGCCATAGTATAGAAAGTGGTATCATTTTTTTGAGAATCATTCTTTTCTATGTAATTTATGTAGTTAACTACCTTGAGGAGACCTGGTAGTAATACCCCACATATTAACGGTGTCGGACTGTGACAAATATTTGCTGCAGTGTGAAGATTTCCGACCTTTATTTCATTTTTTAAGCCAGAAATAAAGTTTTTAGGCACAATAGCATTTTTCCTGATGGCAAATAGACAATAAAAACCCAGGGCTACAACAAATATAGAAAGAGCAGCAATAGGTAACATTACAGGTCCACCCTGAACGGCCATTTGCCAGAGTGTCACGCCAATTTCACTCATCTTTCTTACCTTTCCAGTGATTTAAATTGAATTGAGGACTTCTGAAATTATTATGGAGATTATTATTACAATGAAAGTATATATTACAAGTGCATAAACTCTTTTATCTCGCAACCAACTTTGTTTTTCTGTGTGTCTTGTTAATATACCTTTTAATGTCCATTCTTCTGAACTATGGGAACTATCTGGAAATATTTTAGAAAATAGTAGGGCAACAATAAATGTTGTGAAGAAACCAATTGGTCCCCACCAAAGCCAGGAAATCGACGGTATATTTTGACCGATGAAAATATTAAGTGAAGTACCAGCTATTATGCCCATTATCACTCCATGACCTCTTAGTGATTTCAACAAAATGCCACCCAAAAAAGTGGCCAGAATAGGGCCAGAAAATGCTGAACCAATCATGTTTACGATTTCGATTACTGTAGAGGAGGAGCGTGCTATAAAGTAAGCTCCAAACGAGCTAAATACGCCCCAAAACAACGTTATAAACCTGGACAAACGGAGCATCTGAAGGGGATTTTTTTCAATTTTTGGGTTAAATCTTAGAACAAAATCTGATACTGTTACAGCCGAAAGTGAATTAAAGGCGGAATCGATGCTTGACATTGAAGCGGCAAATAATCCTGCCATCACCAAGCCTACCAAACCGACAGGTAGATAGTTAATCATGAAAGTTGGCACGAGATAATCCGGATTTTTGTTTTCAAGTTGTGCAGCAAATTCAGGTTGGGATTGAATAAAAGCTGCCAGTACAACACCAAATATAATGTAAGTTAAAACAATAGGGAATCGGATCAATCCATTTATCATTAAGGCATTCTGTGCTTGGCGATTATCTGGCGTGGCAAGCAAACGTTGTGCTTGACTTTGGTCACATCCGTAGTAACCAATATAAAGAAATAAACAACCAATCATCATGGGCCAAAAAGCAAATGTCTGCCCGTCTCCAAAACCGTGATGAGAGAAATCTATCGCATTTAATCGAGCAGGTTCAATTGAAGATGCAGACAAATTTCCTCCTAAGATATTTATTGCAACAAACAGTGCCAAAAGCACTCCACCATACAGAATAATTAGCTGCAAAATGTCGCTGTACACATCCGCCATTATTCCTCCAATGGTGGTATATGCTATAGCTACAACTGCCATAATGACCATAGTAATAAAAATAGATAAACCAAGCACTACAGCAAGAATTAATGCAGACGTGTATAAAATTACGCTTGTTGAGAGTCCACGAGAAAACATGAAAAGCACCGATAAAGTAAGTCTCGTACCTACTCCGAATCTATGCTCGGCATATTCGTAAACAGAAGCTCCTGAGAGTTGACGGAAGACAGGTACTAGTAAAAACATTATGGCAATCATAGCAAGCGGTACTGCAAATTCGTACTGCAGCCATTTGATACCGCCGTCAGTTTTGAGAGCCACAAAGGCAGGAGCGCTAATCAAACTTATAGCGCTTACTTGATTGGCTGCCAGGGATGTTGCAATTACGGTGGGCCCCATTTTTCTTCCACCCAGGAAATAGTCATCAGTAGATTGCTGGCGCTTTGCTAACCAAATGCCTATTCCTACAATTCCAATCAGATAAATAGTTAATACTGTCCAATCTGTTATTGCCATCTATTTGAAACCAACCACTCGATAGTTATAAACTGGTTGTAAAACTTCTTCCAGCATATTCTCTGTCAATTTTAGGGCAAAATATTTTAAAGAGTTTCTTTTTTCTAACAGACGTTTCTATCAGAATATTGAAATATACAAATAAACCTCACTGTGCTTGTGATGTTAAACTATTGTGATTGTTTTTCTTTTTTCTTTCCACCGAATATCCCCTCAAAAAAACCTTTAGCCTTATCAAATATCTGTTCGTTCTCTTTTTCAAGTAGTTTGTTGGCCTCACCCTTTAATTTACCAGTCAGTACATCTGTACCAGCCTGGACGAGTGCGTCAGCTAATTTAGAATTATCAACGGTAATCCTTGGGTTATCCAGCGGCCCTCTTATTTCGAGTGGAAACTGTAACTTTTCAACCTTTACTGAACCGGAGCCCGGTAAGGTTACAGTCGTGTTATGAAGTGTAACTTGCATGGGTAAGTCAAGGTATGTGCCAGCAGTAGTTTGAAAAGCCCCTTCCATTTCCACATCGATTGTTCCACCAGCGATGGATTTGTTGCTCGCAAAGGCTAAATGCTCCGCAATACTATCTGTATCCAGGCCACGATAAGCAAACTCAATTGTATTTTCTCCTTTCGCCGGAGTCACACCTGCAAGTTTTAAATCAACGTTAAGGGTATTGTTACTGGACATGATGGTAATGCTGGGTATGTGATCTACCAATAGGTAAGGGTGAGTGGATAAATCCTTGCCAAGAATATCGATTGTTTCACTGCCAAATCCTTGGACGCTCACTTTTTCAGCGATAAGTTCAGAAACAACAAGTTTGGGTGTTCCCTCAATCAGATGAGATGCCGATACATTAGCATAACCCTTAATCTGTATCTCCCGTTCTAACCAATCACTTAGAGATTCAGCTTCAGTTTTTTTGGCGCTGACCGTTTTATCCGAAGGTCCAGAGAGGGCCTCTAACCACTGTCGTATCTTAGCTAACCGTTCTTTCCAGGCCTTTGCATTTTTAACATAATCATCAAGAGATTTTTCACCTTCTCTGGTTTCTCCTGTGTCGGGTGGTTTTGAACCGATGATGCGTCCGGGTATAATCCGCTTTGCCCCATAAGATGCATCCGTCATAACTACACTATCCAGCTTAAGTCGTTTGCGCAGTAAATCAGTGCCACTGATATTGATTTCGATTGTTACAGCCCGCAATAGATCAGTATCAAGCGCATTTGGATCTGCCATGGCAAATCCTTCTACCGTCATGCGCCCTTCAGACAGGGAGACGTCAGCTCGATCGATGTCTACTGTAGCTCCATTTACTCGTTCCAAACCGCTTCGCAATGCAGAGGTTACGATTGGTCCTGATGTGAATATCAGTATTAGTACCAGCATGACGACTACTAATCCGGCAAAAATTGCCCCAATAGGTCTGATGGGGTTGCCAAACTTCTTGTTTAGCAACTCGGACCAGCTATGTTTACGAGGACCTCCTCCAACGAGTGAGAACATCAGAAACTTAACCCACCTCTTACTAGCCCATTGCTGAAACGATACAGATCCTTCTTCCAGTGATGCCATCTTCCTTCTTACAGCAATAATGACTTTGACAAATAGAAGACCCATAATTAAGCCGAATACAAATCCAAGTAACGCTCCTCCAATTGTTGCATAATATTCTAAACCAAACAACGCTAGTACAGGTTCATTTATCATCCACTTGAATAACCCTTGTGTTGGTCCATCGAGCAGGATACGTCCCACAGCAAAAGAAGCTGGAATCAAACATAATGACAATAGCTTAGCAAGAAATCCAATACAGCTTGCTACAACCAGGTTAGCGTTCAATGTCATGAGCAAAATCAATAGTGTAATGAATAGTCCGGGTGCCTGCGCAATTCCCGGTAGAAAACCTATAATTGCACCAAGCACGCATGCAACGGCAATTTGAAATGGGGTTACATTGCCTAAAATGATTTTACCGATTTTTCGTGTAATCACATTTTTTACCTCAATATTTTGATATGATAAGTGGATAAATACATCTGGTTGGGTTGCTTGGGGAATGTGAGTTTTCTTGGATTCTGCATTAATAAAGTATTTTAACAAACAAAAAATATTTGTTTATTTTCATATTGAATAAAGGGGCAAGAGACAAAAAAAGATTATTCCAATGAATTACATTTTGAGTTTTAGATAAGCATTCTATATAATATCTGGTCTGATGAATGAATTTCTATTTGTAATGTTCCCAAAACTGACCAAATATGAAAACATTGATGTTGTAGACATTACGGATGAAACAGTGTTGAACTGAAACCATTTAAAGATAGATTCTTTTTTTTAATCTACTATCTTATATGAGGATTGTAAAGAAATAAATCTTAATTTTATCAATTTAAAAAGCCCTGAGTAATTGAGTGTTTCAATTTTCTTAGAACAACTTCCCACTTGAATTTTCTTTGGAATGATGACTATAATATTTCTTGTCTGTTTAGTTTGTACTTTTAAATAGAAATTTCCCTCAAATATGATATTCTTTAAATATACTTTAATTGAAATAGTCAGAGATTCCGAGAAAGTATTCTAATAAGGCTCGCACTTTTTAGCTTAACATGCTACCAGAATAACTCTGTTGGGGGGGGGGGGGTAGATACAGAAAAAGTCATAAGTAGTATACTTTTTTACGAGGAACTTGTTATGTGACAAATAATACTTTAAATGTGTAAATTTAGTTAACTTCAGGAAATTTTTGATTGGTCTTTTGAAACAAATGAAAAGGAGGAAATATCTTGAGTTTATATTTACGGAAATCATTATTTTTAATATTTATTCTTGTTGTTTCAATATACGGTACTATTGGTATTGCCGAAAACATAGAAGATGAGCAAAGGAATTGTTTGCATAAGTTGGCAGAAACAACAATTGACGTGTTGATTGCTACAAGAAATGTAATTGCCAAGAACCAGGAACTTATAAATAGAGACCCGATATCAGGAAACTATTACTTCAAGGGTTTTGTGCCTGCCGTGGTAGGTTCACAGGTGGCCAATGACTTTAGTCTTATGACCGGACATAAGTTAAAGCAAACCAGCCTTAAGATCAGAAATCCACAGAATGCACCCGATGAATGGGAAAGGAAAAAATTAAAAATTATGGGATCATCAAAATATTCAAAAGATCTTGGTTTTGGTGAGTTTGTGGAGAGAGAAGGTAAGAAAGTTTATAGATACATTAAGCCTATCTATACAGAAAAAGCCTGTTTGGAATGTCATGGTGAAAGGAAAGATATCAAGCCAGCCATAAGACAGTTTCTGGAGATGAGATATCCATATGATGAGGCATTTGGATATAAAGAGGGAGATTTTCGTGGTGGGATAAGCATTATTATTTCACTTGAGCGTTTTGGTATAACTACTACTCAGCCACCGATGCACAAAAACACCAATATAGAGGATTGATGACCTATCCGAAAGGCGTTCAGACTGTGTCCACAATAGAGAAAACACATAATATGTCATTGGCAATTCTGTTGTTGCAGAATTGCTTAGGTAATTTTACTCGTCGAGTAAAATCACACCTGAACCAGGTCATGAATAATATCATTATGAACTTGTTTTAGAATCTAATGATCTCAATAGCTTAGCAACCTAAGAGATCCCGCCCCCCTCTGCTAGCTTGCGCTAGCAAGCTGAGGGGGCGGGATGACAACTGTGACACAGCCTGGTTGCTAGGGGGGAATAAAGAATGAAAATTGCTGTATTTGAATATGTTTCATTCATTATGAATTCTGTCTATTGATTCCTTAATTTCATGTCTGAGAATAGGTGATGATATGTGGAACAGTCATGATTAAACTTAATTATTTGTGTACATATCTTCTAATTTTTCTACTTCTTTGTGGCCGTTTAGCTACGTTTAGGTTTGAAGATAGGTTGTGAAGAATGAAGTTTACAAAATTTGGCACTAAACTCTTCTGCTTTTTCCTGTTGGTATCACTTCTACCTCTTGGTATTGCTGGTGCAATAATATATAAATATGTTTACGACAGAACAAAAGGTGAAGTTTTAGGTCAATTGCAGACTACGGCACATAACCTTAAGGAAAGGTTACACCTCCTACTGAGAGAAAGAAGATCAAGGATTACATATTTTAGTTCGGATGGTTTTATCAGAGATTGTGTAGAACAGATGTTATTAAAGACCCCCGAATATTCTCAAATTAGCAAAAAGTTGTACAACCACCTAATAATAAATAAAAAAAGCTTAGACCCAGATATCCTTGAAATAGAGATTCTCAATTACGAAGGTAAGGTTATTGCTTCAACCTCCCAGGAACAAATTGGTAAAGACAAATCTCATGAAAATTACTTTAGAGTTCCATTCCTTTCACAGGAACAAAAAGGCCCATATTTTGCTGATGCTATCGAAAGGACAAAGAAATCTGATAAATTACAGTTTGTTTTTTCAGGGATACTGACGGACAAAATCTTGCATGAACCCCTGGGAGTCATAGTTACCAAGGTAAATGGTCGTATCATTCAGGACATACTCGATATATCAAAGTATCAATGCGAAGAAGAAAACTCAATTAATGATTATGGTGAGATATATATTGTGAACAAAGAGAAGTTAATGATAGCAAATTCAAGTGGTTCGGGAAGTTTTAGACAAATTGTTGAAACAAAAGCGGTACAGGAAGTGTTAGTCTCAAGGGGAAAACTATCTGGAATATATGAGAATTATAAGGGTATTATTGTTTTGAGCACAGTACTATTTGTGCCTGAAACAAACTGGGTAATACTGGCAGAGAAAAACATTAAAGAAGCATTTTTACCATTAACAAGAATTAAATATATTTTTGCAATTTCAGGAGGGGGGGCGATATTTCTGGTATTCTTATTTGCCTTTGTCATTTCTGGCAATATAAATGCTATTATAAAAAAGTTGATAGAGGGTACCAGGAGGGTAGCAGATGGTGATTTAGAACACCCGATAATAATTGGTAAGAGAAAGGACGAAATAAGAGAGTTAGGTAAATCATTCAATTTGATGATGAACAAACTCAGGGAATCACTTGAAAAGGTGAGGAAGTCAGAAGAAAAATACCGTGAACTGTTCGAGACCGTTAAAGATGGAATTGTCTTTACAGACCTTGAAGGAAACGTCCTTGATTGTAATAAGGAGTATTTAGATATGCTTGGTTATTCCATGAAGGAAGTAAGGAGAAAGAAGTATCAGGAAATCACTCCTCCAAAATGGGACGATATAGAGCAAGATTTATTCAGAGCGCAGATTGTGGAAAGAGGGTATAGTGATTTGTATGAAAAGGAATATATTAAGAAAGATGGGACTGTATTCCCCATTTCAATCAGGATATGGCTTATTAAGGATGAAAGAGGTATTGCAAAGGGGATGTGGGGTATTGCAAGAGATATTACAGAACAAAAGAAGGCGGAAAGACAATTGATTGAAAAGGCAAAGGAATTAGAGGCGGTGAACATAGAATTAGAGGATTTTGTTTATATCGTTTCCCATGATTTAAAAGAGCCTTTGTTTGCAATTGAAGGTTATACGTCAAGGTTGCCTAAGATATATAAAGATATCTTGGATGATAAAGGAAAGCACTATATAGACAGAATCAGGGTAAATGTGAAAAATATGTCTCAAAAAATCTATGAAATTATGGAAGTCGTAAAGGTTGGGAGGGTTATATATAATTTTAAAAATAATGATATTGAGGTTATTATTAAGGATGTGGTAAATTCATTGGAAGGCAGGGTAAAGAAAAACAAAATTAATGTCTTAATCGAGGATAATTTACCTACTGTATTTTGCGATAGAGAAAGGTTAAAAGATGTATTTTCCAATCTAGTTACTAATGCGATTAAGTTTATGGGTAAGGATAAATCCCCCCTGAATCCCCCTAATTCCCCCCCCACTTCTTGCTTTCACAAGAAAGCAGTGGGGGGGATTAATAAAGGGGGGATTAAGGGGGGATTCAGGAAAATTAGAATTGGATGTGATAAAGATGGAGATTGCTATAGATTCTTTGTTGAAGATACAGGTATTGGTATCCCGGCGAAATACCAGGAGCGAATTTTTAAGATATTCAGGAGGCTTAATGACATAGAGACAGAAGGGACTGGTGTTGGATTAGCTATAGTAAAGAAGATTGTTGAGTTACATGATGGGAAAATATGGGTGGAAAGCCCTGTTAATGAGGGAAAAGGATCGAGATTTTGTTTTACGATGCCGATAATGAAAGAAATTTCAGGCCACCAAAATTGATAAAGTTATAGTTAATAAGTTAGGGTAAAGAGGTCGGTTCGCTAAAAAAGTAGAGAGTAGAGAGGTAACAAGAAGATGGTAAAATAACAAATTCCAAATCGCGAATAACAAACAAAATGATTTGTAGTGGGGTTAGGGTTAAGTTGCGAGTTTTGTTATGGGTGGCGAGTCATGCCTGCCCGTAGGTAGGCAGGTGTTGAAAACAATGATAAAAAGATAATAAGTTTTTTGTTCCATCGGGATTTTGCCAGCCCGACTGTGTATTCTGGTGGGTAATCCCGATGCTTTGCAGTCCGACAAAGCTGTTCTGGCGGGTTAAAGTAATTAACGGTAATAAAATAAGGGTCGGGATAACTTGTCTGCCGACAAGGCAGGCAATATCCCGACCCAACTAAACGATTAACCTTTAGCTTAGAATTTGTTTCGGATTTCGATATTCAAAATTTTAACTTTATTTGTTTCTTGTGCCTTAGTGACAAAGAGGGGAGGATGGTTGTGAAAGAGATAAAGATTTTACTTATTGAGGATGACCTAGACCATGCGGACTTAATTACTGAAGTACTTGAGGAAAACAATATTGAAAAGGAAGTTATCTTAATAAAAGATGGACAGGAAGCAATAGATTATTTTGAGAAAGTGGGTATGGATGAGAAGGAGGATGCTACATCTAAAGTTGAACTGATTCTATTAGATCTCAAATTGCCGAAGGTTGACGGGATGGAAGTTCTTAAATTTCTAAAGAAGAATCCAAGGTATTGCTCAATCCCTGTAGTTATTTTGACAACAACTTCTGAACATAAAACTGTTATCGCAGGCTATAAAAATGGGGTAAACAGCTTTATAACGAAGCCTATTTCTTTTGAAGAGTTTGTCGAAAAGATAAAAATACTGAAGAAATATTGGTTGAAAACATGTACATTACCAATACGATAGTTTTACCCCGTTAGAAAGAAAGCCACGCCGTGTGGGCGGGGTGAAAGATATATAGCTTGGGTGGTGTCCAATGACGTACCCAAGCTTTCGAACGGGCTTTACAATTGCCATAATGAAAGTTCTTATTACAAAATACAGAATCCAAAGTAAAAATTAAGTCCGAAATGAGTATTAGAAGAAAGAATTTAGAAAATTGAAGTTAGGAATACGAACAAAGATAATCACATTGTTTTTAATAACGGGCATAGTTCCTTTTGCCGTAACTGGAATTCTTATACACAGGGCGGCAAGCACGTCATTAAAGAAACAAGCTTTTGACCAACTGGTTTCCATAAGGGAAATGAAAAAGAAGCAGATAGAGAATTATTTCTCTACCATCAGAAAGCAGATACATACCCTTTCAGAAGATAAGATGATTGTTGATGCAATGAAGGGCTTCAAAGACGCCCTTAAGGATTTCCGAAAGGAAAATGATATATCTGATTCTCAGTTAGAAGAATATCGTTCAGCCTTAAAGACTTACTATGCGGGGGATTTTACAGAAGAATACAAACGACGAAATAATGGGCGAATACCTGATGTAGAGAGTTATTTTAATCAGCTTGATGACGATTCAATAGCGCTACAATATTTCTATATAAAAGCAAATCATAATAGATTGGGCGAGAAACACAGACTGGATTTTGCAGATGATAAGTCTACTTACAGCAAGCTCCACGCAAAATATCATCTCATTATCAGGGATTATCTGGAACATTTCGGATATTATGACATCTTTCTTGTAGACCCGGACAGTGGAGATATTGTCTATACAGTTTTCAAGGAGTTAGACTTCACTACCTCTCTGAAGGATGGACCTTATGCCGGGAGCAATTTTGGAAGAGTCTTCAGGGAAGCAAATAATAGTGACGAACCACACTATGTAAAACTGGTGGATTTTGAACCATATCCGCCATCATACGAGGATGCAGCCAGTTTTATAGCGTCACCTATATTTGACGGTTCTGAAAAGGTAGGAGTTCTGCTATTTCAGATGCCGATTGACAGGATTAATCTGGTCATGACCAACAATAACGATTGGAAGAGTGTGGGTTTGGGTGAATCTGGAGAGACGTATCTTATCGGCAATGATTTTACTATGAGGAACCAATCACGTTCCCTTATAGAAGATAAAGAAAGTTATTTTACACAGGTGAAGATGTTGGGTATGAATCAGGAGTTGTTAGATACTATTAAGGCAAAGGATAGTACCATACTTTTGCAAAAGGTAGAGACCAAAGGGACAAGGGCAGCCATTTCAGGCGAGACCAATGTAGAGATTTTTCCAGATTATCGAGACGTTCCTGTTCTTAGTGCTTATGCGCCACTGGATATTGAAGACGTAAAATGGGCTATCATGTCGGAGATAGACGAACAAGAGGCGCTCAGCCCAGTTATTACATTAACAAATCAGGTATTTAAAATCGTGGCGGTTACGGCTGTTATAGTTATAGCGACAATTACAGTCTTTCTTTCCGCAAGGATAACAAGACCCATTCGAAAACTTGTAGAAGGGACAAGAAGGATAGCAAAGGGTGATCTTGCATTTAGTATTGAGACAAAGGCGAGAGATGAAATTGGGTACCTTGCCACGTCTTTTAATGATATGGCAGCCCAATTAGGAGAATCAAAGAAACGGTTACAGGATTATACGCTTAATCTGGAGAAAAAGGTTGAAGATAAAACAAGTGAATTAAGAAAGGAGAAAGAATATACAGAAAGTTTGATAGAAACGGCACAAGATGCTATTATTTGTATTGATGAAGATGGAGTAATTAGTGTCTGGAATAAATTAGCAGAAAATATCTTTGGGTATTCGAAAGGTGAAATCATAGGCAAACCGATAACAACCATTATTCCTGAAAGATATAGGAAACAACACCAAGGAGGGCTAAAGCGATTTTTAAAGTCGGGTGAATCCAAAATTATTGGTAAAACAGTAGAAGTTTCGGGAAAGACAAAAGAAGGGGTTATAATCCCGATAGAATTATCTTTATCATTCCAAAGAACAAAAGATGAACAGTACTCGTTTACAGCAATTATCAGGGATATAACCTTTAAAAAAGAGGCAGAAAGAAAATTGATTGAAAAGGCAAAAGAATTAGAAAGGGCAAACAGGGAATTGGAAGATTTTATTTATATCGTCTCGCATGATTTAAAAGAACCATTGTTTGCAATTGAAGGTTATATGTCAAGATTATCCAGGGCTTATAAAAATGCGTTTGATGATAAAGGAAAGCTCTATATAAACAGGATCAAGGTGAATATAAAAAATATGTCTCAGAAGATTTATGAAATTATGGAAGTCGTAAAGGTTGGGAGGGTTATATATAATTTTGAAAATAATGATATTGAGGTTATTATTAAGGATGTGGTAAATTCATTGGAAGGCAGGGTAAAGAAAAACAAAATTAATGTCTTAATCGAGGATAATTTACCTACTGTATTTTGCGATAGAGAAAGGTTAAAAGATGTATTTTCCAATCTAGTTACTAATGCGATTAAGTTTATGGGTAAGGATGGTAAAAGGCATATTAAGGTTGGATGTGATAAAGATGGAGATTGCTATAGATTCTTTGTTGAAGATACAGGTATTGGTATCCCGGCGAAATACCAGGAGCGAATTTTTAAGATATTCAGGAGGCTTAATGACATAGAGACAGAAGGGACTGGTGTTGGATTAGCTATAGTAAAGAAGATTGTTGAGTTACATGATGGGAAAATATGGGTGGAAAGCCCTGTTAATGAGGGAAAAGGATCGAGATTTTGTTTTACGTTACCGGCAATGAAGGAAAGTTGTGACTAGAAAACCACAAGATTAAGCTATTTATTGACATCGGTACTTTTCTACCTTGATTAAAAACTTGTTCGTTGAAACTAATGAAAATAGAAAGGGAAAATGCTTATGAGAGAAATAAAGATTTTACTTATAGAAGACGATTCAGATCATGCTGAGATAATTACTGAAGTACTGGCAGAAAACGGTATTGATAAAGAAATAATCTTGGTAAGAGATGGACAGCAAGCGCTTGATTTTTTTAAAGGAATAGGCATAGATGGCATAGGGGAAACTCAATCTAATATTGATTTAATTATTTTAGATCTTAAATTGCCTAAAATTGATGGGATGGATGTTCTTAAATTTCTAAAGAAGAATACAAAGTATTGCTCAATTCCTGTAGTTATCTTGTCAACAAGTTCTGAAGTGAGAACTATTGTTGAAGGATATAAGAATGGAGTAAACAGTTTTATAACCAAACCTATTTCCTATGAAGGATTTGTCGGAAAAATAAAAACCTTGAAGGAATACTGGTTGCAAACATGTGTGTTGCCAGTGCAATAATTAGTATCTATTGCGAAAAGCTTAAATATCCAAAAATGTCATTAGCAATTCCGCAACATCAGAATTGCTTAGGTGATTCTACCCGCTGAGTAGAATCACACCTGAACCAGGTCATGAATTAAATTCAGGATCTCTGATTTCAGAATCTATATGTATTAAGATGTTAAGAGACCCTGAAACGATACTGAAACAGGTTTAGCACAGGATTCAGGGTGATAATATAGTATTTCCACAACAAATACTAATTAACTCAAATAGGATGCCTGAATAATAGTGCCCCAATACAACTAATTGACTTATTAGGGTTTTTGTAATGAGAATAAGACCTTTAAGAGTATTAATTGCTGATGATAATAAGGATCATCAATGTCTTATAAAGGAGTCTATAAAAGGTTCTATACAGGACATAGATATAGGATTTGCTGATACAGGTAAAGATTGTATGCATAAACTGTTTAATGAAACTTTTGATTTGTTAATTGTTGATTTTAGTCTTTCCGATATGGATGGTTTAGGGGTGTTAAGAAATGTAAATCAAAAAAAATGCGATATTCCAATAATAATGGTAACTGCATTTGGTAACGAAAATGTTGCGGTGGAAGCTATGAAGCTTGGAGCTTATGATTATATGGTAAAATCTAAAGGCTATTTAAGAAAATTACCTGCGACTATACTTAAAGTAGTCAGAGAATATAGACTAAGGAATGAAAAGAAGGAGATAGAGGATAAATTAGTTAAGTCTGAGTTGAGATATAGGACTTTGGTCGAACATATTATTGACGTAGTTTTTGCGGCCGATAAAGATTTGCAAATTCTTTCAATTAACTCCACATGCCAGAGGGTCTTTGAATGTTCAATAGAAGATGCAAAGAAGCTTGGTATTTATAAACTGATTTATGAAGAGGATAGAAAGAGAGTCGTTGATTTCTTTAAGAGATCGTTTTTAAACAAGAAAGAATTTATAGAATGCCTTGAGTTCAGGATAAAGACGGGAAAGGGTAATATCAAACATATTGAATTGAATGCAAGAGCAAATTATGATGAAAACGGTGAGTTAACACAAATTGAAGGTGTTATAAGGGATATTACAGAACGAAAAAGGTTTGAACAGAAAATGTTTCAAATAGACAAATTAAATGCATTAGGATTGCAATCGAGTGGCATAGCTCATGAGTTTAATAATATATTGGGGATAATTCTTGGATACATAGACATTTTAAAATTGAGGTTTGAGGGCACTAATCTACAGGTTTCGGATGTGATAAATGTAATTGAAAAAGCGGCGAGGGATGGAGCATCAATTGTAGATAAGATTCAGCAATTCTCAAAGACAAAGCCAAAAGGTTCAGATATAATATGCTCTGACTTAATTAAAGTTGTTGATGAAGCGATAGAATTTACGATGCCCCGGTGGAAGAGTGAAGCTCAAACTAGAGGTGTTGAATATAAGATTATCAATAATAACCTGAACGGCCAGAGACTGTATGTAAGATGTAATCCTTCAGAATTAAGGGAGGTTATGGTAAACATTATTAATAATAGCCTTGATGCAACGCCAAATGGAGGAAAGATTGAGTTTAGTGCAAAGTCAGATGCTGAAAGTGTTGTTCTTTCTATTTCAGACAATGGAATTGGAATAAGGGACGAGATAAAAGATAAGATTTTTGATCCATTTTTCTCAACAAAGGGAGTAAAAAGATCAGGGCTTGGTATGAGTGTGGCATATAGTATAATAACAAGGTATGGTGGTGAGATTGACGTTGATAGTGGTTGTGGTGAAGGCACTACGGTACATATAAAAATGAATTCTTATTCATCGGACATAACAAAATATGAAAAGAAAGAGGAATTAACTACAAATTATAAAGCGAAAATACTAGTAATTGAAGATGAAGAAGTAATCCTTGAAATGATGAAGATTATTCTTGAAAAAAGAGGTCATGAAGTATTTATTGCAAAAGACGCAAATGATGGTTTAAGTATGTACGAGAATAATAAATATGATATTGTATTGTGTGACCTGGCAATGCCAAAAGTAAATGGTTGGAAGGTTGCCAGATATATAAAAGACCTTGACGCTGTTAGGAAAACGACAAAAACCCCTGTAATATTGATTACGGGTTACGAATTAGATACAGGCAATATTGACTATAAAAGAGAAGGAGTTGATTTTATCCTTAAAAAACCTTTAGAGTTTGGATTGTTAAATAAAATGATTAATAGCTTTATTGTAGAAAAACAGTAAAAATATTTTTATTTCCAATCTCACAAATAAAATTATTGCAGCCTTGAGTGTTGCGCAAACTTTTCCTTTAACCGGCAAATTTTTCTTATACCTGAATGTGTTGAAACCCTGCTGAACATGTGTAAGTGATAATTCAACCTTAAATTAGTTGCAATTATAAATAAGTAATTTGTATGGTACTTTTTTTGCGTTTTAATTGTCCGATTATGGATATTTCAAAGATCAATAATTCTAAAATTTTTACAGAGGCATTCTCAAAAGGTATTGATAAATATTATACTCCAAACCTTAAATCCTTCAGCAATGCAGAGTCACAGTCTTTTGGTAAGATTCTTGATAAAAAATTGATTACCATAAACGGACTTAAGTCTCAAAGATTAAATACAAGTACATTCATGCCCAAACGCAATATATCAGTACCTAAAGACATGAATGTGACAAGGCATCTCCCTGATATGCGTATGCAAAACGCAAATTATATAAAGTTACCAAAGTCTTCTGTTTTACGGCAATATACGGTTTACAAGGAGGATCAATTATTATCAAATCCAGGCGGTGACAATTTCTTTTTAAATAAGTCATCTGGCGTAATTGATAATAATTATGACCATAGCAGGTTTTCGAAACGAATTGGAAAAGAT
>JBHICG010000060.1:0-21718 GCA_046759445.1 Candidatus Scalinduaceae bacterium
ACGACGAAAAGGGAGGCGTCATCTGTGATTTTTGCCATTCTGTCAGGGCAACGACAGGGGTTGGGAATGCACCTTATATTTTAAGTCCTGGTAATGCCGTTGCAATGGATGGAGGCACTAAATACGGCCCCTTTGACGATTCTCCTGATACGATACATAAAAATCAATTTTCTGAGTTACATACACGCTCTGAATTCTGTGGAGGTTGTCACGATGTATCACATGCAGGAAATGACCTTCCTATCGAACAAACTTATACCGAATGGCGACAAGGGCCATACAACACAGGCGATCCTGATACATCCGTACACTGTCAGGACTGCCATATGAGACAACGCCCCGGCTTTCCCTGTACCGGAAGTACAGAACGACCTGACAATCCAGGTTTCGCAACCCCTGAAATTATGGGTGGCAAAAAGCGTCCGCATATATGGACACATTATTTTGTAGGTGGAAGCGCTGTCCCAATCTCCCTGCCGCCTAATTCAGAATTACAGCCACAGATGGCAGTAGAAAGGCTTAAAAATGCTGCAACCCTGGAAATCCATACGGATTCTAATGTTCAAAAAGGTGGTATACTGCAATTTCATGTGACCATAAAGAATACGGGAGCAGGTCATTATCTTCCAACTGGTCTCACTGAGATGAGACAAATGTGGCTTGAGGTCTCTGTTACTGATTCAGAAGGTAAGTCATTGTATAATAGTGGTACAGTTGATGAAGAAGGAAAGGTTGACACCAATGCTATAATATACCACACAGTTTTTGGCAATGAAAAAGGAGAACCTACTTTACGTGTGTGGGAAGCAACCCATGTTATTTCGGATATTCGTGTTCCTCCGAAGGGTAAAAAGGAAGAACAGTTCACCTGTCTGATACCGAATGACATAAAAACTCCGATAAAGATAAAGGCTATATTAAATTATCGCAGCGCACCTCAGTATGTTGTAAATACCTTTTTGGGGGAAAAGGCAATAAAACTTCCCATAATCAAAATGACAGAGTTATCAAAGGAAGTTAATTTATAGAAGGTGGGCAACCCAAACTCATGCAAATTACATCAGAGCGATGAGAAAACAATTCACCAATCAAGATACGCCCCCTATCCAGCCTCTAATTAATCTATTTGTGTCGAGTGGCGACATGTGATCACATTTCTGCCTTGTTTTTTTATACCTTTGCGCTAAAATGCATTTTTTATATTTTCATCTAACTGATAGAAGGTATTTTACCGGGAGCTACGAAGATGTATCGAAAGGACATTAAGGTTTTGGATTGCACCATCAGAGATGGCGGTCTGATTAACAATTACCATTTTTCTATAGATTTTGTTAAAGCCGTATATAGCGCTGCCTGTGAATCCCGTGTCGATATTATGGAAATCGGTAAGAAACTCTGTGAAAGTGATGAATATACGAGGGAAAAATATGGCAAATGGAACTTTTGTAATGATGATATCAAGCAAGTAGTTGAATCCCATGAGTGTGAAAACCCGCCACTTCTGGCTGTGATGTATGATGTGGGCAGAGTAGATGTTTCATCACTGCTTCCTGAGGATCAAAGCGCTGTTGGAATGGTCCGTACAGCCTGTTATGTTCCCGATATCGATAAGGGGCTGGATCTGGCAAAACGCAACCAAGGATCTTGGTTATCAAACCACCATCAACATTATGGCGTCCTCAGCAGCAATAGAAACTGAACTGATTGAAGCCCTGCAACAGGTTAATGAAACAACGGAAGTGGATTATCTCTACCTGGTAGATAGCTATGGAGCATTCTATTCAGAGCAGGTAACCGACTATCTGAAACTTTATAAAGAGCATGCTCCTAACAAGGAACTTGGATTCCATGCCCACAACAACCAGCAACTGGCCTTTGCAAATACCCAGCAGGCCATTATCGATGGCGTTAATATGCTGGACGCAACCATAAACGGTCTCGGCCGTGGCGCCGGCAACTGTAATCTGGAGCTTCTGCTTAATTTCCTGAAAAATCCAAAGTTTGATGTCAGACCGATATATAAGGTGATTGAGTGGGGTTTTAATGATATCTATGGAATCAGCGGCCACCTGAATCAGCATCCGCGGGATGCAATGAAACAGCGGGCCAACGCTGAAACCAGAGACAACTGTTACGATTTTTTGATGGAGGCCACTTCCGAGGAATTCTAGGGATATTATTCCCAATTTTGCCAGTTAAGTATTGTGTCCCCGGAATTATAAAATGAAAAAAATGTGAATATAAAGACTCTTTTTAACAACTTCCCAAATTAAGTTTTAATATCATTCCTTTTAAACACATTGTTCTCCAAATGTTTTACCCTGTCTTGTATATGGCAATCACATGTAGCTAAAACTTTGAAGCTATAGACCTATAAGTACTTAAGGAGCGTAATCATTACTTTTTACTCTTTAAATATCATTGACAATAATGACAAAAGTCAAGTTTTTCAATTTTTTTTATTTCTACTATTGAATTTTTTTATTTATGTTATATAATTAACGTAAATAATGGGCACCAGACTGGGAGGCTCATTATCATTGTTTAATTTAGAAGTATAAGTAAATCCCTGTAAGGGACATCGAAGTAAATCAACTCTTTTAAATAGGCGTTTTGCTATGCAGTTGTTATAAGCCTCCCAGTTAATATATAAAAGGCTTAGACACATGACAGAAGCAATTAATATCCCTTTTGTTTAGTGTGTATAAGCCTGTTTTTTTATGTCTCACGGACTGCCTCAATACTTTTTATCTTATCTATTTCTACAACAACAGAATTGGATATAATCCATGGTTAAAAGAATGTCTAACAAAGAAAAAATTCAGAAGAAGGCTGATGAAGCGGCTGCAGGAATAAAAGAGAAAATGGAAAAGAAGGATAAGAAAACAACATCCCGCAAGAAAGCAACCAAAGCTAAAGATCGGCAAAAAATCGTTTGGAAGGTTTTCAATGACAGCTTTAAGGAAGTGGATTGCTTTCCCTATACGGAAAAGGTCAAAGCTTATTCAAGAGCGGATGAACTTACCCAAACAAAAAACAAGAATTACTTTGTAAATGAGGTAAGAGTACCCATGGTAGAGGAGTAAGCACGAATAGGCATTTATAAAACTACCCCTTAGTTACGGAATACCTACCCTGACAGTCTTACCAGTTAATAGGTTAATAGTTAAAGTTAATAGCGACTATTTATTATTTGGTGGGTCTGCTCCGCCTGGCCCACCCTACAGTACCGCAATAAGTATCTCTTCACAAAAACAGTCCCTAATTTCTACTAATTTCCTATTTTTGATACCTGTACAAATCCTTATACAAAATCTGCACAAATTGATCAGGAGTCAAAAATCCATGACCCCATTTCTCGTCAAACCCTTGTGTAGGTTTAGATGCCTGAATCTCTTTTAGGGTTTTTCCTTCCGATATATGTTTGCTGACTTTATCTCTCAGACTGATCAGCATATCAATATAACCTGTCAATTCTGCCTTATTTGACAAAGGGCCATGTCCGGGTATAACTTTTGTATCATCATTTATAATTGAAAGGACGTTTTTTGCAGCATTGATCACGCCACTTACTGATCCATGTGAAGATGTATCAATAAATGGATAAATGCCTGCAAAATAAACATCACCTGTATGTATCACGTTTGAGTTTCGGAAATAAACAATTGCATCACCATCAGTATGGGCATTATTCACATGAAAGACATGAATTTCTTCTTCGTTTAGGTGAAATTTTATATCCCTGGTAAATGTTATTATGGGCAATGCGATCTTTGATGATGCGGGAATTTTTTTTTGAAAAAATTCTATAAATTGATCCGTACTCATCCGATTCCGAACGTTTTCGTGGGCAACAATAACAGAACCCATTTCCCCCATATTTTCATTTCCTCCAACGTGGTCAAAATGCCAGTGCGTGTTGATCACGAACCGAATATCTTTATCACTGATTTCCCCAATTGCGGCCTTAATCTTCTCTGTCAGCGGTGCGAACTGATCGTCCACCAGAAAGACATCATCATCACCAGTACAAACGCCGATGTTACCACCGCTTCCCAAAAGCATATGTACATTTCCTGCTGCTTTTACGATCTTAATCTGGACCTTATCAAAATCCTGATCTTGACCGAAAACGACAGAAACCGTTAATAACAAAAGTACGAAATACGATATAACAATTCGACCGTAATACACAAAACACCTCCTGAAAAATAGCTACTGAAAAACGGTATGGAATCTCTTGAATTAATGATCAGTTAATATAATACTTGACAGATGTTTGCCTTAGGTGAATAGATCAGGTTATTCCCTTTCTTATAATTACCTAATCTTGTCAATAAAAAAAGTTGCTATCCCTATTATTCCCCCAACTCCTACACAACTGTTATTCCAAACCCTTTGCTTTGTGTCATTCCGAACGGAGAGAGGAATCTTTACCACTCCAAACTTAAATCCTTCCAGTTTGGATTCATCTGATTTACTAATTGATTTTTCTTCTCCCTTCGCCATTTCTTTATCTCTTTCTCTCTAGCAAGTGCAGCTATTACATCATGCGTTTCTTCATAATAAACAAGCTTGTTAATGTTATATCTATTGGTAAATCCTTTGACTAGTTTACTTTTATGTTCATAAATGCGACGTACCAGGTTATTAGTAACCCCCACATACATGACCTTATTATTCCAATTTGTTATCAAGTAAATATAATATCTTTTCTCTGTGGTCATTAAAGATGTCTCTCTTCGGTAGAGACAAGGATCTCTCCCCTCGGACAGGACTAAGATTTCTCGCAAGTTCCCTTACTTCGTTCGGGACTTGGCTCGAAATGACATTGTGATGGCATTCTTTTCCGCCTGGACCCTCCAGAACTACTTTAGCTATTAGAGCTATTAGGGTCAGACCTTGAAAGCAGAATACGCAATCTTCTCTATTCTCTCTCCAAGATCCTTTTGTTTTTTCCTTTGTGTACTTACACGCAAAGCCGCTTTATTCACTGCGCTTAAACTTACTCCAAATATCTCTCCAATCGCTTTATTCTTCAACCCTGTATACATTTTTAATATATACATACCAACATCTCTGGCTTCAAACGATATATGCCTCTTTCTTTGTAATAACGTTGGCTTTTCCATTTTATAATTACGTATTACCTCTTCTATTACCCTGTTAATCACTCCATCATCGCTTATTCTCTTTTTTTGTGGTAAGTCTACGTCATTTTTCTCTTTTCGATCTATAAATTTCTTTTGCACCCAACCCACAAACTTATCACCTCCCAGGATCATTCCATACTTTACATCAGCCAGAAAATCCTTTTCCTTACCGGATACTTCCCGAATTAATTTCCTATATTCTTTTCTCGAATCTTGTATGTTTTTACCGAAACCATCCAATACAGCTTCACTATTTACCCATTTATGTACTTTCCTGGCGCTAACATAATCGTGATAGCTGCTCCACTTATACTTACTCAGTTTCTCAATTATACCAGCTCTTAGTGGATTTAAATGTATATAGAAACTTAACATATGCCAATAAGATTCTTCTCCAACAACAATGCTCTTGTATCTCCCCTGAAATAGGTGACCACTACGTTTATGCTCACGATTGTAATAAATACTATAAGCGGTCTGTATCCATTGCATGGTTCTTGAAAGATTTGGCTCATTTGTTCGTATAAGCATATGATAATGATTACTCATCAAAACAAATGCAAATATATCTAAACCAAATTTCTCTCTAGCTTTTTCTACATATTCTAAAAATTTGGAATAATCTTCATTGGTAAGAAAGATTTTTCCACTACCAACACCTCTTGACATTATGTGATAGATTGCACCTTCATATTGTATTCTCCAAGGCCGTGCCATAATCCACATTGTTAATCAAATATTGTAGCATGTCAAGTATATTCTGCTTTCAAGGTCTGACCCCATTTATCATTTCAATGTGAGTATTACAACCTGCAGATGTTAGTAAATTTATTAAAGCATGCTGGTAAAGGCGTTCAAAGAATGATGCTACATCAGCAATAAAAACATGTGAATATTTTCCTCCTTTGCAGTAAGCCAGTATTTTATTTCCCGAAAAACACTCACTTGCTGGTTTGAACATAAAACCTTCAGGATCATTTAACAAAATGGGATAACTAAACACATAATTTCTATTTAAAGCCTTTTCAGATGTTTCAGCAATATTATCGACAGCAAGTTGATAAGCTAATCTTTCATAAGGCCAAAGAATTGACCCTGGCCTAGTAAATCCTGACGCCTTTGGAACTTCAATAGTAATAGGTAGTCGAGGATCGTAGCTCCCGCTATTAAGTTTACTAATTAATCTTTCAAAAAGTTCATCGGAGGCCAGATGAAATATTGATGTTACATGAGGTGAATAAATGAGATCTGATTGCAAATCATTCCTTATTCTTTTGATTGAGAGATCTTTGACAAATTGATCTGTTACTTGCTTTTCTATACCAATCGACAATTTTCTTATCTCCTTTGCTACCTGAATTATCCTAGGCAATAAAGAAACTAAAGGGACGAAGGGTCAGTTTACTAACTAAATATATAATTTCAATGTAATATCTGGTTTTACAAATTTAATTGACAAGAACAGAATAATTCTATTTTGTTTTTATCTTATTTTCTTATCAATTTCTTCGCAATCTTTATATTCAATGCCATTAGGGAGCGTACCTTAACATTTGACATTTTGAATTTGAATATTGCTATTTCATAAGAGAGTGGATACGTTTGACATCAGTCAAAGCCTTTTCTGTGGGAACGAGTGGTGTTATCTCGATATCGGTAAAGAATGGAAATAGTGGCAGGTTTGTTATGATCTGGTCAAGTTCCTCATTCGAATCGGCTTCAAAGATGGCGGCGGCCCCTCTGCTTCCAGCCAGTTTCCCCCCCGCAAGGATCTTGCCCCTTTTCCTCATCCTTATAAAATATTCCCACTCCTTGACAACAAACCCTAAAAAATCCTTAACTGGAATTTCGGGTATTTTTTTTATTTGAACCTTAACTAAAAAGATCATTCCTAATGGCTCCTTTCCGTCTTATTAAACCACAGAGAACACAGAGATAAAAGCAAAAGAATTTTTAGCCACTGACTAACACAGACGTATACATACTTAGAAAAAGAAAAAAATCCTGAACGAGGATTTTTAAAAATGTTAGACAGGATAACTGGATAAAGAAGATATTTAAAAATCCAGTTTATCTTGTTATTCCTGTCAAAATAGACAGAACTATCTGTGTATATCTGCGAAAATCTGTGTCCTATTTAATTTATATCGCCAATCCTCCATCAACACCCAAGACCTGGCCTGTTATGTATTTTGCACCGTCCGAAAGCAGGAATGCCGCAATCTTTGCAACTTCCTCTGGTTTGCCAAACCTCTTTAAAGAAGTCATATCCGTCATCTTCTTCTTGTATTCCTCAGGGAGTGAGGAAGTCATATCTGTCTCTATAAATCCACATGCAATAGCATTCACATTAATATTTGCCTTGCCAACCTCTTTTGCAAGGGCCTTAGTAAAGCCGATCATCCCTGCTTTTGATGACGAATAATTAACCTGTCCGGCCACACCTGCAATACCACTAACTGAAGTTATATTAAGTATGTTCCCGCTTTTCTGTTTGACCATGGTCATTATCACGGCTTTAGAAAAATTATATACACTCTTAAGGTTTGTGTTAATCACGTCGTCCCAATCGTCTTCTTTCATCAGGGCAAGGAGTTTATCCCTGGTAATACCTGCATTGTTTACTAGATAGTCAATCTGTCCGAATTCGTCTTTTACCTCTTTGACCATATTTTTGGCCGCTTCGAAATCTGACACATCTACCTTCTTTGCCAATGCCCTGACTCCATGTGATTCCGCTTCTTTTACCAGAGTATTTGCCAGTTCATCACTCTTGGAATAATTGAAAACCACATTACACCCGTTCCTTGCCAATTCAAGTACAATTGCTCTTCCAATACCCCTGGTGCCACCTGTTACTATTGCCGTTTTGTCTTTCATTTACTTTGCCTCCAAAGGACATTTTTATAAAGAAAATCTAAATCCCCCCATTCCCCCCTTTACTAAAGGGGGGGCTAGGGGTGAATCAACAAATTTACGGCTTGTCTGTTTCAGCCTTGACAAGCTTATGGCTTGCTAGTTTCAACCTTGACAAGCTTATTCCGCATCATTTCAGCAAAGAGACCTACTTCATACTCTATTCCTTTTTGTGTGTCATTATCCATCGCAAAATTTATACACTTCTTCATTGTATGTATTGCCGTATCGTTGTTCTCTGCCAATACGCCAGCGAAATCTATTGCCTCTTTAAGGACTTCTCTAACTGGTGCAAGTTTATTAACTAAACCCCATTGCAAAGCAGTCCTGGCACGAATCATCTTTCCGGAATATAACATCTCCTTGGCCCTAGCAGCGCCTATTACCTTTGGCAGCCTTATTGTCCCCCCAAGACCCGGAATTATACTCAATTCCGGTTTTGCCTCGGGCAAGCTGAAAAATGTTATTTCAGAAGCTATACGGACATCACACAACAAGGCAAGTTCAAGCCCAGCGCCTATGGTAACACCATTGAGGGCCGCAATTAGTGGTTTCTTGCAATTTTCTATCTCCATATACATCTCGTGGGCCATTAAGAATCTGTCATAATTATTTTCAGCTACCAATCCAGATATCCATGAACCGAACAATTCTTCTCTATCAGCGCCATCACAGAAAACGCCTCTTATACTACTTGTTATTATTACGGATGTTATTTTTTCGTCTTTCTCATAATAATCAATCCTGTCATATATCGCATCTAATAACCAGGACCCTATAGAGTTCCTCGGGGGTTTTTTCATCTTGATAATACCAGCATAATTATTGTCTTGAAGTTTTACTTCTTCGCATTCCAAGTGCTGGTATCCCGAATCGTCCTCCCTATTCATTCGTATATCTTTCATAATCTTAACCCGAACAAGTAGAAAAAAATATTTCACCGCAAAGCCGCAAAGAACGCAAAGTTTCAAAGATTATTGACTATTCTCTTAATTCCTTCTTTTAAAATTGGGACATTTAACGTACTTGTTTTTTAGTACGCGTAATTAAATCAAAATTCCTAATTTTAAATCTGCAAGTCTTAAATATGTCAAAATTTGCGCTTCATGAATTGATTCCATCTTGTTAACAGACTTTAATTCCAAAATTACTTTGCCTTCAACTACTATATCCAGTTTATATCCACAATCTAATGTTATTCCTTTATAAACCACAGCAAGAGGTTTTTGCCTCGTAAATACAATATCTCTAATTTCCAACTCCTTACAAAGACACTCTTCGTAGGCTGATTCTAACAACCCTGGCCCAATGTGCCGATGTACTTCAATTGCAGCACCTATGATTTCTTTTGACAAAATATCTTCTTCCTTTATCACTTTAGGTTTCCTTTGCGAGCTTTGCGCCTTTGCGGTAAACTTTTTATCCTAAATCTTCAAGGATGCTTCAAATCCTTCATGAATTGCTTCAAGAGCGGTTCTAATACTTACACAGTCACCTATTTTATATAACTCATCTATCTTCCCATCTAATCCCTTCAAAAGGCTTTGATTGGGTTTATATCCGGCAGCTATGACAACCGTATCCGCAAGAAGAAAATTATCTTTTTTATCCTTTTCATAGATAACACGGATTTTTCCATCTATATTTCTTGAATTAGATGAAACCTTTGGTTTAATAACATTTTTAAACTCTTTAACATTTACACCAGTTATGCTATTAACGCTTGCATCTTTTATTTGCTTTAAGATTATCCATCTGGTTGAGACACCAAACCTTCCTCCAATCTTGTTTTTCATTTCCAGGATAGTAATATTACGTTTACCCCTTGACGTGAGTTCTACCAGTTCATCCCCTTTTATGACATTATTTTTTAAGAGAAAACAAGCAACATCCGGCTTCATTGCTCCCATCTTTGCGATATGAAGGGCGATTTCACAACCGATTGTGCCTCCGCCTATGATTACTACTTCCCTGCCTACTTTTACTTTATTATCAAACACGTCTTCGGCTACAAATACATTCTTTTCTTTCACACCAGGAATACCGGGTACAATCGGGCTCCCCCCTACTGCCGCAATCACGATATCAGGTTTTAGCTCTTTTATCGTTGCCATATCCGCTTTTTTGCATAGTTGTATCTTTACGTTCATCTTCTTTATCTGGGTTTCCAGGAAATTGATAACATTTTCTATTTCTTCTCTCCCCGGAGAAAGGTATGCATATCTTAATTGTCCACCCAGAACATTTGTCTTTTCAAATAAGTGCACTTCATGGCCCCTTAATGCAGCAACTCTAGCAGCCTCCAGGCCACCCGGGCCACCGCCGATAATCATTACTTTCTTCTTCTTTTTGGCTTTCGTAATTTTGTATTCTCTTTCTTTACCAGCTCTGACATTATATAAGCAGGAAATAGATTTGAAGTTTAGCAAAGAATCGAAGCATCCTTGATTACAGGCAATACACCTCCTGATGTCGTCGAATTGTTTTTTCTTATACTTTTTTGGCAACTCGGGGTCTGCTATTAAGGGCCTACCTATCGATATCATGTCAGACTGGCCATTATCTAATATTTCTTCAGCTAACGCTAAATCATTTATCCTTACAGACCCAATTACGGGCACATTTACACTGTCCTTAATTTTCTCAGATAAAAAGATATAAGACATCCTTGGAATGGCCATAAGCATTATGGGTGTACGGCTCTCATGCCAACCGGGAGAAACATTAAATGCATCAACACCTGCCTTTTCCAGTTCCTTTGCTATCTCAATGCTTTCATCGATCTTGAGACCTTCATCTATAAAATCGTCACCTGATATACGGAAGATTATGGGATACTTCTTTCCTACTCTTTCTTTTATAGCAATTACAATTTCTTTTGCAAAATTTATTCGGTTTTTAAGACTGCCACCATATCTGTCCTTTCTCTTGTTAGTTGCTTCAGTGAGAAATTGATTGATCAGATAACCCATACCACCATGTATCTCTACTGCATCAAAGCCTGCCTTCTTTACCCTCACAGTTGCATTTACAAAACCTTCTATTACTCTCTTAATCTCCGGTATGGTTAACGCATGAGGTGCCTGCTTTATGTTAACGTGCGCTATACTTGATGCTGATACTGGCTGCATCTTTGAAAAAAAAGAAGATGCACTTCTACCTCCATGAAGTAATTGTGCGGCAACCTTGACATCATATTTATGGATCGTATCGGTTAATTTCTTCAGTCCCGGTATAAATTCATCCTTATCCAGGCCGATTATGCTCTTCCATACCTTGCCATTCATTTCCGGATAGCAACCACCTACCACAATCAATCCTACCCCCCCACGAGCTCTCTCTATGTAAAAATCAATAAAACGCTCGTTTATAAAACCATCTGACGTAAACCCAAGGTCCATTGCAGACATGGCGAGCCGGTTCTTAACTTTTATATTACCTATTTTTATTGGTTCGTATAATTTACTCATTTTTTTTAACAGCTAAATTGAGCGATTTTATATTTCATATTACTGTAGCCGCAGGCTTTAGCCTGCGTTTCTCATCATCTGATGGGTATAAGAAATTTCACGTAAGTTACGCAACCTGAAGGTTGCGGCTACACAAATCGCTCAATTTAGGTAACAGCCATTATGTTGCGCTAATAATACCCTGAAACCATGAAAATGCGTTAATGTCTATGGATTTCCGATCAAGTCGGGGTGTGATTCTACACCTGTCCGAAGGACAGGCAGAATCACCTAAGCAATTCCGTTATTCCAGAATTGCCAATGACCATTATTGGCTCTGGATAGCCTACATTTCGTTTTTGCAATTCCCACTCTCTCTGTCATTCCTGCGAAGGCAGGAATTTATTCATTTAGCCCATTCCTTCCCCAGCCCTGCTTTTTGGCGGGCATAAGGATGAATCTGTTTTGTTAAATTTTCATAACAGCTAAACAGGAGTTATTCCCTGAATAATCAAACGAGTTTATGAGTACTGAGCTTACGTCTTTTTCCAGTTTTTCATTGATTATGTTCAAATTACATTCAGGGGCCTTCTCTACATTAATAGTTGGAGGTATTAAATCATTATCTATGGAAAGTACAGATGCTGCTGTTTGCATAGCTCCCGATGCACCATAACATTCTCCCAAAATAGATTTAATAGCGCAAATAGGTATTTCTTCACCCCTTTCTCCAAACAATTCTTTAATAGCCTTTTCCTCTACAAGGTCTTGTAACTTACTCGAATTCCCATTTGCATTGATTAAGTCAATATCATCAGAGGAAATCTTGGCATCATCCAGGCACATTTGCATTGCCCTCTTGGCCTTTTCAACTCTTTTTTCAACGTCATATTTTTTGTTACCAGCAAATAAACTCCCATAGCCAGAAATCTCACAATAGATCTTTGATTCACGACTCAAAGCATAATCAAGGTCTTCCAATATAAATACATAACTACCCTCGCCCATTATAAAACCATTTCTTCTTTTATCAAATGGTATGCTAGTCTCGCTTCCAGAACCATTAGCTTTTGCTAATAGTTTTCTCATATAAAATATAATGTATAAATCCAGTGAAATTTGCTCAATTCCACCAGCTATGATCACCTTTGCCTTACCACTCTTAATAAGTTTGTATGCGTTACCTATTGCATCAGTGCCTGAGGTAAATCCGGAAGAAATCGTCCTGGCAAAACCCTTTATCCTGAAAAAAACTGAGGAATAATTTATGGATGAATTCAACGCTACATCATAGCTTAGCATTGGCGAGAGTTCTGTTGGGTTTTCCCTTACAATATCATGAAAATAATCCGTAGTTTGAGAAAAATTCCCAAGTGAAGAACCGATAAGTGTTCCAGTTTGATTTGACAACTCATCGTCAATATTTAAACCTGAATCATCAAGGGCTAATTTTATGCTTGAAGCAAGAAATTTAGTTCCCTTATTAAGATATTTTAATCCTTTACGTCCTATATACTCTTCAGGTTTTAAACCCTTCACTTCTGCCCCTTTCTTGGACTCATATTTTGATAAATCCAAGCACTCCATAGGGGCTATACCAGAATTACCAGATACAAGATTCATCCAGAACTCTTGATATCCTATACCTATTGGGGACACAACCCCAATACCTGTAATTACGACTCTTTTATTCATAATTTACTAAATATATTTGTAACATTATTTCCACCAAAGGCGAATGAATTATTTAACACGCAATCGATTTTCAGCTCACGTCCTTCATTTGGGACGCAATCCAGATCACACTCAGGGTCAGGGGTTTCGTAGTGTATGGTAGGTGGAACTGCATTATTCTTAATCGCCAGGCAGCTTACAACAGATTCTATCGCACTTGCAGCGCCCATTGTGTGTCCGATCATAGACTTTGTTGAACTAACAGGAATCTCTTTAGCGCATTCCTTAAAGACTGATTTTATGGCCAATGTCTCCATTCTATCATTTAATGGTGTTCCAGTACCATGTGCATTAATATAATCAATATCCCTGTAAGAAATCCTGGAAGCGGAAAGTGCGTCTGACATAGCCTTTATTGCGCCTGCTCCTTCAGGATGTGGAGCTGTCATATGATGGCCGTCACAACTCATTCCGTAGCTTTTCAATTCAGCATAAACATTGGCATTTCTCTTTGACGCAAAATCAAATGACTCCATCACCATTATCCCTGCCCCTTCCCCGATTACGAGCCCATTTCTGTTCTTGTCAAAAGGCTGACATATCTCAGGAGCCAATGCCTTTAAATTATGAAAATGCGTAAACTCAGTTTGTGGTATAAGTTCACCACCACCTACCAACATCACATCAACTTTCCCCTCTGATAAAAGATCAAATGCCCATGCTATAGCATGATTACCAGAAGAACATGCATTTAAAGATACCATATTAGGTCCTTCAAAGCCAAAATCTTCAGAAAGCAGAGTAGTTATGGATGATGGCGGGTATGTTAAAGCAACACCCATGTCAAATCCATTGGCCTTGTCCTCAGGCGCATTGCGCAGCAAGTTTTCAAAAGGAGGCAGTTCACCAGCAAGTGTACCAATAGCGATTCCAAATCTCTCGCTATCAAAGCTTGTAATATCATTTAACCCACTGTCTTCTAAGGCTTCCTTTGCAGCAGAATAGGTATATTTATGTATTGTGTTTGCCGTGGTTTCATTTTCAAAAGTCTTGCCAATCTTGAAATCCTTGACCTCACATGCACGATGTATTCTATACATTGAAGTATCAAAAGATTTTATCTCCGCTGTACCATCTCTACCATTTACGAGAGCATCCCATGCTTTCTTAGCGCCAATACCATTAGCTATTACTAATCCCAAACCCGTAATAACAACTCTTGACATGTTTTAATCCTCTAGAAATTAAAATGGATATGTTGGTCACTCAGAACTCAGGCCGAAACTTTTCACATTACTATGGTCTGAAAAAAACCTGTTTCTAGAAAAACCGTTTTATGAAGCTTGTCTTTAATTTTTTTCGAAGACTTGTACCTGGACAATTAAGAGGATAAAAAAGAATAAATCCTACAACCCCACCTACTTGAAATATGGGAATTTAGGGGATTTATTCTTTACTATATTTATTTTCCAGGAAATGTTGAGCAAATATAATTCATGCCTTTGTACTTGCCAAACCCAAGTTTTTTCTGTTCTTTAATGCTTCGTAACGCTCCAGGGCGCCCTCGTAAGTTCCCGAAGATTGAAGTTCTTTTAAGTTCTTTAACAAATGTTTGAAAACGTCCTGCCAGTCCAGATTAACCCTGAATGCAAACATTGCTGCATTAAGATTATTCAATTCCGTTTTTGCCTTCTTGAATTTTTCCCTTATCACCTCAGTGGAATAAATCTTCTCGCAAACGTACTCTAAACCATCAACAAACTCCTGAAGTGAGAGTTGCGACAAGACATAAGTTAAATGATGTGATGTGTAATAAATCCAATCTTCTGGGAAATTCGTTCTAAACAGTCTATTTTCGCTATTAAGCCTTTTATATAATGGAGTATTAATGAATGGACACAAGATGCCACAAGTCATAATGTCGATCTTTGCATCTAATATAAAATCTACCACTTCCTTAAAGCTATCCGTAGTGTCACTATCATTTCCAAACACTATAGTACCCCAAACTGCGAGTCCGTGTTTTCTAATGTTCTTTACTGCCTCCTTGTATTTTTCTACTGTGATACGCAGATTAACACCCTTATTCATTGTTTTTAATGCTTCTTCATTAATAGACTCAATACCAATAAGTACCCCAACACATCCGCTTTTTGCCATATATTCCAATGTTTCATCATCTTTATAAATATTCAGTGAAGTGAATCCAAACCAGTTCTGATAAATGCCTCTTTCAACCATCTTTTTAAAAAGATCTCTAACCCTTTCATTGGATTTTTTGCTGTGGCCGTAAAAATTTTCATCCGTCAGGATAAGCCCCCTATACTGTCCCTTTATTTTTTCCAGTTCATTCAAAACATCATCTACAGGTCTCTCTCTATACTTTCTACCCTGAAATTGTGGTACTGAACAAAATTCACAACTGAAAGGACATCCTGCAGTGGTAATTATGCCGGAATATCTATATTTATACTTATTTTTTAAAAACTCTCTGTCAGAAAATATATCTTTGTACTTTTCCATAGGAGTTAAGCCACCATCATAAAATTTCTTAAGGCCATTATTTTCAAAATCAGAAATTATTTGTTCCCAAACCGAAATCGCCTCTCGTACTATTACAGAATCTACATATCTTGCTGCTTCATCCGGATAACTTGTTGCATGCACACCACCCATTATTACGGGAATCCCTTCCTTTCTACATGCAGTTGCAATCTGATACGCTCTATTAGCCTGATAACTTACGGAAGTAATTCCAACCAGATCAGCCTTATCAAAATATATGTTTACGCCTTTTTCATCCATTGCTAATTCTTGCGTCTCATCTATTATGTCTACGTCCCAATGTTCCGGTGTCAGAACCTTCAAATAACCCAGGTTAACGGGCATCTGATTTAATACTGAAACATTCTCCTCGCCAACATTGCCGATTGGATGAGGATTTATAAGTACTAATTTTCTCATCTTATCTCTTATTTTCCAGAATTAACGGGTATTAACAATACATGAGCAATGGCATAATCTTTACAATGCGACAAGGAGATTGTTATCTCTCCAATGTCTTTCTCCATCGCCAATTCTTTTGCCCTGCCATACAAGTTTACATAGGGTTTTCCTGATTTTGCGTTTAATGTTTCTACATCGGTCCACTTCATCCTATCGCTAAAGCCAGTTCCTAATGCCTTTAGTACCGCTTCTTTTGAGGCAAAACGTGCAGCATAATGCTGAAAACAGTTTCTTTTGGATTGACAATATTTTATCTCTCCCTCGGTATAAACACGCTTAACAAAGTTTTTATGTGCAAGGACAATTTTTTCAATCCTTTTAACTTCAATAATATCGATACCCGTATACATATAAGCTCAATTACATATCTTTTATAACAAATAAGGTAGCTATTCTAAAATAGTTAATACGGCAGGAACGCTTATAAAATTGCTTTGCATAAGAATTGAGTTTCTTTTATTATCTGACGATTTATGGTGTGTAATAAAATAACCTTTAACCTTTCTCATGGTTGAAGTATGCGTAATCACTTGTCAAAAACATGGATTTTAACTTAATTTATACATATCCTTAACCATAATGTAAAGGATTTTACATCGTCACACTAATAATTGTCAACGATAATTTCGAGTTGAAAAAAGGCTAATGGAGTTAACAAAAAAGAATTTAAATAAAAACATAATCCACTTAGCCATCCCCGCTGTATTAGAAAACCTCTTACACATGGCCGTCTTCATAGTAGACATAATCATGATAGGTAGATTAGGCACTGTCCCTATCGCTGCCGTTGGATTAGCAGGCGCATTAAACTTCATTATTTCAATGATATTTTCGGCACTTAATGTAGGAACAACAGCGCTTGTCGCAAGGAATTTTGGCGCTAAAGAAAAGGCCGAAGCTAAAAAGGTGGCTGGACAATCTATACTTTTAGCAATTATTTTGGGTCTTATAATAAGTCCTTTAGCATTTTACTTCGCCAGTGACATGCTAATCTTAATGAGCGCAGAGAATAATGTTGCCACAATGGGCGCTACCTATCTCAAAATAGTCTTAAGTTTTCTCATACTACGGTTGATAATCTTAACTGGTAGTTCAATATTCAGAGGTGCAGGTGATACCCGGACACCAATGCTGATTACACTTGTCACAAACTGTGTAAATATTTTATTCAATTGGCTTCTCATATTCGGGATATGGTTTTTCCCACGGATGGAGGTGGCTGGAGCTGCATGGGCCACATCAATTGCATATACATCAGGTGGATTATTAATCTTATACAGGCTTTTCAATAAAAGAAGTATTTTGACAATAAGATTAAAGAATATCTTTGATATCAATATATCCATAATTCAAAGGATACTAAGAATCTCTTTGCCTGCCACACTGGATGCATTTTTAACTCAGATTGGTTACCTTTTCTTTATTAAGATAGTTGCAATGCTTGGGACTGTTTCACTTGCCGCCCACCAAATTGCTGTCAGGATAGAGGCTCTGTCATTTATGCCAGGTTATGCATTAGCAATAGCATCGGCCACACTTGTGGGACAAAGCCTTGGCGCAAAAGAAATCGACCTTGCGAGGTTGAGTATGAAGAGAAATTGTCAAATAGCCTTAGTAATAATGGGATTTTTTGCTTTTATATTTCTAACGTTTGCAAAACCCATGGCAAAGGTATTTCATCCAGAGAATGATGTCTTAGACCTTAGTGTGCTTTGCATAATGATTGCCGCTATTGAGCAACCAGCATTGGCAATTTACATGGTATACGCGGGTGGTTTGCGTGGAGCAGGAGACACTTTAAGCCCTATGATTATCACGATAGTAGGCACATTATGTTTTCACTTACCAATTGCTTACATCTTCGGTATTGTGTTAGAATGGGGTCTTGCTGGAATCTGGTTTGGCGTAGCGCTCGATTGGATTCTCCGCTCCATTGCCGTATATATTCTTTTTAGATTAGGAAGGTGGAGGAACTTAAAGGTATGAAAGTTACTTTTCTTGGCACGGGAACATCATATGGAGTGCCAATGATAGGTTGCAAATGTAATGTTTGTACGTCTGACAATCCGAAAAATTTTAGAACCCGCTCATCAATCCTTATACAAGAGAAAGAATATTGTATACTTATAGATGCATCCACGGAATTACGCATTCAGTGCTTGAAAAATAGAGTAAACAAGGTAAACGCGGTATTACTAACACACTCACATGCCGACCATGTCTTGGGATTAGATGACTTGAGACATTTCAATAGAAATCAGAAAATAAACATTCCCGTATATGGGTCCAAGGATACAGTAAATAATATATACCATATGTTTTCATATGTATTTAAGGAAACATCTTCAAATGGCAACAAGCCAAAATTCACTCTTAAACCCATTGATGGGATATTTAATCTCTTTGGTTTGGAAATAATCCCTATTGACGTAATGCACGGGCAGGAAAAAGTTACTGCCTACAGATTTGAAAATTTTGCCTATGTCACTGATGTAAGTCTAATTCCGTCTGACTCTATGGATAAGCTAAAAGGTCTAGATTTACTTATTCTTGATGCCCTAAGAAATGTGCCGCATGAAAAACACTTTAGTATTGAACAGGCGATAGATATAGTAAATAAGCTAAAACCAGAGCAAGCATTTTTTACACACATAGCACATGACTTAGAACACGAAAATACAAATAATATGTTACCAGTTGGAATCAAATTAGCATATGATGGACTGATAGTTAAGGTATAGTGTAAAAAAAAATTAAGAATAAGATTATAACTCTTTATTTTCAAAACAGTTGCTAAAAATATTGACAAACATATAGCCTTTTGATAGTATTAAATAGGAACAAAATAAAAAAAGAAATTGTTTAAAAATACGTTATTAATAAAAATTTGTTAATATTAATCAGGAGGAGAAAAAATGCGAAACAAAACAATTATTACGGTTATGTGTGTAGCGATTATTTCGTTTCTTGCTGCTGGCTGTTTAACAACCACGCAAAAAGGCGCAGCGGTTGGAACGGGCGCTGGAGCTGCTCTCGGCGCAGGTGTAGGTGCCTTAACGGGTGATCCTGCCATGGGTGCTGCAATCGGTGCAGGAGCAGGCGCACTGGGTGGCGCATTAGTGGGTGACCATTTGGACAAAAAAAGGGAACAGAGAGAAAAGGCAGAGATGCAAAGACAACTTGAGATGGAAAGACAATCTGGCTCTGGTCAAGGGAAAAACCTCATTGAGGGCCATTATGAATTTGTAAAGAAAAGAAAATGGGTTGATACCTCAAAAAAAGAGAGAGTATGGGTTGCTGAGCGTTTTGAAGGTAACAAGAGAATAGAGGGACACTATGAAGAAAGGCTTGTACCCTCAGGACATTGGCAGGAATACGAAGAAAAGACATGGATTCCCGAACATTACGAATGATGCATTAAGTGGGTATTTTCTTAACTCAAGTGAATATAATGTCTTGCGTTTCATAAACTTTTTTTGTAAAAAACTTTAGATATAAGAAGAGACTAATTGTAATTACTTGAGATAAGGAAATACCCGGTTATACAAAGAAATAGTTAGCAGATTTTTTTTTAATACTTCTCCAAGCGTCACTCCACTTTCGAATAAACAACTCAAAATAATATTACATCCCTAAATAGTATGTAAACTATTTGTTTTAAAATTTCACGAAAAAAGATAAAATAAATGAAGAAGAGCATTGCCTGACTATAGATGTTGTGAGAAAGAATAATATGTTTAAGAATAATTTTATATAAGTTCTTTTTCGCTATGTATTTTTACTGAAGTACTCACTCTTTAGGACAAGTTTGCCAATATATGTAAACTTCACAGGAAAAAAATGAAAACTAATAAAACAGAAGAAGATATGAAATATCAGAGTTCTTCTAAAGACCAAATTGAAGAAAAGCTTGAGAAGATACGTTTCAGGCACAATCTTTTCAAATGCGAAAATACGTATCTTACACTCCTTACAATTGGGCTGGCGATAGCTCTAATTACCCTTATCGTCCAAAAATTCATTTACGTCCCTTCTTATGTATATGTTATTTTGGCATCATTGTTCTCTGTCTATTTCTTTATTAGTTTAATAACAAGTATTAAACATTGGACTGGAAAAGCAGAGGCGGCAAGTTTATTAGACAACAAGATGCATTTTAAAGAGCGTCTTGTTACTGGCTTAGAATACGCTGGACAAAAAGAAAAGAACAAACTTTTTAATATACTCGTAGATGATATTACAAACAAGCTTGACAATAAAAATATAAAAACAACCCTCCCTCATAAATACCCAAAAGTAACTAAATTTTTTATTCCGATATCAATACTACTCTTAATTCTCTTACTCCTTCCTTATATTTACCCTGAAAAATCAGAGCAAATAGTCACAAATATAAAAGAATCTGTTATTAAGGCCCCTGGTGTAATAAATAATAGCCTGAGAAAGTTTTCTAAGACAGAAACTAAAGAAAAGAATGAAAATGTAGTCAAAAAAAAGGATAAGCTAAAACGGGAAGAAGAGACTAAAAAACTTCAGCAAGAACAGGAAAATAAGAAATTAGCAGAAACAAAGACCGAGAAATCCAAAAAAGAACAAGAAAAAACTGAACAAAAACAATTACATGCACAGTCTCCTAAGGCTTCAGAAAAAGAACAACAAGAGCAAAAGGTAACCAATCCATTAAAAAACGAAATCTCAAAGTTGTTGAGTAAAATTAATTCTACATTAAACAAACTTGAAAATAGGGGGAAATCTGAAGAAACAACTAAGGATGAAAAATCCAAACTTTCTGGCACTGAGACACTAAAGAGCCAGAATAAGGAAGAAGAATCACAACAAATAGCAAAAACAAACAAACAACAATCAGAAGCCAAAGAAAAAGAACCTACAAAAACGGCGCAAGCGCCAACCTCGACTAAGGAGGCTTCTGAACAAAAGCCGACTGAAGGTCAAGAAGAAAAACAACAGCCTAAAATACCCGAATCTAAACTATTACAAAAGCTTGCACAGAATATTATGTCTCAGAAGGACTTAGAAAAATATTCTCAACAAAATTTTCCACTAGGAGGAAATGAACAAGGCCAATCTAGTTCTTCAATTAGTGGAGGATTAAGCCCTGGTACAGAAACAGGCTCAGAGCAGAAAAGTACAGGGTCTGAAACAAGTACCGAACAAAATGTTGCCGGTAAGGTACAAGGTCAGGAACAAAAAGGTACTGGCACTGGATCAGGTACTGAACAGAAGGGTACTGGTAAGAAATCCGGTGAAGAGCAGAAAGGTGCTGGTAAGAAACCGGGTCAAGAACAAAAAGGCGCTGGTACTGGATCAGGTACTCAGCAAAAGGGTACTGGTAAGGAATCCGGTGAAGAACAGAAAGTAGCCGGTAAGGAACCTGGTAATGAGCAAAAAGGTGCTGGTAAGGAATCCGGTGAAGAACAGAAAGTAGCCGGTAAGAAACCGGGTAATGAGCAAAAAGGCGCTGGTACCGGATCAGGTACTCAGCAAAAGGGTACTGGTAAG
>JBHICG010000061.1:0-21610 GCA_046759445.1 Candidatus Scalinduaceae bacterium
TAAAACCTTTGATAGTCTCACTGGTAAAACCAGTGGCTTACCTATCAATGAGTTAGAAAAATAAACCCCACGCACCTTTGTTTTATATAATATCCTCCCACTCCCAAATATGACCTGTAATTCTTGCTGCCATCGCAGGTGTACATCTTAATGATTTATGAATCCTCATAAAATTGTAATGAGTAAAATGCAAGGCTAAGGCTACTTTTAAGTTTGTAATTTCTTTGAAAATCCATTTGTCAGCCTTGTAAGCCTTCTCATCTGCATCCTCATTGTCAAGTTTTGTCGCTCAACATAAGAAGTTGAAATATATTTGGGATTAGGCTTTCCATTAATAATCGTGGATAATACTCCTTTGATTTTCGATGGGGAATACCTCCTGAATCAGAATTACCACCTGTATAAATTTTAATTAGTTGAGCAAAATCTACATCACCCCCAAAAGCCATATTAACGGCATCAGGATATGCCAACCATCCATCACTAGTTAATTGAATTCTGCCATTGTTTTTAAGTTTGTATTTCAAATTAGAAATAAATTTAACATCAGTTTTCTTATCTCTTTTACCAACCTCAAAGGTAGGCACAAGCTTTGACTCTGCATCTATAGCAATAAAAACATATTGATCTCCAAATAAACCAGTTAGCTTTTCCTCTTTTGATAACTTCTTCTCTTTCTTTAAGACATAACACCAAATCTCGTCTACTTGAATATATTTACTATGGAAATCCTTAACATAATGTTTTAACAAGAATTCACATTTAGAACCTATATCAACTAAAAGTCTTAATATAATATCTCGATGACAACCTGTCATTCTTTCGGTTGATCTAATCGAGCTACCTTCGACTAACGCATTCAAGATTTGTATTTTCTTTTCTAATTTGTACTGCACCCCTTTTATCAAGAATCCAATTTAAAACAAAAATTTGGTTAGAAATTTTTGAGTTGACTTTTGGTGGCGGCCTAGGCATAATATTAACTAAACCACCACAAAAAAAGGCTGTTTTTATGATTACCATTCGTGAGACTCCTTTTTTAGTGGTTTTTAATGGCGTAGGGAGCTACAACTCCTTACGCCTTTTTTATTGGTTTATTCTTCTTCTTTCGTTGTTTCTGTTTGGCTCTCTTCTTCAGACTGCGTTTTTTCTGAATTTAATCTTCCATTATTTTCTTGATTATTAGTTTCATTGCTAGTAATTCTTCGCCTCCTTCTCCTTTTTATGTGAGGGTAAAATTCAACCAAACCGAAATAGTCATTCCCTACTTTTGCAATTTCCATAGTGCTTCTTGCAAGAGAAATACGAAACTCAATCGCTGATTCTACTTGACAACCACCACGCTCTATTCCGTCTCTTATTTCATCGATATGTAAAGCTCGCCCCATCTTTTTTAAATACTTTTTAGCAGCTTCAAGTGGAGTCAAGCCATAAAATTCATCAGGACTAACTATAGCCCCTTCACTATTCTGGCTGAGCCCAAAAGCTTGGGCAAGCGACGTTTTTGGTTCACCAATACAATCCTCTAGAGAGTTAATAGCTTGATGAATCTTAAACATTTCAACCATCCTCGAATCAGCTTTAATTTCTTCAATTATTTCTGCAAGCCTCTTTCTAAGCTCTTTGATTGACTCCAATATTTTTTCATTCATTTTAGCTCCTCCCCTTTCAATAAATGTTAATGCGAATTCTACTAAAAAAATTTATCATTTTCAAGAAGAAAAGTATCATAATTTATAAAAATATTGTATATTTCTTAACTACTTGTTATATATGAAGATGTATCATTACAAAAATGCATTTTGATAGTGTTATTTTTAAAATATGATAAGTTTTCATACTCCAAATTTAGTTATTATTAGAAGTAAAACCAGTTTTCAAGATTTTAGTAATATCAATATATTGTAGACTCATTCTTTTGCTTGACTATATATTGATATGGTGATATAAAGGCATATAAATAAAGGAAAAATGATGAAAACAAAAGAGAAACAATTAAAAAATCAATTAATTCTATTAAATGGCGAAATTCCTGTTGACCTTCCGCTTAATACATTTATTTCAATAAATCGAAATTCACCTGAAAAGGTTTATGGACTTGGTTTTCAGCCTGCCAAATCAATACCCGAAATCCCTCGTTGGTTTTTACAAAAATATTTATCAAAAGATTCGGTTATTTTAGAGCCATTTGCAGGGAGTGGCACAACGATAATTGAGACATTGAAATATGGATATTCAATCTATTGGTTAGATTATAATCCGTTGAGCAAATTAATTTGTAGAGTTAAAACGTCATTTTTTGATTGTATAAAAGCAAAAAAATTATCAGGAAAACTTATCTGTAAATCAAAGAAACAAAAGTTTCATAAAGATACTGTAAACTTTTCAAACAAAGAATTTTGGTTTCAAAAGCCAGTTATTGAAATGTTAGAAATATTAAAAGAGAATATCATTCTTTTAGATAAAAACATACAACCTCTGTTTTGGTTAGCATATTCACATACAGTTAGAAAGGTATCCAATATGAATGACAGTATGATCTTAGCTGCTCGTCGTCCTAATGTGGCTGATGTTCCTAAAAGGACAAGAGAAGATGTGTTATACTATTTTGAAAATTATCTTATTAGAACAATAAATGCTATTGCAGAATGGAATTATATGCTAAATGGAAATCTAAAGAAAGCAAATGAAGTCAAATATTGTGATGCACTAGAATTGAAAGGACGGTGGAAATGTGATGCAGTTATTACATCTCCCCCATATATTAATGCAATTGATTACGTTTGGGCATCAAAATTTGAGCTTCATTGGTTGGGATTTGTTAAAAGTAATGAAGATAGATTAGATTTATATTCAAAAGAAATTGGAACAGAAAGAATACCAAGTAAAGAATTTAAAGAACTTGGTAAGACGGGGTATGATTATATTGACAAACTATTAGAGAATATTTATGTGGGTAAATATTATCAAGCTTCAAAAGGACAAAATCATTTGCGAGCAAGGGTAGTTTACAAATACTTTAAAGACATGAAGAATCATTTGATTTCTTGTTATAATAAATTAAACAATAAAGGATATTATTGTTTCACAATTGGTGATTTTAGTATGATTTGCGGTGTCCAAATACCTGTAGCAAGCTTATTAAGTAAAATTGCACAAGAAATTGGTTATAAAGAAATATTTAGATTCCATTTACTCTTAAGGAACAGAAAGTTAAATATTCCGAGAAATGTTGATTGGGCAAATACCATAAAGTATGATACAACCATTGTTTTAGAAAGGAATTAATTGGTTCCTGAACAGATAGATTTAAATCTAAATAAAATACTAAAACAATATAGTGAGTCTTTTTTATCTAAAAAATTTGGTGAAGAATCTTATGAAGTTGATGAGTTGATGCAAGTATACGGTTTAACTCAAGGAATAAAAAAGGAAAATAAGCAATATTGGGGGAGAGAATTAGGTATGTGTTGGCAATTATTGATTACAGAATTATTTCGTTTGACCTGTAAAGATTTTAAAGGCGCAATTAAAGATGGAAGTGATGAAATTTGTGATTTAGTTACGAAAAAAGATGCAATTGATACAAAATACAGAATTGGTTCTGGCGATTCAGGTACTTTAAAAAAGTTCAAACAATATGGAAAAAGAATAAAAGAGTTGGGATATAATCCTATTATTTTAATATTGAGGACGGATAACTTGAAAGCAGCCATAACAGCTTGCCACACTGGAGGGTGGACAATTTTATCAGGTGAGAAAGCATATAAGTATATTACTAAGAAAACAGGCTTTGATCTGAAGAAATGGTTAAAATCAAAGAAAAATTTATATAAAGTACGCCACACCCTGCCATAAAGGGATAACTCCCAAAGATTATGTTCTCGAAAAATGCAAAGAGTGTCAACTCATTCCTTAACTTCATTTCAAATTAGGACACTACCACATTTTAACATTTCTTGTATCTGACTGATTTAGTGTCTATAATTAAATTATCTTTATATTTTATTGACATGAAAAACTGATTTGCTAACATAAAGCCGCTTATCAATCAAGTTCCATGTGTTTTTGTTAATAGAGCACTCATTAAAAACATAATGTGTTTTTTCTATGACAACATGAACATTCTCACCAAAGAAAACCATTTGCATCGTTACAATAAACATACTCATAGACATGCAATATAATCTTAAAATTGCTGATATTATGCTACAAAAACTATAACCTGCAATCTATTTCAAGAAAAAAAATAAGAAGTAGTTAATTGATAAAATCCAACTATTAATTGCAGCAACATAAAAGAAAGACCGCTTGGGGGGAAATAATAATGATACATCGATTTATTAATATCTATTTTAGTCGTACGTTTATAATAATCTTTGCTACAGGGGTGCTTTTGCTCTTTTTGAGTCTCTTATTCGAAACTGCTCTTTCACAGTTGTGGAGAACATTTTTACATGTCATTGGCATAGCATTTATAGCTGTTGCTCTTACTGCTCCCATCTCTGAATTTTTCCAATTTCAAACACTATCAAAATATATGGGAATACTTCGAGGTGCCCAGGATAGTGGAATAATCCATATTTATCAGTCTAGATTGGAAGATAGGGAATCCTTTCAGAAAACTGTAGAAAGTGAATTCGCTCAGAGCAATAAAGTCCTGCTGGTGGGTGTTGGGTTCCCTAGAATATTCCATAATCCACCTCTTCCTAAACCAATTGGTGAAAAAATGTTTAACCCCAATATTCCTATCAAAATCCTTTTGTTGGATCCTAAAGGTGACGCTGCACAGGAAAGAACAAATATAGAAACTGGAAGGAAAACCAGGAATGATATTATAAGTTCTATTGAGAGTTTTCGACTAATTTTAAGGGAAAGGGCAAGAATTGTGGGTATAGATATAGATAGCAAGAATGTTGGTAGTGATGTTATTGAGAAAATAAAGATGGAAGTCCATCTTTATGATTTTGTACCTGTTGTTTTTATGATCATGACGCAGAGGAGTTTGCTCCTAGAACAATATAATTTCGGCCGATTACCCGATGCAATGCCAGGTGATTGTATAGGTGGCAGGATCCCCGTCATTCAGTTTGGTGCTCATGCTTTAACCTACAAAATAATGGAACAGCATTTTAGCTATATTTGGGAAAATAAATCTACAGATATAACCATGCAATTATTAGTAAATACTGAAAATTCCTGCTAACAATTCGCTCAACCTGACCGGAAACAGTGGTGTTAAACCAATCTTCCCTTATGGGTTGTGGTTTTGTCGTTCTTTCATAGCTAGTCTACTAATTCTGGCAGGTTAGCTTTGTCATAAGCAGAATTGCAACATCGACACTGCTCTAAGAAAAGCTCAAATTGATACGAGAATGTATTGTAAAGATAATAAATATTATTTTGAAAATCCTTACTACAGGGCAGCATTTATTATTAAAATGAATTTTTTTTAATAGGTTAAAAAGGTCAATCATAAATGATTCGTCCAAAAAATTAGCATAAAGTAAAAAGTATATTGTCTAACCAGTGGTTCAAGGCTAGAGGCAAAAAATGACCAAACCTGCACCTTTAATACTCTCCCATTGGTATCACAGCATCGAAGACCTCCAGGAATCACCTCAAAAGTTTTATAAAAGCCTGGTAGAAGCAATTCTGCAGCGTAAAGTGCCAGACATAGAAATTTCCCGGATAGACTATCGGGAGGGAGGCGTATTTTCGGCCAAGAGAGAATACCTCCGAGTTCAACGTAAAGAACATATCTTTGACATCTGTGCTGCCCCTTTTGGTAATGGGTTCTTTGTCTCGTGGTGGCTGGGTGAGAAAATCAGCACCTTCTGGAGTTTAATCCTAATGATTCCATTCTTTGGGATACGTATGATGAATTTTTTCCGTCCACAGACGTATTACCGGTATGACACAGCACTCATGTTTCAACAATCAATTTCTTCGGCTGTCCATGAGGTTATTGATGAAATAACCAAGGCTAAGGGCTTAAGGGTCATGTCAGAACTAGAAAAAAAGCCCATTCTCAGTAGTTTTTTCAAAAGATAAGGTTTTAAGACAGTGAGCAATAGTACAGAGCTTAATTCATTTAACCCTACCCTTACGGAACAACTTACAGCCAATTTCTACAATTGGGAGAAATGGGGACGAGGTTGGCAGGTCTGGGAGTATCCGGTGGAACTGGAGCCAGCCTATGAACCCTTCTTTCATCAACTTTCTATTCAGACTACAACTCCAGTGATTGATGACGGTCGAAGACCAACCTTTTTTAGTTCTTTAATTGAGAGGTTCTGGAAAAAACCTCCCGAGACATATGAAGACACCCTTTCTAATTCTCCAGAAGCATATACTGATCTGAAACCCCGTGCCTTTACAGACAACTCGGATATAAGAGAAATCAGGATATTCCTCTCACCAGATCAAAAGGTCAACTTTGAGAACGTAGAACAGTTTCTTCTGAATCTGAGCTGCTGCTCCCTGCCTATCAGTTTTGAGATCATAGGTTCAGAGGATTCCACTTCAGTTCAAATATCTTGTCGTAAACCGGATTTTCTCCAGGTCAGACAGCAGCTTCAAGCCTATTTCCCTGATGTTGCCGTTAATGAGGAAAGTGGTTTCCTGAATAGTTTATGGGATGTTGAAAGAGAGACAGTCATTGTTGATTTTGGACTCTCTCAGGAGTTCATGCGACCGCTGAGAACCTTTAAAAACTTCGAGACTGACATCTTGACTGGGATTATCGGATCACTTGAGAACCTTGATAAAGATGAAACAGGAATCCTTCAGATCCTCTTCCAGGCAGTTTACCACCCCTGGTCTGAGAGCATTATGAGATCAGTAACAGACTGGGAAGGACATTCCTTCTTTATTGATAGCCCAGAGATGGTTCACCTGGCCAAAGAAAAAGTGAGAAGGCCCCTCTTTGGTGTTGTTATCAGGGTGGCTGGCCAGAGTCCATCATCTGACAAGGCCTGGGAAATTGCCAAAGCCCTAGGAAGCGGCCTAAACCAGCTAACCAACCCCCAGAGCAATAAACTTATCCCTCTTACCAATGACGGTTATGACGACCTGAGCCACGAGAACGATGTGGTTATACGTCAGACCCACCGCAGTGGAATGCTCTTTAACAGCGAGGAGCTTGTTTCTATCGTCCATCTACCTTCTGTTTCAGTAAAGGCCAGAAAACTCGTTCGTGAACTGAAAAAGACAAAACTTGCTCCAGATATTGCTGTAGGTCATCAATTGAAACTTGGAGAAAACGTTCACCAGGGGAATAAGACGGTGGTTAGCTTAAGTACTGAACAGAGACTCAGGCATATGTATATTGTAGGTGCAACAGGCACTGGAAAGTCCACTTTGCTTTTAAACATGCTTATTCAGGACATCAACAGTGGTCTTGGAGTGGCAGTCCTTGATCCTCACGGGGATTTAATTGACAACGTTTTAGGGTATATTCCAGAAGAAAGGTTTGATGATGTTGTCCTCCTTGATCCTTCAGATGCCGATTATGCAGTAGGACTTAATATCCTCTCTGCTTATTCAGAGCTTGAAAAGAACGTCCTATCTTCAGATTTAGTGGACGTTTTCAGGAGGCTCTCAACCAGTTGGGGAGATCAAATGACCTCAATCCTTGGTAACGCCATCCTTGCTTTTTTGGAGAGCGAGAAAGACGGGACTCTGATAGATATGAGGCGATTTCTTATAGAACCGGAATTCCGAAAGAGTTTCTTAGGGACGGTCAAAGACCAAGAGGTTGTTTATTACTGGCAGAAGGAATTCACTCTCTTAAGCGGCAAACCTTTAGGCCCAGTCCTTACCAGACTTAATACCTTTCTTCGACCAAAGCCCATTCGCTATATGGTTGCTCAAAAAGAGGGACTTAATTTTCAGGACATCCTGGATAACAGGAAAATCTTCCTTGTAAAGCTAAGTCAGGGCCTTATTGGTGAGGAGAATGCCTATCTCTTAGGCGCCCTTTTAGTCTCAAAACTCCACCAGATCACCATGGCCAGACAAGCAAAGAAGCAGGAAGAAAGAGAAAATTTCTATCTCTATTTAGATGAGTTTCAAAACTTTATCACACCGTCAATGGCAGCTATCCTATCAGGCGCGAGGAAATACCACCTTGGTTTAGTCTTGGCTCATCAGGAGTTGCGCCAGCTATGGAATCAGGATACTGAGGTTGCAAATTCGGCAATTTCAAACCCGGGCACTCGTATTTGTTTCCGTTTAGGGGACTTTGATGCACGAAAACTTGAAGACGGGTTTTCTTTCTTTGATGCCCAGGACTTACAAAATCTTGGGGTTGGAGAGACAATCTGTAAGGTTGAACGAACTGAATATGATTTTAACCTGAATACACCACCCTTGCCTGAAATAAAGCCTGATCTTGTTAGAGAAAGACAGAGAAAAATAATTGAGCTTTCACGTAAAAAATACAGCCTACCAAGAGAGGAAGTGGAAGCTAAGCTGGCTAAAGACAAAAGATGGACTTTTGTACCTCCTAAACCTTCTCCTGAAGAGGTAGAAGTACCAGTAAGAGAGGAAGAAAAATCAGCTAAGGTAGAAGCTCCAGTAGAAAAAGAATCGTATGTGCGTACTAAGAAGGAAAAACCAAAAGTGAAGGTGCCAGCACTTCAGGGCAGAGGTGGTGCGCAACACAAGTATCTCCAGAATTTAATTAAGCGTATGGCCGAAGAAAAAGGTTACAGGGCTATAATTGAGCAGCAGACACCAGACGGTAAGGGAATGGTTGATGTGGGACTTGAAAGTGATGGTAAGAAGATTGCCTGTGAGATTTCTTTGACCTCAACGGATGAGCAGGAGTTAGGAAACATAGAAAAATGCATAAAGGCTGGTTATGACAAGGTTATTCTGTGTTCGCCTGAAAAAAGAACCTTGGAGAAGGTAAAGACATTGGCTCTTCAAAGGCTAAAAAAGCCCGATCAGGAGAAGATATTATTCTTCCAACCTGAAGAACTCTTCTTTTATTTAGAAAAAGAAGCTGCTGCTAGTGCAGGTAAGGAAGAGAGGGTTAAAGGTTACAAGGTGAAGGTTAATTACCAGCCAGTTTCCGAAGTTGAGAAAAAGTTAAAGCGGGAAGCACTAGCCAAGGTTATCATCAAGGGTATTAGAAGGCAGAAGGATAAGACGTGAAAAAAGGGAATACAATGAAATACTTAAAGTTGGCAGAACAATTGATGATCTTGAGCGCAGTATTTGTGTTGAACACATCTTATTAAAATCAAGAGCAAAATAATAACTAACCCCGATTGGCTCAAACCTGAAGAACCTTACTTCCACTATATCTCCCTGAATTGCATAGAGAATTTGGTTAACGACACTATTACAGTACAGATCAAGCAAGATAAAACATACTGCCTACAAAACGTTTAAATTAAATACAATATTCAACCATTAACCGTCTCAGTATGTATAAGATTTTAGAAAAAGATGTAACAAATTAATACACTATCTCACCATATCTTTATCGGCAAGATATTAATATTCTTTAGTGTAAAAAAGATAGAAACTAAGAGCCACAGTTACAAGTACTTACAAGTACTTGAGAAATTACTAACGAGATCATCCTTTAGGTATGTTTTTTGCGATTTATTTGGAGTAGTGTCTAAACCAGAAATCATACTGACAAGCACCGAAAAAAATGCCTTCTTTTATAGGAACAGAAAAACATTCGAAGAGATGGACTATGGTTGTGATATTGATGAGGATGCTCATGGTAATAAAACATTAATTGCTTTTTACTCACCTTCGACGACAAGTTGTGTGATATGTCATGATTTTCAGACAAACACATAATAACAGAAAAAATTCTTAATTACTTAGATAGGAGGATATATGTAGTGAATAAAGAGATGATGCAAACGGTAGCAATGATGTTTCTTTTTATTATCTTTACCGGGGTAATAGTATTGCTAGGTTTTGACTGGAGAGGGTTTCATATTCCCACCAAGTTTCAATTCTGCTTAGCAGTACTTCTTTTTTTGGTCTTTCGTTTTCTTTTCAGCAATCACGAGACTTTTGGCCAGTTTAGAAAAATGTATCGCAAAGAAGTGGACGGAAGAAAGAAGCATCGCAGAAAAATAGATAAAATAAATACTATTTTACCTGCTCTAAAAGATGTAAATCAAGAGGCTTATGAGAAGTTTAAAAAAATGCTTGCTCTGTGTATAGAAAAGTATCCTGAAAAATTAGACAGAAGAAAGACGTATCGCAGAGAAGCAGACAAATCAAATACTTTTAGACTTGACCTAAGAGAGATAAAAGTATTAAGTTAATTTTAATGTGAAAAATAAATAAGTAAATTGAAAAAATTATTATTTAGTTTGACTCTAAGAAAAAATCTTTTATCCATATCTAATTTGTTTTTTTAAAATCTAAAATAGCATCCTCAGTTCAATCTTTTTTATCATTATTTGAGATTTTTGTTAAAACCCTTAAGCTAAACTGTACTTTAAGTTCAACTTACTATTAAAGCTTACAGAATAAATAAATGCATACTGAAGTTTTCTAACCTTATGTTAATGCAAGACACCTAATATTTGGCAAGGTAGTTTAAATATAAGTATTTTTGTATATAACTTCAATTATCCTCAAGGGTATCAGTGTCCAGAAGAATTAGGTGTGAAGAAGGCGGTTAAATCTTTTAAAAGTCTTTCAGAAGGTTTCCGTTTATCTCTTTCCCACTTACTTAGGGTACATGGGTCAATATCCAGTTTATGGGCCAACTTCTTTTGGCTTAAACCATGTAGCTTGCGGTAAACAACTATTCTTTCTCCGACAGATAGGTTTGATGTGTTAAATGGCACATATCCCAGGAACTCAATGATCTTTGGAATGTACCTTAGAGCTGGTTTTGTTAGGTTATTTTCCCAGTTATAGACGGAAGTTTCACCGACACCGAGCTTTTGAGCCACATCTTTTTGAAGCAGCTTGAGATCAAGGCGTCTTTTCCTCAGGTGATCGCCTAAAGTCTTAATTGTTTGAGGATAAGCACTTGGAAGTGGTTTTTGAGCCTTGAGTCTAATTTGGCAAAAAGGCAACGCAGGTATGCCCATGCGGCTACCATACTGATCCCAGGAAAGAATGTCATTGTACACCACGACAGATTCAAAATTATATTTCCAGGATTTCTGGCCCTTTACTTGACAGGATTGATATTCATGTTGATGTCCCTAACGTGGAGTATAAGGACCTAACATCTACTTCAGCTAGTGTATCATCAGAAGAAATTAGGGGAAAAATTACAGAAGCGAGAAATATACAACTGGAACGATTTAAAGGGCTTAAATACTCAACCAATTCTCGTATGTCCACAAAACAGATAAAAAAACATTGCCTACTGGATAATCAGGCTGAAGAACTGCTTCATCAGGCCATGACAGAACTCTGCATCTCTGCAAGAGCATATAATAAAATACTTAAAGTTAGCAGAACAATTGCAGATATCGACCACTGTGATAATGTTAGGTTAGAGCACATATCGGAGGCAATTCAGTACAGAAGTCTGGATAGAAACTTATGGAAATAAGACTCTCTATTATTTAAATAGACCTTATTAGATTTACATAATTTATATAACCGTTTTGATTTATAATAAAATTGACCCGTTCTTGAAAATGCATATGGCAACTTACTGTAGCTGGAGGTTTGAATGATTTTGCAAGAACGTATTTCAGCATATATCTGTCTTAGCATATGTCTTGACAAACTATTGAACGTATGATAAATTAAATTTGAATATATTTATTAATTTTTCGGGTGAATATTAAAATGAAAAGATTGTTAATTTTCCAAATACTGTTTGTTTCTTTTCTGCAGATTTCCTTTGATGTTCCTGCTTATGGTGAAAGTAAGTTTTCTCAACACTATAATAAGGCCATTGAGTATTATAAACAGGGCAAATATGACCAGGCGAGAGTAAAGTTTGAAAAGGCATTAGAATCAAAGCCTAATGATGCTTATGCCCTTTATGGTTTAGGGAATACACATTATTGTAATGCAAATTATGATGAAGCCATTAAAATATATACCAAGGCTATCAAAATAAATCCAAACTATCCAAAACTGCATTATTCATTGTCTTTGGCTTATAGCAAGATGGGAATGACAAGTAATGCTGAAAAGGAAAAGGAGATATTCAGGGAGTTAACGCAGGGAGGAAAGAGAGTGGGAAAAGCGCCGACACGAGCGAAGTCTTCTCAAACTAGAAAGGAAAGTAAAGAAGCAGTAGGTGAGGTAAAGAAAGATAGAATTGTTGAAACCGAAAAAGAGTCAATACTCAGGAAGAAGAAACGGACTGAAGCTCTGGTTAAACTTGGCGAAAGGGATGCATCGCAAGCATTAGTTAAACAGCGAGGAAAAAGACAGCAGGAGAGAGTCGTTAAAGAGATTCAAAGGATGCCTGTTACGAAAAAAGGCGCCAAGACAGAAGAGGCTCAAACAGTTTTTAAGGGTTATACACAAGAAACAGCAAAAGCAAAACCACGTGTGTATGTTAAGAAATATCAAGAGACATATAGTCTTAAATCTAAACCATTAATGTATATTAAGGAAAGTTGGAATAAATCAAGCATAAATAAGATATTAATTTGCACTTTGAGTTATGTTTTTGCAACGCAAATGTGGCTTTGTGCAGTAGCATTTTTTGGCGTCATAATTTGGAGGATTCGAAAGCAAACTGAATAATTAAGAAATTTAAGTTGTTTTATATTTAAGTTTCTGCAAGGAATCATTGATTAAGCAATTATAATCCTCAATTTGTGAACTTTTCCTTGTTTCACTAAAAGAAAATCATACAAGTCTTCTATTTTAGAAACCATCGTTTTAGCATCAAAGTTTTCATCACATATTATTTTCCCTTTATGACCCATTTCTTCCATATGTTCTCTGTTATCCAATAAGTCATTCATTGCGCCATAAAGTTCTTCCTTTAGCGATCCATCTCCTACCAATAAAAAGCTTATGTTTTTTATCGTTTCTAGTAAAAGTGAAGCAGCCTTTATTAGATAAATAACTCCTTTATGTTTTTCCATGTGTGTTATCGTACATATAACTGAATGATTAATTGGGATACCTAGTTCTTCTTTAAGGCTATTAGTTTCTCTTCCTGTTGCAAAGCAGATATTGTCTATGCCATTATGAATGGTTAGTAATTTTTTGGAATCAATTCCCTGAAGTTTATTAGCAAATCCCTTTGCCACATCAGAGACACAAATTATTCTGTCAGTAATGTGACTTAAGAACCATTCAACAAAGTTATAATATTTATTATAGTAGTTATAAACACTATGATTGTGAGATATGATTACGGGAACTCCAGCAAGGAATGCGGATATTCTACCGATTGTTCCCGCAGAGTAGGCATGGGTGTGTATTATGTCAAAATTGTTGCTTTTAAGAAGTTTGCATAGTTTACAAATACTTAAAGGGTTTCGAGAGGTGGAAATGTGAATAATTTTAACTTCAATCCCTTCTTTTATTAGTTTGTCTGCAAAAAATCCACCTTCCCTGAGACACCAAACATGAACGTTGTACTTGCTCTTATTCAAGCCTAATGCTATTGTTGACAGAACCCTTTCAAGGCCACCAATTGTTAATTCTTCAACAAGATGCACAACATTGATTTTCTTTTTATGAGTTGACATGGAATATTGGAATATTGACTTCCATCGGTCTTTTAATCCCTTGTGGTTCATGAAATACATGGGGTTGGTGTTAATCTGGTTGTCCGAGAATCAGCGAAAACCCATTTTGTCATCTCTCAACCCTGACCTGCCCACCAGACAGCTTGTCGGGCTTGTCGCCAGGACAGGTTGTGCAGAATCTACCAAAAGCTCATTTCTGAAAAAGGACTTGTTTCTAAAATTGAGGATTCCATTAGGTGCTGTGAGGAAAATGGCCAGCCGGACGTAGTCAATCTAGCGGGTTTGTTAAAGGAAGTTATTTTGAAAGAAAAACATTGGCAAAGATGATAGGTTAATCGTTTTGATGGATTTGTTTAAAAATCTCGAATTTGAGAGTCTTAACTCATTCCTCTCCTGTATCGAGCAAGTCATAAATACTGATGCTGATAAATTATCAGAAATGGGAAGAAATTTATTTCTCACATGGGATGATATAAAATCTATGTACTGGGATGGCATTACGTTTGGCGCACACACAATGAATCATGTAACCCTTACTTGCGAGTCTTTAGACTCAGCAAGGGAGGAAATTGTGAAATCCAAGAGAATAATAGAAGATGAAACCGGTAGGGAGGTGAGGCATTTCAGCTATCCTAATGGAAGATGGAATGCCAAAATTAAGAAAATAGTTATGGAGTCTTTTTTATCTGCTTGTACGACTGAAGGAGGATTTGTGTCGAAAGGATCAGATGCCTATGGCCTAAACAGGATAGGACTAAACGAGGAAATGATTACAGACCTGAAGGGCAATTTTTCTAAATATATGTTTACTTTTTCTATATTTATCGAGACACTGAAAAAGTCTTCCCATCATGATGTATAAGGCAATTCAGTTATATATATCCAAAAAACTATTAAAGAACATTATACAGAAATCAGATCTATGTTAGGGTTCTTATAGCCTTTCTTTTGTCTTTCCATTTGCAGGGGCCAATTACAATAAGATTGCGTTTTTCAGGTACAAAAATTTCTTTCATTACCTGGTAGACTTGCTCTCTCTTTACATTTCTAACCTTTTCTGCCAGATTTTCGGGTGTTTCCGGGATTTGTGGACATAATAATAACTCCTCCACTCCAAACCAGTTTACCATTGCGAGGGGGCCGTCCATAATAAGCTGCATCTGGCTAAAAACCCTTTCCTCCGTCCTTTTTAGATCTTCGTCACTAATGCCGTTTCTTAGTAGTTTGTTAATCTCGTCCATAACGGCCGTTAACGTCTTTGAGAAATTGTTAGTGTGTGTTGAGGTGTAAATGTCTATTGACCCCACATCGGAAAACATTGTTGGGTAGGAGGATATTTCATAAACAAGCCCAAGTTTCTCGCGTATGTTTGAAACAAGTCTTGAACTGATTCCACCGCCAAGTATGTCAGTTATAATAAGGACTATGACTACGTTTTTATGTTTATATGGGTATGCCTTATGACAGAGCTTAAGACTTATCATATGTGCGGGTGATTTCTTGAAGACATGTCGAGGTGATGTTTGCTTATTTGTTATTGGCGGTTTCTTGACCTTATATTTACCTTGAAAGTTGTCGTAAATCTTTCTTACAAAATTGCTTGTCTTGTCTTTTTTGAAGTTACCACTTATGCATATTACGACATTTTCAGGCACAAAGAATTTCTTATAATGAGTAGTTAATTCATCTTTTGTAATGGCAGATAGAGTTTTTTCGTCACCTATGGATGCTATGTCTATTGAGTTTTCTTTCCACATAAGATTGTAACTAATGTCATCTATACATATGTAGTCACCCTTAGCATCCTTGAACTGTCCGATTTCTTCTTTCAAGATTAATCTTTCTGTTTCTATGTCATTAACGTTAAAATTACCTCCAAGTAAGATATCGCTGAGTATCTTTAACCCGTTTTCCAGATATTTGTTTAGTACCTGGATTGTAACTGCAGAATATTCAGGCGCTGTGTATGCGTCAATGTCTCCACCAATATCGTCAATAGACTTAAACAATTCATAAGAGTTTTCAAATCTTCTTGTGCCCCTGAAAAGCATATGTTCGAGGAAGTGGGAGATTCCTAGTTGTTCATTGTTCTCAAATCTGGAACCCATACCAACGTAGCTGGCAATTACAACGGAATGGATATGTGGTATTTCTATATATATCACTCTCAGACCATTGGCTAACACTTCCTTTGAATATTTATACATGTTGGTTATCGTATTTAATTAAGATTGAAACTGTTAGAAATTTTGATAACATTTACGTCATCTGATTATGTCTTTCCCACGAAAGTGGGAATCTGAAAGTTATTGTTTCAAAAGTATATGGGAATGAGAAAGGGTTTAATGGTCATTCCTGTGTTAACTTTCTTAATGGCTGCTAAGCAAATCTACAATATTCTAACCTTTCTGTCTTCAATCCTTAATCTTCCTTCAGCAAAGAGGCGTATTGCATCAGTATATGCTATGCATTCTTCTTTAAAAACCCTTTGTGCAAGGGTATCTGGTGTGTCATCTTCATGAACGGGCACTGTTCTTTGGATTATTATTGGCCCGTGGTCATATTCATTGTCAACAAAGTGAACCGTGCAGCCTGAGACTTTGACTCCACTCTCGATTACGGCCTTGTGGACATGGTGACCGTAGTATCCCTTGCCGCAAAAGGATGGAATTAATCCTGGGTGTATATTCATCACTTTTTCCGAATATCTGTCAGGTATCTTAAAAAGGTACATGAAGCCGGCAAGTATTATTAAGTCTGCAGGATATTCTTCTATCTCCTTTATTATTGTCTTACTAAATTCTTCCGAACCGTCATAGTCGGAATATCTAATTACGGTTGTCGGAATATTATTTTTTTCAGCTCGCTTCAAGCCATAGGCATCTGGAGAACTGCTTATCACGATTTGTATCTTGGCGTTAAGAGTTTTGTCGTCTATTTTGTCCATTAGATTTTGTAGTGTTTTACCGCTTCCGGAGATGAGTACGGCCAGATTAAGCGTTTCGGGCATTCGTTTTTATCCTATTGTTTTGTAAATTACGTAAAGGTTAAGTTATTTAACATTTTAATTGTTGAAGCAATTTTATTAGCCATACGTTGTTTTAACTGGTTGCTATAATATTTAAAATTATTATTTCGTTTTGAAAGACAGGCGGTATGTCATTTCTGAAAGCGCTTCACTCTGTGTCATCCTGAGTTGCAGAAGGCAACGAAGGATCTCGTTATATTGTTCAGTGTAAACTCCTTGACAAAGTAATGTCAAGGGTAGATCACTCAGGTGTAAATCTTAAAACCATACTTCATTCAAGTCTTTCCATCTTGGATTCACTGATTCAATCAAAGCAAGTTTCTTTTTTCGTAGCCATCCTTTAATCTGTTTTTCTCTTGTTATTGCAGACAGAACATCATTGGTTGCCTCGTAATAGACCAGTTTCGTTATTTTATACTTATTCGTAAATCCTTTAACCAGATGATGTTTATGTTCAAAAACACGGCGTTCTAAGTTATTCGTTACACCTGTGTAGAGGGTTTTTGATTTGTTTGTCATGATGTATACGTAATACTGTCGCATTTCACTTGCCTTTAGTGTAACGAGTAAGAGACCCTTCGCTATACTCAGGGTGACAAAAAAGGCAATTTTGAACTGTCCTTGCTAAGTATCTCTTTTATTGTTCTGGATATTTCTTTTCGTTATTCTGAGGTAAGCGAAGCGACCGAAGAATCTCACTCTGGATAAGCTCATAAAAGAACTTTTGTAGGTCTAAATGACTGAGTATGGTAAACAGTCGGCTTCATTTATATTTACAAAACATACTACTTAAGAAATATTTGTGATTAACAATTGTTATTTCTTTGGTTTTGGCAAATCCTCTATTGTCTTCAATGCACTTTGAATGTCTTCATCAGGCAGATAATAATCTTTTAGCTTACCGGACAAGTAGGTGTCATAAGCGCCCATATCAAAGTGTCCGTGTCCGCTTAAACCAAATAGTATTGTTTTTTGTTTATCTTCTTTCTTACATCGATTTGCCTCATCAATTGCAGCCTTAATTGCATGGGCTGCTTCCGGAGCAGGGATTATACCTTCCGTCTTTGCAAAGAGAAGGGCAGCTTCAAATACTTCTAATTGATGATAGGCAACGACTTCAATAAGGTTGTCATTTAATAGTTGACTGACGATTGGCGATACTCCATGGTAACGCAGTCCGCCTGCATGTATCCCAGGTGGTATGAAATCATGACCAAGTGTATGCATTGGCATTAATGGCGTGAGTTTGTTGCTATCACCATAATCATATGCAAATATGCCCCTTGTCAAAGTTGGGCAGGCAGATGGCTCAACGGCTAATATACGCAATTCTTTTGCAGCTTTCTTATTTATTTTGTCTTGCAGGAATGGAAAACTTAGCCCGGCGAAATTACTACCACCACCACAGCATCCAATAATTACGTCAGGATAATCTCCCGTCATTTCCATTTGTTTTTTTGCCTCTAGTCCAATTATTGTTTGATGGTGAAGGACGTGATTCAATACGCTACCGAGTGAATATTTGGAGTCTTTCTTTAGTAAGGCATCCTCCACTGCTTCTCCAATTGCGATGCCAAGACTCCCTGGCGATTCTGGATCTTTTTCCAAAATTTTCTCTCCGGTACAAGTATTCTTGCTGGGACTCGCTATTACTTTAGCGCCCCAGGCCTCCATCATCGAACGGCGGTAAGGTTTCTGATTATAACTTAACTTTACCATATAAATGGTGCACTCAAGACCAAAAAGACTGCAAGCCAGACTCAGGGCGCTTCCCCATTGTCCGGCGCCTGTTTCTGTCGTCAGACGTTTTACACCGGCTTTTTTGTTATAATAGGCTTGTGGTATGGATGTATTTGGTTTATGACTGCCTGCAGGACTTACAGATTCGTTTTTGTAATAAATCTTTGCAGGTGTATCCAACACTCTTTCAAGCATTGTGGCTCTATGGAGGGGTGTTGGACGCCACAGTTTATAAATGTCAATAATCTTCCCAGGTATATCTATCCAGCTTTCATTACTTGTTTCCTGTAAAATTAACTCCATCGGAAATAAAGGTGTTAGGTCATCGGGAACGATTGGATTATTTGTTGTGGGATTAAGTGGGGGCTGTGGTGGATTTGGCAATTCAGGTATTATGTTGTACCATTTAGTTGGTATATTGCTTTCATCCAATATGATTTTCTTCTTGATCATTTAAAGTTTACCACAGAGATTGTAGAGAATTGAATCATTTGTCAAGTGGCGAGATGTAACCCTAGTTTCCCGTCATTTGAAGACTTGCCCGTTTCGTGGGTTGCTAAGTTAGAATCAACCGTGTTAAGGAAAGATTAAGATTGTTTTTTTAGTACAACTTTAATCCCAGTCGTCGCTCCAACTGTTGCCTTACCAATAAGGTGAAAACCTCCCTCTGCATTCATTTCTAGATTTAGTTCAATTTCACTTAGCGAGAAGCCACCTAGAGCTGAAGGCGCATTTCTAAAAACATCTCCTAAATTATCCATAAATTCCTTAAATTTTGCTGAAAGAGTCTTGGTATCAAATTTCACCTCTGTCCGCTGAAAGTTTCCTACAGGGACATTAATGACATGTTGTTGCTCAACGGATTGCTGTGCAGTGGTAATCTCCTCAATAATCACAACCGAAAGTTCTTTTTTCTTGGTCAGTTCTTGCTGACTCCAAGCGGAACCCACACCAATTGTGAAAAATGATAGAATAGCAAAGCCTATTCTAAGTAACATCGTATTTTCCTCCTAATTTTAAAAAGTGAATTATTGATAAGAAGTCGCTTTTTGCACCGATATGAATATGAAAAACATATACCATGAAGATTTTAACAATTTTTTCAAATCTTACCACAAATTATTTTTCTCAGGGTATAAGAGTGTTTTTAAGAGTCACGTTAAGCAGAAATTTTGAGTGGTTTTAAATTTTGCATCTGATTTGGAAGAATAAATATCAACATACACAAGGAATATAACAATGATATGTGGTTTGATATAGACAAAATATGTGCTATCAAAGATATCACTGAAGGATTGAATCATTTGTCCATAAATGTTTACCCACGTTTTGTTTGGCGGGCCTGCCCGCCGTCTTGCTTGGCGGAACCTGTTTCCATGTATTTACCTCTATTTATTTTGCAGTAAAACTATTTTGATATTTTTCTTGACAAATCTTCTATATGTAGTATATTAGTAAAAAATAGCGCAACATATTGTATTTTATTTAATTTTAGATGGTTTATAATATGGCATTGCTAATTAAGTATAGCCAATGTATTGTTTCTGTAATGCATAAGCAAAAGGATAGACAGTTCAAGCATATATAGCATTTTTGAGTAACATTTAGTTTTCCTTCTTAACCTTGCAAGAAAATGCCTAAACAAACTATTGTATCCTTCAACTGTAAAAGTTTGAGATTTTGATTGGATATGCTGTGATTTCGGCACAAAATATTCATAAGGCTTCCAAAGGTCAGTTGCTATTTTTCCGTAAGATTGTTCTTTGATATTAAGCCAAAGTCGCTTACCTGTGGTAGCGCTTCGGTCGCCAATAACGAAGTTGATGAATCTCTTTTCATATCTATTAACAGCAATCCATATCCATTTATAGTTTTTTTTGTTCCAATATAAGTATGCATTTCGTCTATCTCTGTAATGCTTGCAGGTTCATCGCTTTGTAAACTTTTGACTTGTTCGCCAAATTGCCTAATCCAATTTAGTATGCTTACATTACTTACTTTCAGTACTCTACCTATAGACCTAAAGCCCAAACCTTCCAAATACAATTGCAGTGCAAATCTTTTTAAATATAAGGGCTTTTCTGTTGACTTTTTGGTCACTGTATACCTAAAGTTACATGTTTTACATTTATGACGTTGTTTGCTTTTTACTATTCCGTCTTTAATGAATCTTTCTGATTTACACTTTGGACATTGCACAATAAGACCTCCCGGTATAATTTAAATAAAAATAAAATTTATTATACCAATACTATACTTAATTAGCAATGCCTATAATATTATGGTAGAAGGTTCATCACGTACACGTAAAAAAGGTAAGGGAAATGTTGAAAAAACTTAAATAGTGATTTCAGGATATTATCGTCTTGATGCAATTAGAGGTAATTTTGCCATTGAAGTAGAACGTAGTGATCATGATAACAGTTAGCGATTTAGGAATAATAGGGACAGCGACTGTTTTTATGTTGACAAGATAAGGTAAAATAGTTATGTTCTTTATTCATGCCACGAATTGCAAGAGTTGTAGCAAAGGGATATCCGCATCATGTCACCCAAAGATAATAGGGACAGCGACTGTTTTTATATTGACAAGATAAGGTAAAATAGTTATGTTCTTTATTCATGCCACGAATTGCAAGAGTTGTAGCAAAGGGATATCCGCATCATGTCACCCAAAGAGGTAATTACAGACAGCCGGTATTTGAGGAAGATAAAGACTATGTTCAATACCTTGAATGGCTTAAAGATTACGGCAAGAAATACTCTTTAAAGATTTGGGCATATTGTCTCATGTCTAATCACGTCCACTTTGTTTGTGTACCTTCCAAAGAGGATTCACTCGCACGCACATTTAATGCACTCCATATGAGGTACTCACAATATTTCAATCAAAGAAAGAATTTGAAAGGACATCTCTGGCAGGGAAGATTTTACTCTTGCATCCTCGATGAAAGACACACATATGCAGCGGTTAGATATGTAGAAAATAATCCTGTCCGAGCTGGTATAGTAAGAAAACCACAAAGGTATAAATGGTCGAGTGCAAGAAGTCATGTAAACAGGGAGAAAGATTCTGTTTTATCTCAAGATTGTTATTTGGAAAAAGAGATAGAAGATTGGTTGGAGTATTTAAGAGAAAAAGAAGATGAACAAATCATAAGAAACATAA
>JBHICG010000062.1:0-21607 GCA_046759445.1 Candidatus Scalinduaceae bacterium
GACAAACACGTTGGCGTGTTAAAAGACAAACACGTTGGCGTGTTAAAAGACAAACGCGTTGGCGCGTTAAAAGACAAACGCGTTGGCGCGTTAAAAGACAAACGCGTTAACCCGTTTCGGAAAAAACGGGCATGAATTTTAATATCATTAATCAGTTGTGGATATATAGCCAGAATGGAATGTGTCATGCTGAATCCTGTACTGAACTCGTTTCAGTATTATTTCAGCATCTCTTCGGTACAGGCTTGTCTTCAAAATCAATTTTTTAGACCCTGAATCAAGTTCCGGGTAACAGGTACCCTGCGATAACATTATTATCATAATTTAGTAGGAAAAATTCATGTCCCTTGAACGAATAAAAGACTCAATCTTAAACGATGCAAAGAAGGAAGCAGAAATCATAATAAAAGATGCTAAAGAGCGCTTCCAGGAAAAAATTATACAAGAAAGAGACAAGATAGAAGAAGGTTTCAAAGAAAAGTATCTTAAACTTAGTAAAAAACTGAAAGAAGATAAAAATAGAAAACTTATAAAGCAGGCTACCAATTATAAGATGGAGCTTCTCCATATTAAAAATAACATAATCGAAGAGGTTTTCAAAAAGGCAGCGGATAAGTTTATGTCAGATGAAGAATACTGGCGTGCTATGGAAAAATGGCTTAAAGACATAAATGAACCTGGCAGAATATTCGTAAATGTCAAAGATTCAAGACGACTAAAACAAGAGCTTATTAACAGAATTTTAAAAAATGATGAAATAGTTATGGATAATAATAACATTGATACAAAGGGTGGCTTTGTCTTTAAAACTGCCAGATTTGAAATCGATCATACAATGGATACTATCTTAAGCAACCTCAGAACTGAACTTACACCCCTAATAGCTAAAGAGTTATTCGGGGATTGATTAAAAAAAGAATAAAACTTTACCACGGAAAGACACAGAATATCACAGAAAAAAAGATATTTAGCAGATTGAACTAAAAATTGTGGTTCAGGCTAAAAGCCTGAACCAGCATGCTTTCCCTGAACAAATAGTTAAAACACCAGCGTTCATAATGTAGGGTCGCTCCCCGAGCGAACCATTTTTTTGGCTGTTCGTCCGCCACATAAATGACGGACAGGAGGAGCAGTGCCTATAAATAAATCAGGCAAAAAAGTATATGAATACAGATAAAGATATACTAGTAGATGTTCATGATTGGTGTTTTGTGAGTGGGAAGATAAATGTTTTAGAAAGCAGTCTGTTCACTCATGAATTCTATGAAAGACTTCTGGATATAAAAACAGTCGATGATGTCTTTAAGTACATCGCCAACTCAAAACTGAGAGGTTATTTCAGAGATGAAGAGAGTATTTATGATTTTGAAAAGTCGATTGACGCTTATTTTTTTGACAACATAAACGAAATAAGACAGTCATCACCTACCACAATAATATGTGATATGTTTCTTTTAAGATATAAATTTCTGGATTTAAAAAATTATTTGAAGAATAAGCTTATCGGAATTCCTCATGAGCTTATTACTTTTTATATCCTTAAAGATTCAGATTTGGAGTGCTTATGGAATGAAAAAGAAGAAGTTATTAATACAATATATAAGGCATATCCATATTTTCCTGCATTATTATCTGACAGGTCAGAAGCTTTACTTAACGGGGTAAACAATTTGAAGAAAGTCTTAAGAGAGGATAAAGAATTTACAAAAAACGATACTTCATGGACCATCGACCTGATAATGGATAATGCACATCTATGTTATCTTGCTAAGATAAGCGAACAAATTCCTATTCAATATATAAAAGAATACCTGAAAAAGTTCATCTTCATAAGCGTAATGAAATCAATGCTAAGAGTCCTGTTTGCCGGATGCAATATGGAGTTATTTAAAAAGTATTTCCTGCGGGATTTCTTACACAGGACATGCTTTTTAAATCTATCAGTATTACCGATTAATGAGTGGAAGGAAATATTGACAAAAGAATTACCTGCGAAAATAGTCAAATGTATTATCTCTAACAAAGCTGAAGAAGAAATAAATAATGTAAATTTAACGAGATGCGAAAAGCTTCTTGATAATTATCTCTTAGACATTATCAAACCCCTTAAACACATAGCATTTGGCGCAGAGCGCGTATTCGGATATCTCTGTGGTCTGGATGTAGAAGTGTATAACTCAAAGTTAGCAATGGGGGGTAAGATTAATAAAATAGAAACGCAATTATTAAAGGACAGGCTGAGGAATTGCTATGTTTAAGATCGTTGTTGTGGGAGAAGAAGAATTAATCCTGGGATTTAGGGGGATTGACGCCGAACTTATAAATGTTGATTCTTCTGAAGAACTAAATGGTGTATTGGAAAGATTAGTCCATGACACAACAATATCATTAATAATGATTACTGAAACAATGGCAGAGGATTGTCTGGAAAAGATATCCAATTTTAGAGAAAGAAGCTCTGCAATTCTGCTCTTAATACCCGCACACACAGGCAGCCTTAATCTCAGTTTGCAAGAGATGCGTCTTGATGTGGAGAAGGCAGCAGGGATTGACTTGTTGAAATAAAAAAAATAATTTATGAGCGAAGGTACAATAACAAAGGTATCTGGCCCACTAGTTGTGGCTAAGGGTCTAAGTGGAACAAAGATCTACGACATGGTTCGTGTTGGAGATGCAAAATTATTTGGGGAGGTTATAGAGATAAGGGGTGATAACTACTCAATTCAGGTATACGAAGAAACTGAAGGTATTGGGCCTGGAGAACCTGTTTATTCTACAAATGAACCCTTAAGAGTGGAGCTAGGACCAGGCTTAATTGGTTCTATATTTGATGGAATTCAAAGGCCCCTTGATATTCTCAGGCGTGATTTGGGCGACTTTATTTTAAAGGGTACTGAAAGACCCTCTCTTGATAGAGAAAGAAAATGGCTTTTTTGTCCCATGGTAGATATTAATGATGAAGTCTCCCCTGGTGACGTACTCGGCGTGGTTAAGGAATCAAGATTGATAGACCATAAAATAATGGTACCCGAAGACATAAGAGGTCAGGTGTTAGAAATATCAGAAAGAGATGCTTCAATCGAAGAAACCGTAGTCAGGATAAAATCAGGTAAAGGAGTTTTTAACGTCAATATGATTCAAAAGTGGCCTGTAAGACAGCCCAGAAAAGTAGCAAGAAAGATACCGCCAGAAATACCACTAGTTACCGGACAAAGGGTAATAGATATGTTTTTCCCCATAGTTAAGGGAGGTACTTCATGCATTCCAGGACCATTTGGGAGCGGTAAAACAGTCGTCCAGCACCAACTTGCTAAATGGTCAGATGCAGATATTATTGTATACATTGGTTGTGGAGAACGTGGCAATGAAATGGCTGACGTATTGTTGGAACTTCCGGAGTTGAAGGACCCAAAAACGGGGGAATCCCTTATGGAACGAACCGTTCTTATTGCAAACACGTCAAACATGCCGGTTGCCGCACGGGAGGCATCAATATCTACAGGAATCACTATTGCAGAATATTACAGAGACATGGGTTACAGTATAGCCGTAATGGCAGATTCAACTTCCAGATGGGCAGAAGCAATGAGAGAAATATCCGGAAGGCTTGAGGAAATGCCGGGAGACGAAGGATTTCCAAGTTATCTTGGTTCGAGACTGGCGAGTTTTTACGAAAGGTCAGGAAATGTCATATGCCTGGGTTCTGATAATAGAAAGGGAAGTTTGAGTATTATAGGCGCTGTCTCTCCTCCTGGCGGTGACTTTTCTGAACCAGTTACACAGGCGACACTAAGAGTTGTTAAGGTGTTCTGGGGACTTGATGATAAACTTGCATCACAGAGGCACTTCCCGGCAATAAATTGGATGACAAGTTATTCGCTCTATCATAAGATTGTAGATGAGTATGCTTCAACAAACGTAAATCCTGGTTGGAAAGAAATTAGAAGGGAAGCAATGGAATTGTTAAAGAAAGAGTCGGAACTGGAGGAATTGATAAGATTTGTAGGGATCGATACACTTTCTGAAAATGATAGGCTCATAATGGAAGTGTCCAAGATGATTCGAGAGGATTTTCTTCATCAAAATGCTTATGACATCCGTGATACGTACACATCACTTAAAAAGGAATATCTAATCCTTAGCTTGATTTTAGAGTATTATCATAAAGCAAAAGAAGCCCTGAAATCCGACATAGAATTGGCTAAAATTTTATGTATCCTGTCAAAAAAAGATATTTCTAAGGCAGAATTTATATCTGAAGATCAACTATTCAGGTTCGATGACATAAAAAGAAAAATGACACATGAGATTGATGGGCTTATCAAAGAAAGTTAATTTATATGTATAAAGAATATCTAACCGTTAGAGACATTATCGGTCCGCTCATGTTTGTGGAGGATGTTGAAGGTGTTTCATACGGAGAACTCACAGAGCTTAAACTTAACAATGGGAATATAAGATACGGCACAGTTATAGAAGTTGCGGAAAGACTAGCGCTTGTTCAGGTTTTTGAAGGCACGAGGGGTATTTCCCCAGAAAACGTAAAGGTTAAGTTTCTTAGAAAAGGGTTAGAAATTGGGGTTTCTACCGATATCGTGGGCAGAATATTTAACGGTTCTGGGCATTTAATAGATGGAGGTCCTAATCTTATTCCTAAAAAGAGGCTAAGTATTCATGGTCACCCAATGAATCCTTATGCAAGGGATTATCCAAACGAGTTTATTCAGACGGGCATCTCAGCTATTGATGGATTGAATCCCCTTGTGAGAGGTCAGAAACTACCAATATTTTCTGGTTCAGGGTTGCCTCACTCCCGCTTAGCAGCGCAAATAGCAAGACAATCTAAAGTACTTGAAACTGATGAGAAATTTGCTGTAGTTTTTGCTGCTATGGGGATTACGTTTGATGAGGCAAATTATTTTATTTCAGACTTTAAAAGAACCGGCGCTATTGAAAGGGCTGTTATGTTTATAAATCTTGCTAATGACCCTTCGATAGAGAGAATCGCTGTCCCACGAATGGCTTTAACCGTTGCCGAATATCTTGCTTACGAACTTGATATGCACATCCTCGTAATTATGGTCGATATGACAAACTATTGTGAAGCCCTTAAGGAGATATCTGCTGCTAGAAAAGAAGTTCCTAGTCGAAGAGGGTACCCGGGTTATCTATACACCGATCTGTCAACGATTTACGAAAGGGCCGGTCGCATCAAAGGGAAAAGAGGCTCAATAACACAAATACCAATACTAACGATGCCAGAAGATGATAAGACACATCCTATACCTGACCTGACAGGGTATATTACTGAGGGACAAATAATCCTTGATAGAGGCTTAAACAGCGCAGAAATATACCCGCCAATAGATATACTGCCATCTCTTTCCAGGTTAAAGGATAAGGGAATTGGAGAGAATAAAACACGTGATGACCATGCAGATCTCTTAAATCAACTCTATAGCGCTTATGCTCGTGGTAAGAATGCGAAAGAAATCTCCTTAGTTATAGGCGAATCGGCACTGAGTTCGGTAGATGTACTCTTTGTCAAATTTTCTGACAGGTTAGAGAAAGAATTTATATGTCAAGGTGAGTATGAAAATAGAACCATAGAAGAAACCCTTAATATTGGATGGAAACTACTGGGTATGATTCCAAGAACTGAAATAAAAAGAATCAAACCGGAATATATAGAAAAATATTATAGAGAGATCCCGATATGAAGCTACATATTAATGCCACCAGAATGGAATTATTTAAACTGCGTAGAAGATTAGGCATTGCTGTAAGAGGACATAAACTTCTAAATGATAAGCTCGAAGGACTTATGAGGAAATTTCTTTTCCTGATAAAGAAGTATAAAGGGCAACGCATGCTTGTTGACAAAGAATTGCCAGAGATAATAAAGCTTTTTATACTTGCACGTATTACATCTTCAAAGAACAATGTAATGATAGCGCTGGAACAATCAAAGATAACGTACAAACTTACCCTGACGCAAAGAAGAATCTTGAATGTGCCAGTTCCATATTTTTCAGTTCCAAAAGATCAGCCAACTGTGGAAAAAGATTCAACCCATAACCTAAACTATATAATTGCTTATAGCTTGCTTGACACTAACACGGAATTGGATAATGCAATAACCAAACTAAGAGGATTTTTTCCAAACATAATAAAACTTGCTGAGCTTGAGCAGTCAGTAAGATTGGTTGCTAAAGAGGTTGGCAAGACACGTAGAAGGGTTAATGCCCTGGAATTTGGCATTATGCCCCAGATGAAAGGTAATCTAACGTATATAAGAAACAAGTTGGATGAGATGGAACGATCTAATATCAGCAGGACAATGAAAATTAAGGAGATGCTGGAAAAAGACTAACAACTATAAAATGTTTACGTAGCTATACATAGATTTTTACGTTTAGTTATCATTTGGATTGATATCATCTGCTTCACTTTTATGCTTTGTATAAAATCCCTTTTCTTTCTCCTCTGATATTCCATAACCTTCTGTATCTATTCCATAATAACCATCCGTTTCAACCTTTATTTCCTCTTCACGTTCTTCAGCTTCTTTACATTTGATACATAGATTTACAGAGGGTATTGCCTTTAGGCGTTCTTTATTAATCTTCTTACCACAGCTATCGCATAAACCGTATTTTCCATTATTTAATCTTTTCAAAGCAAAATCAATTTGTTTGATTTCCCTGGCTTCCCCCTGCGCAACAGACATTGCGATGCCTTCTTCTGTAATATTTGAAGCAATGTCAGCCGTGTCCGTAAACCTGTGGCCACCAGAGTCCTTAAATTCCTTTAGTCTTAGCTTAATTTCTTTCAACAGATAGTCTCTTCTGGTCTGAAGATTTGTTTTTAATTGATTTAAGGCTTTCTTGTTCATTTTATATCCCCCTTGATAAGGCCCTAGTTTTATGCACTTTATATGCCTATATCATAACTAAAAACATTATATTTTATTTTTGTAAAATTTTCAAGTATTTTATGGCAAACTTCGTTCCAATTAATAATCGTAAAATTAATACAAAGAATTTGAAATTATCCATTTCTCGTTCATATATTTAAATTTCCTCTATATACCTCATAATTAATGGCTTTTTTTGCAAAATATTATAAAATCAGGAACAATGTTAGCCATTTTTCTAGAGTACCTGCATAGTAAAATATATTTTACAAAACAAACTGATAAGATATTATCTAACTAAGTAAATATGAATGAATGAATTAATAGTAATTGTGGATGATGAACCTGACATTGTAGAACTGGTATCACTTCATCTTAAGAAAGCAATGTTTAAGGTCGAAGGATTCTTTAAAGCAGAGTATTTGTACAGGTTTCTTGATAATCATATCCCTGACCTAATCATTTTAGATCTAATGTTGCCTGATGCAGATGGCATGGAAATCTGCAAGTATTTAAAAAAGAAAGATAATTTTTCTACCATTCCTATTATCATGCTTACGGCAAAGGGTGAAGAAACAGATAAAATCCTGGGCCTGGAGTTTGGTGCGGATGATTATGTTACCAAGCCTTTTTCTCCAAAGGAACTGGTTGCCAGAGTAAAAGCGGTTCTAAGAAGAAAGCAACAGGTAAAAGAGTCCAAGAAAATAGAAATTGGTGGAATATTGGAAGTAGACCTAGAAAAATATGAGGTCATTGTTAAAGGTAAAAGAATAGAATTAACTTCTACTGAATTTAGAATCCTAAAGTTCCTTTCATCTCATAGAAGTCGAGTATTTACAAGATATGAGATTTTAGATTATCTATGGGGACATGACAGGGTTGTTTTAGACAGAACAATAGACGTGCATATTAAGAACTTAAGAGATAAGTTAGGCAAGGCAGGACAGCTCATCAAGAATATTAGAGGTGTAGGATATAAATTAGAAGAATGAAGAAATCGATATTTACAAAAGTATTTGGTGGGTATCTGTTAATTGTAATTGCCATTCTGGCCATAACATTTCCCCTCTCTTTCAGGGCAATAAGGCATCATTATATAGATACACTAACCGGTAACCTTAAAAATCTTTGTCTTACGTTAAAGTTAAAGATATCCCCACTCCTGGAAGAAAAACGTATTGAAGAATTAGATACCCTTATAAAGAAGTTGGGCAAGCAGACAGGGACAAGAATTACGGTCATAAACCCTGAAGGCGTAGTTTTCGCAGATTCAGAAAAAGACCCGGCATTGATGGAGAACCATAAAAGTAGACTTGAGATATTACAGGCCGTAAAATACGGTTTTGGTACATCGTTAAGATATAGCACATCAATAAAGGAAGAAATGTTATATGTTGCGGTGCTAATTGAAAAAGACGGTAAGGTCTTCGGCATTCTAAGGGCAAGTCTATTTTTAAAAGAAATAAACGCCCTGCTCAACAATTTGAAAATGACCATTATTAAAATCGCAGTGATTATTGTAGCTATATTAATATTAGGAGCTCTTATTTTTTCTCGCAATTTATCAAGACCACTTAAAGAATTAAGCGCTGCTTCTCGCAAGGTAGCTCAGGGAGATTTTAGCACTAAAGTATTTTTGAAAAATAAAGATGAAATAAAAGAACTGGCAGATAGTTTTAATTATATGACAGATCAAATAAAAACCTTATTTACGCAACTGTCCCATCAGAAAGAAGAACTTAATAGTATTATATCGTCAATTAAAGAGGGTCTTTGTGTGCTGGATAGTGAAGGAAGGATTACAATCAATAATGAGAGTTTTAGAAAAATTGTCCAGAATGATTCCATCAAAGGGAAATTTTATTGGGAAGTCTTAAGAAGGATCAAATTTGATGAATTGATAAAAAAGGTAAGAAATGAGAGAAACAGCATCGTTGATGAAATAGACCTGAATAGCAGAACATTTTTATGCAATGCTACTTTCTGCTCCAATAAAGAAGAAATAGTGGTAACCCTGCATGATATAACAAAGATCAAAAATCTGGAAAAGACAAAGAAAGATTTTGTCTCAAATGTGTCTCATGAGTTACGAACTCCACTTACGGCAATAAAAGGATTTGTTGAGACACTGGAAGAAGGGATAGATGAAAAGAACAAAAATTATCTGGATATCATTAAGAGACACACAGATAGGGTCATAAATATTGTAAAGGATTTACTATTGTTATCAGAACTTGAAGACAAATCAAACGGCCTGAAATTAGAAAAGGTAAATTTAAAGAATTTAATAGAAAATATTATAAAGATATTTGATCAGAGAATGAAAGAAAAGAATTTAGGTCTGAAATTAGATATAGAAGAGAATCTGCCGCTTATAAAGGCCGACTCCTTTAAATTAGAACAGGCGTTTATAAACTTAATAGACAATGCTATTAAGTATACTGAAAGAGGGGAAGTTATGATATCCTTAAGCCAAAATGATAAGGCCGTAATAGCAGAAGTTCAGGATACAGGAATATGTATTCCCCGAGAACATCTGTCCCGGATCTTCGAAAGGTTTTATGTAGTAGACCAATCCCGCTCCAGAAGACTGGGCGGAACCGGCCTGGGATTATCCATTGTAAAGCATATCGTACTCTTGCATAATGGAAAAATAGATGTTGAAAACATCCCCGGAACAGGCACAAAATTTATTGTTACCCTGCCCATCAACCCCACATAAATTTCATGTAATTTCGTGAATTTCTAAATATTTTTTATTGATCATGAGAGAAAAAGACAGACATTCTGAGGGGACATACCCCCTCCCTGATTATGGAATGTTTGAAATGAATAACGTGAGCATAGCTGATGCATACCCTGTATCACATCCAATTGCGAAAAAGATGCTTTACAAACCATAAACTAACAAAAGTTAAAAAAGGTCTTGCGGGTATGTATTCAAGTTCATGCTTTTGTTAGGTTCGCTCAACAAGTAAAATATCACTTAATTTATCGATTATTAAATTTTCTCTCTTCATAATAAAATCTTTAAAATTAGAAAACTCGAGCGATATTTGCTGAGGTATTAATGAAGATTCCAGAAATTCCTTGTTTTTGTTTGAACTCCAATCAATAAAATCGTCATCTCTTTTGACAATATTCACTGATGGATTAAGCAAATGTAAGTTTGCGATGGAATTGGCTTTATCATCATAAAATATTATTTCATCTTGACTGAGTCCCATTTTCTTATATAGCTCCCTGTCAAATTTACATATTGCAAAGATATGATCTTGGTGACAATTATCCCAGTATTTATCTTTAGAAACCAATAACAAAATTAAATGTGATAATCTTGATTGATAACATTCTTTATTTATCCATTTTTCAATATCTTCTTTATAGATAATTTTACCAAGATTTATTTCTTTAAAAGATTTTCCCTCATCAATATTTTTTCTGACAGATTTGAGTGTTGAATCTGAAGAACTACCAAAAGCACCTGACATCTGAGATAACGATAACCATTTAATAATCTCATTTTTTGTTTCCAAATCGCTATTTTGTTGTGAAGCAACAAATTCATTAGATTTGCTATTCATCTTTAAGTAGTATGCTATCGGAATAAGAGCATTTTTGGATATCACATTCTTAATCGAAAATCCATACCTTGCAATTAGTTCGACTGTTAATTTTAGATATTTCTTTATTAAATCCCAATTATCGGAAATAATTTTCAGATTGTCTTCATTGAAATTTTTCAGCTTGTATTGGACCTCTAAATCAGAAAGGACTAAACACGATTTCAATATATCATCTTTTTTAAAATCGTAATCGGGTTTATGAACTTCTACTTTATTTAGTTCATCAGTAAATGCAAATATTTCTTTTCTTGCTCCTTTAGGGACAAATAGTTTCTTATTAGACTCCATATACGATAGTAACAAATCTGCTTTTTCAAGTTTTATTCCGCCGTCATTTGTTCTAACAAATATATTCAGCACTTTCTCATCATCATCATTTATTACATGAGATTCACTAATACAATCATCAATACAAATAACTTGATGTAATCGTCCTAATGTAATTTTTGCTTTTTTAATCAATATGGACGAAGTTGCCCTATCTCGAATGAGATTATTATTATCCTCTTTAAAATCTTCGGTTGTTTTATTGTGATAATCTAATACGTTTCCAACTTCAAACCATAATTCATTTTGATTCGTTGGAGGTTCCTCAAAGAATTTAAATTCGTATTTTAATCCATAGGTATTATCAATATTATTTTCAATCTCAGATAATAAATTTAAAAACAATTTTGTCCTTTTCTTTTTATTTCTGTAAGAAAAACTATACGTACCCTTTAAACCTAAATTTAATGCTGATAATCTTTGTTGCCCATCGAGAATTAAAAATAATTTTGAGTAACCATGAAGATCTGCAATAATATTATGCGGAGTATCCTCATCATAATTTTGCACAAAATTGTATATTTCCCATTTAATATTTTCCAAATCAGGAGCCTTGTTCACGTTCCAACATAGAATCTGTCCTATCGGATATGCCTGTAGTAAAGAATCAAATAGTTTTTCAATTTTATTATCTTTTCTCCCCCAAACGAATTCTCTCTGTATTGAAGGTAAAAGATAGTCTCTGTTTATATGATTGAGCAAAAGGTCAGATATTTTCATTTTAAAACCTAACGAGCATAGATTATACCGCCTAAGCGCGGTATTATTTTACGGCTACTGTAAAAATATGTTTTGTAAGTAACAGGTATTCAAGATATTATGCCAATGAATATGTAATATCAAGTTGTTTTTTCTTGGCTCTTAACCAAAAATTAACATTTTCTTTATACTCAGTTAACATTCAAATTACATTATATAAACAAATGTACTTTGGATTTGCCTCGATATAAAATCAATTATTCTATTTCAAATAAACGGTAATACTCAGAAAATAAAAAGGAGGATATGATGTCTTATAATTTTCGTTTAATAATAAGTGGAACAATATTTTTCTCTATTCTTACAACTATGATCGGTTGTTCAAAAAAGGAGATTAACAAAAATTCAATTCAGATTAAAGGTTCCGATACCGAAGTCAATCTTGTCCAAAGGCTGTCCGAGGCGTATATGGAGAAACTTCCTGAAGTTTCTATTGCCATTACCGGCGGTGGTTCCGGAACGGGAATCGCCGCTCTCATAAATAAACAAACAGACATAGCCAATTCATCCAGGTCTATGAAGAATGCGGAAATTGAACAAGCCAAGGCTAAAGGGGTAGAACCCATACCCATTATTTTTGCATTAGACGGGCTGGCCATAATTACGCATGAAAGCCTTTCCGTCAATTCCTTGAATATAAATGAAGTAGCAGATATCTTCAAAGGAAATATCATAAATTGGAGAACCCTGGGAGGTCCGGATTTAGAGATATCCATGTACGGACGACAAAGCAATTCCGGAACTTTTGTTTATTTTAGAGATACTGTACTTAAGGGAGATTACGCCACAAACGTTCGCAGGATGAATGGAACCGCCCAGATAGTAGAAGCAGTAAGAAAGGACAAGGCCGGGATTGGATACGTAGGCATTGGATATGTCGTGAATGAAGAAGGTAACGTTATTTCTGAAATAAAGATACAAAACCTGGCAAAGGACGCAGACTCTCCACCTGTAAGTCCACTGGAATCCAAAAATGTAAAATCAGGAGCATATCCTCTCAGTCGTCCTCTGTTTCAGTACACTAATGGTATGCCGGCAGGAGGGTTACTGGAATTTGTACAATTTGAATTGAGTCAGGAGGGACAAACGTTGATAGAAAACGAAGGCTATTATCCCATAACCGACAAGCATATGGAACACAATCGCAGTTTAGGCTTAATCAAATGATATTAATTCCTCTATCTGGGTGAGCTATAATTGCCAACGGTAGCGGAATACTTCCGGCAATTCAGAGAATTGAACGGTCACCACCTCCATGGGTTTGTTAAGCAAAAATAGATATTCAAACGTTTACACTAGAACTGATTCCCATGATGTGAGGAGGTCTGAAGACTTCCGCTACAGATATAATATAAAGGCGTGCAATTCATAAAAATTGCCTTAGCCTTAACTCCATAAATGATTGCGTTTTTGGAGTTAATCCTTTAGGATTTTATTCTTATCTATATAAAAATTTCACAGAAGACTATACTATGAACTCAACAAGGGTCAAAGAGAAAGCCATACACCTCGTTTTCTTTCTGGCAGGCATATCGGCAATAATTATACTTCTTGGAATATTTTCCATGCTGCTCATCAATGGAATTAAAACGTTTAAAGACGTAAGCGTTTTCTATTTTTTCTTCAGTACCGTATGGAACCCTACTGCTTATGAAGAGCCTTCATATGGAATCCTATCCATGGTAGTAAGTACTTTTATGGTAATTTTGGGATCAATGATAATTGCAATACCCTTAGGTATTGGAACCGCCGCTTATATTACTGAGGTGGCTAGTCCCAGGATTCAGGAAATACTAAAACCAATTATAGAAATTCTTGCCGCCATACCATCGGTCGTAATCGGTTTCTTGGGTATTATATTTGTAGGACCTCTTATTGCTAAAGTATTCAATCTTACAAACGGCCTGAATGCAATTAATGGATCTATTCTTCTGGCCGTTATGTCTCTACCCACCATCATAAGCATCTCGGAAGATGCCATCAGGGCCGTCCCTAAAGAGTATAAGGAAGCATCCTATGCACTTGGAGCAAATCGTTGGACAACATTGATTCGCGTAATTATTCCTGCTGCGGTTTCCGGAATTGTAGCATCCATTATGCTTGGGATAGGAAGGGCGATTGGAGAAACTATGACCGTCTTAATGGCAACAGGCAATGCCCCAGCAATGCCACATAGTTTTTTCGATTCTATAAGGACAATGACGGCTACCATAGCAATCGAACTTGGAGAAGTACCTTATGGCACAACTCATTATTATGCAATATTCGCAGTTGGTACAATCCTTTTCTTGATGAGTCTTTTAGTCAATATAATTGCAGAACTTGTAACGGCAAAATATAGAACTCAAAGAATATGAAACTAAAAAGATTTGAAGAAATAATTGGTTTTTCTATACTTGGTTTTTCTGCCATCATTGTTATACTGATTTTGGGTACTATTATTGTCAATATTGTTTCGCATGGTTCGAGAGCGATTAGTTGGGAATTCATATCGGATTTTCCCAAAGAGGGAATGACCAAGGGAGGTATTTTCCCAGCCATTATCGGGACAATATTTGTAACGATTACGACTACACTGTTTTCTATTCCTCTAGGTGTATCAGCGGCTATTTATTTAAGTGAATACGCAAAAGAGGGAACGCTTACGCGCATAATTCGGGCCGCAATCAGGAATCTGGCAGGAGTGCCATCGATTGTCTATGGACTATTTGGCGTAGCAATCTTTGTACAGGGATTAGATTTTGGAAGTTCTGTACTTTCTTCAGGACTGACGTTAGGGCTATTGACACTGCCCTGGATCATAGCGACATCTGAAGAAGCCCTTAAAACAGTTCCTCGCTCATACAGAGAAGGTTCTTTAGCGTTAGGGGCAACTAAATGGCAGAGTATACGTTCCAATGTTCTGCCATACGCCCTTCCGGGAATTTTAACCGGTAGTATACTGGGCCTTTCAAGGGCTGCAGGAGAAACAGCGCCAATTCTTTTCACAGGAGTTGTTTTTTTCCTTCCCAGCTCACCGGATTCAGTTTTTGATCAATTTATGGCGCTTCCTTACCATTTATACATCTTATCTACTCAACACCATGCTATTGAAGAGGTCAGGCCATTGGCATATGGTACTGCATTAGTACTTATTGTATTAGTCCTGATCATGAATTTTACAGCAGTCTTTATACGGTTTAAATTAAGAAAGAAATTCCAGATGTAATTTTCATTTTGGACACAGATGAACGCAGATTGTAAAGATAAAAACCCCCAAGTTTTAAAGTTATTATCTATTTTATCTGCGCAAATTTGTGTCCCATTAATTTAAAATATACTAAATATATGGACAATATTACAATAAAAGATTTGAGTTTAACCTATGGCCATAAACAAGTTTTAAAAGGAATAAATCAGGAAATAGAAGAAAAAAGGATTACGGCAATCATAGGCCCATCTGGTTGTGGAAAATCCAGTCTGCTGAGGTGTATAAATAGAATGAATGAACTCATACCTGAATCAAAGGTTGAAGGAAAAATACTGTTTGATGGAAAGGATATTTATGCCCCTGATACTGATGTAACAGAGATTAGGCAAAAGATAGGAATGGTATTCCAAAGACCAAATCCCTTCCCAAAGTCGATATATGATAATGTTGCTTACGGTTTACGCATAAACGGCATTAAAGATAAAGAGAAAATTTATGATATAGTAGTAAAGAGCTTAAGGGATAGTGGACTTTGGAAAGAGATTAAGGATAGACTTCACAGTTCGGCTATAGAGCTCTCCGGTGGTCAACAACAAAGGCTGTGCATTGCTAGGGCTCTGGCTATAGAACCAGAGGTAATTCTAATGGACGAGCCGTGTTCCGCCTTGGACCCTGCCAGCACTTTTAAGATAGAAGAGCTAATGGTAAAATTGAAGGATCGATATACCGTTATCATAGTCACGCATAATATGCAGCAGGCAGCAAGAGTCTCTGATACCACAGGGTTTCTCTATTTGGGCAAACTTATTGAATACGGAAATACTAAAGAGTTATTCACTAAACCTAAAGAAAAACTTACTGAAGATTATATTAGCGGCAATTTCGGCTGAATCCCCCTGTTTCCGGCAATTCTAAGAATTGCTTAGCTGTTTCACCTGGAACAGCCCCCTTTCATAAAGGGAGACTAAGGGGGATTTACATCGGAGGAAATAATAACATGCAAACAACAAGAAAGACTTTCCAGGAAAATATGAAAGCGCTTGAAAAAGACATAATAAGCGAAGGTGAAATGGTTAGTGTAGCCATAGACCGTTCCGTCAAGGCCTTAAAAGACCTTGATGTTGAAGCAGCCAAAACAGTAGTTAATGACGATCTTTATATAAATAAGAAGCGTTGGAATATAGAGGAAAAATGTATCCACTTGTTTGCTACTCAACAACCTGTTGCAACAGATCTGCGGGAATTGATAGCAGTCCTGAGTATAAATACAGATCTGGAACGCATGGGTGATCATGCCGAAGGCATCGCCAAGATTGTAATTATGCATGGCAATAAGCCTCTGGTAAAACCATTGGTCGATATTCCTCGAATGGCTGAAAAAGCCTCTGACATGCTTACGAGAAGCCTTGAAGCATTTGTAAATAGAGATGAAAAAACAGCAAGAGCCATCTGTGATGAAGATGATGAAGTCGACGTGCTTTACGAACAGGTCTATCGGGAACTTCTTACATTTATGATTGAAGACCCAAAAACAATTACGAGGGCGACTTATCTAGTATGGGCGGCTCATAACCTGGAAAGAATTGCTGATCGTGTAACCAATATCTGCGAACGCATAGTTTTTCTTGTTACGGGAACAATGGAAGAAATTAATGTGTCAAAATATTAATTAGAAAGGAGGTAGTAAAATGAGAAATATTTTTCTAGTGACGTTTTCGACTTTTGTTTTTCTTTTTTTCAACAGTATCTCATTCATTTACAAAGCACAAGGCGCTCAGGAATCGGATCTTGCACCACTAAAGAAGCAGTTAGAAATAATGGAAGAAACGCTAAAGAAGCAACAAGAGATGATAAATACTTTAAGGGACAAGATAGAATCAAAAGAAAAAGTTGCTCAAGTAAATGTGCCTGAAAGAGAAGAAAATGAAATCGAACGTGTTGTAGATAATTACCTTATGAAGGAAGAAACCAGGAAAAAGATGGCAAAAGCCGGATTAATCCATAATCCAGCTCCATTTCAAGTTTATTGGGATAAAGGTTTACGATTTAAATCTGAGAATGGAAATTTTAAGCTAAAGTTGGGCGGTCGAATAATGAATGACTGGGGTTGGTTTACGGAGGACAAAGATATATTGGAGAGTATCGGGAATCAGGTAGATGGCACTGAATTCCGAAGGGCTAGATTATATATAGCCGGTGAGATTTATGAAAATATTGCGTTCAAGGCGCAGTATGACTTTGCCAGTGGGGGTAGACCAGATTTTAAGGATGTTTATCTAGCACTAAGAAAAATTCCTGTCGTAGGGAATTTTCGAGTAGGCCACTTTAAGGAACCATTTAGCCTTGAAGAACTAACATCCAGCAAATACATCACATTCATGGAGCGAAGCTTAAACAATGTCTTTGCACCCGCTCGAAACACGGGATTTATGCTTCATAACCATGCATTAGACAAGCGTATGACCTGGGCAACGGGAGTATTCCGTAATGCGAATGGATTTGGTGATAGTGAAGGAAACCGTACTACCGAGGGTGGCTATAGTTTTTCTGGACGAATTACAGGACTACCGTGGTACAAGGATAAAGGAAAAAAGCTAATACACACGGGATTTTCTTATAGTTATCAAAATGCCTTTGAAAATGCATTTAGATTTAGATCAAGACCTGAGATGCATATGGCAAAAAGATTTGTAGATACAGGTAGTTTTACAGCCGATTTTGCTAATCTTTTTAATCCTGAACTTGCTATCGTTTATGGTCCTTTTTCCTTACAGACAGAATATACGTTTGCTGATGTAAACTTAAAGAGGTCTATGAATTCTGATCCTGAATTTTCAGGACTGTATGTTTATGGCAGTTATTTTCTAACCGGTGAACACAGAAGTTATAGTACGAAAAAGGGATCTTTCAGTCGTGTAAAGCCAAATAGAAATTTTCATTGGGGTAGAGGAAAGGGTAAAGGCGCAATCGAATTAACTGCACGCTATTCTCATCTTGATTTGGATGATGAAGCCATTAGGGGTGGCAAACTTGATGATGTCACTGTCGGTATCAATTGGTACTTAAACCCAAATACGAGGGTAATGTTTAACTATGTGCATGCTGAAGCTGACTTATCTAATGTTGGTGGTAAAAAGGATGGAAATGCCGACCTTGCTGCAATGCGTTTCCAGATTGACTTTTAAGTCCTAAACACAAGTTATCTGATATTGACTTTAAATACCTTTGAGAGGAAAAAGCGTGAAGAAAAAAGTATTATTTCTTTGTACAAATAATTCCTGCCGTTCTCAGATGGCAGAGGGGATATTGCGGCATCTACGTAGCGATGCATTTGAAGTATTTAGTGCAGGCACAAACCCTTCGGTTATTAATTCAAAAGCGATACACGTGATGTCGGAAATCGGCATTGATATTTCAGGACATAAATCAAAATCTGTGCAAGAGTTTTTGGACTGGGACTTCGATTATATTATAACGGTATGTGATAGTGCCAAGGAGAGTTGTCCTGTTTTTACGAAGGGTGCTCAATTTATCCATTGGAGTTTCATTGATCCAGCAGGGGTAAAAGGAACTGAGGAAAAGATATTGCCTGTATTTAGAAAAGTTAGAGATGAAATAAAGACGAAAACAAATGAGCTATTCGGAAAGTAGGCCAATGACGGCTAAATACAATTACTAATATGAATAAGCCTTTTTTTTTGTGTTTCCGTATGATCTTATATAGTTATTATTGGTAAATTTAGAGAGATAAAAATTGCTCCTTTATAACTGAAATAAGTGATGATAAAATATGTTTTATAGATATTTGGAAAAGTTCATTGGTATAAGGCGTATGTTGTGGAATGGTAATTGACCTAAAAAAATAAGGAGTTGAAAATATGCCCGCCAATCAGGGGAAAAAAGATAATACGTCAGATGTTACCCAAGAAGAAGAACAGTTACATCGAAGGGAGTTCTTGAAGAAGAGTGGAACTGCTGTGGCTTCTGCCGCCGTACTGGCAGGCTCTTTGTCTGCATGTAATTCCCATACCAAAAAAAAGTCCAAAACAAAAAAACGTCTGGCGATGGTAATTGATTTAAGAAAATGTTATGGGTGCCATTCATGCTCAATTGCCTGTAAATCAGAATTTAACGTTCCACTGGGAGTATGGAGATCCTGGGTCAAAACAATAGATAAAGGTAAATATCCAAAAGTTAGAAGATCTTTCCTCCCCCGTTTATGCAATCACTGTGAAAATCCTCCTTGTGTAAGCGTATGTCCAACTCAAGCTTCACATAGGGACGAAGAAAAAGGGCTTGTCGATATACGTGAAAAAAGGTGTATTGGATGCAAGATGTGTATTGTAGCCTGTCCCTACGATGCCAGATTTACACATCCTATAAAGAAAGTCGCCAACAAATGTGATTTTTGCATTCATAGAGTGGAGAAAGGAGTAGTGCCTTCTTGTGTAAATACTTGTCCGTCAAATGCTCGAATATTCGGCGACCTTAATGATCCAGATAGTAAGGTAAAAAAACTAGTGGATGCTAATAATGTGCAGGTATTAAAACCTGAACTTGGAACTGAACCGAGTGTGTTTTATATTGAATTGGATAAAGATACGGTTGGAGGAGTTGTTAAAACATAATATGACCTCTTAAAATGATCCCTGAATTCAAGTAATAAGTGCAACTCTAAAGAGCTTGAGAAGCGAACGTGAAAATTCGCTGTGAAGGTAATTCGTTTGTCAGTAAATTTACCCAATACACCTGAAGGTAGAGTCGTAAGGAATCAGATAACGAAATCAGGAACTTCTATTGGCGCAAATTATCGAGAAGCCAATCGGGCCAGAAGTAAGCCAGATTCCGGCAATTTTTAGAATTGCACATAATAAGATTAAAATTTGTGAGAGTGAAGCAAGTGAAACACAATATTGGATAGAAGTAATTGTAGAGGTAGAATGGTTATCATGGAAAAAAGTAAAATCAGAATACGAAGAGTGTAGTGAATTACTTGCTATTTTTACTTCTATTAAGAAAAAGTGAACAGGAGAAAAACTATATTTCATTATTTTTAGGCACTTTAGCTCACTTATAACTTTAAACTTCTCTTAGGTTTGCAGATTATCTTAATGGTTGCGACAAAAATTTGAAAACCCTTTACATATAAGCAAAACGGGGAAAGCCAGTTATGATAGACACTTACTATAATGTTTTTCATAAGGTACCATGGGGCTTCTGGATACCGCTGTACTTTTATTTTACCGGTTTAAGTGCGGGTTCATTTGTACTCTCTTCTCTTTCCACAGTTTTCGGGTTGAAACAATTCAAGTCGCTTGCCTTTGCCGCTGGTATATCGGCAGTAGCCCTTCTTTTACTGGCTCCATCGTTTTTAATTTTGGATCTTGGCCAACCATTAAGATTTTGGAAAGTGCTTGTCCCCTGGTATTTCAACCCCTATTCAGTATTGTCATGGGGAAGTTGGGTACTGACAATTTACCCTATAATATTGTCGATATACTGCTGGTATATGTTCAAAGAAAAGGAAAAGATGATAAAGATTTTCGGGATATCAACATTGCCATTAGCTATTGCCGTACATGGATATACTGGCTTCGTTTTCGGTTTGATACAAGCAAGGGTTTACTGGTATAGCGCTATCATGCCCGGGTATTTCCTGACATCAGCAATACTTTCAGGAATAGGACTCCTTATCATTATAATTCTAATTAAAGATAAACTGGGCGGAGGATCTGCCATAAGCGAATTATTTTCACCGTTAAGGAAAATGATGATAGCAATTATCATACTCGATCTATTCTGGGTCTTTTGCTGGAAGTTAACACTTCTATCCGGTACAGAAGAGGCCCGTGCCTCTGCACTTATTGCCCTGAAGGACCCACTCTATATCTTTGGAGAACTTTTAGTGGGAATGTTTGTTCCTCTCTTCTTGTTAACCTATCCAAAGACACGAAATAGTGTAGGATGGTTAGTTGTTTCATCAGTGCTGGTTCTTATCGGTGTTTTCTTAATGAGATACACCTTTGTGTTTACGGGTTTTGAGATACCCTTAAGCTAATATTCAAGGAATGAAAAGTAAATGCTTAAATTAACTAAGAGAAATTTTATTAAATTAGCCGCTTCATGCGGATCTGTACTTGCCGGTATGGGTGAATTCTCCAAGGTGCATGCATTAACGGGTACTTTAAAATTGGGAGAAGGTGGTAGAGATTTTTCTCCAGATACTAAGAAAGAACGACTATCTATTCCTTCTGCCTGCTGGCAATGTGTGGCAAGAGATACAATTCTTAGCTATGTAGAGGAAGGCAGACTGGTAAAGATAGAAGGAAACCCGGCTTCAATACGTAATCGTGGAAAAATATGTGCCAAGGGACAAGCCGGCATTAACCAGGTTTACGATCCTGACAGGGTCCTATATCCAATGTTGAGAGTGGGTAAACGTGGTGCAGGAAAATGGAAGAGAATCTCCTGGGATGAGGCGTTAGCTCTTTTAGTAAACGGAGGAGATATAGCCGGACATAATGTGAAAGGGCTTAAAAACTTACTTGAAGAAGATAACCCGGAAAAATTTATGTTCCATTACGGAAGGATGAAGGGTTCTGACAGTAAAATAATCAAAGGCAATTTTCTGGCTGCATTTGGAACAAAGACTATAGGAAATCACACAAATATATGTGAAGGCGGTAAATGGGTAGCTCAGGAACTTATCTGGGGCAAGCATTATGATGTAAATGATGTAGAACATACAAACATGATTCTTAATTTTGGTTGTAATTTTTTTGAAACTCA
>JBHICG010000063.1:0-20265 GCA_046759445.1 Candidatus Scalinduaceae bacterium
GAACCCACGACACCCAGCTTGGGAAGCTGGTATTCTACCACTGAATTACGCCCGCTTTTGATGGTAAATGATAGTAAAAGAACAAATTATATCTATCCAATCTTTATCATGTCAAGGATTATTGTATACGCACATTAAACTTCAAAATGTAATATTTAAAAAGTTAGAAGCTATCGAAAACTATTGAGATTTGTTTTGCCTACACTCAGTTGACAATTTAAATTTTCTTACTTGTAAATAGTAAATCTTAAATTCCTATTCCAAAAAAATACTGAAGAATGGACTTGAAAACAATCTTACAATATACTAATAAATACATTATGTATATTTTTTTGTTTGAAACTTGATTGACACTTTTATTATGTTAATTACTAAAATATCTGTAATAACAAATGTTTTAATGACTATACTTAACCATGTAATTTACAAAAAATACCATGATAGATATAACTTTTATTACCAGGCATAAGATTGTATAATGATAATGACAATGAAAGAAATATGTGCTGAAAATTTTAAAGACAACTTATTAAAAACAAATGATAGCATGGAGGCTTTAGATGATAAAAGCCGCAATACTAACTATTAGTGATAAAGGCTCTAGAGGTGAAAGAGAAGACAAAAGTGGTGATGTGATCAAGGAAAAATTGCATCATCTTAATGCCCAAGTAGTTGCATACGAAATAGTACCAGATGAAAGGGACGTCATTGCTCGAAAACTTATAAGTCTCGCAGAGAAAGCGAGTTTAGTTCTGACAACCGGCGGTACCGGTGTCAGTCCTAGGGACGTGACACCTGAAGCAACTAGAGACGTAATAGAAAAAGAACTACCGGGTTTTTCGGAAGTTATGAGACTAGAAGGCTTTAAGATTACACCTAGGGCTATCGGAACCAGATCTGTGACAGGAATATATAGAAACTCTTTAATTATAAACCTTCCAGGAAGCCCAAAGGGTGTTTCTGAATGCTTAGGCGCCGTCCTCAAAGCGATTCCACATACTCTGGACTTGATAAAGGGTAAGGTTGATGAATGTGGCAGGCAATGAAAGTCATCCTAAGCTTGGGCTATTTATGAAAAATATACTAATCCTTTGCATGTCCACATGTAGTAGTGGTATTCTGAATTTATACAACATATTGTATTAAGATTTATAAACTCATCTGCAATGAATTTTTATCTTAGAAGCAACAGATTGGTTTGTGTATACTAAAATGACTTTTCAAGAATTAATACTTAATCTTCAAAATTATTGGTCAGATAATGGGTGTGTGATAATGCAACCATACGATATAGAGACTGGTGCGGGTACGTTCAATCCATCGACTTTTTTAAAAGTTCTTGGAAAGAAACCATGGAAGTGTGCTTACGTAGAACCTTCAAGAAGACCAACCGATGGACGTTACGGTGAAAACCCAAATAGATTGCAGCATTACTATCAATTTCAAGTAATAATAAAACCCACTCCGGACAATTCTAAATCTATATATATTGATAGTTTACGCTCCATAGGAATTGATTTAGTCAAACACGATATTCGTTTTGTTGAGGATGATTGGGAATCACCAACCTTAGGCGCAACTGGGTTGGGCTGGGAAGTTTGGCTTGATGGTATGGAAATAACACAGTTTACATATTTTCAGCAAATTGGAGGAATAGAATTAGACGTTATATCAGTCGAATTAACCTATGGGCTGGAAAGGATTGCTATGTTTATCCAAGAAAAAGAATCCGTTTTCGAATTAGAGTGGGTAAATGGATACACTTATGGAGATGTGCATAAGCAAGATGAAATACAATTTTCCACCTATTACTTCGAGATAGCTGATGTTTCTATGCTTTTTAAACAATTTGACATGTACGAGAAAGAATGCAAAAGTTTATTGGAAAAGGGAATTATTATACCAGCATTTGACTATGTTTTAAAATGCTCGCACACATTCAATATGTTAGATGCCAGGAAATCAATAGGCGTTGCCCAACGGACAAGATTTATAGGCAGGGTAAGAAGCTTGGCCAAGGGTTGTGCTGAAGGTTACTTAAGATCTTTAGGAGAACAGGAATTAGATGTCCCTTCCAGACAAAAATGAGTATTTAAAAAAACGTGATGTAAAAGCTCTCTCTATAAAATATGAGACTCCATGTGAAGTTTTAGTTTATCTATGATACTTTCAAATTGGGTATTATTAGAGAATTCAATAACTATTTTACCCTTTCCATTTCTTTCTTTTATTGAAACCTTGGTTCCAATAAATATTCGCAGTTTGTCTTCTAAGTCTAGAATATGTGGTGATTTAAGTAAGTTTGTAGGCTTTTTTTTATTTACAATAGATGTCTTTGAAGAAAAAGGGGAAACACTCTCTTTCTCAGAAACAATTATCTCTACTTCCCGAACAGAAATGCCATCAGTTATTATTTTGTTACAAAGGATTTTTTGCTTTTTTGGATCTTTCAAAGATAAGAGAGCGCGGGCATGGCCCATTGAGAGGGTTCCACGTGAAACTAAATCTTGTACCTCTTCTGGCAAATCTAGTAATCTAATTATATTTGCAACAGAAGATCGATCTTGTCCGACTCTGAGTGCAATTTGTTCTTGTGTTAATCCAAATTTATTTTTTAATTCAAGAAAGCCACGAGCTTTTTCGATGGGATTAAGATCTTCCCTTTGTATGTTTTCTACCAGTGCTAATTCAAAGGCCTTCATATTATCAGCGTTTTTAACGAATACAGGTACTTCTCTTAATCCTAAAAGTTTAGCGGCCCTCCAACGTCTTTCTCCAGCTATTATCTTATACCCATTATTTATGGGACGAACTATAATAGGCTGTAATACACCGTGTTCCTGGATAGATTTTACTAGTGTCTTCATTTGGTCCTGTGTAAACCGTTTGCGAGGTTGCGATTCGCTTGGTTGGATTTCTGAAGGCTTTACCTTAATTATGTTCTCAACAGTTTCAATACCTATTGCTTCGCCTAATAAAGACTGTAAACTACGCCCAAGTTTTTCTTTGCCAGCCATGTGAATTAAAAAGGTTTAATCTTAAATTTTGTTTAAAGAATTACGAAACAGTAAATAACAGATTGTCACATTGCATTCAAGGAAATTCTTTGAAATTTAACAAAAAATTTTAGCATTGAAACTTCTATATAAAGTATAACCTAAATGAACCTATTCATTTTGTATAAATTATAGACTATATCAGTGACTAATAAAGCACTTACATTCACCCCCAAATTTTTTACTTTATCTGTATCAAGATATAAATAGTAATATCAACAGCACAATTTATCAAATGTTCCATGTGAAACAATATTTATTGGAGATCATATGAAAAAAATTATACCGTTGGCCGTTAACGGCTTTAAGGAAATAGTCAGACAGCCTTTTTACCTCGTTATACTATTTTTGGGTTGTTTTATAACACTTATGTCATTTTCATTTACTTTTTTTGCTTTCGGTGAAGAGGTAAGAATGATAAAGAATATGGGAATTTCCACAATAACCATCTGCGGCCTTTTGACTGGATGCCTGTCTTCTTCCATCTTAATAGCATCTGAATTTGAAAGACAAACGACACTTGCTGTGCTTTCAAAACCGATAACAAAGATACATTTTGTTTTGGGTAAATATTTAGGAATTATTATGGCAGCTATGTTATTAATCTTTACTCAGGGTCTAATCTTAGAAATTGCGCTTGCAATCAACAAGTATTCAATGGGTACACATGTTGAACACTACGCCTCCAATCCACAAAATAAATCTCTAATTGATTATTATTGTTTAATAGGAATTTATTTTTCTTTATTGCAGATTCTAATCCTCACAGCAATATCCGTTATTTTATCTATCTATCTTAATGTGACTGGAAATTTAATTGTATGTTTCCTTGTCTTTGTTTTTTGCCATGTATATAGTTATATTTTCCCATTCCATCTGCAGGATATGAATATCATAAGCATTCCGCTGATAATATGTTACGTAATATTCCCAAACCTGCATAATCTAAATTTAGTTACAATTAATGATATTGAATTCGGAACCAAATCTATATATATAGTATATAATACTCTCTACAGTGTTATATATAGTGCTGTTATATTATGGTTAACTATTATTTTATTTAGAAGAAAAGAGATAGCTTGATAATAAGTGTAGACATAAGCGTTAATCTTGCAAATGAAATTTTATTTCCATAAAATGACTGGAAAAAAATTATAGAAGATATAGCCAGGGGCTTGGCAATTTTATATTCCACATTCAATTATTGTCATCAGGCCAATTCATCAAATATATTAAACACCTATTATACTATTGCAAACTTTGTTATGTAATCTACTGATATAATAAGTTATTCCAGTAGTTACATAGTAGTTTAATCCCAACAATTTGTTTGACAAGAGTATAAATATATTGATAATATCTAGTTGAAATTGAGTCTCATTTGCAATATCATGTATTTCTTAAAACTATTTTTTTTATTATCTCTTATAATCCTATCTGGATGTTTATCAAATAGTCCCCTTTCATATCAAAGCCAGAAAGAACACTCCCTCGGTTCGCATTCATCAAATTACTCGCAAACTTTCGATCTTGGTTTCGAGACGGTATGGTCTGCAACACTTATTTCCCTAAACGAAATGCCTTTGGAAAAGATAGATAAAGAAAAAGGGTTAGTTAAAACAGGTTGGATTGAAGGATGGTCACAAAGAAAAACTAGAGGTATATTAACAGATAGATTTATGGATAATTATTTGAAAGAAAGGCATCGTATTGTACTTAATATCTCTGGCAATAATTGGATTAGTTCCGTAGCAGTTAGATGTCAAATACAAGAAAGAGCAAGGGGTGGAAGTGCCGCATACAGATGGGAAAGAAAACAATCTACCGGAAAGATAGAAAAAGAAGTATTAACTAGGATTGAAGACATACTGAGTGGAAAGGTAAAAGGTTTATAGGATATGGGAAAATTAAGCGTTTATTTAACGGCAGTATTTATTGCAATATTTAACTTTATTACTTTATGCGATGCACAATTAGATTTTGAGCCAGAGGATAATTATCAACCTCAGGTCTTTCTCACAAAAGAAGAAGCATTGATGGAAGCATTTCCTGATTGCGATAAGGTCGTATATGATGAGATAATTCTAACAGACGAAGAAAAGAACCAAATTCAGAACAGACTCAAACGTAAAATATTCGAAGATAGTTTTGTCGTCTACATCGGCGTAAGTTCTGGGAAGGTAATGGGATACGCCATAATTACCGAGGAAATCGGGAAATTTCATCCATATACGTTTATGGTAACCGCAAATCCAAAGGGTAAGATTCATCATATAGCCGTACTCGTTTATCGTGAAAGTAGGGGAATTGAGATTGTTCGCAAAAGATTCCTTCACCAATTTAAAGGGAAGTCTCTTAAGAACCCGATAAGAATTAATAAAGACATTATCAATATCACTGGTGCAACTATGTCTGTTGTAACCATGTGTTCCGGCGTGAAAAAAGTACTCGCCGTAATTGAAGAGTTTTACCTAGATGGTAAAAGAACAGATAAAATTGCTTCTTTAAATAGAGTAGAATTCGGTAGCGAGGGAGAAAATGGAAAACCAAAACTATTCAAAAAGGTAATGCTGAGTATGGGAACTGTCTTTGAGGTTTCCGCCTATGCGTCAGACAACTATAAAACCGAAAAAACATTCAATGATGTCTTTAAAGAAATAAACAGGCTCGATTATTTAATGAGCAATTACAAAGATGACAGCGAACTTTCAAAAGTTAATAAGAACGCTGCACTTGGACCAGTTTATTGTGACATTGAGCTTATTCACATAATCGAGCAGTCTTTAAAATATAGTGATGTTACAAAGGGTGCTTTTGATATTACTATAGGCCCGCTTATGAAAATGTGGGGATTTTTCAAAGGACAGGGAAAAATTCCCGGCAAAGAAGATTTAGAATCAATACTCAAATCGGTTTCTTATAAAAACATAATTATCGAAGAAAAAGTTAAAAAATCTCTTTTTCGACGCCCTAGTATCGTAAAGACAATATCCTTCAAGGACCACAACACCAAAATTGATCTAGGTGCAATTGGAAAAGGTTATGCACTTGACACAGCAACCAGGATACTTCGAAAAAACGGGATAAAATCAGCATTAATAAACTTCGCAGGTAATATTTACGCGTATGGTACACCACCTGGAAAAAAATCATGGGCTATAGGGTTACAACATCCACGAAAAAATGATAGTATTATTGGTTCGTTTAAAATCAAAGATAAAGCCGTATCCACCTCTGGTGATTACGAAAAGTTTTTTATAGTCGACGGAGAAAGACATTCACACATAATCGATCCAAGAACTGGTAAGCCCGTTAAGGGCATCGTGAGCGTAACTGTAATTGCCGATAATGCAACAAGGGCAGATGCACTCTCTACAGGGATCTTCGTTTTGGGATTAGAAGAAGGCATGAAACTTATTGAAGGACTGCCTGATGTAGAAGGTGTCATTATCCATGAGAATATTAATTCGGAATTATCCATTAATACATCGAGCGGAATGAAAACATTTTTTAAAAGTAATGCTAAAGCTACCCAGAAAGGAGTAAAATCAGACGTAATTATTACAGGTAGTTAAAACTCCATAATATTTGTTATGATACATAAAATAAAACAACGCCGAGGAGAGCATCATACAGGACTGTTTTTTTTGATATTTTGACAATCAACAAACTTTCTTTGGGCCATTCTTATTCTGTACGATTCAGCATCTAAGATTCCGCTTAAAAAATCAAATAATAAATAGGAGGGGAATTTGTTTTACTTTTTTTTGTTGTTGTTATGTTGCCTTATAGAATAGCCAAAGAAGCTTAATCCCAAAAATGATAAAAACCAAGTTTATAGTTGCTGCAATTCAACTTTGTTCAAACGAGGATAAAAAAAGGAATTTGCAGTTGGCAAGCCAGTTTATTGACGTTGCTGTTGAAAATGGTGCAAATATCGTGGTATTGCCAGAACTGTTTAATTGTTGCGGGCATACAGAAGTCATGGTGAGGAACGCAGAAGAAATACCCGGCTACACAACCAACATTCTTTCAGACAAAGCCCGGCAACATGGAATCTACATAGTGTGTGGAAGTATTTTTGAGGAAGCCAAAAAGAATATGGTTTATAACACCAGTGTAATAGTTGACAGAAACGGTGAAATCATAACAAAGTATAAAAAAATCCACCTTTTTGATATTGATATACCAGGCAAGATAAGATATAAAGAGTCAGAACACGTAATTGCAGGCCACAAGATAGTCACCGTAAACATGGGGAGCTTTGATGCCGGCTTGGTAATTTGTTATGATTTGCGCTTCTGTGAACTTTTTCGCGCTCTGGCGTTAAAAGGAGCAATGGTTATCTTTGTTCCATCGGCATTTACGTCAGCCACTGGAGAATACCACTGGGAACCACTAGTTAAGGCCCGTGCTATTGAGAATCAGGTTTATGTCATTGCTGCTAACCAGATAGGTACGAGTCCGAATAACATAACCTGTTACGGGAAAAGCATGATAGTGGATCCATGGGGAAGGGTCTTAGCAAAGGCAGAAGATAATGAAAACGTAATCACTGCCGAGATTGATTTAAAAATTTTAGAGGACGTAAGAACAGAGGTACCCTTATTTGAACACAGACGAACTGATCTATATTGAAATTGGAGCCCATCGATGAAAGTAATATATGTTGATAACAATGCTACAACTCGTGTTGATAATGAAGTTTTTGAAGAAATGTTACCATATTTTAAGGAATACTATGGGAACCCATCGAGTTTACATACATTCGGAAGGCAAGTAGCAGGAAAGATAGATATTGCCAGAGAAAGGGTTGCAAATCTTCTGGGCGCTGATACATCTGAAATTGTATTCACAAGTTGTGGAACTGAAAGTAATAATAATGCAATACACTGTTCGCTAGAGGCAAATCCTCAAAAAAAACACGTCGTTACCACCAAGGTTGAACACCCGGCTGTTTTAAATCTATGTAGACATTTTGGAAAACATGGTCATGAAGTAACAGAACTATCTATAAATAAAGAGGGGATGCTTGACCTTGATGAGGTAAGAGATTCTATCAGAAACGATACAGCTATTGTTTCAATTATGTATGCAAATAATGAAACAGGCGTAATCTTTCCCATCGAAGAAATTGGTAAGATAGTTAAAGAAAAAGGCGTGCTTTTTCATTGTGATGCAGTGCAGGCAGTTGGTAAGATTTCTATAAATTTAAAAAACAGTTTTATTGACCTTTTATCGCTTTCTGGTCATAAGCTTCATGCACCGAAAGGGATTGGTGTTTTGTATATACGAAAAGGTGTCAGAATTGATCCCTTAATTATTGGTGGTCATCAAGAAGGTAACAGGCGGAGCGGAACAGAAAACGTGCCATATATTATCGGGTTGGGCAAGGCTTGTGAGTTAGCCAAAAAATTTATCAAAGAGGAGCAAACAAGCGTTAAAAGTATCAGAGATAAATTGGAGAAAGGTATTAAAGATAAAATTTCCAATGTAGAAATTAATGGTGAAAATTCAAGTCGTCTACCCAATACAAGTAATATTAGTTTTAAATACGTTGAGGGTGAAGCAATACTTGTTTTGCTTGATATGAATGGTATTGCAGCTTCATCTGGCTCTGCATGTACAACAGGTTCAGCTGAGCCATCTCATGTCTTACAAGCTATGGGCGTCCCACCTTCACAAAGCAGGGGCGCTATTAGATTTAGTCTTAGTAAATATAATACAGATAATGATATTAATTATATTCTTGAAAAGCTACCGCCAATAATTAAAAGATTGCAAGACCTTTCACCGGTTTTTGAAGACTTTCAGCATACAACCAAAACATAAAAGCCCCGCCACTTGTGGAGGGGCTTCACGAGTTTTTTAAGAAGCATTTCTTTCTTCTAAAGATACATTGGCTTTCTCGTTCATTTTAACCTTATATTTGAAATTTTACGAACAGTAAAATATCAAATATTTTAATCACTCTTAATTATCACGAATCGTGTATGCATACCTCTCCTTATAAGCAATAAGATATCCTTGCCTTCTTTAGCTTTTCCTAAAGCCTGCTTGAACTCCTTAATATTAGCGATTTTTTCTCGGTTAGCTTCCTTGATTAAATCCCCTTCTTTTATACCAGCCTGAGCTGCAGCGCTACCTTGTTCAATAGCTGAAACAACTATTCCACTTTCTCCTGCATAGCCTAAACTTTCAGCCAATTCCTCAGTTAAGTTTTGAACTGTCATACCTAGGTCTTTGCCACCAGGAATTGGTCCTGTAGCAAACAAATCTGCCGGCTGTTCACCAATTTTGACCATTAATATCTTTTCTTTGCTTCCCCTTAAAACCTTAACTTCAACTTTTTTCCCAACTTCAGTTTGAGCTACTTTATTACGCAATTCATTGATATCAGTTATTTTTTTATTATTATACTCTGTTACTATATCCCCTCTTTCGAAACCGGCCTCTTTAGCCGGGGAGTCATCCTGGACATCGCTTATCAAAACACCTTCTGTAACATTTACATTGAATTGCTTTGCAAGCGAAGGATCAAGATTTTGGATAACGACACCTAGCCAGCCTCTGGTTACTTTTCCTTTTTCAATAAGATCTCTCAGTACAGCCTTTGCCATATTTACGGGTATGGCAAAGCCTATACCCTGATAGCCTCCACTACGAGTAAAGATTGCTGTATTTACGCCTATCACCTCTCCCTTGATATTTACTAATGGTCCTCCGCTATTTCCAGGATTAATAGCTGCATCTGTCTGAATAAAATTCTCATACTGTGCAATCCCAACCCCAGACCTGCCTATTGCGCTTATTACGCCAACTGATACGGTACTTGTAAGCCCAAAAGGATTTCCAACTGCAATAGCCCACTGACCTGGTTTTATTTCATCAGAGTCACCCATCTTTGCTGGTATTAAATTTTCTCCCTCAATTTTTATTACTGCCAAGTCTGTTTGTGGGTCGGTTCCAATTATTTCTGCATCGAATTCTCCTTTATCACTAAGTCTGACTTTTAGTTCATCCATATCTGCAACAACATGGTTGTTGGTTAAGATGTATCCTCTTTTGTCAACTATTACACCGGAACCAAGACTTTGTGTCTTAAACTCACCTTCAGGTGGTCGCTGTCTGGGGAGAAATCTATCGAAAAAGTCTTCTCCAAAAAAATCTCTAAAAGGATCGCGTCTTTTTTCTCGTCTATCACCATGAAATCTTCTCGTAGGGTGTTTGAAAACTTTCACTGTTGTAATAGATACAACTGAAGGTTTAACATATTCAGCAACAAGTTCTAGAGACTTTTCTAAGGTATTTGCTGCACTATGCAACTTCTCAATTTCTTTCGAAAGCTTCTCCAGTTCATCTTCCTTTGTTGCCGCTTTTATACTTCCGGGTGTAAATAAGTATCCTAAAGCCAATGAGAAAGTAAACAATATAATCAATAATGTTAAAATATGCTTTTTCCTATTCCTTATTTTCTTATCCACAAGTATCTCCTTTTTGAAGCGAAAAAATTATTAAATGCATTTTCCCCTAACAACTTCATTATACAATAATTCTTTGTCAACAACAATAACTAATCAGTTTTATTGTTCCGTTTACGGAAAAGTCTAACGCCTAATTTAAAAAGAACAAAAACGTATTAGTTATTATCAAACATTTTCCCTTGAAACACAAATTTACTGTTGTTAACATACATATGCCAAACTAAGTTCCCGTAATTTTTATAATTTGTTGTATTAAAGGTTTTATCTTAAGTCTTGATTACCTTTTTGGTATATATACAGTGTTTGATTACAGACGTATAAAGTTCCGATTAAGCTGTAGTCCTGTTTCCCCGCCTACGTGCACTGCTCAGGAAGGTTACACTACAAAAGGCATAAAAAAATATTACAAATATAAATGAAACAGCCATTATTTAACATTTAGTCAAGGAAGGTAAAATGTCTTACAGATATTTCTATTTATCGTTATTCTTCTTGGTAATCAGTTCAAAGATATACGGAGACACTTTAGGGTTAATAAATTTTGATGAACAAATTGACGCAAAGATAGTCGAAGTTAACGAAGAGTTTGTTAAGGTCGTCATCCCTCAAAGGGAAATTGGGACAATAAATTTCAAGTCAGAGCTCGATGACAAATATCCTGATTCTGTTTTTGTAAACGCTAATGGTAAGGAACATAAGGTAGTTTGTAAGATTGTAAAAATGAGTAAAGAACCTGGAAGTATTACAGTAAACATTCCTAGACAGAAAGTTTCTTCAATACAAATAGCCTTTCCTGGTAGCGAACACGATTTAAGTAATAATCAGAAAAAGACATTAAATACAAGGAAAGAGCATTTGCCCGTTGATGTCGATAGGTTAAAAGAACAAATAAAAGAAGAATTAAGGCTAGAATTTGAGAAGAAACAAAATAAAGAAGATGTAGTATTTGAAGAAAAGATAAAAGAAGAATTAAGACTCGAGTTTGAAGAAAAACAACAAATGGAAGAGGAAATATATGAAACAGAGAACTTTGGGAAAGTAAAAGGTCGTATGCTTTTTAAAGGTAAACCATTGCCGGGATGTCGGGTGAAAATAGTGAAGCTAGAAAAATGGGGGTTTTTAGGCAAAATTAAGGAAAGCCTAAAATTCGAAACAATCACCGATGAAAATGGTCGTTGCCATTTTGAAAAAATACCTCCAGGGGGATATAAATTATACTGGAAACCTCCTGCCGAGTCTTCTTGGATTAGGCGTTTGAGGATGGAACCTGATATTTATGTAGAGGCAGGAGAAACTTATTACCTTCCTGACAGGGAAACACATGTACGAACTTTAAATTAGCTCCTATTTTTATTAAGTGCTATCCCTCACTTGGCTAACACATAATCCATAACCTTGCATAAGCATAATAAAAAGATATGTCCATAATTATTTTTCAATTTTTTATGTTAATTAAACCATTTAAGACTAAAGATAAAAAAACACATTGACCAGTTTTTAAAGCTAAAATAGTATATTACATCCCCAGCATAAACAGGGCTGTAAAAGACTAGTAGACAATATCCTCTGTGGATAGAAAAACAGCTCCAGCGTCTTTCATTTTCCATAAGGCTGCTTTTTCGCCTTCTTTGGTAATTGCTTTAACTGCATCCACAACCAGGGAAACATTATAACCACGTTTCAGCAGTCCAAGAACGGCTGCCTTAACACAATAGTCTGTTGCCACACCGAATACTACACAATTCCTTACATCCAGCTTTCTTAGGATTTCGTCAGTGTTGATACTGTCAAAAATGTCAAATGTCTGACTTTCTACGATTATTTGGTCAAAATTCAAGATATTTTCATCAATATCCTGTTTAATATTTTCAATAACAATATTATTCTTGCATGTAGTAGCTTCTATCTTTTTGTTGCCTGGAGTGTCTTTTACACAATGAGGAGGAAAGAGTCGAAACTCTGGATCATCTATCTTGTGTGCATCTATCGAAGATAGAATTTTTATTTTGTGTTCTTTTGCGTATTCAAAGAGCTTTTCTATGTTATTGATTATGTCTTCAGCGTCCTGGACATAAAGGCTCCCTCGGGAATCCATGAAATCAAATTGGGTGTCTATATCAACGAATAGTGTTTTGTCCTTCACTTATAATTCTTCTTTCAACATTTTTTGTATTAAAGATGATTATTACTTTTTTCTAATTCACAACGAAGAGAAAAAAGGCTGATTATTGTTTTTGCATCACAGATTTTACCATTTTTAATCATCTCAAATGCCTTGTCGAGTGGCACTTCCATAACATATATATCTTCACTTCCCGTACCCATGTATTTTTCTTTTTTTATCTTATCCTTAGATTCAATATAAGCAAGATATACATATATCTTCTCAGAACACCCTCCTGGACTTGGATAAAATTGTGTCAGATATTTTAGTTTATCAACCTTATAGCCGGTTTCTTCCAAAACTTCCTTCCTTGCAACAGATACTTCACCATTGTCTTTGATTCCTGCAACACACTCAATTAACCAGCCAGGACCATTATTCAGATATGCGGGATAACGAAACTGCTTGACCAGGATGACTGATTTATTAATTTTATTATAAAGCAAAACTGCTACTGTGTCACCTCTGTTAAAATTTAATCTGACAATCTCTTTACTCATTGAGCCATCAAATTTTTCATGCTGAAGTATAGCCTTGTCAATCTTAAATATTCCGTCATATTCCCTTTTTAAGTCTTTTATTATAACCTTCATTATTTCCTTTTCATAGCACCTGATCTAATTCACAAAATTCCATTTCAAAGGCTTCTGCTACAGCTTTATTTGTAACTTTACCTTCAACCATATCTATACCTCTTTTTATTGTAATATTTTCTATTGCCGCTTTCTTGTAGCCTTTATTTGCAATTTCAAGGGCATATTGGAGTGAAACGTTTGTAAGGGCATACGAAGACGTTCGTCCAACGGCACTAGGCATATTTGTAACACAATAATGGACTACCTCGTTTATTATGAATATAGGATTACTATGTGTAGTTGGTCTGCTGGTTTCTATACATCCACCTTGATCAATAGAAACGTCTACTATTACTGTACCTGGTTTCATGGTTTTTACCATTTCTCGTGTTACCAGTATTGGAGTCTTTGCTCCCTCAATTAAAACTGCACTAACCAGTAGATCTGCTTCTACAATCTTTGTACTTATATTGTGTGCATTTGACATAAGTGTTATAACATTCTTAGGCATAATATCATCAAGGTGTCTCATCCTCTCAAAGTTTTTGTCTAGGATGGTTACCATGGCTCCAAGCCCGGCAGCGACCTTTGCTGCGTTCGTCCCCACAACACCTCCTCCAATTATAACAACCTCTGCAGGTGAGACTCCAGGCACTCCACCTAATAATATACCCTTCCCCTCCATGGGCTTTTCAAGATACTTGGCTCCTTCTTGAATAGACATCCTTCCAGCAACTTCACTCATTGGGGTTAGGAGTGGGTGTTTACCTTCTTGATCTCTCATGGTCTCATACGCTATCGCCAAAATACCTGATTTCAGACACACCTTTGTTAACTCCCTTGACGCAGCAAAATGAAAAAATGTGAAAATTATCTGTCCTTTCCTCAAGTATTGATACTCTTCAGGAAGAGGTTCCTTTATCTTCATAATCATTTCTGCATTTTCGAATACGTATGTTGCATCATCCACAATTTCCGCCCCGGCTTTTGCATAGTCACTATCAGGCAACCCACTACCTATCCCTGCGCCATTTTCAAATATTACCCTATGTCCATTTTTAACCATCTCTTCTACACCTACAGGCATAATGGCAACTCTGTATTCGTCTTTTTTCTTTTCTTTTGGTACACCTACTATCATCTTTGCTTGTAACTATCTCACACAATGATATTTTGAAAATTTATTATTGAATTAAAGTCTATATCTGTCGTAATATAGAGTCAAGAAAATTTGTAAATGGGAGTTATAATCTATGAAAACTTGTTCATTTATTACTTTGGGATGCAAGGTAAACCAATATGAAACTCAAGCTCTAAGGGAAGCAATTATATCAAATGGATATAAAGAAGCCGATTCAGGATTCCCTGCTGATTTGTATGTGATAAATACATGTACGGTAACCTCTACAAGTGATGAAAAGTCACGTCAACAGATTCGAAGGGTTGTAAGAAATAACCCAAGTGCAAAGGTAATCGTCACAGGGTGTTCGGCCGAAGCAAACGTACAGGAAATAAAGAAAATTGATGGTGTTGATTATGTCTTTGAAAAGGGTAAGGAAGACAAAATAGTTGATTTTATAAGAAATGGTTTGGGTTCAAATAATGAACCTACAGAGATTTCAAATAACATTATCGAAACCCATAAAATGTACCTGCGGCGCAATGAATCCGCATTTTATCTGAAGGTTAGTAAGTTCAATGGTCATACCAGGGCTTTTCTCAAAATTGAAGATGGATGCGATAACTTTTGTTCATATTGCATAATTCCTTACATTAGAGGTAACGTAATAAGCAAAAGAATAGATGATATTTTATTTGAAGCAGAACGACTAGTTAATAATGGCCATAAAGAAATTGTGCTTACGGGTATACATTTGGGAGCTTATGGTAAAGATGTGAGATATAAATTTAATATTTTAAATGTATTAAAAGAAATGCAAAATATTTCGGGATTAAAGAGAATCAGACTGAGTTCTATGGAAGTAAATGAGGTTACAGATAGCTTGATTGAAATTGTTTCAAATTCAAATAAGATTTGTCCTCATTTTCATTTACCATTGCAGAGCGGTGATGATTATATTTTGAAGAGGATGAACAGAAAGTACAACACTATTCAATACCTTAAAACCTTGGAAAAGATAAGAAAAAAGATAGAATTACCGTCCATAACCACAGACATAATAGTCGGATTTCCTGTAGAAAAGAGGAAAAATTTTGAGAACACATTAAGGTTTTGTGAAAAGGCGGGTTTTAGTAAAATACATATATTTCCTTTTAGTCCGCGGGAAAACACTCCTGCTGTAAAAATGCATGATTATTGCATGCCTTCAATAATCAAGGCCAGAAAAAAAGAACTAGAATCCTTGGCAATTGAGACTTCTTTAAGGTATAAGACTTATTTTGTTGCAAAAAATATAAGCATTCTTGTAGAAGGCAAAAAGGATAAAAAAACAGGAAAATTATGCGGTTATTCAGACAGGTACATAAAAGTGTTGTTTGATGGCACTGATGAATTAATGAACAATATCGTAGACGTTTACATAGAAAAGGCGTCCCCCTTGGTTTGTTTTGGTGTACCAAGAAGCACTCATAAATTTCTTCAACCAATAAAGAATGAAGCTTAACAGAATAACACCGATAGTCATATTTTTGATTCCCTTAATCTTTTTGGGATTATTTCTCAAAGTAAAGCTCGTTTATTCTTTGCCTGCCAAGGATGTGATCCCTCTCGTTGATGAAGAATATTATCCGGAAGTCCATAAAGCCTTAACTAATGCTAAAAAATCTATACTATGTGTTATGTTCATGGCAAAGATAGATCCAAGGCATACAGAAGGTGATGAATATCAGTTAGTACTTGACCTTATTGCCGCCCACAGAAGGGGAGTAAATGTATTGGTGATATTTGACCAGAACGTTAAATTTTGGGAAAATGGAAGAAAAAGTAACACAATAGAAAGAAAAAGCGAATACGCATACGAGTTACTTTCACGAAGTGGTGTCCCTGTCTTTTATGATAATGAAAAAAGGGTAACCCATAACAAGGTATTAGTTATTGACAAATACATAACAATCATAGGAAGTACAAATTGGACTTATAGTGCATTGAGAAAAAACCATGAGGCATCTGTAATGATTAAATCCAAAAGTATAGCACGCGCATTCGAGAAGAAATTAGAAAAAATAGAAAAAAAGCGGTAATAGTTAATAAAGCGTGTACAAAAAGATTTGTAGCATAAAAATATCTTGCATTTGTTAATCTGCTTTGTTATATAAAATGACTTACAAAGTTCTAATAGTAATCTCAGATTGGAGAATACCTATTGATCATTGCGATCGATGGGCCAGCAGGATCAGGAAAGAGCACTGTAGCAAAAAAAATAGCCGAACTACTTGGTTTCAGGTATCTTGATAGTGGTGCAATGTACAGGGCTTTCACGTGGAAAGCAAAAAACACACGTTTTGATTTCCACGACAAAGAAGGACTCTGTAAGTTGTTAAATGAAACAAATATTAAAATAAAATGTTCAAATGGTGCATTGGAAATATTTGTAGACGATGTTAATGTAACAAATGAAATACGACACTCCTCTATAACCAAAAACGTGCATTATGTCTCAACCCTTGAATTTGTCCGCAAAAAAATGGTTGAACTTCAAAGGGACTTTGCCAGAGGGAAAAATATCGTTGCCGAAGGCAGAGATATGGGAACAGTTGTTTTCCCAGACGCTGATAAAAAAATTTATCTGGATGCGGATATCAAAGAAAGAGCTAAGAGACGTCATTCTGAACTTAAAGACTTTAACGATAACAGTAATCTTAATAAAGTAATAGAAGATATCAAGCAGAGGGATCACAGAGATTCAACAAGAGAATTTGCACCTCTGAAAAGAGTACATAACGCCTTTTATCTCGACACAACAAATATGACAATAGAAGAAGTTGTAAATATTTTGATTAAAGAAATAAAAAAAAACAGCAAAAAAACTAGCCGTGATTAAAATAGCTACCTGATTAAATGTTAAGTTTATAAATTTGTTTTTTGGAGAAAGTTTTAAATGGTAAATAGAGACGTTTTAAGTGAGTATAATATTAAGCAAGAAGAAATAGAAAAAGAACTTGAAGAAGTAATAGAAAGTGATAGTTTTGAAAATATTGATGAAATATACAACAATTCAATTAAAAACTTCGAATTAGGTGCCATTTTAAAAGGGAGAATCATGGATCTTTTAGGTAATGATGTAGTAATAGACACAGGATATAAATCTGAGGGGATAGTCCCACTTTCTGAATTTGGTAGCCCTGAAGAAGTTAAGATAGGCGATGAGATAGAGGTAGTACTAGAATCTTTTGAAGACGATACAGGTTTAATACAAATTTCAAAACGAAAGGCAGATACTATACGTGGATGGGAAAAAATAGTTAATAAATACAAAGAAGGAGATGTTGTAAAAGGCAAGGTAACAAGGAAAATAAAAGGAGGATTGCTTGTAGATGTAGGTATTCCAATCTTTTTACCAGCATCACAAATTGACATTAAACCCCCAGGTGAAATAGCTGAGTATATAGGCAATGAAGTAACATGTAAGATATTAAAGATCGATGAAGCCCAGCAGAACATTATAGTATCAAGAAGAAAGCTTATAGAGGAAGAACGCAGTAAGCAAAAGCAGGAATTCTTAAACAGCGTTGAAGTTGATCAGATTGTGAAAGGAACAGTTAAAAACATTGCAGATTTTGGGGCATTTATTGACCTTGGAGGCATTGATGGACTACTCCACATAACAGATATGAGCTGGGGGAGGATCAGTCATCCGTCCGAAATGTTAGCAATCGGTGATGATGTTGAAGTAAAGATTCTCGGAATTGATAAGGTAAAAGAGAAGATTGCTCTTGGGCTAAAGCAAAAAACTGAAAATCCATGGCATAATGTAGAAGAAAGATACCCGATTAGCTCAACAATTAAAGGTCAAGTAGTGAACATAATGCCATATGGCGCTTTTATCAAGTTGGAAACCGGCATTGAAGGTTTAGTCCATATTTCTGAAATGTCATGGACGCGCCGCATAAACCATCCTTCAGAGGTAGTTGCCATTGGTGATATAGTAGAGGCTATAGTACTAAACATAAACAAAGAAAAAGAGGAAATTTCCCTAAGTATTAAACAAATAGAAAAAAACCCATGGACATTTATAGAAGAAAAATATCCATCAGGAACTAAAATAAAAGGAAGGGTGAGGAATTTAACTAATTATGGAGCCTTTATCGAAATAGAGGACGGTATAGATGGCCTTCTTCACATATCAGACATGTCATGGTCGAAAAAGATTGCACATCCCTCAGAAATTGTTAAAAAGAGTGATAAGGTAGAAGCAGTTGTATTATCAGTTGACAAAGAGAAAAAACGGGTATCATTAGGTCTTAAACAACTTACAGATGATCCTTGGCAAAAAGAGATTCCAGAAAAATATTCTATTAATGATGTCGTTAGAGGCAAGGTAACAAAAATGACAAGTTTTGGAGCATTTTTAGACTTGGGTGAAGGCCTGGAGGGACTCTTACATGTTTCAGAAATTCCTAATGAAAAGGCCAATAATATTGAACAAGTTATTTCTATTGGCGATGAATTAGATGTAAAGATTATAAAAATGGAACCAGAATCAAGAAAAATAGGACTAAGTATTAAAGGTATAGAAAAGAAGTCAGAGAAGGAAAGTGCTTCTCAAGAAACGAAAGCTGACATAACAGTTTCTGATAATGTTGGTGAAGAAAAAGCTGACGATTCAAAAACAGAAAACAAATAAAAGTTTGAAAATATTTTAAGATTTCAACACTTCAAGCATACCCAAAAGAATCAAAATAACATACCATTTCAAAAATCAAAATAGCAAAGAGGTTCAGTAAGAAAAATCGAAAAAGATAATTCAGAACACGTGAATATTTAAAGGATAACACGAAATTTGTAGTTAGCGTTGTACAAACATAATTATGTTTCAGTAAAAGGAGAGTAAAACTTGCTTAAAGAGCTTGTTCGTGATGTACCTGATTTTCCTCAAAAAGGGATTGTTTTTAAGGATATAACTCCGTTATTCCAAAATTCTTCAAGCTTAAAAGAAATCGTTGACAAAATATCCAGCCATTACGTAAATAACAAAATTGACATAATTGTGGGTGCGGAAGCAAGGGGTTTTCTTATTGGACCAGCGGTAGCCATAAACCTAAACACTGGATTTATACCCATCAGAAAACCCGGAAAACTGCCCCGTGAAACGGCTAGTATGACATATCAGTTAGAATATGGCACAGATACACTTGAGATACATAAAGATGCAATCAAATCAGGAGATACTGTTCTGATGGTTGATGACCTTTTAGCTACTGGGGGGACAATGGCAGCCTGTTGTAATTTAGTAGAATCACTTGGTGGTAAAATAGTGGGATGTGCTTTTATAATTGAACTTGGTTTCTTGCATGGGAGAGACATGCTGAATAAATATGATGTCTTCTCTTTAATTCAATACTGAAAAAGATGGATCAATGTTCATTTATTAGTGGACGGAAGAAAATAATACCTATTTCCGCCTATGTTTTAGTTAGAATAGCTCCTGCAAATCTTGATATTTACACATTAAACAAAAATCTTTCAAATATTGAAGGGGTTCATTCAGTCGTCAGTGTATTGGGACAATACGATTTCGTAGTGCAGGTTAAGGCAGGCAATCTAAAAGTGGTTGATTCTGTATCTAAGAAGATTAAGGAAGTCTCAGGAGTTAGAGACAAAATAACATTGCCTACTATATCGGTATAATTACACAATGAATCTTTGTCATTTTATAAAGATGCCAACATTGAGGCCAGTATCATATTGTTGATTGCTGGCCTTTTTCAGTTTTAAACCCAGTCTAAGATGCGCCCGTAGCTCAGAAGGATAGAGCGACGGTTTCCTAAACCGTAGGCCAGAGGTTCGAATCCTCTCGGGCGTA
>JBHICG010000064.1:0-19967 GCA_046759445.1 Candidatus Scalinduaceae bacterium
TGTTATTCTTCCATACCCATATACCAATACCAGGGCCAAAGTCTATAATAACCTCGTCCTTACCATTGCAGTCCATATCACCTGTAGTCATAACCTCAGGACTTAGATTATGAAGCTTTTGCCAGGATGTGTTGTTATTCCTCACCCATATACCAGTACCGGATCCAAAGTCTATGATAACATCATCCTTACCATTTCCATCAACATCACCAATCGTAATGCTTTCTGGAGAGGCACTGTGTAGCTTTATCCATGTACTATTGTTCATTACAACCCATATACCAAGACCAGAACCAAAGTCTATGATGGCTTCGTCACTGGTAGTTATATTCACATTAAAGCCATTCGGAAGTATGGCTGACTTACCTCCTGAGTTTGTTACTACTACATTCCATTTTCCTATCGCCGCACCTGCAAGGTTAAATGTACACGTGATCTGGGTTGTACTGACAACAGTAACATTCGTGGCGACAATGTCCGATTGACCTACCTTTGTCAGTTTAACCTTTACACCATTCTTAAATCCACTACCTGCTAGGTCAGTAATAGAAACTCTATGGTCTCTTTTATGGGAAGGAGGAGTAATTGAAGATAGTGTTAGAGTTGATACAGTTGGACTGGTTCCCCTTAAATACTCCTGTAGGTTGGTTAATCCATCTTCATCAGGGTCTTCGTTACTATCGTCGATTAGTGGTTTAAGGCCGTTAGCCACTTCCCAGCCGTCAGGCATACCATCTCCATCGGTATCTGTATCCTTCGGGTCTGTGTTGTTTATATACTCATCAATGTCCAGTAGACCATCACCGTCATAGTCAGTGTTTGCGTCAGCCGTGGTAAGGTCTCCAAAATTGGCTATTTCCCAGGAATCAGGGATGCCGTCGTTGTCATTATCAGGACTATTGGTTATGGTGTTGAGAGCCTCCTTGTTCGGGTCAGTACCTTTGGACGGGTCATGCGGATCGACCTGATTTGTGGCTATGGTTTCCTGGAAGTCGAATGTTATATATGCCACGTTGCGTATCTCTGTGCCTGTGGGAAGCCCACCCTTGGGTTTTACGGTATACGAGAAGTGGCCCTGTCCACGACCGGTACCATCCTCAGGCGGCAGGAAACCTACCTCCACGGGTGGTGGTAGACCTGACAGAGGGTCTATGGAATAGAAGTTGGCATATACCTGACCGGTAGAGAGATGGATGCCTGCCTCAATCTGCACCTCGAAATTCACGCCGTTGTAAGTCATAGGTACCTTGGTTTCGTAGTGCTTTGTATTCGCAGGGACAGCGATCTTCACGTCGCCAAAGTCTATCCCCGTTAACTCAAACGTTGACCAGTCCAGATCTCCATCGAGTGGATCAGTGATAGTTACGATTTGTGCAGGAGCAGTGGCGTTTTTATCATTTTCGAACCCGACACTATAAGACAACAGGGTATCACCATAAATAAATCGCTGTTTACCAAAACCGGTGGGACCGGTCTTTTCATTGGGATCCCAGGGGCGTGCTGGCTGGCTACTCCCTCCACCTCCAGCTTTGGTAGGTGGATTGGGTGAAGGGAAAAATTTTTTTCTGATTTCTCCCCAAATAGTTAAGAGGCCACAGACAAATGGATTAAACCGGCAAGCAATGTCCTGGCGAAAAGCGTCCTCCATTTCTGAAGCAGCTTCTTTTCCATTCCACGGTGAGACCGAAAGCAAACCCGAAGGATCTATTCTATCCAGTGGTGTATTCTCAATGTATCGATATAGATTTTTATCCCCACCTGTAAGACCAATTGGATCCATCGATACAAAGCGTCCTACGGTTGAATCATAATACCTTGCCCTCATGTAATATAATCTGTTTTCTCCTGCCACAACACCATACTCGCCAACATACTCAAAAGAGTTATTAGCAGTTTCGGAGCTAGAAGGTTGTTCTCCAAACGGTAGATATCTGTATAAATTCAGTATTGTTCCCATACTTCCAGTCAATTCACTTGTACTGCCGATTGCGTCGAACGTGTAAAAGGCTGACTTGGCAATGGCATCTTTCTGAGATAGTAAGCCGAAGCCATGGTCGTAGCGAGCGGTAAGGTTACCTGTGCTATTCTCATATTCCCCAACCACATTACCGAAGCCGATGGGATCAATTACGAAATCGGTTGTTGTACCGTTGTCATCGACACGGACGCGATTTCCAAAGGCATCTGTCTGGGATAATAAACCAAAGCCGTGGTCGTAGTGAGCGGTGAGGTTCCCTGTGCTATTATTATATTCCCCTACCACATCACCGAAGCCGATAGGGTCAATCACGAAATCGGTTGTTGTGCCATTGTCATTGACACGGACGCGATTTCCAAAAGCATCGTAGGTGTATGTCCAGTTGGCCTGGGGTGAAGATACGGCTACCAAACGGTTTTCATCGTTATAAGTATAAGTGGTCGTGTCAGACGGCGAGGTCTTCTGAATCATGTTGCCATCGGCATCATACTGGTACGTGGTGTTGCCAACCTGTATGTACTGGTTCATATTGTTGGTTGTGTAGTTGGTAATGACGGCGTTGTCAGTAACAGTAATACGGTTACCCAGTGCATCGTATTTGTATTCCACGTACCTTCCGTCAGGGGTGGTCCATGCCGTAAGCTGGCCCAGGTTGTCGTAAACGTAATCCCAGCGACCTTCGAGCGTAGTCATAGACGTGCGACGACCTCGCTCATCATAGGTGTATGTGAATTTCGATAAAATGTTGCCGTCAGGCTTGTAATTGATGAGCTCTGTGAGTTGCCATGCATTGTCATATTTAAGTGTGGTGTAAACGCCATTGCCCAGGTCTTTACGCACCAGACGACCGGTTGTGTCATAATGGTAGCGGACGATTTCGGCTGAGGACTCATCCGTGATACTCTCCAGCCGCCCAACTGCATCATAAAAATAATCAAGGCGATGACCAAGTTGATTAAGGCTGGAGGTCCGCTGGCCGGCTTCGTTATATGTGTACTGGAGAAAGCGGCCACCAGGGAATGTGATTCTGAGAATGCGGTCATTGGCATCGTATTGAAGGGTAGTAGTACCTGTTGCATCCGTGGCAGAGGTAAGATTTCCACGAGAATCGTAAACATAATCAATACGTGAGCTATCTGGGAAAATCCTGGCGGTGAGCCTGCCGTCAGTGTCGTATTCATATGTTATAGGAGCGCTACGTCGATTCGTCCAAGAAGTAGGATTTCCTTCAGTATTATAAACCCAACCTTCAATACTGCCATCATCATACGTAATCGAGGATAGATTGCCGGTAGTATCATAGCCGTAGTCGGTTACGTTGCCATTGGCGTCAATGAGTTTCGTCATGCGATTGAACGGTCCATTATTGGCAAAACGAGTCCCGTTGCCGAGAGGATCGGTGGCGTAAATTAGATTGCCTTCGCCATCATAGTTATATGCATAAGAATGACCTGCAGGGTCAGTGATTCTGGTGAGGTTATAGTCATTGTCATAGGTCAGAAGTGTGGCATTGCCATGTGGGTTTTCTATCTTAACGAATATACCACTATTGTCGATGTAAAACCTCTCACTGTTACCTAAGGCGTCAGTGACAGCAATCATACCTGCGGTGTCGTAGGTTAAATTAACTGCCTCAGCCCCGCCGTCCCTTGATACCGTTGTCAGTCTACCTTGTGTGTCGTAAGTGAAATACTGGTGGGTACCACCGGGAAAATTGATCTGTGTGAGGGCGTGTTCTCGAGTAAAGCCAGAGCCAGCGCTGTAGTTATAGCTTACGGTTGAACCATCAAAATATTCGGCTGAGATTAGATGCTCACTAACAGCATCATAAGTAAAAGTGGTCTTCCGGCCGTCGGGGTCCGTAATAGTATCGACCCTGCCATTAGCGTTATAGTTTAACAGTAGAGACTGACCGGCTGAATGGTTAAGGCTTGTTAAGCGGTTGCCTAAATAGGGTTCCGTAATATTAGTATATACCCTGCCATCAGCGTTATAGGTTAACAGAAGAGACTGACCGGCTGAATGGTTAAAACTTGTTAAGAGGTTGCCTGAATAGGAGGCCGTAATACGATTGCCATTGGTATCTTCGATGTAGTCGAGGTTGCCATCCGAACGAAATACTCGTATCAATCCACTGGGTTCCTGCAGAGAGAAGGCTCCGCCTCCAACATTGGTTAGAGTGGCGTGGTCTCCTTCCATAGAGAAGTATCCTCCACCGGGTCGGCTGTCGGGCTGGAAGATGCGTCGTGAGCCTGTAGGTTCTAAAATCGTTACCGTGCCATCAGTTGCGACATTCAATGACATATTCCAGTTATGCGACCAGCCACGACCGAAAGCGCCGAGTTTATATCGACTACTTATGGACTGTGGAAATAACCTCCTGAAACTAAGGTCTATCCCAGGGGCTGGAGTGTAGGCATCGGTTGACGCCGCAAGATATTGTATGACGTTGAGCGCGTCTGCTTGGGCAAATTCAAACGAAAGCAATTTACTTATGTCCGTAACCTTCTGTCCCAACCTGCCGAGGTAAGCGGCGTTGTCCGTGAGCATCCTTACATAGTCTCCCCAGGTACTGCCTGTCTGTGAGATAAAGTTGTCCCAAAGTGGCTCCCAGATCTCATTTGTAATGCTATTCGGACGCATTACGTCCTTAAAGGACGCCCAATCAACAACAGTGGTGTTACTGGCGTCAAGGACACCCAGGTTAAATGTAATGGGTGAATAGGAAAAGTCCCAGGGCTTCTGCCAACCTGCGTACTGAACGGGTATACGGAAAGATTCTCCTGGTTGAAGAATACCCGGTGTATCTCCTGTAGCCAAAAACTGAACAGTATTGCTAAAGCCTTCCGGCATAGCGCTTGTCCAGAACCCGCGTGTCAGCATAGCGCCCAACTTCATTATTGCTGCCTGCCGTCCTTTTTGCGTGGCCGTAACAACTAATAGTGGAGCCGGCATGGCGACGTTACCGGTGTTGGCGTATTCGACCCAGATAGTCGCAACATTATGGTAGCCGACCCGGCTGGGCACGATTAAGTTGGTCTCCAGTTTGGCGGAGCCAGCGTTGAGTACCTCGAACGGCACTTCATCATAACTAGAGCCGGACTGGGCACGGAGTTGGTAGGAACCAGGAGTTACGCCTCTCAGATCGAACTCTGCAAGGAGGTTGGAACCGGAGACGTAAGTTACTTTTGTTGCTGGTATGGAAGTCCCACCCTGAACCAAAGTTACAGCAGTCGCAGGATCAAAACCCGCCCCGTCTATGGTGATTGTGGCGGGTACTGAATTGCCCACACTATCTGGTGTGATGTTATTGATTGCGATTCCGCTGCTGAAACTTGTCTGAATGATGTAATTGCCGTTTGCTCCGATGGAATTAGCATATACCATGATATACCACGTGCCGGGCATGGCATTGGGAATAAATATGTTTTGATTAGACGTTATAAAGGAATAATCATATTCCCCTGCTGAAGGCAACGCCCCATGACGTATGTAGACTTCGTACATGCTATTGTTACTCAGACCTCCAAGACTAAGACTCAAATGTCCACCCGGAGGTACATTAATCTTGTAGTAATGCCTTTCACCATTATTGAGGAATGTGCCGCTCAGGTCTTCCCCAACTGACATTGACGTAGGGACATGATGAGACAGCGCCACATCATCTATATACCAGCCTGAGCTCTCAGCGTGTCTGTTTAGGCCAAAAGACATCTCAGTATTATCCTCATGATAGAAGCCGATACGTATACGCTTTCCTGCGTATGCACTCAAATCAACGCGTGCTTTATGCCAGACGGGCGTATGCTGGTTTATGGTCTTCAGGGTAGTCCAGCCTGACCATGTACCAGCTATGCTGTCATATTCACTTACCTGAACCTCTCCCTTGTCAGAGGATGCGTATGAAAAATATTCCATATACCTCAGCAAGACCTCTTCCCCGGCAACAATAGTAGGCAGATCAATCTCCTGACTTATCAGGCGACTGTCAGATATATACGGGTAATTGCCTCCAAGAATAGTTGCTGCACAGTTCTCACCTCTAAAGGCACTTCCCGGACCACTTGTAGGTGTACCTATCTCCCAGATACCGCTATCAGAATACCACCCTCCCCAGCCAGATTCAAAATCATCCGCGCCACCAAATGGTGGAATAATTTGTTTCACTATCTCAACATCATCTATATACCAGCCTGAACTCTCAGCGTGTCTGTTTAGGCCAAAAGACATCTCAGTATTATCCTCATGATAGAAGCCGATACGTATACGCTTTCCTGCGTATGCACTCAAATCAACGCGTGCTTTATGCCAGACGGGCGTATGCTGGTTTATGGTCTTCAGGGTAGTCCAGCCTGACCATGTACCAGCTATGCTGTCATATTCACTTACCTGAACCTCTCCCTTGTCAGAGGATGCGTATGAAAAATATTCCATATACCTCAGCAAGACCTCTTCCCCGGCAACAATAGTAGGCAGATCAATCTCCTGACTTATCAGGCGACTGTCAGATATATACGGGTAATTGCCTCCAAGAATAGTTGCTGCACAGTTCTCACCTCTAAAGGCACTTCCCGGACCACTTGTAGGTGTACCTATCTCCCAGATACCATTGTCGATGCTCCAGATACCTATTCCCGATTCGAAATCATCCTCGAACACTATAGCAGCTTGTACATTGAGTACTTCAAAGCTGAGAAAGAGTATATAAAAACATAATATTCGTTTAAGTGTTCTCTGCAGAAAAATTTTCTGTTTTTTTTTCATAATTAATAGGATAGGTATACTACTATTTTGTATATAAATCATTATTTTACAAATCAATCACTAATGTATCCTAAAAACGTTTTGATTCTTCACAGAAGATAAGGATAATTTTTGGAAATGAACTTTACTTGTAGTTGTAATGTCAATAAACCTGAACTCATCTGCAGGAGCACAGCTTCTAACCACGACAGAATCCTATCAAAGTTTTCCTGCTATGTACACGAGGGCATCATCTGTCTGGTTTGATGACACTATCCGTCCGAAATATACCTCCATTTTCTATTTTTGCGATTGGTAAGTTTCGCTCAAAAAAGGAAAATGAAAACTCAATAATTGTATTTGAAAAGTTTCTGTGAACACAGAAACATGTTATAAGTGATGTGAAATGATGATTTATGACTAGGTCTCTGCAGAGAATGCAGAGATTGCATATATTGGTGAGAAAAAATTTGGTATAGTAATAGCAATAAGATGTCTTCTGCATTACTAATACTCCTATTCGTACAAATGTGGGTAATCACGTCAATATACCAGAAGGTATTATAAGGCATATTACCCTAATAAATATTTTCTGTTTGTCAAGGCAAAAAATTACGGCGTCATGAAATGTCTTAGACAGTCTACGACAGACATGGTAAGTGTTGCACACGAGGAAGAATGACAAGAAATTGGGTATGAATTTGGGGTTATAGATTATGGGAATATCGATTTCGTACTGAAGCTCCCCATAAATCCCCAACCACTCTTACTTTTAAAACAATCACATACCGGCCTGGTCAGGAATTGGCAATTCCCTTACTCACTAGAATTTCCTTTCTTTTGCTTCAAAGGTGAGAAGAAAGTGGCTGATGATACTTGCAAAATTTGGGTTTATGCACCTGAACGATGAGATGATAAATTTGTTACTCTGTCTTCGTATTGTTCACTATAATACGTTGAATATTCACCTGTTTTAATTTTACTCCACCAATCCTGATTCTCAACATACCATTTTATGGTACTTCTTATACCATCTTCGTGGTTTATGCCGGGTTTCCATCCCAGTGAACGAAGCTTGCTGCAATCTATAGAATATCTCCTGTCATGTCCCACTCTGTCTTCAACATTTTTGATTAGTGACTTCGGTTTCTTGAGTTCATCAAGAATGATGTTGGTTATTTCGATATTTGCGCATTCGTTACCCGCGCTGATATTGTAAACTTCTCCCTGTTTGCCATTTTCCAGTAAAAAATCTACAGCAGTACAATTATCTTCAACATGCAGCCAATCACGAACTTGCCTGCCATCACCATAAACGGGAAGCATCTTACCTTCAATAGCATTCGTAACAAAGAGTGGCAGCAATTTCTCGGGATACTGATTTGGCCCGTAATTATTACATGATCTGGTTATTATGACGGGAACCTTATGCGTGACCCAATAAGCATTTGTCAATAATTCTGCACCTGCCTTGCTGGCAGAGTAAGGATTTCTTGGGTGTAAGGCATCACTTTCCTCAAACGAACCACTGTCTATATTTCCGTATACTTCATCTGTTGATATCTGTATAAATTTCTCAATATAATTTTCTTTTGCCGCTTCGAGTAATATATATGTCCCCTTAATATCGGTATCTATAAATGAATCTGCATTCATTATGCTTCTATCAACGTGTGAGTCCGCAGCAAAATTTACGATTACGTTAACCTTTTCCTCTTTTATTATTTTTTCAACAAGATGCCTGTCACAAATATCCCCTTTAAAGAACTTAAAATACGATAATTTACTAGAATCCTTTGTTATTGTATCTAAATTTTCAAGGTTTCCTGCATAAGTTAATTTATCAAGAACAACAACACTTTTTTGCTGTTCTACCTTTAGTCTAGTAAAGTGACTACCAATAAATCCAGCACCACCCGTAATTAATATTGTCATTTTATAAACGATCTCTATAATTTACATGATGACATAAGCAGTTGTGTATTATATCATCACTGCATGAACTTTATCCCCACGAGCTCTGCTTAAGGGTATGCTAAATGACCGCTGATTGTGGAAAAATACACTTTGTTTAGCTCAAATAACACATGAAAAATACGCAAGTATTTCTGACACTTCATATAGTTTTACGTCATCTCAGCAGTATCCGTTAAAATTACAACCTTATTTTCTCTTACCTCCATGAAGCCCTTACTTAGAGAAAATGTAACCTTGTTCTCATCAGGTTCAGTAATATTCAATGGACCCGGTTCTAGAGTCGTAATAAGAGGGGCATGTTGAGGTAAGATACCCATATACCCATCGGATCCACGGGCAGTTATTGCAGAAACTTCTTTGCTATAGACTACCTTTTCTGGAGTGATAACATCTAAACCAAATGTTCTATCAATCATACGTTATTTTAATCCCAAAATATTTGTGTTTACTGTCTTAGTCACACCTTTTATTATTTTGAATTAGGCTGTCTTCTGTAACCGCTTTTAAAACTCCCCTCTAAAAAGAGGGGTTTGGGGGTGTGTTAAAGGCATACTTACACACCCCTTTATCCCCCCACTTCTTGCTTTCGCAAGAAAGCAGTGGGGGGAAACTATGTGTGTGATTGAAATTCCTAGACATTTACTTATTGTTTACTTTCCATTTCTTTTGCCTTTTCTACAACCTCTTCTATACCACCTACCATATAAAAAGCCTGTTCAGGGAGTTGATCGTGTTTACCTTCTATAACTTCCTTAATCCCTCTGACGGAATCCTCAATCTTAACATATTTTCCTTTTATACCCGTAAACTGCTCTGCCACAAAGAATGGTTGTGACAAAAATCTCTGTATCCTTCTTGCTCTTCCTACAATAAGTTTATCTTCTTCTGATAATTCTTCCATCCCCAATATGGCAATAAAGTCCTGCAAATCATTGTAACGTTGCAAAACCCTTTGTACTTCTCTTGCAGCTTCATAGTGTTCTTGTCCTACTATGTGCGGATCAAGAATACGAGAGGTAGATTGCAAAGGGTCAACTGCTGGATAAATTCCCATCTCAGCTATTTGCCGTGAGAGCCAGATGGTAGAATCCAAATGTGGGAAGGTAGCTACAGGTGCAGGGTCAGTAAAATCATCCGCAGGCACATAAATAGCCTGCATCGAAGTTATTGAACCTTTCTTAGTAGATGTAATCCTCTCCTGAAGATCTCCCATCTCATTGGCTAATGTCGGCTGATAACCAACTGCAGAGGGCATTCGTCCCAATAAGGCAGATACTTCTGAACCTGCCTGTACAAAACGAAAGATATTATCAATGAACAGTAGTACATCCTGTCCCTGAGAATCCCTGAAATACTCTGCCATGGTGAGTCCTGATAAGGCTACCCTTAATCTTGCACCCGGCGGTTCATTCATCTGTCCAAAGACAAGAACTGTTTTGTCCAGCACGCCGGATTCCTTCATTTCAAGCCAGAGGTCATTTCCTTCCCTTGTCCTCTCGCCCACACCGGAAAACACTGAAAACCCGCCATGCTCACTGGCAATACTCTTAATTAACTCCATAATAAGAACGGTTTTACCAACACCAGCACCGCCAAACAGTCCTACCTTTCCACCTTTTGCAAATGGAGCAAGGAGGTCAACGACCTTTAGGCCGGTCTCAAAGACTTCGGTTGCCGACTCTCTATCCTCAAACGAAGGCGCCGGACGATGAATGGGGTAACGTTCTTTTGTTTTAACTTCACCTATAGTGTCTAACGGTTCGCCTAATAGGTTAAATATTCTACCCAGAACTTCAGGGCCTACAGGCACTGATATTGGTTCACCTGTATCAATAACTTCCATTCCCCTTACCAAGCCATCTGTGGGTGCAAGTGCAACACATCTGGCAGTATCATTACCTATATGTTGTGCTACCTCTGCGACGAGACTTATATTTCTTTCTTTGTCCACGATTTTTATGGCATTTCGAATGGAAGTCAGATCCCCCGGGGGAAACCTTACATCTACCACGGGACCTATTATTTGTACCACTTCCCCTTTCTTCAACGTAATTACCTCTCTTTCCTTACCATACAACTATCATAAAAATATACTTTATCATATAAAATCAATTCTTCAATCAATGAATAAATCTAAATATATGTCTAGGAATTTCAATGTATTTTGGTAGGAGCCCCCTTTGCTAGCATGCGCTAGCAAGCTGAGGGGGGGCTCCTACCGTGTAAAATTATATTAAAGCTGCCGAAGGCTTAACTTGAATCATTAAAACCTATCTGGTGCTAACCAGTCCCAGTTAGTACTTTAATTTATTTCGCTAATGCTTCAGAACCGGAAACGACTTCAAGCAGCTCCTTGGTAATGGCCTCCTGCCTGGCCCTGTTATATGTTTGCGTAAGCTCACCTATTATTTCTTCGGCATTTTCTGACGCTGCAATCATCGCAACTCTTCGTGCCGCGAATTCAGCCGTTAATGACTCAAAAATTGCCTGACGCAATTGAGCTTCTATATACCTGGGTAGAAGATTTGTAAATATCTCCTCAGATGAGGGTTCCAAAATGTAATATCCCAAAAGTTTTTTTTCTTCAGATTTTTCGGAAGTATTATCACCACTCGTAATCGGTAATAGTCTTAATTCAGAAGGTATAGATTTCATTACAGTCTTGAATTTTGTAAAGAATAAATATATTTCATCAAAAACATTTTCTTCAAAATCTTTTACCAATTTGCCAGCTATTTCTACTATCTTATTATCCTCAATTTGTAATGACGAAAGGCTCAATTGTTCTACAGTTTCGGTATAATACTTCTCAATTTTGTATGGCCTTCTCTGGAAGAACAAAAACCCTTTCCTCCCTAACAAGTGGAGTTTAATTTCCTTTTGTGAATTTTCCCTGATAAATTTAAGTGTATGCTGTATAACGTTAGTATTATAAGCTCCGCACAACCCCTTGTCAGAAGTAATCAGAATAACCATAATCTTTTTTACTTCTTCTTTTGGACTAAAGAAATGGGCTTTTTCCGGAATTGATTCTGTTATATGACTCAAGACGTCAGTGATATTCTGGGTATAAGGCCGTGCAGCCAGGGCTCTAGCTTCGGCTTTTCTAAGCCTGTTAGCAGCAACCATCTCCATTGCTCGTGTGATTTGCTGAATGTTTTTGATGCTCTTGATTCTTCTTTTTATGTCTCTTATACTGTCCATAATATCTTAGCTATTTTCCTTTATACTCCAGTTTTACAGTACATAAATAAGCAACTAGCTGCCTGCACGACAGCAGGCGGGTAAGAAGCTTATTTATATTCTTGTTTAAACACTGTAATTGCCCTTTCCAGGTTCTTGGATGTATCTTCCTCGATTTTCTTTTTCTCTTTTATATCCGCGGCTATTCCTGTATGTTTATCTCTAATAAATTGCAGGAATTTACCTTCAAAGTCTTTTACTTTATCGGTTGGTATATCGTCAAGGTGGCCATTAACGGCAGTGGATATTATAATAACCTGCTCTTCTACAGGCGCCGGTTCGTATTGCGGCTGTTTTAAGATTTCTATTAATTTTTCACCTCTGGTCAACTGTTCCTGAGTTGATTTGTCCAACTCTGAACCAAACTGTGCAAATGCCGCTAGCTCTCTGTGCTGTGCCAGATCGAGTCGCAATGCTCCGGCAACCTTCTTCATTGCGGGAATCTGTGCATTTCCTCCTACCCTTGATACTGACAGTCCAACAGATATTGCAGGACGAACCCCTGAATTAAACAAATCACCCTCAAGGTAAATTTGTCCATCCGTAATAGATATGACATTTGTAGGGATATAAGCCGCATAATCTCCCGCCTGAGTCTCCACTACAGGAAGTGCTGTTAATGACCCGCCTCCAAGTTCATCATTTAATTTAGCTGCCCTCTCCAGCAAGCGGGAGTGGAGATTAAAGATGTCTCCCGGGAACGCCTCTCTGCCCGGAGGCCGCCTGAGCAGCAATGATACCTGCCTGTACGCAACGGCATGTTTATAAAGGTCGTCATACATTATCACTGCATGTTTTCCTTTATCCCTGAAATATTCTCCCATTGCACAGCCTGCATAGGGGGCGATATATTGCATGGGTGCAGGGTCGCTGGCAGCGGCAACAACTACTATTGAATTCTCCATCACCCCATTGTCTTCCAGTGTCTTAATCACACCAGCCACCGTAGAAAGCTTCTGGCCAATTGCCACATAAATGCTTATAACTCTCGTATCCTTCTGGTTCAGGATTGTATCCACCAATATTGCCGTTTTACCTGTCTGCCTGTCACCTATTATCAATTCTCTCTGTCCCCGGCCTATTGGTATCATAGCATCAATAGCCTTTATCCCGGTCTGTAATGGCTCCTTTACGGGTTGTCTTTCAACTACATTTGGTGCGGTTCCTTCTATCGGTAAAGTTTTTTCTGTAGCAATCAGCCCTTTACCATCCACCGGCTGACCGAGTGCATTCACTACTCTCCCAAGCAATGCTTCGCCTACGGGAACTTCTACAATTTTTCCTGTTGTTTTAACAGTATCGCCTTCTTTTATATCCGAGTCCGGTCCCAGCAAAACACACCCGACATTGTCTTCCTCCAGGTTGAGGGCTATCCCGTATATACCGCCCGGGAATTCTATCAATTCGTTTGACATGCAGTCGTCCAAACCGTAGATTCTGGCAACACCGTCTCCCACCTGGAGAACCGTGCCGACACACTCCATCTTTAATTTGTCTTCATACTTCTCAATTTCTTGCTTTATTATCGAAGCAACTTCATCCGGTCTTACAGTCATACCTGATATACCCCCACAAAAATGAAAAACGCCCTTAAACCAGGGTAGTTTTCAATAAATTCTTTTTAAGATTTTTTAAGTGATTAATTACGCTTCCATCAACTATTTTATTTTCAATCCTGATTACCATCCCACCAATTATTTCATTATTCACTTCCGTTTCTAACTCCATCTTTTTCTTCGTCAGCTTTTCGAGATTTTCTTTTAATTTGACAAGCCTGGTTTCGGTTAACGGAAATACCGTTTGAACTTTTACGGATACCACACCCCTTATTCGCCCTGCCACGCCTTTGAATACATCAGGCAGATAATCCAGCATCCTCTCTCTTCTCTTCTCTACCAGGATGTAGAGAAGGTTTTTAACCCACTTGCTGGAACACTGAGGAGCAATGATTTTGTCAATTATGTCTTTTTTTTCGGTTTTTATAATTGATGGATGATATAGAATATCGCGGAATTTCTTGTGTGCTATTAATAGATTTTTAATACAGTCCAGATCCTTTTCTATTTCACCGACAGATCCCTTTTCATCAGCCACTTCAAACAACGCATGTGCATAACCTGTTGCTAAGCTCTCTTCTATCAAGACAGTTTCCCCACTCCCTTAATAACATCGTCCACTAATTTTTCCGCCGTTTCACGGTGCATAGTTTGTTGAATTAACCTGGAAGATGAAAGAATCGTAAGATCAATAACCTGGTTCCTCATCTCTGCCAAAGCCCTCTTTCTTTCTATATCTATACCTAGTTGAGCCTTGGTCCTGTCATCTGCTGCGGTTTGATGACCCTCTTTAACTATTTTATCACTGAGTTCCTTTGCCTTTATAACTGCGGCCTGAATCTTTCCTTCGGCTTCTTCTTCAGCTTGTATGACTTTTCTCTGGTACTCTCCTTTCAGCCTTTCAGCATCTTCCCTTAACTTCTCCGCTTGATCAATATCACCTTTTATCTTCTCTTGTCTGGCATCCAGTATTTCAGTTATTGCCGGAAGGGCATACTTGTAAAGAATCACCATCAATATAAGAAAAGAGATTATTGACCAGAAGGTTAAAGGAGCCAGAAAGTGTAGATCAAATTGAGGCATTTTTCTCTCCTTTTATATATATAGACATTGGAGAAAGGAGTTTAACAATCTTAAATCACACAAAGATTTTCAAAGTGTGAACTAAACGTTACCCTTCCCCTCCCTTCATACCCATAATGATAAAGGCTATAACGAGGCCATAGAGTGCAATTGCTTCAACAAGAGCAAAACCTATCCACATATACTTTCCTACTTTTGCCTCTGCCTCGGGCTGGCGAGCTACAGATTCTATCATTTTCCCAAAGATGTATCCTATACCTATACCTGAACCTGCAAAACCCACAGCCGCCATACCCATTCCAATTAATGCGGCCGCTGAACTGTCCATAAGCTACCTCCTTATCTAATAAAGTATTAATCGATTCATATATAAACTTCAATGCATCTCAATAGCTTCACCTATATATACACAGGTTAGTATAGTAAATATATAAGCCTGAATAAAAGCTATAAATATCTCTAATCCGGTTAATGCTACAGTGAAAAAAAATGGTAAAAAACCTATATACTTGAGTCCAATGGCTAGTGAAAAAAGTACAATAAGTATCGTATGACCTGCTGTCATATTAGCAAACAACCTGACGGATAAGGAGAGTGGTCTTGCCATCATACTTACTATTTCGATGGGTACTATTAAGGGTATAATAAATTTCGGCACTCCTGAAGGTACAAATATCTTGAGGTATCCGACCCCGTGCATTATAAAACCTACAATTTGACTTATAATAAAAACACTTATTGCAAAAAATCCAGTAACAATAATCTGGCTGGTGACTGTATAAGAACCAGGAATCACCCCAAGAAGATTGCAAAATAGGATAAAGAAAAATAACGTAGCAATAAAAGGAAAGAACTTAAGACCTTTTTTGCCCATATTATCCACTGCCAAATTCCTCAAAAATTCAATGCTTATTTCTACCAGGCTCTGTAATCTGGTGGGTATAACCCTTCTCCCCCTAGCTGCTAACACAAAGATGGCGGGAATCAGGATACATACGATCCACATCATTATTACAGCCTTATTTACAGAGATATCTATACCAAGGAGCTTGATTTCTATAAGAGGATGAAGTTCAAAGTGTTCTAAAGGATTGTGTTGTTTCAATATTAGACTCCATTAAAAAGACTAACGTCTCAAAAATTCTATAACTTATTTTAATGAGGAATTTCAAAATCATGTTTTTTGCCAGCCCGACATTCAATTCTGGCGGGCAAGTTGCCTGAGGACAACCCTGTGGGCAGCTCACAGATCCGACAGTCGGGATGCGCTTAACTCGTTATTTCTTTTCCTCTTCCTTAACATACCTATAAACATTTAACAGTCCGGCTGTAAAGCCAATAAAAAGCCCCAGTAAAATCAACCAGGGCTTTGTATGGAAATATTTGTCTAATAAATAGCCAGTAAATGTTCCTAGAAATATGGCAACGATCAATCCAGTGCTTATTCTAACAGCAAATCGAATCCCACTTTTAAAATTATCTGAACTCCCTACCATATATTAAGCATCTAAGGACGATATTTCCAAGTTATTTTTATTTAAAATATATAAACATTTTATTCTAGTAAAATTAAGACAAAAAGCAAGACGAAAATAGATGAAAAAGTGTGGAAAAGAAAGATAATTTTTATAAATATAAATTTAACTCTAAATGATTGTTTGCTTATATGTGACAACTCGATAATATAGAACAACTCGGAGGAGATGATCAGAAAGACATTGACAAATGCCGATTCAAAACGACTTGCAGAAAAGTCTATAGAGGATGTTATTAAAACTATGAGATAATATCTTTTCCCTGCATATTATAAAGAGGAAAAACAATGTTACAAATTGATTCTATTTCTTTATAAACCTTTTAATATCAGGGTAACATCTGTAGATTTGCCTTCTTCGTAGCTATAAAAACCTTAACCATTTATGTAAAATCTACTTGACAAATATATGTTTTTAAATTATTATCTGTTTTATGCTTGTAATTAAAATTATTCAGAGATACATCGATAAAGGGAAATTTATGAATTTATATCAGTTAAAAACAAGCTTAATGGGTAAAAGGGAAAACTTTATAGAGATAATAAGAGAAAAAAAGAAGAATGCATTAGAAGCTTTTATCAAAGTAATGTGGAAACTCGCCATAATCAAATTTGTGGCAGTGATGGTTGCGTTTATAGTAATGATGGTTTTGTTCTTCACACATTTAAGCGCATTCGAACCAATAACCTTGCAATTCTCGAAATGGGTTTCTTCTTCATTTATAGGATTTTTTATATTTATTATGACTATAAAATTTGTAGCGGTTTCAATAGGCTTAACCGCAACAATATTAACAGTGAAAAATACAACTTTTAAAGATGTTCGATTAAGGTTTAAAGAAGCGTGTAAGCTACGATTACGAGTATTTTTAAGGAGAAAAACGCAACTTCAAGTAAATTATGGAATACATGTACGCCATTAAAAAAATGTCAAATTTCTTTTATCGTTTACTATAATTCTTTAAATCCTTAAAATCTTCATAACTTCGCAACTGGCTTCTATTGTCGAATTTATATCCTCTTCACTATGAGCGGTTGAAATAAAAGCCGCCTCAAACTGTGAAGGAGCAAAATAAAATCCTCTTTCCAACATCCCATGGAAGTAAGATGCGTATTGTTTCGTATTACTACTCTTAGCAGACTCATAATCAGTTACTTCTGCCTCATTAAAAAATGTGCAAAGCATCGAACCAACACGGGTGTGATATGTAGGTATTCGTGCATCACTGGCAGCTCTCTTTAAGCCTTCAGACAGTCTTTTAGATCTTCTTTCCAGTTTCTTATAAATACCCCTCTTTTTTAACTTCTCTAACGTCGCAATACCGGAAGCCATTGCTAATGGATTACCAGACAATGTTCCTGCCTGATATACCGGGCCGGTTGGTGACACACATTCCATTATTTCTGCCTTACCACCATATGCACCGACAGGCAAACCTCCACCTATTATCTTACCAAGTGTAGTTAAATCAGGAGTTACCTTATATAGCTCTTGTACACCACCGTGAGAAACCCTGAATCCCGTCATTACCTCATCAAATATCAAAACAATGCCATATTTATCAGCTATTTCCCTTAAACCTTTTAAATATCCTTTTTTTGGAGGCACCACGCCCATATTTCCTGCAACAGGCTCTATTATAATGCAGGCAATCTTTTCACCTTGATTACGACAAACTTCCTTAACGACATCAAGGTTGTTAAAGGGTATGGTTATAGTATTTCTTATGTAATCTTGTGGGACACCAGGGCTTGTCGGAACACCCAACGTCGTAGCTCCTGAACCAGCCTGAACAAGGAGACCATCTACGTGCCCATGATAACAGCCGTCAAACTTTATAACGATGTCTCTCTTGGTATAACCTCTTGCCATCCGAATAGCGCTCATGGTAGCTTCAGTACCCGAATTAACCATTCGAACCTTTTCAATTGATGGCATGGCTTCCCGTATGAGTTGAGCCAGTTGTATTTCTAGTTCAGTCGGAGCTCCAAAGCTTGTACCTTTCTTCAAAACATCTTTCACGCACTTTATAACAGATTTATCAAGGTGCCCCAAAATTAAGGGACCCCAGGAACATACATAATCAACATATCTATTACCATCAATATCATTGATATAACAACCATGACCTGATTCTATAAATAGAGGATTACCACCTACAGCTCCAAACGCCCTTACTGGACTATTCACACCACCCGGAATACTCTCAAGCGCTTGTTTAAACGCTTCTTTTGACTTATCGACAATCAACATATTATTAAGGATTGGACTTTATTACAGCACAAAAGCAGAGATTGAGTCTCTGAAAAACAGATACTAATAAAAGTTTCATAATTATCAAGAAACCTTTCTATTGTCAATAAAAAACTAATTTGGACTCACAAATGACTTTTTTTTTCTTTGCTATGCTACATATTTTCAAGATTGAAGTAAAATGGCATGTTCAGAAACCATCCACATACAAAATAACAAATTTCTCGACAAAACTTAAACATCTGCGGCAAGATACAGGATATCCACAGACAACTGCTCAATACCAGGGATGCTCATACAAAAGAAACTTTCCTTAATTTAATTATATGCCTTCGCTAGAAGATGAATGATGTCTGCCATGTAACAAAAAGCACTATGGCAGGAATATAAGGGTGGTATATAAATTAGATTCCCCCCGCTGCTTTCTTGCTGAAAGCAAGATGCGGGGCTAGGAATGGGGGATTTGTCACTTTTCGTGCAAGATTCAGGTATAAACTTAATAAGATTTTTGAATTGGGCTTTATCCATAATTACTTTATAAATTTCTAATGGATGCTATAATGCTATGTACTACTGGGAGCATAAAATAGTTTACATGTCATCTCTGAACGAAATGAAGAATCTATCGTGTCTTTAGATCCTTCGCTATGCTCAGGATAACACCACTGTAAACTATTTTATGCTCCCAGTAATAATTTTAATAACTATTAAAAAATATACAAATAGTTTTTCTTATTTAATTTAAAAAAATCTATATATAATCTAAATTGAGCGATTTTTGTAGCCGCAACCTTCAGGTTGCGTAACTTACGTGAAATTGTCATAAACTCATCAGATGATAGGAAAAACGCAGGCGGTCAATCTTAAGATTGCCTTAAACCTGCGGCTACATTGACATACATATAAAATCGCTCAATTTAGGTATAATATATTAAGATGTTAAGAGACCCTGAAATCGAAGATCCTGAATCGAGTTCAGGACCTGGTTCAGGGTGATAATATAGTGTTACCACAACAGATACTAAGTAGCTAATTGTACAATAAACAGCGTGAAACCAAGGAAAATTATGCATATACAAAATAATCAACCCTGGTACAAAGATGGATTAAGATTTGAGTGTCAAAGATCTGGAAGATGCTGCATGGGAGAGCCAGGAGTGGTGCGGGTAAATAAGAGAGAAATTAACTTAATCTCATCATCCTTGAGTATCACGCAGAATTTATTTGCCAAACGTTACTTAAGGATTGTTAATGGTCATTATAGTTTGTTGGAATATAAAAACGGAGACTGCATAATGTACGAGAACGGTTGTAAGATTTATGCAGTCAGGCCCAGTCAATGCAGGACATTTCCATTCTGGAAATCTAATCTAGAAAATCAGGAGGAATGGGAAAAACTAAAGAATATATGCCCTGGAGTTGGTAAAGGGAAATTACATACATTAAAAGAAATAAAAAACTACCTTAAACCAGATTTGAGCGATTTATGATTAATCTTGTTCAATATTATTCAAGGCGAGTGGATAACCCACAGACTTATTTTAATAATAGGCTTATCCGGTTGACTGCCGTAGATGCAAGATGTAGTATATTGTGTCT
>JBHICG010000065.1:0-19572 GCA_046759445.1 Candidatus Scalinduaceae bacterium
ATAATAATAAATGTTGAGACAAATGCCTGTAAATTCTATGAAGATGCTGCTAAGAAGACAAAAGACAAAGATGCAAAAAAGTTGTTTGAAGCTCTTATAAAAATGGAGAGTGCGCATGTCACCCAGTTTAAGGATGAATTCCGGATAATAACAGAACCGTCTCTATGGTGCGCAGAAGAGGATATTCCATGGATGTTGGAGGTTTAGAGATTATATTTGATGAACTCATTTCACTGCGTTTACAATTAGAATCTTGTAATAACGGAATAAATGGTTTTCATGTTAAGTGTTATGGGTTGCAGCTTAAAGGCGCCCGTGCGTTGCGCGCAGACAGGCAATGCGCAACTGTTCAGTGTATGAAATAATTGATTACAATCTTTTAACATCAATAAGTTATAGAATTTTCAAGACATATGAGTAAGATTTCTGAAAAAATAAAAGAATTTCTAAGTAAAGTGGATATCACTTATGTAGCTACGTGTAATAAAGGGGGATCTCCTCATATAGCTATTGTGAAGGATATTATAATTATAAATGACGGAGATCATATTGCATTTAAGTCATGGTTTTGTGTCAGGTCTCTTGAAAATTTGGCTTACAATTCCAACGTTGCCGTTGGGGCTTATAATATGCAAGAAAGATTCGGATATCAGTTTATAGGAAAGGTTGTTTCTAAGGATGTGGAAGCAGTTCTAAATGGATACGCTCCTGAATTAGAGTCAATGGAAGCAGAAACACCACAACAAGAATATAAGTTAAAAATTAAAGTAGAAAGTATATTGGAACTACATTTTGGTACACATTCCGATAAAAGCATTGTGTAAAATGATATTGATTAAACTTAGGGCTGAAGGGGGGTAAATTTATATTTATGTGGGAAAAAATTGCAGATATCATAAATGAAGGTAGAAGGTTTATTATTACGTCCCATCTCTTCTTAGAAGGGGATGCTATCGGTTCAGAAATAGCTCTTAAACATTTTTTAGTTGGGATGGGCAAAGAGGCTATTATTATAAATAACGAAGAACTTCCCATAGTTTATCGTTGTTTCGATCCTAAAAGCGAAATAAAATTTTATAAGAAAGACTGTCATAATACTAACATAAAAGACTTTGATGCAATCTTCATCGTTGATGTTGGCAATTGGGACCAATTAGGTGATTTTGCAGAAAAGATTCAGTCAAGTTCTATTGTTACCGTATGTATAGATCACCATCCGACTAATCCTGGTTATGCGGATGTAAATGTTATAGATAAAGAAGCGTCTTCAGCCGGAGAATTAATCTTTGAATTGATTAGTTATATGCAAGGTGATATTACACAAGAGATTGCAGATGTGCTATATCTCTCTATTGCGTCAGATACTGGGTGGTTTAAGTTTAGTAATACAAGTACAAAGGCCTTTGATATCTGTTCTGCTCTGGTAAGAAAGGGAGTAAAACCGGAAATAATATACGAAAAAGTATGTCAGAATAAATCCTGGAGTTATTTGAAGTTTATAACACTAGCACTTGAAAAATTGCGTTCGGAATGCAATGGTAATTTAGCCTGGACTAAAATGACACGAGAGATGATTGAATCATCTGGTATAGAATATGTTGAAACAGATGTTCTCATTGATCTTATTCGTGCAGTAGGTAAGGTAGAAGTTGTAATTTTGTTTAGAGAGCTTGGTAAGAAAAAAACAAAGGTAGGCTTTCGTTCAAAACATATAGTAAATGTAAGCAAATTGGCCGCGCAGTTTGGGGGAGGTGGGCATGTACGCGCTGCAGGGGCATCTTTGAATGAACCAATAGATAGTGTAGTAAATAAGGTTTTATCAGAAGCAAGGTTGCTGGTGAAAAATTCTCCAATGTAGGTTACAACAAAATTATTTAGTCAGGTAGTTGATTAAAAAGACAATATTCATTCAAAATCAAGTTTATAGTGTTTTTATATCCTAGAATATTCTTTTGGAGAAAATTGTGAAGTGGCGATGTAGTGTATGTGGTTATATGTATGATCCAAAAAAAGGGGATGTGATTGGAGGAATTCCCCCTGATACTCCTTTTGAAAACCTGCCAGATGATTGGGTATGTCCATCATGTGGTGCAGATAAAGATTCGTTTGAGGTTATTGAAGGATGAAGCAATAGTTACACGAATATTACAAATAGTGGTACAGATATTGACAGAGCATCTATTATATTATTGCGTAATCTGTCTATATAAAAAACTTTTTCTCCAAAAGAGTTTCAATATATTGCAGGCTTCACGTTGAAATATGGCGTTTTATGCGGTAATGTAGTAAAAAATCAAGATGATAACCGTACAGACAATAGATAATACCAATTTCAAAGTTACCGTAGAGAAGGGCACGACTACAACCCATACAGTGACGGTTACGCCGTCTCTTTATGAAAGATTAACTCATAAATGTGTAAAACCCGAGGAGCTTGTAAAACAGTCTTTTGTATTTCTTTTAGAAAGGGAAAGTAACACAAGTATCTTGCGCAGTTTTGACCTATCTGTGATCAGTAATTACTTTCCCGAATACGAAAAAACGATCAGGTATATGTTGAATGTGAGAGACAAGGAAAGTGATAGTATGCCGGATAAATTTGACGAAGCCCCAGATGATTCAGATTGACTGGTCTTTGGGGGGGGGGGATCCTAGTTGGAGCAGGCATATCTATTTAAGCAAGTAACTCGGATTTTTAATGAACCATCATTTCTAACTTTTCCTGCTATCAATACTTAAATAAACAGAACTTTTGTAACTAAGGTACAATTAACATCCAATACTGGTTCATAACCTTATTTACTACATTATCTTAGAGTCATTATTGATATCTTGAAGGTGTTATAGTTATTTTTTCATAGACATAAGTGATTTTGCCAGAATTACGAGGGTGAAGATAAACGAACCTATACCAATCGTCCATAGAAACAATACCAGCTTTCCTGATAAAATACAGATGAACAAGATTATTGAAAACGAATCAGTATTATTAAATTTATCAATAAAGATGCCTATTTTGCTTCCTTCTTTGATCGAGGCATTTGCAGATTCCCTGTTTTCATATCTTAATTCTTCTTCCTTTTTAAGTGTTTCGTATGAACCAGCCATTGTAGACACAAATATTCCAATGGATGATAGAATGCCTAATAACAAAATCAATGATTGATTAGTCTCAATATATAAACTTCCCGTCATCCCTAAGATTATAAACGTCCTTATTATGGAATCACAAAATGCGTCAAACCAGCCTCCAATTCTTGATTCCATGAACGTAAGTCTGGCTATTTCTCCATCACACTGATCAAATATAAATGATAATTGGAAGACCAAACCTCCTGCAAGGGCATTCCAATAGCCACCTTTCCAGAAGAACCATGCAGCAACAAAACCTATTACCATACTTACCAAAGTTGTTTGATTAGGCGTAACAGGTGTTTTTACTAATTGTTTGGTTATTATGCGGGACACCTTGCGGTTTATGTATTTATCCACAATGGGGCCATCTACTGGTGAGTAAAGGGAGTTGTATAACCTTCTTTCATATTCTTGCAACTGTGGTTTTGATACGACTTCCATACATAAATTGTCTTTGGCGTCAAATGCCATTATATTTTCATCTTTTATTTGTGATTCCAACCATTTATATGGTGAGAAAGAAGGGTTGGATGACATGTCTGCATTTTCTACACAGACAGTTAGATTTTCTGTCAATATTTTTGTGACCCCGGGTGAGGCCAATATTATTCCAGTAGCCTTGCCATCATAGCTTTCCATATCCTGAGAAATACTCACTATATTATTGTTAGATAATTTAACATACCATTCGTCATACCTTTTAGACAATTCTTCAATATCAAGAGGAATTCTATCGGATTTTATCACCTCCCCTCCTTTACAAGGAGGGGATAAAGGGGAGGTAGAACTATAAATTTTCATATTACTTTCTTGTGAAGGAAGGGATAAGGAGTGGTTTTCAACTCGATATTGAGCTGCTTCTTTTTTTGAGAAAATAATGTTACAATTGTTTATGGAAATGGCCGCAATTGCATCTTTGAGTTTGAGTTGTGAGAATTCTTGAAGTAAGCGATAGTTAAAAACAGAATTTCCATTAATTATAAAATAATTATCTTCAAAGGTATGAGCCATTTTACTGAAAATATCGTTTTCATCTTTCGTCCGGTATGAAAAATCTATTAAGTCTATTTTAGACCTTATCCTTTTATCAGAGTTTAGGGTCGTTTCTAATTCATGCCTTTTTTTGCCAGAGTAGAGGATGAAAAATTCATTTATGCCAGCCTTTTGTCCGGAAAGGATTGCACGCTTAAATAAAGGAATGCGGGCTACTTCCGAAAATGCCCATTCATTATATTTGTAATTTACCATAAGGACGATAGCCTTGGTTATAAATTTTTTATCCATAGCTTTTTATCGTAATTAGTTTATTTATGCTTAAGAGGGAATACAAAGAGTTTCATAAACTAAACAGAACAAGTTACTTTGTCAAGAAACGATTATAAATTTGTTGAAGATAAAACATTTCTTGTGATATTCTATTGTTATCATGAAAACATTATTCCTAAATCCTCCATCATTTATGGATTTTGATGGTGGGGCAGGTTCCAGGTATCAGGCAACGCGCGAGGTGACCTCATTCTGGTATCCTACATGGTTATGTTATCCAGCAGGGCTTTTAGAGAAAAGCCGTTTAGTGGATGCTCCGGCAGAGCGTTATGGAATCGATAAAGTCTTATCAATTGCAAAGAATTACGAACTAATTGTAATTTATACAAGCACTCCGTCCATTAATAACGATATTTATATTGCACAGAGGATAAAGGCCGTTAACGGCGATACTAAGATTGTTTTTGTGGGCCCACATCCAAGTGCAATGCCTGAGGAGACCTTAAAGGCATCTAATGCAGTAGATATTGTCGCAAGAAGAGAATTTGATTTTTCTATTAAGGAGATAGCTCAGGGAAAGGAATTAGGGGAGATTGATGGAATTAGTTATAAAAATAATGGAAATATTTTTCACAATAGAGATAGAAAATTTATAGAAAATCTAGATAGCCTTCCCTTTGTCGTAGATATATATAAAAGAGACCTGAATATAAATAATTATCAAATTCCTTATTTACTTAGACCTTATGTATCTATTTATACAGGGAGGGGTTGCCCAAGTAAATGTATCTTTTGCCTGTGGCCTCAGACATTTTCTGGTAATTACTACCGGGTGAGAAGCGTTGACAATGTTATAAAAGAAGTAAAGCGTACCTTAGAGCTTTTTCCAGAGGTAAAGGAGATATTTTTTGATGACGATACATTTACGGCAAATAAAATAAGGGCAAGAGAATTATCCAGAGGCCTTAAAAAGTTGAATATCACATGGTCTACGACATCTCGTGCAAATACTGATTACGAAACTCTGAGAATAATGAAAGATTCTGGATTGAGGTTGCTTGTAGTTGGATATGAATCTGGCAATCAGGAGATACTGAATAATATTAGAAAAGGGATAACGTTAAACGAGGCAAGGAAATTTACGAGGATATGTAAGGAATTAGGAATAATGATACACGGCGCCTTTGTCCTTGGACTGCCTGAGGAAACGCCCGAGACTATCAATGACTCCATAAAGTTTGCGTGTGAGCTGGATGTAAATACTATACAGGTATCTCTGGCATCTCCCTATCCAGGGACAAAGCTTTATGACCTTTGTGTAGAGAAAAATTATCTGGCAAATGAAAACATGGTAAATGAAAGAGGATGGCAAACATGTACTGTGCAGTACCCGGGAATATCTAATGTTGAAATATACAAGTCTGTAGAAAGATTTTATAAAAAATTCTACTATAGACCAAGGTACATCTTTAGAATAATAAGAAAGATTATGTTCAATGGTGAAGAAAGAAAAAGAATAATGCAGGAAGGTGCAGAATTCAAGGAATTCATAGCAAAAAGAAAGAAGTTTATAAGTGATAGCAACCGTTCCACCTACGAGGTGGAAAGATTAGGTTAGTATGAGTTTACTATTAAAAGGATATGACATGGTAAAGGGAGTTATTCAGGATGGTGGTCCAAGCTTTGCCAATTTTGCAATTACTAATGCATGTAATGCAAAGTGTAACTTTTGTACCTTTTCCAGGACTGATACGAAAGACATAAGATATTTGGAAACACCCAAAATATTTCAGGCCATAGATATTCTTTACGATAAAGGGATAAGGTATTTAGTATTTGTGGGTGGTGAACCGCTTCTACATCCGGGCCTTCCAGAAATGATAGATTACGCAACAGGGAAGGGTATAGACACTATGATTTCAACGAATGCATACTTGCTCAATGAAAAGACAATCTCAGACCTGAGAACAAGTGGGTTAAAAACTATTTTTATATCCATAGATGCAACTTCGATTCATGCACATGAGAATAATCGAGGATTGCCTGGCGTCTGCGAAAAAATAAAGGTGGCTACAAAAAAGATTAATGAACAGGGAATCAATCTGATTGCATCGGTTACTATTAACAGGTTAATTAGTGACTTTACAAAGTTGCCTTCCTTCTTAAGGGGACTTGGATTCGACAAAATATCATTTTCCAATCCTATGATTATGTATTCTGCATCTTATGCCGGGGATTGCAGCTCTGATTTAATAAACTATAGTAATGAAGAATTAATTTGTATTTTCACGGAAATCAAGAAACTAAAATCACAATTCAGGATCTTGAATCCTACTGCCTCGCTGCAGGATATGATACGACTATTTAAAAATAAAGAGGTAAGATTCAATTGTTTTGGGGGGTATAAATCGTTTTATGTGGACTGGAATCTCGATGTATTTCCATGTCAGACCTTAGAAGAAAGGATATGTCATATTGGCGAATTTGATAAGGCTGTCCTGGTAAGAAAAGATTGTAATAAATGTATAAATGAATGTTATAGAGAGCCGAGTCTCATGCAGTTTGTTGCAATATCAATAAGTGACGCTTTTCACTATTTTAAATGTGGTCAAATGATAAAGGCCGCAAAGACACTCTCTAATACCAAAAATATAATATCCCTGAAGTCTTCATTAGAGGAAATGCTGGCTGGGGGAAGGGTATGAATTAGTTTCTTATAGTTGACAATTTATATGAAGGCATTAATTGTAAATGGTGACGACTTTGGGGCTTCGAGGAGCATAAATAGAGCAATCATTAAGGCGCATAGAGAAGGAATCTTGACTAGTGCAAGCCTGGTGGTAAATGGGGGGGCCTTTGATGATGCCGTGGAGCAGGCGAAGAATAATCCATATCTAAGCGTGGGAATACATTTAGTTCTTGTCCAGGGAAGGTCTACGGTCTCACCTGCGGAAATTCCGTATTTGGTTAACTCCGAAGGTCACTTTTCTAATCGTCCAGTTCTGGCAGGGTTAAAGTATTTTTTTATCAAATCTATAAAAGAGCAAATAGAAAAAGAACTGAGAGCACAATTGGAGAAGTATATATCTACAAATTTAAAAATTTCTCATATTAATAGTCATCTTAACATACACATGCACCCCTCAATATTTGATATTGTTTTGAAGTTGGCAGAAGAATTTGATGTAAAAAACATAAGGTTACCAAAGGATGATCTCTTTCTAAATCTCAAGTTGGACAGAAGTGCAATAGTTTACAAGCTATTGCATTCCTTAATCTTCGGTATCCTTACTAGAATGTACAGGAAGAGCTTATTAAAACGCGGTTTTAGATTCACAGACGTGGTGTATGGTCTGTTACAGTCTGGTAACATGTGTGAGATGTATGTGAGTGGTCTATTGAATAATTTAAAGGATGGAACTAGTGAGATGTATTTTCATCCGGATTCCTTCCCTAGTGAGAATTGGTATGGAAAGTCAGGCAATTATAGGTATACAGAAGAGTTTCATGTTTTGTTAAGCCAAAGAATAAAAAGTATTATAAGTAAAAACTCGATAAGATTAGTCGATTATTCGTTTATTAACTTTTAAATAAAACAAAAGATTTTTCAAAGAGTTCTACTCCAAAGTACCTTTCTAGACGGCAATATTTAAGCTTTTAGATCCTTTCTATCTTTCCATTCTTTTTGAGCAAGAATTTATCACCCCTCCATGAAATTTTATTTCCCCAAAAGCTTGTACACCATATTATGAAGTTTAAGATGTCAATGAGAGGCAAAAGTAAAAGATGCAGAATTAATCTCTGATCTTTTGTGTGTCTGAGACTTATTATGTATGCGGTGATTATTCGAACACTTAAGAATGACATAAAAAGGATAGCTGGCAAAATCAGTGTTGAACTTTTTTCAGTGGATGAAAAAACATTGACAAAAAGAAAGACCAGAGAAGGAACAATTCCGTATTTACAGAATGATGCAAAGAAATAACCTGCCGGTCTACAGGTTCTAATGGTTTTTGCCCATCTGAGTTGATGTTTAAAGAAATTAACAAATTTTCTCTTTTCTGGTATCACATCGACTATATAGTTAGATAAACATATTTTGTAACCTGCCTCGGATATTTTCTTGCCAAGATGAAAGTCTTCGGCCAAGTAATCGGCAAAATCTTTAAGGCCGCCGATATTATCCAAGATAACTCTTTTTGTAGCAATAGTTGCACCAAAGGCGTAGCTTAGCTTCTCTAATTTTTGAGCTACCATTACCGATGGGAAAAAATCATGATTTATTGATAAAGATTCCATCATAGAAGTGGGATTATTTATGATGTTTTGTCTGTACACACAGGTAACTAATCCTATGTCTTGATTATTCAATGGAGAAATCACTTTTTTCAAATAGTCACTATCAACCTTAGTATCACTATCGCTTATTACTATTATGTCATGCTTGGCCTTTTTATACATATTGTTTAGATTACTAATTTTTGGGTTAGTTCCTATGCTGTCATTGTTGATTACGAGTTCGATATCTTTCTGTGGAAACTCATTTATAATCTTCTTTGCCACGTCAATTGCAGGGTCCTTATAATCACTAGTCCCGAAGATAATCTGATATGCCGGATAATCCTGTTTACAATAACTAATGAAGTTTTCGTGAATTCCATCCTCAATACCATTTATTGGTTTGAGAATGGAAACAGGTGGTAAATAGTTGTCATCTATGTCAATATTTTTATTAAAAAAAGATAGTGTACAATAGAGAGAAAATACGTAGTATGAAATTGAGATTATTATGCATGTTATTAAGAATATTTCTATGAAGATCATTGACGTGTATTTATCTATAAATGTTTAGCCTATTGCATATTACTTAGAGTAGAGAGGATAGAGCAGTTAGTTGTGGGCATGAGGATACAATTCATACTTTATTTCTATAATTATCTAATACGATGAACTATTTTACGAGTTATCCAGTATATGTTTGTACCAATTGCCATTATCCAGAGAAACCATATCATCTGATTGATGGTAATGCATGCAATTATGATTATGTAAAGGAAATCCCTATTATTTAGTTTATCAATCCATTCTTTCGTTTTGTCGTATATTTGGTCTGTATTATTAACATCAAAGTATGTTGTTAAAAGGATTGAAATTGAAATACCAGACATTGCCATAATGCCTAATACAATTATGATTATAGAACTAGATTCATCTGTCTTATAAAGGGCAAACGTAATACCTGCAACAAGTGCAGCACTTACCAAAGTGTCACATATTATATCCAGAAGATTACCAAAGTTTGATTCCATGTGTTTAAGCCTTGCAACCTCACCGTCACACTGATCAAAAACTATGGAGAGAAAAAATAGTAAACCAGCAGATATGTTAAAAGTATATCCTCCAAAGGAAAAGAAGAATCCTGAGAAGAGACCTAATACCAAGCTCATAATCGTAATCTGGTTTGGCGTAACTGGTGTTCTTATTAATAATTTAGAAATGAAGCCAGATATTTTACGTATTACGTATTTATCTAAAATTGGACTGTCTAAATTAGATACTAATGACTGGTAAAGTTTTCTTTCCGCTAACAATAAATCAGATTGAGAATTTATTTCTTCATATAAATTATTACTTATGTCAACAGTCTGGAGTAAATTTTCTTTGTTTAGTTCCTCAATCAATTTCTGGAATGAAACACCACCATTAGTTGGGGTTAGGAAGTCCTTAATCTTATGTGATACCATAATAATACCGCTACTTATTTTATCTTGAACCGTTGTATTTGCAGAAATGTTATTCGTTGAAGTGTTTTTTGTTGATGTGTGTGTTTCGGTACTGGTGGCTATATTGGCGACTGCATTATCAATAGAAAAATCGGAAAGCCGATTAAGGATGCGGTAATCAAAGAGAGCGTTTGCCTTTATTATAAAGATATTATTATTTTTATTGTCTGTAACTTCGTTGGCAATTACTTCATCTAAGTGTGCGTGTGTTTTTCCATCATACCATTTAATATCCGCATTTATTCGTTTGTCTGTGATTATTGAATCTTCTATTTCTTCTTTTATATTGTGTCCGAAGAAGATGAAATCTTTTATTCCTGCCTTGCAGGCAGAAAGGATAGTGCGTTTATATAATGGTATAGAGGCAATTTCCTTTGTGCACCATTTTGATATCTCATCATTGTCAAAACTATTAGAAAAGAGTATTATGGCTTTTATTGGTAGTCTCCTAATCTTGGCAGAATTACGTTATTAGCCATTCCAATATCTTCTTCAAAGTCTATTTCTATCCACGGCAGATCTCCTACTCTTTCGAAACCGACTGAGCAATGGGTAAGTAGTTCGTGCAAGGCATCTTCGTATTCCACATTGATTCTGCCAGTTCTCTCAAATTCTTCAAGTATATTCTTAAGTATGTGACAATCACTTGATGAGAGTTTAAAGAACCCGACACCTTCACCTATAAAATCACAATCATAAGAATTATGTTTGGAGATTCCGATTACTTTATTTTCCCTCACAAATAACTTCATTTCTTCACCAGTATCTTCGAAATATTCGTCTATCAGGAAGCAATTACTATTTTTGGATCTGGCCAACTTTATGAGTATTTCATTGTGAAATAATACATCAGCATCCATAATCAGTGTGTCATTATCCAGCTCATTTCTGGCGTACCATAGGGAGAGAATGCTGCCTTTGGTATATTGTTCGTTTTCTATATATTTTATTTTAAAGTTATTAGGATTGTTTTTTATTGCTTCTTTAATCTTTTCTTTAAGATGACCAACGACAATTACTATATCCTTTATGTCCAAGAGAGATAGTGATTCGAGGAGCCTTTCCAGAAGCGTCTTATTGCCAATCATAATAAGACATTTTGGAATCCTATTTGTTACTGCTGACATTCTCTTTCCTATTCCCGCCGCTAATATTATGACCTTCATAAAGATATTATCCCTTTAACACGAAAGTAGATTCCCGATCAGGGTCGGGGTGTGATTTTAAACCTGTCCGAAGGACAGGCAGAATCACCTAAGTGCCCGTTCTACGGACGGGACTTCCGCAACAGTGGAATTGCCAATAGCCAATGTGTTGTATTATCTGTCATTCCCGTGGCATTGCCTTCCTGGCAAACAAACAGGGAATCTAGAATTTTTGTATTTGGTTACGACTATGTTAAATTAGAACATCTTGCAGATTCTTAATGAAAGTTTCTAAGTCCTCCATGGTTAATTCACCCATGTTTGCGATTCTGAATATCTTTGCATTTAATTGTCCTTGACCAGCATAGATGACGAATCCACTTTCCTTTAAACTATCATGCAGATGGGTGTATGTCATGTCTTTGGGTAAGTACAAGGCTGTGATAGTGTTTGACAGTAATTCGTCTGGTAATAGAAAATTAAGAGATAATTTCTTGAATCCTTTTCGTAGAAACATAGAAGCCTTTTTGTACCGTCTGATGCGATTTTGGACACCTTCTTTTAAAAGTTCATCTAAAGCCTCATCAAATGCAAAAAATGTATGTACAGATGGCGTAAAAGGACATTCGCCCTTTTCTTCCTGTTCATCAAGTTGTGAAATAAGATTAAGATATACGGAGCGCGCCGGTATATTCCTTAGTCTTTTTACCTCATCTTGTTTTAGAATAACAAAGGACAATCCTGGTAAACCCTGAATACATTTGTTCGCCGAACCAACGCATATATCGACGTTATCATTGATTAAATCTATCTCTTCACCACCCAGACCACTAATTGAGTCAACGAGAAAGGTTCTATCATATTTCTTCGTTATTAAACCAATAGCATGGACTGGATTTAACAAACCTGTGGTGGTTTCATGGTGAACCATGGCAACTACTTCTATGTCAGTATCTTTTGAGATAGTATTTTCTACTTGTTCTATATCTGGTTGTTTGCACCAATCATATTGAAGCTCTACCTTGTCAATTTTATAAGCTGAGGCGATACGTGATATCCTATCGCCGTATACGCCATTGTTTATAACTAATATCTTCTTTCCTTCACTTACTGAGGAGCAGACACTGGCCTCCAGGGAAGCAGTGCCGGAACCCGTAATGACTATTGTAGTATAATTGCCATTTGAAGCGAAGGCTTGCTTAATCTTTTTGCGTACGTTGTCCAGGAGTATGGAAAATTCCTTCTCACGATGGCACATGTCACCTCTCAAGAGTGCATTCCTCACCCTCTCAGAGGTACATACGGGTCCAGGGTTTAACAATACCATCTTTTTCAAATCTGTAATTTCTTCCTATTCTTTAATTTCTAGCCACGAAGCTACTTTAAAAGTCTTAGTAGGGTGGATTAAGCCCCCACAGCTTGCTAGCGCAAGCTAGCAGTGGGGGCGAATCCACATTTTTTCCATTTAGGCATTTTAGTTTACTTTAGTTCTGGATTCCCTGCGAGAGCAGGAGGCCTTCCTTTCGGAAGGAATCCATATTTTATTTCTAGATAAAACCATAATAAATTAGCGATTACCCGCCCTATTCCTCTTACCAATAAATTTTGTTTTGCGCATTAAAAAACATAAATTAGCGACCAGGGGAGCTAATTTATAGCAGACATAAACCGTTCTTTGATCTGTTCAGGACTGTGGGTTACCCTTCCGATTTCTGGTTGTTCATCGTTCTTGCATACTTTTACGAGAAGGAATGATGGTCCTTCCTTTTTCAGAAGTTGTGTCACCTCTTTTCTTAAAGTATCAGTGGTTGTTACCTTTTTAACATAAGCATATCTGGCTGACCTTGCAATATCTTCAAGTCCTATTATGTTGGAAAAGGTTGGTTGATTTCCAGTTGAGGCATAAACTTCATTATCAAGCACGATATGCAGGAAATTCTTGGGTTGGAGAGCTCCCATCATCGTTAAAGACCCTAGATTCATCAGCAAATTGCCATCACCATCGAAAATTATAACCTTCCTTGATTGTTCACATAATGCCAGTCCCAGACCAATAGATGATGCCAAACCCATAGACCCTATCATGTAAAAGTTTTCTACCCTATCTCTTATTAAGAATGTTTCTCTGCTTATCATACCGTTGGCACAGATAACTAGCTCATCCTTTAATAATCCTGTTATTATGGTTACTGCCTCAGTGTAATTCAATCAATTATTCCTTTTTTGAGGAAAAGGGCTAGGGGTTCTTTATTCTCGGTGATTAATTTATATGACATATTTATGAGAACTTTGATGTTATCTAAATTAAAGGTATAGTGTGAAATACCTACAGTATCAAGAAGCTTATTACATATCTTACCCATTACCAGATGTTCAGGTGCATCGTTACCTTCAAAGCCTCGCCATGTGACTATTAATAAACTGGGAAGCTTGTAAATGAGGTTAAGTGAAGTAAGGGCATTTAAACATTGACCAAGTCCGGAGTTTTGCATTAAGACTACGGGTATCTTTCCTGCCATATATGCGCCGCCCGCAATTCCAACTGCAACGTCTTCCCTTATAGATGGTATATATGTAACGTCAGGCCTGTTTGTAAGATTTGTGATTAGGTTGCCAATAATTGAACATGGCACACCAGTAAAAAAATTATATCCAGTGTTTATTAATTCCTGCGCAAAATCTCCTGATTTTAACATTAATTATTTCGTGAATTAGGTTAAAAAATTGAAATATTTAAAGTATAAAAATTGGGTTAGAAAATAAACGATACACATTTACGTGTCAAGATTAAAAAAGATTTAAAAAATCTTGCTTCATTTCATAATGAGCTTATAATCTTGATATATAATAAACGAATTAAATAAATCCCCCCGCTGCTTTCTTGCTGAAAGCAAGATGCGGGGGGAAAGAGGGGGATTTGTCAACTTGCTTTTTCTTTTACTATAGTCAAATTTCCAGTCTATAAAATCAAAAAGAGATGAAGATGTCTTCAAAGCAAACAAAATCACTTTTCTTGAATGATGAAAATATGTGTATTGCCACAGACCTTTATCAGTTAACAATGGCTGCGGGTTATTTTGAGCGTAAAAGGAATAACGAATCAACATTTGAATTATTTATCAGAAAATTACCTGAAAATCGGTCTTACCTGATTGCGGCAGGACTTGAACAGGTCATTTACTATCTTAAAAATCTCAAGTTCACGGGAGAGTATTTGAAATATATAAAGAGTCTTCATATTTTTAAAAATGTGAGTAAGGGATTTTTTGATTATCTCTGCAATTACCGTTTTAGTGGAAACCTGTATGCTGTTCCCGAAGGTACGGTTGTCTTCGCAAATGAACCTATTCTAAGAGTAACGGCTCCCATGATTGAGGCGCAAATAATCGAAACGTACCTTTTGTCAGCGATAAATTATCAAACACTTGTGGCTACTAAGGCGTCAAGGGTTGTACATGCAGCTAAAGGTAAAGACGTAATTGATTTTGGCACAAGACGAGCACATGGTCCACAGGCAGGGGTACTGGCGGCAAGGGCGTGTTTTATTGGAGGTTGTGCCGGAACTTCTAATGTTCTCGCAGCTTACGAATTAGGGATACCAGCTGTCGGTACAGTAGCTCACTCGTGGGTTATGGCTTACGATGACGAATATGAATCTTATAAAGATTTTCGCAAGGTTTTTCCCCATGACACAGTTCTCTTAATTGATACTTATGACACCGTTATCGGTGCACGGCTCGCAACGAAGATCGGGAGAAGACTGAAGGGAGTTAGATTGGATAGTGGAAATATCACTCTCCTGAGTAAAAGGGTGCGAAAGATTTTAGATGATGCTGGTCTTAAACATGTTAAGATTGTGGCAAGTGGTGATTTGAACGAGTATAAAATATCTGAGATGCTTCATAAAGGTGCACCCGTAGATTCCTTTGGAGTAGGTACAGAGATGGTCACCTCAAAGGACGCGCCAGCGCTTGGTGGTATTTATAAGTTGGTAGAGCAGGAAAAAGGGGGAAGATTAATGCCCAAAATGAAATTTAGCAAGGATAAAGCAACCTATCCAGGAAAAAAACAGGTTTACCGTGTTTATGATAATAAAGGAAAGTTTAAAAAGGATATTGTGGGTTTGGAAGGTGAGAAGTTTGATGCTGAAGCACTGTTATTACCTGTTATAAAGAAAGGAAAAATCTTATACAAGACACCAACCATTCGAGAAACTCAGAGGTTTGCAAAGAGAAATGTCTCTCTCTTACCAGATAGATTCAAGAAATTAGATTGCAAGACATCGTATCCGGTTACTATTAGTAGAAGATTAAGACGAATTAGAGACAAGACAAAAAGAAGCTTGGGTACTTCGTGAAAATTGGAATGTATTCTCAATGCTTGTTTGATCGAATATCCAGTTTTCAAGGACCGAGTATCATGCTATCCAATGCTGGAATCCTTCCGAAAGGAAGGGAAATTACCCTGTTCTCGCAGGGAGTCCAGAAAAAACACTGGATTCCCGTTGAAAAGGGTTGCATTTAGTACAATAAATGTTATTTGTTAAGATTAAGAGTTCACCGCACCCACCAAACTACACGTCGGGCATGAAGAGCGCAGAGCGGAAAGTAAAGAAATTGCCGGATGGAAAATAAAGAAAATGAGCAGTTGCGGGAGATTATGCCGACTCATCTGGTGGAGTCTGAGAATCTTGACATGTAAAGGCGCTAATAAACGGGCGCAGTCCCTAAACTACTACCTTTATATTAAGACTAGCAATTTTGTTTTCATATCTCACCTAGCCATCTCTTTTTTCTTGACTTTAATAATATGTAGTTTTAGCATTTAATATATGGTCTTTCTCAAAGCATAACATCCTTTTAATGAGGGTTAAAAGTTACTACTTTTGTGCTATCCTCAATCCTTAAATAATTTCGTCAAGTGGCAAGATGTGTTCTTCAGGTATTAGAGTAATAACTAAAAAGAATTACTTATATTAAGATATTATGAACCCTATTGAGAAGTTTTCAAAACACGGAATATCATGTCTTCTGAATTGAAGAGAATAAAAAAGCGCAAGGAAACTAAGCGTGAGCTCAATAAAATATACGATAATTCAGAGAACGCACTGATCATCCACTATTCCTGCGAATCATTTTATGACATAGGAGATGGAAGAACACCCCGAGTTACATCTATAGCAATACGTAATTTAAAAACAGCTCAAACAGAAAGTTTCTCAATTCATAAAATAGCCGAAAGAAAAAGGATGCCTATTAATGAAGCACAAAATAGATATGACGATTTAGAAAAAGAAATGTTAGATGAATATTTTGAATATATAAGAACACATCAAGGGTTTACATTTATTCATTGGAATATGCGTGATATTAATTATGGGTTTTCTGCAATAGAGCATCGTTATCAAGTACTAGGCGGTGATCCTCATTGTATTGATGATTCTAGAAAGTTTGATTTAGCTAGGGCCATGGTTGCCCTGTATGGAAGAGAGTATGCCTCGCATGGTGACCATGGACGTCTTCATTCATTAATTGAATTAAATAAAATAACTAAGAAAGGCATCCTGACCGGAACAGAAGAAGCAGAGGCATTCAAAAATGCAGAGTATATAAAAATGCATCAATCAACATTAAGGAAAATTGATATTTTTCCGGACATACTAGAAAGAACAATTGATGGGTCACTAAAGACTAATGCTACTTGGCTAGATCGCTATGGTGTACACCCCAAAATAATCTTAGACTATATTCAACAACACTGGGGGTGGGCTATAATAGTAATTATTAGTGTTATTTTAGGAATTGTAGCAAGCTTAAGCGTCATATTCTAACAACCATAGAAAATAGGGTCAGCGACTATTTAACCTGAACCTATTAACTCCCACTGCTTTCTTGCTTCATCCCTGTTCTTGCTTTCTCCCCTTTCGGGGACTTAACGGCAAGAAAGCACAGGGAGAACAGCAAGAAGTGAGGGATGTTTTTCAATTGTTATCCTAGGATATTTTTATTATTTTGAGCTAAATACGCAGCATATTCACTCCGAGCAGAACCATTTACGGGTCTACCAGATTCTTTAAAGGCAGGTAGGGTCACACCTTGATTTGTGATTTACTTTCATTCAAATTGCGGCAGACACTATAGTACCTAACCCCATCTGATACCTGCATACATACGTCTAGCTTAGGAGACTTCGTCGAAGGATGGGAATATACTTTTTTCATTAGGTTAGGTGTAAACATGGCTCTTCTTCTGTTTATAATCACTGATCAAGGTGTGACCCTATTCTTCTTTTATCACGTCTCCTTTTTAAAATATTCTTCTTTAGCCATTCTACAAATTCTTCACTACCCAATATATACTGTTCCAATAATTTATCCTTAGGGGGTCTTGACATAATATGTGAATTTTACTTGTTCTCTAATTATATATCAATGATAAAGAATTGACCCTAATATCAGCTAATATCGGACCTAGTAAAAAAGAGTTACCTAATTACTGAGCATATACAGCTGTCCCTAATATGTCATAGCCTTTTACTTTTATAGTAGGCAACAGCAAACTTTTCCACTATAGAGGTTATTCTATGCTTGCTCACGCCAAGCATTTTGTCGTCTGAGCCATAGCCGAGGAACTCTGTTTGCCAAATATCCTCTTTACCATTCCTGACGATACATTTAATGTGACATGCGATGGGATAATCATTGCCCACTAGCCAAATCTTAATCATAAAATGAGCACTTTCGAGTTTTTCTTGTTCCGAACGGTCAGACCGGCGAGAGTCGTACTCTTTTTTCTCGGATTCTGTCATTATTCTCAAGTCCGGCAGGTTTGTTCCTAATCGTAGCTTCGCAAAACTGGTGAGATTCTGACTTAGTATGTATTCGTTACTAGCAAATAACTGTTTTTCTGTGCCCTCAATAAGTCCCATCTTTTTTGCGTTTTGGCTAGCATTCTCAGTCTGAATCGTCACCGTAACTCTGTTAAAGTTTTTTAGATGGGCAAGGTCGCCATAAAGGAGTTTGTAGAGAGAGTCGTCCGATTCCTCAGCCGAAACCGATTGCGACAAAGCGGTCAGAATAATTAAGAATATAAGAAACGATGCCAGACTGAATAACTGTTTAAGCGGATTATACATTTCGAGCCACCTCCACTTGGTTTTGTTCAATATGTACGTGAATGTCTTGAGTGGATTTTGTACCATGATTAGGATGTGGGCTACCAATAAGGATTTGCGCTGTCAATGTTGCCATTTTTCTTCCTTTACTTCCTAATGTTGGGTTGCTACATATACATTGGCTTCAGATATTCCATCTTTTTTTAATATGGGGATCAGCCGCCTCTTGTACGCAGGACCTTCGAATTGGTCGATATCGCTCCACAGGCTTGAAGATAATAGGTGCAGCGCCTATTTAACCTAAGCCTATTAACGGTCATTGTTTTTCAATTGTTATCCTAAGATATTTTTGTTATTTTTAGCTAAATACGCAGCGTATTCACTTGGAGCAGGAACATCTACGGGTCTACCGGAATCTTTACACTACTTTCTTAAAAGTTCAGAAAATTCTACAGTGGAAATATATGCGTCCCTGATCAAGGCACGAAGAAGCCCTCTGTCAAGCGTTTTGTGCTCGGGTATTGAAAGAGTTGTTTTCATTCGTGATTTTTTCATTATTATGTGCCTGCTTTTTGCACGTCGTTCAATAGACCAACCCGCTTTTTCAAAAGCTCTGATTTCCTCTTTCCCTGAAATCACGGGTAATTTCATCTGGTTACACCTCAACTTCCACAGCGCATAGTTCCTTTTCCGATTTACTCAAATCATTATACAAAGCGGAAAGGCATCCTTTTATAGCATCCTTTATGTTTTCAATTGCCTCTTCAATAGTATTTCCTTGGGAATGACAACCAGGAATTGCTGGGCAGTGAACCACATAGCCAAAATCTTCACCCTTTTCAACAACGACTCTATAAACCATAATATAGCCTCCAATAAAATGCCGAGAATGAGCCCTATTTTATACCATTTTCTTGCGATCTATTTTTGCTTTATTCTCTTTACTTACAGTTTTATATCACCTGACTTTACCAGTGTCAATTTAAAAGCCATTAGTTAATATTGGACAATGAATGGTTAATAAGGACTGGTTAATTGAGACTGGCATCTATTTAATCAAGACCTATTAACCCCTACTGCTTTCTTGCTTCATCCCTGTTCTTGCTTTCTCCCCTTTAGGCCGAGTAGGC
>JBHICG010000066.1:0-18693 GCA_046759445.1 Candidatus Scalinduaceae bacterium
GAAACGAGCTTTGGCAGGACTGAAAAACGTCGCATACTCTTAACTAAGGTCTTTTCTGATGGAGCCGTTGGTTATGGTGAATGTACAGCCGGCGAAGCCCCATTTTTCTCTCACGAGACTATTGATACTGCCTGGATTATCATAAAAGAGACATTAGCCCCAATCATAATTGGACGAACATGGATAGATCCCTCTGAAGTCAGTAAGTGGTTCAAACCGATTAGGGGTCACCAGATGGCACGTGCAGCATTAGAAAATGCCTGTTGGGATCTGACTGCCAGGAGTAGAAATATACCCCTTTATGAATTACTGGGCGGAACACTAAAGAAAATCCCTTGTGGAGTCTCTATTGGAATCCAGAATAACACGGAACAACTGCTGGAAAGGATCAAGACAGAAGTCGAGGCCGGTTACCGTAGGATAAAGATTAAGATTAAGCCGGGTTGGGACTATGACATTATCAGTCTAGTCTGCAAGCACTATCCTGACATAGCACTTTGCGTAGATGCTAACTCAGCATACACCCTTTCCGATATAAATCTATTAAAGAGTCTTGATGAATTTAATCTCCTTATGATAGAACAACCATTGAGTTACGATGATATTATTGACCACTCTAAACTGCAAAAACAGATAAAGACATCCATCTGCCTTGACGAACCTATTACGTCCCTCGATAAAGCACGCAAGGCCATTGAGATGGAGAGCTGTCAGATTATCAACCTGAAGTTGGGACGTGTGGGTGGTATCAGTGAAGCCATCAAGATTCATGATTACTGCTATGAACATAATATACCCGTATGGTGTGGGGGCATGCTGGAAGCGGGCATTGGTCGGTCTCACAACATTGCAATATCAACACTCCCTGGTTTCAGTCTGCCCGGTGACGTATCGGCAAGCAAACGATATTTTGAAGAAGACATCATCGAACCACCCGTAACCGTTGATGAAGATGGTTTTATTAATGTTCCTCAAGTCCCCGGCACTGGTTACGAACCAAAGGAGGACTATATAGAAAGAATTACCGTGCGTAGAGAAGTCTTTTCTGTATAATAATATATCTTACCCACTGGCTATTAATAAACAAAATAGGAGAGATTAATGCAAAGTTGGCTGTATCTGGCAGGGGCAATTGTCCTGGAAATAGCGGGAACTACCTCTATGAAATTATCTGAGGGTTTTACGAGGTTAGTTCCATCAATCTTAATCTTTGTTTTCTATGTCTTATCCTTCTTAGCGCTAACTATGGCCCTTAAAAAAATCGATGTGAGTATTGCCTACGCTATCTGGGCTGGAGTGGGTACCGCCCTTATTGCCATAATCGGAGTTGCGTACTTTAAAGAACCAATCACACTAATAAAGTTCGTAAGTGTAGGTCTTATAGTTATTGGTGTTGTGGGCTTAAACCTTAACGGTATTGGGCATTAATAAAAAATTACAGGGACAAATATTATGCAATATTATCAATCAACAAATCCGAAGCTTGCAAAATTAATCAGGCTACTGTTCGTTGTGGCAATCGTATTGATAATTGCAGATTTCTTAGGCTTTGAGCCTTTAAGATTTCTGCGGTCCCGAGTGGAAATGCGTCCTGTGTCCCAGCCTGTGGGTAATTTAGGAGCAGATGAGGGGGCAACTATAGAAGTCTTTGAAAGGGTATCTCCTTCTGTCACCTATATAACAAACAAAAGATTTCAGCGAGATTTATTTTCGTTTAATGTTATGGAGGTACCACAAGGTACTGGTTCCGGCTTTTTGTGGGATGATATGGGGCATATAGTAACAAATTTTCATGTTATCTATAAGGCCCAGGAGATTGAAGTTAAAATGCAAAACGGGAAAACCTACAGTGCCGATTTGGTGGGAGCTGATCCTGACCACGACCTTGCAGTATTGCGAATTAACACCCTGAACCTTAATGTTCCCCCAGTGATGATTGGAAGCTCTAAAGATTTACGAGTAGGGCAAAAAGTGCTGGCAATTGGAACCCCTTTCGGATTGGATTCTACCCTGACTACCGGTGTTATCAGCGCCCTGGGTAGAACCATTCAGTCTATGACCGATAGATATATTCATGACGTAATCCAGACAGACGCAGCCATCAATCCCGGGAATTCCGGTGGTCCGCTTCTGGATTCATTCGGCAGGTTGATTGGCGTAAACACTGCCATTATAAGCCCCAGTGGAGCGTATTCTGGAGTTGGTTTTGCAGTACCCGTAGATACAGTCAACCGTATTGTCACAAAATTAATCAACTATGGAAAGGTGGGTCGTCCGGGACTTGGCGTTACGCTGATTCCTGATAATATTATGTCCAGATTAGGAATGGAAGGAGTCGGCATCCTTCAGGTATTCAGAGGTAGTTCAGCAGAGGAGGCTGGGTTAAGGGAAGTGAGAAGACTGCCGGACGGGCAAGTAGAAATAGGAGATGTGATTATTGAATGTGATGGTTCTCCAGTGAAAAGAGGTTCAGACCTTATCAAAATTCTTGATCGACATGAAGTTGGCGATGAAGTTGAACTAGTCGTTTACAGGGAAGGCAGGAAAACCATAGTCCGGATTGTCCTTCAGTCTGTTAGTTGATTTTTCTTAAGCATTCACCAGACGCAAAGTCCGCAATGAAAAACATAGCGACAATTAAAAAGATTTAGTAAAAAAACTAGATACTTTAATCGTTTTTGACTGAAAATTTCTGCGAGCTCAGCAAGCTCAGCGGTGAATTTCTACTATTTTTCTCATAGGAGGTATTATGTCTGACGTAAAAACAAAAATAAGGGATTACCTGGATTCTGTTAAAACTGTTTCAGTTGCTACATGTATGGACGATAAACCTTCATGCCGAATTATGGAACTTCAGAAGGTTGAAGACGATCTGAAGATATGGTTCGTTGCACACCAGAGCTTTCCAAAGATTGAACATATTAACAAAAACAGTAATGCCTGCATTGTCTCCTTCAACAATGAAACCTCCAGAGACATCAGGCTTTTTGGAAAGGTTGAAGTCTATGCCGACATGGAAACTAAGAAATGTGTATGGAAAGATGATCTTGCCCCATATTTTCAGGGTGGGATTAACGATCCTGAGCTTATTGTTTTGAAATTTATCCCTGAAAGACTTGAATTCAGAGATATGAAGACAGGTAGTCTACTGCCAGAAGTGGAAAACCTGTAAAGACATTGAGGTATTCAATGGGAAAGAAACAATGTACATACTGTAACAATTTCTTTGATGGAAAGGTTAGATATTGCCCTTTTTGCGGTGCAGAGAATAAGAAGGAAATTGTTAACAATATCCCAATATGCCCTCGTTGTAAATACGCAATGGAAAAATATTCCCATCGCAATACAGACCTTGATATTTGCCCTGGCTGCAAAGGTATATGGCTGGATACAAGTAACTTCAAGAAATTAACATCAGAGCGTGATGTTTATGCCGACGACTCAATCCCCTATGAATACATACGCAAACCTTTACTGCAGGAGAAGGGATATTTTCCTTGTCCTCGTTGTAATTCTTTAATGATGCGGAAGAATTTCCGACATATATCAGGTGTCCTGATTGATATATGTGGTTATCATGGTGTCTGGTTAGATGCAGGTGAGCTTGAGCAGATTCGTTGCTTTGTTGCAAATGGTGGTCTGGATGAATCACAAGATAAAGACATAATTCGTAACAGAGAAGAAATTAAATCTATTGCTCGAAGTGTTAAGGATTTGGAGTTAATGCAGAATATTCTCCATAAATGGGACGTTAAGAGGTGGATGCTCAGGGGATTTTAAATCTATATCTCGATAGTATTTTATAGTAGGCCCTGTCTTTTAATAATTACTATCTGTTGCGGAAACGCGGTTTTGTCATCCTGAACTTGTTTCAGGAACTAATGATTTCAATAACTTATCAACCTAAGAGATCCCGACCCCCATAGCTTCCTTGCCGAAAGTAGGCTCTGTAAGAGCGTAAGCTAGGAATGGGGGTGGGATGACAATTGTGACCCAGTCTGTTGATTCAGGGTTGTTTAAATAACTCTTTATTAAGTCTTATAGAGTTTCTGATTCTTTAGTTTGTGGATTTAAGCGTAATTATGACGCCAAAAACCATATTAATAGTCCGCCTCAGCGCTATAGGTGATGTTGTGCATGTCCTCCCCGCACTAAGGTCTTTACGTTCTAATTTCCCGGATTCAAAGATAACATGGTTGGTAGAAGATAAAGCTCGTGATATTCTTACGGGTCATCCGGATATTGATGAAGTAATCACATTTCCAAGGAGGAAATGGCAACGGGATATCTTAAAGATTAATAAAATTATCAATACACTATTTGATGTTTTCTCTTTTTATAAAAAACTTCGCAAAGAAAGCTATGACATAGTAATTGACTTTCAGGGAAATCTTAAGAGTGGAATAATGACCTTGATAACAGGATCAGAAAAAAGGTTTGGGTTTGCGAAAGGCCACTGTAAAGAATTTAACTATTTGTTCACAAAATATCGGATTAAACCTTCACGTAAAAGAATGCATAAAATAGATAAAAATCTTGAGCTGCTTGGCGGCCTTAACATTGACGCCAACTTCCATAGACCCGAACTCCCTGTATCAAAAGCGGACGAGAAGTATATATCAAAATTTCTTCGTACTAACATTAATGACTCCCTCCCCGTAATTGTTGTTCAGCCCTGTACAAGCAAGTTTGGTTCCTATAAGCAATGGCCTGTTTCAAATTATGCCTTGTTGGCCGATAAGATACTGGAGAGTTGCGAGGCTAACGTCATTTTTTCATGGGGGCCTGGTGAGATTGATGTAGTTAACGAAATAGTAACTAGTATGAAACACAAGGCGCTTGTTGCATGCGAGACCAACTCCATAAAACAACTCATAGAACTGATACGTCGTGCAGACCTCTTTATTGGTGGAGATACCGGCCCACTACATATTGCCTCTATTCTGGACATCCCTACAGTTGCAATCTACGGCCCGAAAGACCCCGTCATCTATGGCCCCTATCATGGTAAAGCAGTGGTCGTAAAAAAGGAGCTGGAGTGCAGTCCATGCGAGAAAAGAACATGCTCTGACCCCATATGTATGACATCAATCCTGCCAGAGGACGTATTTCACGCAGTAAACAAGTTGATGGGAAAATATGTTTCCAGGAAAGTTATTACTTCACCGCACAAAGACATAGCTATCAAAGAATCCACATCGTAAGATACCCCCCCCCAGCACCTTCCTTTTACCCTACCCACACAATCTTGATTATCTTAAACCTAAATTGAGCGATTTTTGTTGCAATATCCTCATGAGGCATTGAAAATATATGTTCTTCTATAAATATTATCTTCACCTGTTAAGTGAAGGAATTTGTCATTCCCGCAGTCTGTTGAGCGGGAATCTAGCCCTTCTGTTTGATGGATTCCCGTTTCCACGGGAATGACAACATAACTTTAGAATCGCTCAAATTATAACCTGAATCTTGCACTATTTAATGGCAAGATTCAGGCATAAGCTTACTTCACAAGACCACAAATTGCAAAACACCCCAGGTCACACCTTGATCAGTGATTTAATTTAAAAGGCCGATTCTTTTATTTATTAAATGAGGTTGAGGGAACGGAATGATTATATAAATAGAGATAATGGTTGGTTGTGAATGAGATAGTCTTTTTGTTCATTTTAAATGATTAGTTTAAGACGTTTGAGGTCGTCTTCATTCCATTTAGTTCCATTGAGGAAACTTTTAAGAGTGCCGGGAGTAAGATGTCTTTGGCATGGTGATAATGTATAATAACACGCCTTCCGTCATAGTGGCGATAAACCCTTTGACTACCTTTGCGCCTTTTGTATCGAAAGCCATCCTGCTCAAGAGCTCTGATGAGTTCTCTCACAGGTGTGTTTTTGAGTCTATGAATCATAGTGAGACTGCTATAGCAGGTGATTCTATCAGTTCTATTTCATCTGAAGGTGATGGAAGAACCTCTCCTGCATCTTTCATATCCTCTATATATATTTCGGCAGCGTCTTTTATATTATCCAATGCCTCCTGTGGAGAATATCCCCAACTGGAGCAACCAGGGAGTGCAGGAATTGATGCGCTCCATCGACCGTCTTCTTCTTCTTCATTTAGGGTGACCTTTAAAATAAATGTCTTCATTATTAATGCCCTCCTATTTAGATTTGATATAAGTTAAGCTATTTTCTGAGAAATGTCAATAATAATGAAAATAGTTTTGATAATAATAGCAATAATACTGTTCGGCACGGTGTTTGACAGCGCCTATTTTATTAAAACAATTATCTTATTTCACCTCCCTTCTTCTTAATGGGGTGCAGTATACATTGGTCTAATAATATGACATTTTATCATTTATTTTTTTACAATCCCCATAAGAAATAGTAAATTAACTCAAAAGGTCTATTACAATTATTTATGGCAAAGGGGTATTGTATAAGGGGAGAATTTATAAAGTCTCGATTATCGACTAATAACAATTAATCAGTTAAAAATAAATTTAATGTATTGGCTGAATATCTCACCTACGCTTGGCTTGTACTTAATTTCGGTAAGTTTTAGTAGTTGCATGCATTTCATACTTTAGGAAGGGAGATAATGCAAAAAGCGACTTCTGCTATTACGTTTCCACATAATGCCTCACGCCTGTATCTGCGATCTCTGCATTCTATGCTTTCTCTGCATTTTTTGCAGAGACCTAATCATACATCACATACATTGCGTTTCTGTGTTCACGAAACGCTTCAAATACAATATCGCATTTCAACATTCTCTTTTTTGAGGAGGCTTTACCAATCGTAAAATAATCATTGGAGGCGCATCTCCGATTGTTTTTAAGGGTATGTTTGTTTCTACTTGAGAGTGTAAACCCTTGTCTTGTATTTTATATAACGATTTAAGGAAACAGTTTCAATATCGTCACAGCTATGGTAACACAGCCTGCAACTATACCAAAAATTTTTATGAGAAGATCGGATTTGGTTTCGGCAAGCGCTGACTTCAACTCCATACGGAAAAACTCTTTCAAATCCTGCTGAGATTCGTACTGGGCTCGTTCAATAACTTTTGCAATTACTTCTGCCTGGTTTTTCGGAATTCCAGCCTCTTCTAGTTCACGGGCATTGACCAATGTATTGGTGATTGGCATTGAATACCTTTCAAAAATGTTGTGGCTGTATAATAGTAGAATCAAAATTATACTAAAAATTGGTTGTTTGTCAATGATAATGGGCAGCGCCGGTATAGGCAAGACTAGTCCTCAGGAGCATCTCAAAAGCCATTATGGACGCTAATGGTCAGGAGAGACCGTGCAAATGGGAGTGCGTAGTAATGGCATTGTAAAAGACTAAAGAAGGCAGACATTTAACGTGGTAAGATCTTTCAAGCGTGCATGAATGTACGGAGTATGGAAGTTAAAACAACTAAGACTTATAAAGGAGGGAGTCTTAGAAAAGACAGCCTTACTGCCAGGGATGGCATATGTGAATTCTGATCGAATTCATTAGCATCTTTAGTAGTAAGGCTTTTTTCATTTTACGATATTTTTTAAATTTAATATTAATTGTAAAAAAGCTATAGACAATAAAACATTTAGCCTAGCTAATAGCATTATTAGGACAAGAAGTTTTTTGGTATTGGCATTAGTGTTTAGCCTTTCATCCAAGATGGGCAGATTGAATCAGCAAAGGGACACTAAAAACGGGCACTGTCCTATTTAAGCCTAAAATTAGCTTGAGGTAAAGTCATGCCATTAAGAATAACTGTCAGTTGCTGTAGCTATCTCTTCGGAGAAGGTATTAAACGGTTTATAGAAGAATGTGAACTTGACACAGATACCGTTATTAATTGCTCTGACCCTAAAGAAATTATCAAGACAAAACCTGATTTGCTAATTACAGATTTTAAAACCACTTGCAATACATTCAATGACATTTTCTTTAAGCACAATATGCTAATCCTTATTTTAGGAACAGGATGTCTCCCAAAGATAAAAAATAATCTTCTAAAACGTTTTATCTCACAAGGGGTCGTTGGTATCCTATCCCCTATGACCAATATGTCTCAATTTAAAAAAGCAATAAAGAATGTTATCTCAGGAGAGCTCTGGCTTGAACGAAAGAGATTATCGAACATCGTATTCAGTATGAATAGTTTTTCCAACAATAGGATGCCTAAGCTGACCAAAAGAGAGATAGAGATAGTCAAATTGATTTGTAATGGGCATACAAACAAGGAAATAATGAAAATACTAAACATAAGTGAGGTCTCTGTCAAAACACACCTGAGTAGGATATATAAGAAGACAGGAGTATCTGACAGGCTGCAGCTTGCTCTCTTTGCCTTGAATACAGATCTGATTATGTAAAACCTAAATTGAGCGATTTTATATTATATGCCGTTGTAGCCGCTGGCTTAAGGCAATCTTAAGATTGACCGCCTGCGTTTCTCATCATTTGATGGATCCTCGTAAGTCACGCAACCTCAAGGTTGCGGCTTAAATACAGATCTGATTATGTAAAATCAAATGTTTTGAAAAATAGGAGAATAGATCTGCTACTAACCGGGCAAAACTCTCTGGCGGGCAAGTCTATTAGTTCAAAACATTTTTCCCCCGTTCAAAAAGTTTTTCCATTCTATGACAAATACTATCCTTATTAACAACAATATACCTTTCATAAGGTAAATTTCACCAAAAGAAGAGATTTGTTTGCTTTTTAGCCCAACCTCTAATGGTACATATCTTATTATTTTTCTATGGGTATAATGTCTCTATTAAATGTAACTAAAGATAACAAAAATGTCACTTTTGTATATCTTGTTTTTTCTCTAATATATGTTATTAGATAATTAAAAGAGAGTACTAAATGACAGTTTAGATACAAAACTATGATAGGGACAGGCTTCATGCCTGAATTATCAGCAAGACCTGCCCAATAACCAGATCAAACTGGTAATCACTTAGGCATGTAGCCCGCAAACACAATATTTGTCATAGAAGTATCATTTTCTATCTATAAATAAGATTACGTAGTAAAAGTTCACCACAGAAAGACACGGAATATCACTGAGAATGGTGAAACTATGTGATTGAGGAATAAAAACCTGCAGACTATTTCTAGCCATTTACCAAAAATGCCAGAATTAGCAAATAAGGAAAGGAGGTGAAGATTACGATAAGCGTTTTAGTTTGAGGTAAAGTTTTTTAAACTTTTTTTATAAGTGGAAAGGAGGAAGTACGATGAAGAAAGTATTCGTAATTATTTTGGCATTTGGATTGGCCATTTCTATGGTAAATTTCACATCGTCAGCATATGCTGCTAAATGGTATGTGCCTGGAGATTTTGCGACAATTCAGAATGCTATTGACGATGCAAGTGTAAATGATGGTGACACAATTATGGTAGGGCCAGGCCTCTTTGCGGGAGCACTAGTTGACAAGTCAGTAGAGATAAAAGGCGTGGGTGGAGCTACCATAAACGATGGACCTCCCCACAGCTCCGGACTTATCCAAGGATTCAGACTCTTAGCCGGTAGCGATGGCTGCACCATTAGTCACCTACGTTTTATAGAACCAGTTGTGTTAACGATCATGAATGCTGCAGCTGTCGATGATGTGACTGTTACCCAAAATACGCTGATCAACCAAATACAGGGCATTTCGGACTGGGCAGGGAACCGTTGGGAAATCAGTCACAACGAGATCATTGACTTGCACACGAGGTGTGGTGGTGGCATCGGCATCTTAGTCGGAACATTTTTTACCTCACAAGTAGCTAATGAAAACGTGGTTTCTCACAATAAAATATACGGAACACTGGTAGTGCCTGCAGGTGATTGTGGTGGCTACAATGGTACTGGCATAGTGATTTTCAATGACCGCCGCTTCGGGTCATCAGGAGACTATATTCTAGATAACCGCGTGGTCAAGAACAACATCAGCCTGGTGGCTGACAACCAAGGCAGCATTAATAGTGTTGATGTGGTAGCCATCGAGCTAACCGATACAGGTGAGGTTGTCGGTGTTATTTCAGACAACGCAATTGGATTCAACGATCTACGTGGCACTGCAAATCAGATTGTTTTGACACCACCGGGTTTAGACAATCCTGTGAACGATATATCTAGAAATCTGGGAAATAATCGCGGGCATGGTCTACATCCTTCTTTGTTTGGTCCCGGCGGTAACTAATTCAGTTAACATGTACATTAATGTTACAACAGCAAATATAATTCTGAAAAGAGGTGCGCTAATTACGTTGCGCACCTCTTTTTCATCTAATTTTTAACTAGACACATTATTATGAATCAGTAAAGGAGAGGAGGTGATGCACTAATATGGGAAAAAATGGAAAAAATGGGAAAAAATGGTGTCATGTCTTGAATAGTGAATAATATACTGAAGATAAATAGCGACAGCGCCTATTTTAGCCCTTCATAAGGGAAAGCAGGATGGTGTATAAAAGACTATGAAATAAAAACGACAAAGGAGTAGAGATAGTTAGATTGAAAGAAGGGGTAAGGGCCATTATGGTTCTTACCCCTTTTTAAACATCGAAAGTTTCATCCCTACTTAGAGATTTAACTCTTTTATGTTCTAAATCCTTCTTTCGCTCTAAAAGCTCTTTACCTTCTTTTGTTAAAAGTAGGTACAACGTTTCAATTTCTTGTTTATTCATGGAGTCGATCATTCTTTAAATTTTTTCTATAGGTATATTAATTTTTGTTTCCGGCATATAATTTCTCCTATCATTTTTAAATTGATAAAGATTCATTCATTGCGTGTAGATATCACCTTATGGTGTAATAAGAATAAATATCATACTACGTCGTGTAAAGGTTGTTATTCTAAATTTACTTTATCATCTTACTCAAAGAGGATGTTGCCGTCAAAACGTTTTTTAAGCAGAATTGGACAAACCATCAATAAAGGGTTAGGGTCGGAAATGGCTCTGTCCTTTTTTATTGCCAGATTCATGTTTGTGACCTGAAGAAATGGCAGCCATGGAAAAATGAGGGCATACCTCTCCCCTGAGAGGTCATTGATAATAAAACTCCAACGTTTGTTCTTGAGAAGGGGTCGCACCTTGTCGCGCCAAGGAAAGCTTGGCACATCTTGCGGGGTGAAAGTACCTGTCGGGTAAGGGCTAGCTACTCACCCGCATCGAGTCTTGCATCCATTGCGGACAAATAAATGGGCGAAGCGTAGACAGAGTATTCTGTAGGCCGTAGGGGTAATTGCGTACCCTGAAGTGCTGGTACAGCTTCGAGATAACCTAACAAGCGGATGCCGAGGGGTTCAAGGTTTACCGAAGGCAACACAAGAACATCCGAAATAGTGAGGATGTGACGATCCGCCGGAGTCTTCGGATAAATTATTGAGTTAGTACAACAGCGACTATTAAAAGTGACTAAAGTTGTTTCATTTAAAATTGAAGATTGTGTATTTTAGGTGGCAGAAGGCAGTTAATAGCATGAATGATCAAATGAGATTTAAACATTTTTCAGCAGTCAAAATTTTAAATGGTAAATCAAGATGGCAGGCTAAAAAGTGCCTGTTTTCGGTGACTAGGACATCCGCTCCGACCCATTCGGTGTACGCAGCTATAAATGCATCTGCAGTTTTGAAGCCTTTTTCTTCATATTTAAATGCTATTTCAAAGGGAACTATAATATCTTCATCAATTGAGGTTAAAGCAATTATAAATTTGTTAAATTCAAGGAAGGTTTCGGAAGATAAGTTTCTTTTTACCTCTTCAAATATTGTGCGAGGAATACGAATGTTGTGCAGATATGATTCATCTAATAACTTCTGCAGGAAGTCGAACGCTCTGTATTTATTTAACGGACCAAAGGCGAATATGTACTCATTAGAGTCAATGACGAATTGCAATCTTCTCTTTCCAGATTTTCTCTCTTGTTTCTCGCAAGGTTTTTATAACATCTTTCTTATTCTTCTTGAAAATGGAGGAAGGTTTTTTTGCAACTTTTTCTCTTATCTTTGTCAGATGCTCTTTAGCCTTTTTCGGATTTTTCATTACTTATCTCCTAAAAAATCACTGTACTATAAAATAAATCCTATGTCAATGCAAAGATATTATTAAATGTGTAGGTAATTAGGTAATTAGGGCCTATTTTAAAACAACTATCTTAGTTCTCCACCCTTTCCCTTATCATAAAGTATTTTTCAACCGGTCTTTCAGGAACAACAAATATCCTTTGGCCGGGATTTGCCTCCTTAATGGGTTCCATCTCCTGATTGAACATTTCTTTGAGAAATCATAGTTCATTAAATTTTTCTAGGGTTTAGAATAGAATAGCACATTAAAAACTGCTAACAATGTCTTTTTTTAGTCAGGGAAAAGAGTCCGTATCATTTCATAATGTTCTACTTATAAATATTGCCTCTGAAGTCTATATCGTTTATTAATGCTTTCAAAATCCTATCTTTTTTCAAAGAAAATATAATTCTTATTTCACCTTTTTTGATCCTGAAATAACCTTTTAGTTTCCCCTTTAATCTCCTTAAATCAATATTTGTTTTCTCGATCTTAAATATCTCTTTTATTGCTGAAATAATTAATGTATCAACTTCTTTTTCTGTTATTGTCTTTGAATTCTTTTCTAAGAACTTGTTAGCCTTTTTTGAATATCCAATTTCAAGATTCATAATTTAACAAGTTTTGAATGTGACACCACATGACAATTCTTATCTGATAATTTTTTTTCTATATCTTTTTGTTCTTCTTTTTCCACAAAGTCAATATGGGAATCATCATATATTTCTTTTATTTTTATTTTATTTTTAGGTAGTATCTCCAAAAACCCTTTAAACCTATCAAATATAGAATCATCCACTTCTAATTTTAATATTTTCATTATTTTCTCCTGGTTAACTTAAATATAATTTTAGAAAAAACGGAAAGGCTATTATTTTTTGGGTTTTCTATGTATTCTCAACAAAGGGAAATTTCCATTTATTGATTTTCAATAAGTTCAGAGAGTGACTCCCTTTTAGTAACCCGACCCTTTTTATGGTCTTCTTCCGAAAGGTCAAGGTACTTGAGAAATTCATTGCGATAGAGGCCGGCAGCGTCACAGAAGGATTCAAAGGTTTCTTTGCTTATTTCAAGGTGAATACTCTTGGGAGTTTCTTTCGAAATAGTGGCTTTTAGCTTTGGTTTCATAAAATCGCCTTTTATTAAAATCTTAATGTATTAACTGAAAAACAAAGAAAGAAAATTTATCCTGGATTGATGTCAAACTTCTTATTCGTATTAACTTTTAATGTAAATCCTGTTTTTTGTCAAGTCGTATTTGCATAGAAAATAAATGTGTTAAAAACAACAGATATGGTTTTGTATTTTTAGCCTTGTACCCTTTCCCTAATCATAAAGTATTTCTCAACCGGTCTTTCAGGAACAACAAATACCCTCTGGCCAGGATTTGCTTTTTTGATTGGCTCCATTTCCTGATTGTACATCTCTTTAACATTTTGAATAAAGTCCTGCTCCAGCCTCTTCCCCATCACTTCAATATCGTCGCCCACTTCAAACTTGTTCTTGACTATCACTTCCGCAAGCTTCTTTTCTTTTGGCCTGTCAATCAAACCAACAAATTTATAGTCCTGAGTATATCCACTTTCTTCACCCACCCTCTGTCCGTTATCACCCGGATTACCAAGGAAGAATCCCGTGTTGTACTCCCTATTGCTGATCTTTCTCAATTCCTCCAACCACTTATCATGGTATTCATAGTCGCCATTTTTAAAGAAGGTATCAATCGCCTCGCGGTATATCCTTGTCACGGCAGCAACATAATATTGGCTCTTCATCCTACCTTCAATCTTCCAGGCGCTTACACCCGTAGATATCAATTCCGGTATATGTTGAATCATACACAAATCTCTAGAACTCATGATTGACGTAAACTCACCATCTTCAAAGACTTTAAAAAATTCATCGGGACGTTTTTCTTCCACGATAGAATATTTCCATCGACACGATTGTGCACAGTCTCCAAGATTTGCGCCACGACCTGCCATATACGAGCTCAGATAACACCTTCCAGAATAGGAAATACACATGGCGCCATGAACAAACACCTCGGTCTCACAAGCACTATCTGAGCTTATTAAGGATATCTCATCCAGTGATAGTTCTCTTGCGAGCACTATCCTCTTAATGCCTTGTTTATGCCAAAAGTTGGCAGATTTATAATTTGTACAATTAGCCTGTGTACTAAGGTGAATGGGCATCTCCGGCATAATATCTTTAACAATCGTCAATACCCCAGGATCAGATACAATCATGGCATCTACAGGATAATTTGCTAATTCCTTTAGATATTGCTCTATTTTAGGAATGTGATAGTTATGAGCAAAAATATTAAGGGTTATGTAAATTTTCTTATCTCTCGTATGTACATAATCGGTTGCCGCCTCAATATCCTTTAAGGTTAGATTTGATGCAGCGTTCCTTAAATTAAATTCATTGCCACCTGCATATACGGCATCAGCCCCATACTCTATAGCCGTCTTTAATTTATTCATATCCCCGGCAGGTGCAATTAATTCAGGTTTTTTTTGTTTTAGTTGAGACACCTTTACATTACTCATTTGTAGCCTAGATTGTTCACCACAAAGACGCAAACACACAAAGAATTCGCTGTGGTAAACTTCCCTTATTTCTTATATATAAATTTTATTTTGCGAAGGCAAACGGCAATTCTGATCAGAGAATCAGAATTGCTTAAGCAATTTTTCTTTGAAAAATTGACATAATGCTATAAATTAGTGATCTAAGGGAGCTAATTTATCCAGATAACTCTGTAGGATTAGTTGGGCAGAAATCATATCAACCTTTGCCTGTTTTTTCTTTCTGGACATTTTAGTTCCTGACATGGCCTTGTGTGCTCTTACTGTCGTCAATCGTTCATCTACAGTATAGACGGTAAGATTAAGATTTGATTTAAGTACCTCAACAAATTCAAGAACCTCCTCTGCCTTTTTTCCTAAAGTGTCATTCATGTTTTTTGGAAGGCCAACGACTATTTTATTAACATTATTTTCTCTTATTATATCTGCCAACTCCTTCAAATAATCTTGTGTATTTACACGATTGATCGTCGGAAGTCCTTGAGCCGTAAAGCCCATAGGATCACTAATGGCCAATCCAATCCTCTTTTCACCATAATCGATACCTAATGTCCTCATATTATCAATCCTAAAAATAGTCCTGTACCCAACGGGATAGAGATGTTATCTATTTTAAATGGTAATGATTCTATTATACATGATATAAATGATACTACCAATGCAGCTTTTAAGGGAATAAAAAAAATAGAGCAGATAAAGGCAGAGACAAAAAAAGCCATTGAACCTTCCATACTTTTCCTATGATTATAGGGTATTCTAAGTCTTCCATAGAATCTTCCAATTACTGTTGCTATACTATCCGAAAAAGCCACTATAATTATAACGATACACGCTATTAATTGTGAAAATAATAACAGGGAAGATATTATGCCCAAAGACAATGTAACAGGAGCCAGGGTAAAACGCCTTTGTTCTTTTGTGCGTATGCATAGTCTTGTAATAAGGCTCAAAATAGGAAACGAAATCCCATTAAGCCTTAACAATTCAGAAAACATAAATAACACCGTAATAATTGACAACGAATATAATGTCAGTGTATAGCTAACACTTGCAAAAAGTGGAATTAATGCAGCGCAAACATGAATTCCCTTGCGTCTAGATTCTTGGAGCCATGAGTAGGCAAATTCATGGCTCAAACTTGAACTTAATTCCGAGAAAGACGGATCGTCCTCAATCTCTACAGAATCTAAAACCTTTTTAAGGTCATTACCATCCACTATATATTTGGCTTTTTTGCGAACAAGGTAATTTGAGTTAAAACCAATACTAGCCTTTGCAAGAGCCATAATATCAAGATTATTTCTATCGTCTCCCACTACAATTACGTCATTCCACGTAATTGTGTTTTCTTTTAGTATATGTTCAACAATCTGAGCCTTGCCCTCATGGAAGGAAAGTAATCCGCCGATTTGACCAGCAAAGATACCATTATCCATCTTTGTATCTATTCCATAGCCATAATTTGCATGCAACCTCCTGGCAAGATGTTTCATCAAAAAATCAGGCACTCCACTACTTATCAGTGCTACACAGTGACCCTTGTTTCTAATATTGCGAATTGCTTCCTCGGCATGTTTTACTATCCTCATTCTGTAATAAATTTGCCAGAATTCTCCTTCTTTTATCCCTTTTAGCCCATTATAGACTGTTTCAAGCAATTCACGAATCGTAAAACGATTAATGATGAACAAAAAACACAGAAACAATGCTCGCAAATAAACATAAACACCCGAATACCAGGAAAGACATAGTAAAAACTGACTTTTGAATATTACGCCATCAGTATCGAAAACTATTAATTTCTTATCTATATTAGCCATAAAATAAATAATGATTTAATATATTTTATCAACCTTCACAGAAAAAATACTCCTATAACTTTTACAAAACAGTTATTGCTTTATATCATAAAACAAGATTGTTTATCAACATATTTAGAAAATCGATAACTGTATAATAGATACACTAATGTCAGTTTATGTTTGACAATTATTCAATTCTTTAGTAACATTTATGGTTTTATAATCTCTTAAAAAGGAACATTAATTAAATGAAATTAGCAATCTCTGGCAAGGGTGGTGTAGGAAAGACTACGTTAGTCGCCGCCATGTCAAAACTTTTTGCAGATGAAGGGAATAAGGTAATAGCCATAGATGCAGATCCCGATACTAATTTAGCTTCTGCTTTGGGTTTCAGAAATGCTGATAAAATTACTCCACTAGTTGAAATGAAAGAGCTCATAAAGGAACGCACTGGAGCATCGTCAGACGAATATGGCAAGTTTTTCAAAATGAACCCAACCGTCAATGACCTACCAGAAAAATATTCTTTATCAAACAATGGTTTAAGATTAATGACCCTTGGAACAATTAAAAGAGGTGGAGGTGGGTGTGCATGTCCTGAAGGCGTTATGCTAAAGGCTTTACTCAACCATTTAATATTACAGAGAGACGAAGTCGTAATCATAGATATGGAAGCTGGTATCGAACATTTGGGAAGAGCATCTATAAGAGCTGTTACTGCTCTTATTGTAGTTGTAGAACCTGGCAAAAGAAGTATTAATACTGCATTCCATGTAAAAAAATTGGCAAGTGATATAGGCGTGAAATCTGTCTTTGCAGTAGGTAATAAAGTAATGGCAGAAGCACATAAGGAATTCCTGATGAATGAACTTCATGAAATACCCTTGCTGGGGTTGATTTCGTATAATAACAAATTAATTGAATCTGATTTAAAAGGAGTGTCAGCATTTAATGATAACGAACGACTATTATCAGAGGTTAAAGATATAATAATTAAACTAAAGGAGAGTATCCTATGACCAGAACATACGAAGGATCAGACCAGGTATCTCTGGATTTACTTAAAAAGATGAAAGAGAGTGGGATAGAGAGTGCTTTTGACAGATACGATTCTCAGCAGCCACAATGTGGATTTGGTAAACTCGGGCTTTGTTGCAGGCACTGTCAGATGGGTCCATGTAACGTTGACCCATTTGGGAGAGGTCCACGAAGGGGCGTCTGTGGTGCTGATGCAAACACTATTGCTGCCAGACACTATGTACGTATCGTTGCCGCCGGCGCAGCCGCACATTCTGACCACGGCAGATCAGTCGCACATCTTCTCGTAGCAGTGGCCAGGGGCGAGGCACCCGGATACAGGATAACGGATGTGAACAAATTGCACGAGGTTGCAAGGGTATTTGATGTATCCACTAAAGACCGCAAGGTTGAGGAAATTGCTGAGGAAGTTGGAGAAATGGCCCTTGCAGAGTTCGGTAAGGCATATGGTACACAGAAGTTTACAACTCGTGCGCCCATTAACAGGCAAAAGGTATGGGAAAAGCTTGATGTTACACCGAGGGCAATAGATAGAGAGGTTACAGAGTCCATGCATCGTACAGGCATGGGTACTGATCAAGACTACAAAAATCTTATTATGCAGGCTTGCAGGACATCACTTGCAGATGGCTGGGGCGGAGCGATGATAGCCACAGAGTTACAAGACATACTCTTTGGCACACCCAAGCCTGTGCGAGGAAGTGCGAATCTTGGTGTGATAAAGGATGATGAGGTAAACATACTCGTACACGGGCATGAGCCCCAGATGTCAGAGATGATAGCGGTGGCATCTTCTGATGAGGGGTTATTAAATGAGGCTAAGACAGTGGGGGCAAAGGGGATCAGCGTTGCCGGTGTCTGCTGTACGGCGAATGAGATGCTGATGAGGCATGGGATACCGCTTGCCGGGCATATGAAGATGCAGGAGATGGCAATAGCCACGGGAGCCATAGAGGTTGTCACAGTGGATATACAGTGTGTGATGCAGGCGGATGTAGATGTATCGGGGTATTATCACACAAAGATGATAACGACTTCTCCCAAGGCGAAGATAACGGGGGCAGAGCATATAGAGATAAATGATGAGAATGCTTATGAGAAGGCGAAGGATATAGTAAGGATGGCGATTAAGAACTATCCTAACAGGGACAAGTCTAAGGTATTTATACCGAAGGGTAGCAAGTCTCAATTAGT
>JBHICG010000067.1:0-18550 GCA_046759445.1 Candidatus Scalinduaceae bacterium
TACATTTCCTTTTCTACTATGTCAGTTGTTTCTCCAATGCTCCTTACAAATAGACGTGTGTCCTCAAACACAGGTGTCCTTATCTCGTGATATCCGGCTATTTCAAACTCTTTCCTTGCAGCATTTTCCACTTTCTCCCATAAGAACCTGTCATCCTTAAAGATATCCTTCATACCAAGTGGTGCTTTTATATACTTTTCGTTATCTTTGTTCATTTTATATCCTACTCAATAAAACGTGGTACTTATTAATACCCCCTCACACTGTTATTTAACAGACTTAATCCTCTCCTCCAATGGGGGAGAGGGAAGGGTGAGAGGACACCCTTGAACTATATTCCTTAGGAGGATTTTTCGTTATCCTTATTCATAATTAGTTTCTGTTGCAGAAACACTATATTGTCACCCAATTCTGCTGTTGCGGAATTATAAGTGACATTTTTAGACATTTCAGTGTCCACAACAGAAACTATTTGTAAAAACGCATAAGATTAAAAGATTGAAGGAGTTATATTTGCCGTAATTATATCAGTTCATGTTTAATATTCAAGGGTTTTAAAAAATGATAAGAGGCTTAGATGATCGATGCTTTATCTTTAATACTTGAAGAACAATCTGATAATCAGTGTAATTCAGTGAAATTCCGTGGTAATGTATAATACCGATTTTATTTTTGACTTGTTTGATAACGGTTGATATAAGTTCTGAAGACTCAATCCGAAAATAGATTCCCGTTTATGCCTGCGTGCCGTTCTTCGGACGGCCATAAGCAGGGCGGGAATGACATAAAGTAGGAAGGTATTGTCATTCCCGACCCCGATCGGGAATCTAAAGGTTGAAAACACATAATAAATAAATTTTCATCATGGAGTCTATCCTGAGTGTCATGTGAGATTCTTCAGTCACCCCCACTGCTTTCTTGCCGAAAGTAGGCTCTGTAAGAGCGAAAGCAAGAAGTGGGGGCTCCTTCAGAATGACACGCTTGTCACTCTGAACCGAAGCCCTGAGTGAAATGAAAAAAGAAACGAGAGAACTTTCTTCAGATGCCTACCAGGAAATTCCGGGTGAGCAGTACAAACCATATATTGGAAAACTCGAAATCCAACCAGAATTTACCCTCAAAGCAATATTCACAGGAATGATCTTAGGGATTACGTTTGCTGCTGCCAATGCGTATATTGGTCTTAAGGTGGGTTTAACTGTGAGCGCATCCATACCGGTGGCCGTTATGGCAGTTGCTATCTTTCGTATTATTGGGAAGAATAGCATACTTGAGAACAATATGGTACAGACTGTAGGTTCTGCGGGAGAGTCACTGGCAGCGGGTGTTATATTCACGTTTCCTGCTCTTATCATCTGGGGGATGAAGCCTGAATTGGCCAAGATATTCATATTCTCTCTTCTTGGCGGGTGGTTGGGTGTACTTTTTATGATACCCTTAAGAAGTTTGCTTATATCAAGACAACATGGACAGTTGCCTTATCCTGAAGGCACAGCCTGTGCAGAGGTATTAGTAGCCGGTGATAAAGGAGGGGCAGAAGCAAAGACAGTATTTACGGGTCTGGGCATAGGTAGTCTTTATGAGTTTTTGATGAATGGTCTTAAGCTCTGGAATTTCAGGCCATCATGGGATATTCCTTTCTACAAAGGAGCCAAATTAAGTGGAGAAATAACACCTGCCTTACTGGGAGTGGGATACATTATCGGACCTTGGATATCGGCTATTATGTTAAGTGGAGGCGCACTCGCATGGCTCGTAATAATACCCCTAATTAAGGCAATTGGCGAAAACGTTACCAGTCCAATCTTTCCAGCAGAGACATTGATATCTCAGATGAGCGCAAAGGAAGTATGGCATTATTATATAAGATATATTGGCGCTGGTGCGGTAGCATTTGGCGGCTTAATAACACTGATTCGGGCAGTACCAACCATTCTGGAGACATTTAATACTGGTTTAACGAGCATCTTGAAAATAAATAACGTTAAAGAAACTCGGCCAAGAACTACCAGAGATTTATCAATGCTGATTGTAATTGCTGGTGCTGCAGTTCTGGCTCTTTTCCTCTGGTTGGTTCTTTCATTTTGGACAGCTACTGAGATACCAATAGCTTCTAATCTACTCGTCGCACTTCTAATGGTTATATTTTCATTTTTTTTCGTTACGGTATCCTCACGAATTGTCGGCCTTATAGGCTCATCATCAAATCCAGTTTCAGGAATGACGATTACGACACTCCTATTAACGAGCTTAATTTTTGCTATGATGGGATGGACTTCAGATGCTCACATGATAATAGCCTTAAGCGTTGGTGCAGTTGTTTGTATATCGATAGCAATTGCAGGAGATACCTCACAGGACCTAAAAACCGGCTTTCTCATAGGAGCAACACCCTGGAAACAACAGATTGGTGAGTTCATTGGTGTATTAACGTCGGCAATATTTGTAGGATGGGTGGTATTAAGACTTCATAAAGGAGTGGGAATCGGTTCTGAAGACCTGCCTGCACCTCAAGCGACATTAATGTCTCTGATAGTCAAGGGCGTAATTACGGGAGAACTTCCATGGCATTTTGTAATTATTGGTATTTTCCTGGCAGCTATTGTAGAACTAATAGGCGTTCGTTCGCTTCCTTTTGCAGTAGGCGTCTATCTTCCCCTCTATCTAACTACACCCATAATAGTAGGTGGTGTGCTTAGATACATAACAGAGAAGAATTTCGACGGCAGTTTATTAAAGATTAGGCGCGAAAATGGAATCTTATTTAGTTCAGGCTTAATAGCCGGTAGCGCACTTGTTGGTGTTGGATTGGCTTTGCTGGCTTCATACAGCAAGACATTAATTGAAGCACTTGAGTTAGGCTACAAATGGATGGGATTATTTAACAATATTACTTCATTGACAATTTTTGCAGCTCTAGCGCTATTGTTATGGAGATATATCACCAAAACACGTTAATTAGTATATGTTGCGGAAAGCTTAAATGCCCAAAAATGTCATTGGCAATTCCGCAACAGCAGAATTGCTTAAGTGATTCTACTCGCTGAGTAGAATCACACCTGAACCAAGTCCTGAATGATCCTGAATTAGTTTCAGGACAGGATCTCTGATTTCAGAATCTATATAGATGTTAAGAGACCCTGAAAACAAGTTCAGGGCGACAATATAGTGTTTCCGCAACATATACTAATTACCCAATTTTTATACTGGTATCATAAAACAAAACCTTGTGCCTCTTCCATCTTTGACAGGACTTTCAACCCATATCTTTCCTTTGTGTAATTCAACAATCTTTTTTACTATAGCCAATCCAACACCGGTCCCCTCTGCCTCTATATCCTTAAGTCTCCTGAATATCTTAAAAATCTGTTCATGGGATTCAGCTTGAATACCAATACCAGTATCCTCAACAACAAATTCATAATAATCTCCGTTTTTATTACATCCAATCCTAATTTCTCTCTGATTACTATCACCCATGAATTTAATAGCGTTTGTAACTAAATTTGAAAATACGTCATACATCCTTCTTTCTTCACAGAATACCATTGGTAAATTATCCTGGATTATGACATTAATTTTATTTGTCTCTATCTTGTTTTCAAGAGTTGTTACCACATCCTTGACTATAACTCTGCTATCGATATTTTCAAAATTATGTTTAACTCTCCCAATCCTTACGACTTCCATAATCTCACTAATTCTTTGATTCAATCTTTCTGCATTTGCTTTGATCCTATCAATATATGACATTCCCTTTGTATCAAATGTGTCCTCATAAGCCTTCGATAATCTCGATGTATAACCCATAATTGTAAACAAAGGCTCTTTTAAATCATGTGAGATTATATAAACAAAATCCCGTAATTCATTATTTATCTTCTCTAATTCATTTGTTTTCTCATCAACCTTTTTCTCCAGATTAAGTGCATAATCCTGTAGTTGTCTCTTTGATTCTCCTAATTGAGATGTCATATCATTAAAGGAAATAGCGAGCTGACCTATTTCGTCTTTTGATTTTGAGTCAATTCGGTAAGTGAGATTCCCTTTAGATACCCTTTCCGTTCCTAGAACTAGTTTTTTAATTGGTGAAACTATCTTGTGCACAAAAAACCATCCAACCAACATGGATGGAATCAAGATTGCAGGCAGTAAAAATAACATATTCCTAGATATCCCTGCAACTGCATTGTCTATACCATCACCAATCTTTCTGGTCATTGTGTCAGTTGCTTTTTTAATTCTATCTAGAGAAAAACCGATACGTACAATACCATATCTCTTAGCTCCTACCAAAATAGGTGCAGCTACATCAACAATTTCGTTTTGTCTTTGTATTATTAAAGCTTTTGCAGTAAGAGCCTTCCTTGTCGTTTCATCGGTGAGCACATTCCCAAGAAATTTAGCGCCTTTAGTAGCGTCAACAATGACCCTTCCCTTTTCATCCTGAACATAGACATAACTAATACCTTTCCCTTCCATGGCTAAGTCTGCAAGATATTTCATTTCATAAATGTCAAAATCATGTATATGCTGAACATATTTTCTGGCTAACAAATTTGCTAATGACTTTACCTTCTCTTCCCATTCATTCTGTAAGGCATTAGCCATAAGAGACTTGTTAACATACTCTACTTTAGCGAGATTCTGACGGTGAAGGCTTATTACGACGCAAAAAAACATTCCAACCGGCATTAAGATTGACAAAATTATGAATAAAATGAATTTTGCCCTGATGCTCCTAAATAATAACATTCTTAATAAAGCTCCTCCTTTACAGACGTATGCGTTAGCATAGCTTCAACTGGTTTTAAAACATCATTTGTCAATTCAACGAATTTATTTATCTTGAACGGCTCAAGACTTTTCCTACCCTCCTCACTCTTATCCATTTTGAGCAACTCTTCCTTAATCCTCTTCACCAGCTTCTTATCTAATCCTTCTCTGACTATTACTAACATCCTTGGCACCTTCATGGTTTCATAAATAACCTCAAACTCCTTCCTGTAAATTGCAGGATTATCTTTATGGTCTGTCCAATCTGAGCTGCTCAAAGCTCCTGCGTCAACCTTATTAAAGAATACCCAATTGGAGATGTTCAATTCTGATCCAAGAAAAACATAACCTATCTTATCTTTCGGTACAGGAGAATTTAATGAATCAATCTCGATCAAATCATAACCTTCTTTCATCATTGAGAACTTTGGAAGAAAGTAGGCTGAGGTGGAACCAGGGTCTTCAAAAGCAATAAGCCTTCCATTCAAATCTTCCAATCTGTGTATTTCGCTATCTTTTCTGGTAAAGACAATGCTGTTATACTCTCCTACGTCTTTTCTCCAGGCCGAAAGAATCGGGGTGGCATTTGCCTTAATTTTGTATAAGTATGCTGAAAACGGTGTCTCTAGGATGATGTCGAGGTTTTCTTTTTTTAAATACTCAATGACTTCCTTATTATTACCAGCAAGTACCACTTCTCCTTGTTCGATACCCACGTCTTTAAGCTTTGTTGATAGATAGGTTATGATGGGTTCAAGGTATTTCTGTTCCTTGATTACCTTATCAGTAGCCTTACCAATAGTAAGGACATTTTTTTTAAATTCATCATGGCCGTAAACTACATTATAAAATATAAACTTTGAGAATAAAATTAAAGCTATAGTAATAATCTTACGCATATTTAATTTTTAGTCATAATTACGTTGTTCGATTATAAACGCTATTATCAAATTTGCAAAATATTGTTCATTTCCAGTATTGAGATTATATATCATTTTATTATGATTGCGGCAGTGTGCATTTTGTATCTTGTTATATGAACCAGTTGAGATTTATTTCAATATTCTATCCATTCTGGTACATGAGGAAATCCTTTTGGCATGCTATCTATTAAGGATATGAAATTAGATTTACAACTATGAGCATGATCAACATGGTCAATTAATATAAGCAGCTCTTTATGATTGGGAATTTGTTTTTTCGTTTTACCCTGAATAATGCTAGTCTGAATACTATCAAGATAGTGCAGGAACCAGCAGATTATTTTCACAGCCAGTTTACGGACAATATACGCATGGTTAGTATATGATTTTTTGCTAATATTATTGCCATGCAGCAAATCATATTGTAAATTATATAATTCATCAAATATTTTTTCCTCAGCTTCACCCAAGATAGCGCCAATGCGTGTAGTCACACCTTTTTTTGTTCCTCTTCCGTCTTCACAGAGCAAGGCTTCTATCACGGTAATATGCCACATAAATTGGTCCAACCCCTCAGAAAAGAATGCCTTTATGAGATAGCATTGTGCGATTTCCAAGAATTTCCACTCGTTATCTTCAATTTTGAGATTGACTATAAAATTTCTGGCATCATTTATAAATTTCTTGAACTGTGTAGTTTCCGGGGCATCAAAACAAAACCTTACAACCGGCTTCTCGACTAGCTCTTGTTTTATCGGACCCTCATCAAGAAATGTTTCTAAAAACGGTAGATTAGGTACCATTTTTGGTGAGGCTAAAAGGCTTTCGTCTATTTGTAGGATCAAAGGGATATTGAATGTAAAATCATGCAATTTTGTTACCTGTTGGTTGAAATTTTGTTTCCAGTCAAATATGGTAAGGCATTTTAGAACGGATTCTAATGGTTTTGGATATTCAGTATATTTTTCTATAACCGATGTAACATCAGTAGCATGAATCTTCCGGCTTAGTCTCAATTCACTCTGTGGTGCTTCCAGATAAATAAACCAATAGTTCTTTAATATATTCAATTCTTTTGTATCATAATAACACCTCGGATAGAAGATTTCATTAATTTCATTTCTTAGAATAGTTATTATTTCGTCTATAGAAAATTTCCTGATTTGAAATGAATTAAATTCTATAAGTTTCTCTGAAAAATCAATATATTCCATCATTGCAAATAATTTTGTCTTGTAGTTTTGACTTTGGAATTCCTCCCAATATGAGTGAAATAGTTTTTTATAATTTAAATTCTTACCATTGAATATTTCCAAATAACATCCCGAATTGCGGAAGAAATTATGGATGGCTATTCTTATCGGTTGCTTATTATTCTTCCTTTCATCATAATCAGAGAACTCATGTTTAGTAGCTCCAATTAAGTCTTCAAACTCTTTTTTACTCTCCGCCTTCTTAACAAGAAACCGTACCTTTTCAATCTCACTTGTTATAATATTATAATCGTGTTGTTCTTTCCTTCCTTTTTCGTTTTCACGAAGTTTCTTTATTAAATATTGAAAGGTTATAAGATAGGTATGAAACGTGTTAAACAAATTATTTTTCATATCTTAATCTCTTGATATATCCATTACACCAAACGGAAAGTTATATGATAAATTATGTTTCAACCATAAATTCGTTATCTAGATATTATCAATAAAAGTTGGTAAGTCAAGTATGACTCTAATGCGGGTCGCCTATTAAGGATATTGGTCTGTTCCTAACGCATCAATTAGCTTTTCTATATCGTTTTTATTATGTGTTGCCATAACAGTAACTCTGAGGCGACTCGAACCTTCTGGAACAGTGGGTGGACGTATGGCAGGGATTAAGAGCCCCCTCTCAAATAGAAATCTTGTTACATCCACTGCCTTTGTAGCATTTCCAATCATTATTGGTATGATCGGACTTTCCGAAGATATTACCTCAAGATTTAATAATTTAAGTTTTTCCTTCAAATAACGTACATTACGCCAGAGTGACTCTCGAAGTGTATGATCTTTTCTAATTAACCTGATCCCCGCAATGGATGCAGCACATACGGCAGGTGGAAGCGCCGTAGTATATATGAATGTTCTTGCTTTATTTCTGAGATAATTAATCAGGTCTTTATTCCCTGAGACAAATCCACCCAGACTTCCTATTGCTTTGCTTAAGGTTCCCATGACAATATTTACTTCTTCAACAAGCTTAAAATGCTCAATAACCCCCATACCGCTATTTCCAAATACTCCCGTACCATGCGCCTCATCAACCATAACCATTGCATTATATTTATGAGCGGTCTTTACAATATCAGGAAGAGGCGCCAGATCACCATCCATACTGAAGACCGTATCTGTAATAATCAACTTGCGACGGTATCCTGTAGACTTCTTTAGTATATTTTCAAGCTTCAACACGTCACGATGTGGATAAACCCTAAAGGTTGCCCCAGACAATCGACAACCGTCTATTATACTTGCATGATTAAGTTTGTCAGAAATAACTATATCTCCACTTGATACCAATGAACATATTGTACCAACGTTTGCCATGTAGCCAGTTGGAAAGACAATGGAAGATTCTTTCTTTTTAAATTTTGATATTTCACTCTCAAGTACTTCGTGTAATTCCATGTTTCCAGAAATTAACCTTGAGGCTCCTGATCCCCATCCATATTTATTTACAGCATCTTTAACGGCTCTTAAAACTATTGGATGATTTGCAAGACCAAGGTAGTTATTTGAGCAAAATGATATATACGGTTTCCCCTTAATTTTTACATGAGGTCCTTGTGCACCCTCTATTAGGTTAAGGTCTCTATAAAGGCCCGTTTTCTTCAGATCTTTCAATTCGTTTAATATATCTTTCATTTTTTGAGTCTATCAAGTTTAACACATACTATTGCTTAATCTATTTAGATGAAGCAATTAACGTACGAATTTTTAAAGTAAATTAAATAATAAATTCATGTTGCCAACCAAATTTATTGTTATATAATAAATTTAGAAATGCAATGTTAAAAAACCCAGCATGGAATAATATAAAGGCAACGGGCACAAGACTAAGGGGCTCCATAAGAACTCCAGGTTCCAAGTGGCCAATTGGAACCAACAGTAAAGAGCCAGCCCTTTATATTACATGCTGGTTTTTTATATTTACCTGTAAAATGTTAATCTGTGTTAGGTTTTGGATTTAATAATATCTTTGAGGTGTTTTTGCAGCGGTTTTATATAGAATAAGAATGTCCAACTATATAGTAATTTTTATTACCGCGGGTTCAATAAATGAAGCAAAAAAAATAGGACGTACATTAGTAGAAGAAAAATTAGTAGCATGTTCTAATATCATATCAACCATACGCTCCATATATCGCTGGAAGGGCAAAATATGTGATGACAAAGAAGCCTTGATAATATTAAAAACAAGAAAAAGACTATTTAAACAAATCGAGGCGAGGGTAAATGAACTTCACAGCTATGAGGTTCCGGAAGTAATAGCCTTTCCCATAATAGAAGGGTCAGAAAAATATCTATCCTGGCTCACAGACGAAACCAAATAAATCTTTTTCTATTATAGAACATAGAATATGTCCAACAGTTATATGGCATTCCTGTATATGAGGGACATCTGTGGATGGAACCATAAGGCATATATCCACAAAGGCCTTAAGCTCTCCACCTTCTCTTCCCGTAAGGCCTACCGTCTTAGCACCTATCTTTTTTGCTAACTTTATGGCATTTATAATATTTTTTGAGTTGCCGCTTGTACTCAAACCAAAAACAACATCCCCCTTCTTGACAAAAGCTTCTACCTGTCTCTCAAAACAAAGATCGTATCCATAATCATTAGATATAGCAGTTAACACAGATGTATCAGTAGTTAAGGCAATAACGGGTAGGGCTTTTCTGTCCTTTTTATATCTGCCAACAAGCTCTCCGGAAATATGTTGGGCATCGGCAGCACTACCGCCATTACCAATTAAGTACAAGGAATGACCGGCACTGAGCGCATTTATGGATATGGCAGCAATCTCGCTAATAATTTCCACACTATTAGAAAGAAGTTCTGATTTTACCCTTATGCTTTCATTTAAAGATTTTTCAATCTCATTTTTCATTTTTACTTTATATGCATAGCTGATAATATTATCTGTTTCGTTCCATTATCTTTGAAACAATATCTGTTGTAGAAACGCCCTTCAAGAGTGGTGCCAATAATACTTTTCCTCCATAAGATTCAACAAACTCATGACCGACTACTCCTTTTTCTCGCCAGTCTTCCCCTTTTACGAGGACATCCGGCTTAATCTTTCTAATAAGTTTTTCAGGAGTAAGTTCGTCAAAAAGCACAACATAACTTACATCTTCTAATGCTGAAACTAATCTAGACCTTTCATCTTCAGCAACAAAAGGTCTGTTATGTCCCTTTTGCTCCCTGATAGATTTATCAGTATTCAATCCAACCACCAATACATCACCCCGATTCCTTGAGAATTTAAGATATTCTACATGGCCTATGTGAAGAATGTCAAAACATCCATTAGTAAAGACAATTTTTTCGCTATTTCTTCTGTGTTTATCTAGTATCCTTTCTAATTCATCTAAAACTTTTATCTTGGAATAAAGTGGATTTACTCCTCCCATGAGTTCACTTAGTATTTCACTCTTACTAACAGGTACTGCACCTATCTTTTCAACCTCAATACCTGCCGCAATATTTGCAATCGAAGCTGCATCCTCATAACTGTATCCGCCTGCCAGCACAAATCCAAGAACACTCAAAATCATGTCCCCTGCACCACTAACATCATAAACATCCTTGGGTGTGGTAGAGATTAGCTTGTATTCATTATTTTTATTGAATAAGAATATCCCGTCTTTATCGACTGTTATAATTACATATTCAAGTGAGAGGCTTTCTAGCAATTTCTTGCCAGCAGCTTTCATACTTTCAATTCCAGTTATCTTGATCCCCGTTGATAGTTCTGCTTCATATCGATTGGGCGTTATAGCAGTCGCACCTTTATAAATACTGTAATCATCACCATACCTGGGATCCACAATAACTGATATATTTTGTTCCTTACCTATATTAATGGTAGTTTCCATAATTTGCTTAGATATTGCTCCTTTGCTCATATCTGACAGTAATATAATATCATTATATTGAACATTTCTTTTAATCTTACTGATAATCTCTTCCTGTATTTTTCCTTGCATATCATCAGTCTTTTCATAATCAATTCTTAAAAGTTGTTGAACACCTCTGCCGGCCGATTGTAGATGTCCCATCATTCTGACCTTTACTGTAGTATGCCTGGTACCATCCTCTATTATGCCATCTGTTTCCAGACTTAAATCATTTAAACGCTTCAATAGCCGTTTACCTTCAGCATCGTTGCCTACAATACCACAGCAATATACATTGGAGCCAAGATGTGCAAGGTTGTTTGCAACACTTCCAGCCCCACCTGGCCTTACTTCTTCTGATGTTACGTTTATGACGGGTATTGGGGCTTCCTGTGATATACGTTTGACTTCTCCCCAGACATACTTATCCAGCATAAAGTCTCCTATTAAGAGGACGTTTGGTCTGCCAATAGTTGATAAAATATTTACTAAATTATCAGACATATTATTTTCTTCCTATGATAACAGAAATGGATCTGGGTAGTTGTATTTCCATTTTGGTCAGGTCATGAAATCCTGCTTTTTTAAGCCAATATTCAATTTCTTTAAAAGAGTAAGATCTTCCATTTTCTGTAAACAAAAGCATATTAAGAGAAAACAGAGCTGGAAATGCAGGAGAAGTCTTGTTGTTATCCAAAATAAAGTCTTGAATAATTATCCGGCCATCATTGTTTAATGCATCATATATTTTTTTTATTAATGCAATGTTCTGTTTTTCACCTTCGCAGTGAATAATGTTAGAAAGAAATGCGGCATCATATTTTCCTTCTATTTCTTTGTTAAAGTCACCTTTCATCAACTTTATTCTATGTGTCATATTGAAGTTAGAAATCAATTCTTTTGTAATCTCCAGAGTACCAGGTAAATCTAAAATAGTCGCTTCAAGATCGTAATTTGCTTTACAAAAGAAAACTGAATAAGTGCCGGGTCCCCCGCCAAGATCAATTAATGTTTTACAATCAGTTAAGTCGATTATTTTTGACAATATAGGCGCAATAGTAATGGCCGTATTATGCATAGCTAAGATAAAGTTTCTTGTTTCTTCCTTATCTTCTTGAAACATATCTGGTTTTCGCATCGGCCTGCCAGAAATTATTGATTCAGTTAACTTGCTCCAACTATTCCACATAACATCTTGTAGAATGATAATGTCTCCTAAATACGTTTCTTTACCACTAATAAATACCTCTTTTCCTTCTTGCGTATTAAAATACTGATTATTTTCCTTTTTAAGCAAACCCAGACTAACCATAGCATCCAGAAATATTTCTGTTGCAATCATGTCAGAACATATTTTCGTTGCAACATCATTAGCAGATAGCACAGAATCACCAATAACATTAAATATATCTAGTCTTGTAGCCGTTAATAATACCTTTGACTTAAAGAAAGAATATCCAAGTTCAAGCACATCGTTTCGATACTTTACAATGTCATCCTTGGCAAGTTTCATAATCCGTAACAGTTTCTAATATTTAAAAAATATTTATAGAAAAACCGTATAATATTCAGACAACTCTTAATTTCACATCCTGCCAATAAACACAAAGAGATTAACAGCTTAAACTATTCGTGTCAAATATAAATTAAGCTGTTATAGATCACCAGTTTATGTATTTTTTGTTGCAGCTATTAAGGTAGTTTGATAATATAAATTAATTAGCTGTTGCTAAAACACTTTTTTGTCACCTGCAATTCTGCTGTTGCGGAATTGCCAATGACATTTTTGGGAAATTAAGCTTGCCGCAACAGATACTAATTATGAGAATACTTGCATTATTCTATCTAAAAGATAGAATATAGCTAATGTTTAGAAATATTTATGCTGTTAAATAAGGGAGACTAATAATGAAACAAGGAATACATCCAAAATTTGTGGAAACAACTGTTGTCTGTGGGTGTGGGGAAACATTTAAGACACGTTCTGTAAAAAGTAAAATAGTAGTAGAAATTTGTTCAAAGTGCCATCCATTTTACACAGGAAAGCAGAAATTTGTAGATAGTGCAGGAAGGGTAGAAAGATTTACCAAAAAATTTGACTGGACTGATAAATCATTGAAAAAAGAGAACACAGGTGTAAATAATGATACAGAGGTTCAAAAAACCAATGAGACAATAAAATAAACGGAGATAAGCAGTGCAGATTAATGAGAAAATATTGAATAAATTAAAAGGAATGTTTGAACGTTATAACGAACTAGAAGGCCTCCTATCAGATCCAGAGGTTATATCAGACAATATCAAATATACATCCTATGTTAAAGAACATGGTAGACTCTCGAAGTTCGCTAGTAAATACCTTCAATTGGACAAAACACTTAAACAAAAAGAAGAAACAAAGACCATCCTTTCTGAAAATAATGGCGATTTAGATTTACACAAATTGGCCGAGGAAGAACTAAATAATCTTGAAAAAAAAGAATCCGAACTATTTGAAGATATTAAGGGATGCTTTTTCACAGAAGGTGAGGGCTCTGATAAGAATGCTATAATGGAAATTCGCGCAGGAACTGGTGGTGATGAAGCTGCGCTCTTTGCTGCTAATCTTTTCAGGATGTACACAAAGTACGCTGAGAGTCAAAACTGGCGAACGGAAATATTAGACTGTAACCGAACGGAAATGGGAGGATTTAAAGAAATAATCTTTTCTGTTGAAGGCCGCTCAGTTTATCAAAAACTGCGTTATGAAAGTGGCACTCATCGCGTACAGAGAGTCCCTGCTACAGAAACAAGTGGAAGGATACATACCTCAGCGGCAACAGTGGCTGTCTTGCCAGAGGTCGAAGAGGTAGAAATAAAAATTGATCCTAAGGATGTTTTAGTTGATACATTTCGCGCTTCTGGCCCTGGCGGACAAAAAGTTAATAAAACCAGTTCTGCAGTCAGGATTACGCATTTATCAACTGGCCTTATCGTCAAATGTATGGACGAAAAATCACAACATAGAAACCGTGCGAAGGCAATGCGTATTTTGCGGAGTCGCCTTTATAGTTTTTTACAGGATCAAAACAAGAACGAACGTGATAAGACTCGCCGTACTCAGATTGGAACCGGTGATAGAAGTGAAAAGATCCGTACATATAATTATCCGCAAAACAGGGTTACCGATCACCGATTAAACCTCAATTTATATAGTCTGGAAAAAATAATGCTTGGTGAGATAGATGAATTGATTGAGGCAATGTCCAATTATGGAAAAGAAGAGAAGATTAAGGAACTAGCTGCCACACTATAATTTCCACATTTAACAAATCCCTTAAACCCATCTCATCATTTCACATTATCCTGCCGTAATACTAAGGTCATGGTAAACATTCAAGAGACAAATACGATTCGTAATTTACTAAAATGGGCCGTTGATACCTTAAAGAAATCTAATATCGAATCCGCTGACATAAACGCGGATACTCTACTAGTCCATGTGTTAAAATGTGAAAAGATAAAACTTTATGCAAATCCTGATAAGATTATCAAAGATGAAAACGTCAGCAAATATGAAAGACTGATCAACAAAAGAGCAAGACATATTCCCCTGCAATACATCACAGGACATGTGGAATTTATGTCACTTGATTTTGTTGTAGATAAACGCACCTTGATCCCAAGGCAAGAAACCGAGATACTTGTAGAAACCGTTTTAGACAAGTCAAAGAATAGAATATTTTCTGATAAGAAAATTACCATTATCGACTTATGTGTTGGTTGCGGGAATATAGCCATAGCACTAGCCACCAACCTGCAAAATGCACAAGTATATGCAAGTGATACATCAAAAGAAGCACTTGAAATAGCAATCACAAATGTTAAAAGACACAATGTCATAGAAAGAGTTCATCTTTTTCACGGAAATCTCTTTGATGCATTTGACGAAAATATTAAAAAGGGAAATGTCGACTTTATTGTTTCAAATCCACCTTATGTCAGAGAGTCGGAGTGGAATGGATTGGAACCTGAAATAAAAGACCACGAACCTCGTGAGGCGCTGGTCGGAGGAAAAGATGGATTATTTTTCTACAAACGCATAATCAGAAAAGCTCCCGAGTGGTTAAGGCCAAAAGGTCTCTTAATTATGGAAATTGGAGAAACGCAGGCTAATGCAGTTACAAAGCTTGTTGAAAGGGAAGGGCATTTCGAGAATATTGAAATAATTAAAGATTTACAGAAAAAAAAACGAATAGTATCAGCAAGGCGAAAATAAACACTAAAATCTTCCTGAAAGGGAGGAAACCTTGCTTAAGACAATTCAGAGAACTGGATCAAGAACAAATGTCCTATTTTAATCCAGTTGTCTATTTTAGAACAATAATACATATCAAATACAAACAGATAGAACGCACAAAAATTTATATTTACCATCTGTATTAGAATGTTACAGAGATTTTAAGCTTAATATAATATCTTGGTATAATGTTTACTAAAGCTAAAGAGATATTGAAAGTTAAGTGATTATCTGAAATTATACAGAGAAATTAGGGAGTTTCTAGCCAAGAGAAGTAAAGATATGAAGTTTAACCAACGTACTACAAGAGAAGAAAAGCCTGTAGCAAGAATCAAGATTATTGACAAATTAAAAACTAGAGAATCAAAATGGGTTAGATTTAACAAATTTATGGATATTTTGAAGAAATATGTTGAAAATGAATACTACGGAGGACTTGAATGTAAGATCGAGAAGGGGAAAATAGTTGATTCTAAAGATTGGAGAAGAAGGAAATACGAAAAAGACGAAGATTAAAATAATAATTTGTTACTAATTATGTAATCACAAATTTAATATAAATTAGGCTATTAAAGCAAAGTACTTAAGGCCGAATTGGTGTTATGATTGGAAGTTCTGATTGGAATTTCTAATCTATGCTAATTCGGTCTTTTTTTTTGAGTTAAAACCTGAAAAAGGCAAACCGCTCGAAAGAGTGGGACGCAAAACCACTGACCTAAATCCCGTTTATGAGGATATGGTTGCATGTTGCCAGGCAAATCCAGCACCTCCTATGTGCTGTGCTTTGCACGGCTAATTAATGAAGGTGTTAAATGCTACATCAAAATGTTATATCACAAATAAAAAGAATCCGATTATCTTGTTTCCTTCCTTCGAACATCATTTCTCTTGTAGTATTAAGTTTAATATTATTTTTTACCAATATTAATATTTATGCAGCTCAAGTTAGTTTAGTGTGGAATCCCAACAGTGAAAGTGATCTTGCTGGTTACAAGCTTTATTATGGATTTTCGAGTAGGAACTATGATTCCAGTGTTGATGTTGGTAACCAAACAAGTTATACACTTACGGGCCTTGTAAGCGGTGTAACTTATTATATTGCAGCAACTGCATACGATTTTTCCGGCAATGAAAGTAATTACTCTGCGGAGATAAGTTACAATGTTCCAGATACCACACTACCTTCAACACCAACTAACCTCCAGGCGACAGCTATTTCCGTATCCCAAATCGATCTTTCCTGGAATGCGTCAACTGATAATGTAGGAGTAACAGGTTACAAGATATACAGAGATGGTACTCAAATTACCACTACTGCAAACACAACCTTTCAAGATACAGGATTAAGTCCATCAACAACATATACTTACTCCGTCTCTGCTTATGATGCGGCAGGGAATGAATCTGGACAATCGTATACAACTTCTGCAACCACCTTTCTTTTGCCTACTAACAATCCTCCTGTATTATCTCCTATTGGCAATAAATCAGTTAGCGAAGTCCAAACATTAAGTTTTACAATTTCTGCTACTGATCTTGATGGTGAAACCCTGAGTTTTACGGCCAGCAATCTCCCCTCTGGAGCAATCTTTAATGGAAGCACCAAGACCTTCTCATGGACACCAACATACAGTCAAGCAGGAACTTACTCTAATATAGTTTTTCAAGTAAGTGATGGCAAAGATATTGATTCAGAGAGTATAACGATAACGGTAGTTAACGTCAATCGTGCACCAGTGCTTGATCCGATATTAAACATTACAGTCAATGAGGGTGTTACCCTAACCCTTAATCCTACAGCCACTGATCCAGATGGAGACCCTCTGACGTATACATATTCTGGCTGGATGACTTCAGCAAGTTACACAACAAATTTTAATGATGCAGGCACTCATACAGTAACAGTTACGGTAAGTGATGGCTCATTAACAGATTCACAGGATGTTACGATAATGGTAGTTAACACTAATCGTGCACCAGTACTTAATCAGATATCAAACATTACAGTCAATGAAGGTGATACTATAACCCTTAATCCTACAGCCACTGATCCAGATGGAGATCCACTGACATATACTTATTCTGGCTGGATGACTTCTGCAAGTTACACAACAAATTTTACTGATGCAGGCACTCATACAGTAACAGTTACGGTAAGTGATGGCTCATTAACAGATTCACAGGATGTTATGATAACTGTTATTGATGTAGATATTATTTCACCTTCAACACCAACCAGCCTTCAGGCGACAGTCGTCTCAACATCACAAATTGATCTCTCCTGGAATGCTTCAACGGACAATGTAGGAGTAACAGGTTATAGGATATATAGAGATGGGGTTCAAATTGCTAATGTTACCAGTACCTCATATCAAGACACAGGATTAGGTCCGTCAACTACCTATATTTATACCGTCTCTGCCTACGATTCTGCAGGAAATGAGTCAGCGCAAAGTAATCAAGCAACGGCAACAACTTCCGAATTTGATACTACTCCGCCGACGGTAATCTCTGTCAGTGCAGGTGGTGTTTCGACCCAGATTGTCGTGGTATTCAGTGAGCCTGTAGAGCTCTCAAGTGCAACAAACATATCAAACTACAACGTTAACAATGGAATCACGGTCTCAAGTGCTTCATTGGGTTCAGATTTAAAAACCGTAACTCTAACTACAAGTCCGCACACAGAGGGTCTTTCTTATACATTAATCATCAACAACGTAAAAGACCGAGCAAGCATCCCCAATGTAATTGCTCCCAATACCACGGAGAACTATACGTTTATAGCTCAATTAATAATAAGTAACCTAACCGTAGCCAGTGGTAAGCCATATGAGGTTGTCCAGAGTGGAATCCACAATGGAGAACTTGTCTACATTGACCGAACATATACATATAGTAATGTACCTACTCTAATAGAAGGAGCCATATACATCAAGACTGCCAATGGCGACAAAGCATCAACCAGCTCTTCGTTTATTACATTTGAAGTGAATCAAGATGTAACTGTGTATATCGCTCATGACGACCGTATCACCACAAAACCCTCCTGGATGACGTCCTTCACTGATACTGGTGATGATCTTGTGATAGCGGCTCGGACACACAGTATTTGGAAGAAAGATTTCACGACAAGTACAATCACACTTGGCGGAAATGAAGGTGGTGGAAATAGCATGTATACGGTTATAATAGTAGGGCAAGGAACGGGTTCAGCGCCCGACACTACCCCGCCAACTCCCCCACAAGGGATAGTACTAACTGTGCAGTAAAACCCGTTAGAAGTTACTAATTTTCATGCGAATTAAATATATACCGTTTTTAGGTACCCTCGATAATTCTCTTTCTAAGGGGGGGGGGCAAATCGTAACTCATTGATAGGTAAGCCACTGGTTTTACCAGTGAGACTATCAAAGGTT